>JABIBA010000008.1 GCA_018652955.1 Candidatus Peribacter sp. | reverse complement strand
CCTCTATCCTCCGTCATCATCTAGAAACGTGAAGGAAGCTGCTCCTAGTACGAGAGGACCGGAGTGGACGAACCTCTGGTGTACCTATTGTCGTGTCAACGGCAGAGTAGGATAGCTACGTTCGGCAGGGATAACCGCTGAAAGCATCTAAGTGGGAAGCCCCTCCTAAGATTACGTTTCTCCATAAGTCCGCCGGAAGATGACCGGCTAGATCGGCTACAAGTGTACGCACGGTAACGTGTTCAGCTGAGTAGTACGAACGGACAATTGAACATTTTTCTTTCCTGTTTTTATCTTCGGATAAAAACATTTGGAGTACTGTTCATGTGACACTACGCGGGCAAGATTTGCCCATATCGTATATAATCTTTCTATCAAAAATTAAGAGCTCAGGCTCTTGGTGTTTCTCGCGAAGGGGGTACACCTGTTCCCATCCCGAACACAGCAGTTAAGCCCTTCAGCGCCGATGGTAGTGCGGCATGCGCCGTGTGAGAGTAGGCAGACGCCAAGATTCTGAGCTCTTTTTTAATACCTAAAAAAAGCGACCACTCGGTCGCTTTTTTGTTATCCGTTCAATGTAAATTGTTACTCCGCAAACTGTGCTTGTACTGCTTCATAGATCTCTGGATTTTCTCCAAGAGCATCTTGGATTGGTCCTTGTACAGTTTTGAGGATCTCAAGAACGCGATTAAGCCGTCCACAAGCAGTGCTATCTGCTGCACAGGCACCTCGGATCTCTACGAATTGTCCTGCGGCATCTACGTAGGCTGTGAGAGCATCTTGATCGAGCTCTACTCCACCCTGAGCAAGTGCTACGAATGATGCGCGGAACTTCAGAAGAAGTCTTTCAACCTTAAGAACAATAGGATCAATCTGCACTGGTTCACTTGGTAATTCTTTTTCTTCCTGTATTAAGATCTTCGCTTGTGTAAGAAGCTGCTTAACAGGGCCTACCATTTGCTGGATCTCTTGTGTATCTTTCGGACCTTCTGAGAAATACGTAATACCACGGTCTAACCATTCAATAGATTGCTTGAGGTAAGCTGTTACTTCATCACGGTGTCCATTGGACTCAAGAAGGCCTCCTAGTCGCACACGCGAGTTTTGCATTGTTGTAAGGAGGTTGGCGCGGTGTTTCTCTGCTGCATCATCTCCTTGGAATTTCTTACGAAGGATTTCTTTTGCAGTAGTGTCATCAACATCTCCTCCTCGGACGAACTGACTTTGGTTCGTATCACAGAGAGAGCGGTCGTCGGTAAGTTCTCCACTTGCGTTATAGCAGAGGAGTTCACTCTTGCGTTCCTTCGCTTCATCGCGACGTGCTTGCACTGCATCTTTTTGGTTTTGTGCATTTTCACGATCTATCTTTTTCTGTGCTGCTATGCGCTCTTCAATTTCTTTACGCTTTTGGCGGAGTTCTTCGATACGTTCCTTTTCTTTGTTATCATCATTTGGTTTTGGGGCTGCAGGTTTTACCGTAGGCTTATTTGGGTTTTCAGGCTGGTTATTTATTGAAGTATTGCTACCTTTATCATCATCGTCATCGTCATCATTCTGCTCTTCAATTTTCTTACACTCTTTAGAACAGCCTGATTCCGATGTTCCATTCTTGGTTCCTTCATCGCAAACTTCGTGATCGTTGTGGACGATACCATCACCGCACTTTGCTTCTTTGCAGCGGTTTGTGCATTTGTCTGAGTTCTTATCATTTCCATCGTCACATTCTTCACCATCTTCTTTTACGTTATTTCCACAGATGGGTCTTTTTTTACAGTCCTTAGTGCAGTTCGAACTAGCGAATCCATTTTCTTTTCCGCTATCACACATCTCTTCTCCTTTGTGCAAGATACCATCTCCGCATCGTGCCTCTTTACAACGGTTTGTACATTTGTCTGAATTCTCATCATTTCCATCGTCACATTCTTCACCATCTTCTTTTACATCATTTCCACAAACCGGATGTAGTGTGCAGTCTTTCCTGCAATGGTCTCCTGCAGTACCGTTCCTACTTCCATTATCACATGTTTCATCATTGCTTGGTTGAGTGTATCCATCACCGCAGACTGCTTTATAACAGTCTCTAGTACATTTGTCGGTATTGTTACCGTTTCCATCATCACACTCTTCATATCCTTCTGTAATTCCATCTCCACACACTTCATATCCTCCACCATTATTATTCCATCCATTATTACCTCCTCCTCCGTATGGATCTTTGTACTTACAATCTTTTGAACAATCGACCCCTTCCTCTCCGTTATTAGATCCTTCGTCACACTCTTCGTCCTCATCTTCATCAACATTATTGTTTCCACACAATTCTCTATCATCAGGAATCATGCAGTTTTCAGTACAATCTGATGTATTAACACCGCCTTCATCACATTCTTCTCCGTGTTCAGATTGAACCATTGAGTCTCCACAGTATCCTCCTATACCACCACCATTGCGGTTAGTACCGCCTCCGGTTTGCGCAACGAATACGTTGGTTGCAAGAGTAGTAGAGACGAGTGCGAATACTGCAGCGAGTATAGTTGCACGAGGAGTGTTTGGAATGTTCATAGTGTTTGTGTGAAATATTCTAATTATTATAGCTCAAATACCTGTTTTTAACAACATACAGCAGACTCAATCGTATGTTTTGTCAAAGTCAGCGACCTGTTAGAAATGACGAAAATATGCTATAATTACTGGAAAATCCTAAGCCTATGGTTCGAACACAAACTACAGAAAATGGCGACGTACGCGAGGTAACCTTGCAGAAAAAAGTACGTGCAAGCAGGCTCAAATGGAGTGTGCCTTTTTTGGCTGCATTCATGCCAATCATACTCCTAAGTGTCTACTCATTTCAGGTGTCTTCAAATTCAGTAAAGTTGCTAGTAGAAGAGGAAAACATCTCTGCATCAGGAAACCTTGCACAGCTGATTGTGCAAGATATTAAGCAGAACGTTCGTCTTGCTCATGCGATAGCCTCTATTCCAGGAACGACAAAAGCGGTACAAGGCCATGACGAAGTCGCTCTACGCACCCGTCTAAAGGCTATTATGGTGAGTAACCCACAGGTGCACAGAGCATTCGTGGTAGATACCGAAGGAGTGTTATGGAGTGAGTTTCCTACTGCAATTGACGCGTATGGCGCAGATCTATCGGATCTCGGCTGGTTTCGATCAGTAAAAGAGAAGAACATGCCATATATCTCAGGTCTCTATATTCGTCCGCAGTTTCCAGATGACCCAGTGGTAGCTATCGCAGTCCCCATCCTTACAAAAGGAGAATTCCTTGGCGTGCTTGTTTTTGAGTATCGCGTAGCGCATCTTTCTCGTTGGCTGAGCAATGTGCGACTTGGTATTCGGGGGCATATGCTGTTGCTCGATCAGCATGGGTCGCTTATTGCGCACCCTACTATTGCTGTAGGGAAGATCCTCGTAAAAGACTACATTGGCATAGAAGCTATCGATAGAGCTCATAAAGGAGAGTTGCACACCAGTGAATATATAGAGCCCACAACGAAAGAAGAGATGATCGCAACGTTCCTTCCCATTTCTGTAGGAGGAAATAAGTGGGTTGTTGTTGCTCAGCAGCCAAAAGTAGAAGCATTTGCACTGCTCAATGAAGTAAAGAAGAACCTTGGTATAGCAGGAGGAGTACTGACATTCTTTACTCTTATAATGGTAATTGCATTGGCACGCATGGGAGGACGTATTGTAAAACTAAACCAAGAGCTCGGTAATAAAAACCAGGCACTCAAAGACTTTACGTCTATTGTAAGCCATCAACTCAAGGCACCAATTACCGCAATGCGATGGAATATCGAGATGATTTTGGATGGAGACTATGGAGAAATTAGTGCGGACCTTCGAGAAATTATGGAAGATCTACATGAGGTAAATATTAGTAATTACCACCTCGTGATGGAAATTCTGAATGTCTCTCGACTCGACCGTGGTGTGGTAGAAGTAAAGCTGACACCGCTTCCACTTGCAGAAATAGCGCAACGCGCTGTTCGTGACTACAAAGAAGCAGCAAAGCGTGCAGGGCTCTATCTTAAAGTAGAAGGAGAAGTAGAGACCTTTGTGATGACGGACTTAGAGAAAACTGCAGAATCTATAACCAATGCTATCTCTAATGCCATTAAATACACCAAGAAGGGCGGTATTACTGTTACTCTTAGCGATAAAAACGGTATGGGTACTATTGAAGTAGCAGATACTGGTGATGGTATGGATTCAGAAATGATCGAGAAACTCTTCTCTCGAACAGGAGTCAAAAAGAGTAATACAGGAGCAGAGAGCAGTTCGGGGCTTGGGCTATTCATAGCCAAAAAGTTCATGAAGATGCAGGGAGGAGATGTCACGGTTTCTTCGGAAGTTAGCAAAGGAACGACCTTTACCTACACGCTACCGTTGGCTTCACAAAAGGACATTGATGAATTCAAAAATAATAAAGATACAACAGACAACGATTCCGCAGAAGAGGCTAATTGAGAAAAAACGTAAAAATTGCTATAATAAGGAGAACATTCACAAAAATATTTATGAAACTCTCACGAAGACTCACGACAATTCTCGGACTCAGTGCTCTCGTAGTTACAACTGCTGGTGCACAATTCTTCGATGAGATTGTTGCATTGCAAGAAGAGCTACAAGTTTGGGAGGCAACGAATGCGGCAGACTTTACGGATGTAATCGAACAACTCGAAGATATCACAGGGCCTGTATTTCGTGATGTTGCAGAAGGCGACTGGTTTAATCCGTACGTAGCTTCACTTTCTGAGTGGGGAATTGTATCGGGGTACAGCGATAGTAATGGACGACCAACAGGTGAGTATCGCCCTGGAAATCAGGTAACCGTTGCAGAGGTACTTAAGATGTCTATGGAGGCAGCTCAAGTAGATGAAATGAACTGTACGAATACTCCACTACACCCTCAGGCTTCAGACCACTGGTCGCGGTCTTACGTTGCTTGTGCAGAAAATATGGATGTGCGTCTTCTGGATCCGCGTCTCCCTGCAGACTTAAACAGAAACGCAACGCGCGTAGAAGTGCTCACTATTATTCACGATACATTCGGTGATGAAGTGCTTCCGCTCTACTCGAGTTTTGTCGATACACAGGGGCACCGCTTCGAAGCTGATATTGCGTATGCAAATCTCTACGGAATTGTAAGTGGAGACACATCATCTTCTGGAGTGGAGACTGGAACCTTCAGACCAGACGATGCGATCAATCGTGCAGAAACTGCAAAGATTATCTACGAAAAACTGAAGCTTGAAGTTGTAGATGCAAGAGAGATTTAGCAACATACGGAACTACGAAGGCGGCTGTAATAAGCCGCTTTTTTTGTATAAATTATTTATTCAGTTACCTAGCATATATCACGGCAGAACCTTCTCCTGTGTACTAGGCAGCTATGCCACGCATTCGGTTTACTACTCGGCCTCTCTGCACAAAATACTTCTCAGAAGTCATTGAGCTCTATACTCTGGAGCCTATGGAAGAACGACTGCAAAAAATCCTCTCGGCCCAAGGTATTTGTTCTCGGCGAAAAGCCGAAGAGTACATCGAGGCAGGGCTTGTGAAAGTAAATGGAGAAGTGGCTACTCTTGGCCAGAAGGCAGATCCTGAAGAAGATAAAATCGAAGTAGACGGCAAGGTGTTAGAAGACCGTAAAGAGATGCTCTACTACTTACTGAATAAGCCTGTAGGAATCATCACCAGTAATGTTGATAACCCAGACCATCCAGATCGCACCGTAAGAGATCTGTTACCAAAAGAATTACAGGGAAAAATCTACCCTATTGGTCGTCTGGATAAAGAGACATCGGGGCTACTTCTTTTTACCAATGACGGAGTACTCGCGTACCGACTAACACACCCGTCATTCGATCACGAAAAAGAATACAAAGTTGAAACCACTGATCCTATTACCGACAGACAGCTCGAAAAATTGCAAAATGGTGTCATGATCGACGGAGAGAAAACAAAACCTGCAGTGGTCAAAAAGATCAGTGATAAGATTTTCACTATAGCCCTAACTCAAGGGAAAAATAGACAGATCCGCCGCATGTGTCAGAAGGTTGGAGCGCCACTGCGATTTCTCTCACGTACACGCGTAATGACACTATCGCCTTCGCTTAAAGATGGGGAGTTTCGATTGCTCACCGATCAAGAAAAAAATGATTTGTTGAAGTCGGTGGATTTGGATGCATAGCAAAATTGTGGAAAGAGCTTGTTTTTGATACCCTGAACAATGATTCTGCCCATATTTTATATTGAACGAAGGAAATAAATCGAAGGCTCTCCTAGTACTAGCAATTGCCGTTGCCGTTTCGTGGGGAGTGGGTAGTCAGTTTACCGCTCAGTCTCCCTATACAGATGATGCTGGAGATTCTCCTCCAGTGTCAGATCCAGAATCGGATAATGGAAGTACGGTTCCACCAATAACTACATGTTGGGGGTGCCTGTCAGTGCCAGGGGCATGTGAAACGTATCCAGGTGGAGATGGAGATAGTATGACCAGCACTGGTGGAGATTGTTTTGATTCAAAGCAAGCATGTGAATCTGCAACACAGTGTGGAGATGATGCGCCACCACCTCCTCCTCCAACTCCAGGATGTGGAAATGGTACGGTAGAACAGGGTGAAGATTGTGAAGTAGATGGTGAATGTGGCCAAAATCAAGTTTGCACTGATTGCTCTTGTGAAGACTTAGAGCCTCCACCTCCTCCACCGCCAGTAGATCTTTGTGGTAATCGTATTAAGGATGAAGGAGAGCAATGCGATCTTGTATTTGGTTGTGACGAAAATTGCGAGTGTAATCTGCAAAATGAAAGAGGGTATTTTTTGATCGAATCTACAACAGGAAATGCCTGTGTAGAGTGTAATAGCAATGCAAATTGCCCCAATGGTTGGAAGTGCGACGATAAGGTTTGTGTGGCATGTTTAACAAATGCAGATTGCCCTTCGGAATTACCTGTTTGTACAAATTTTAATTGTGTTGAATGTAGTCAAGATTCTGAATGCCCTACTGGAAAGCCTCACTGTATTATTGATAAATGTTACGAATGTCAGAACAACTCTGAATGCCCTGCAGCTAACGAAGCTTGCATAGATAATGCATGTGAATGTACATCAGACAATTGCTGCGAAAACTCTGCAGCAGCTGCTTGCTGTGAACAGTATGATGATAATGGAAATGGCACGATAGAAGAGCCTGAGGAAATGCTTATAAATCAACCGCTCGGTGGAAGTTGCAATAAGCTCAAATGTATTTGGTGTAAAGGACCACTGGCATGTGAAGGTGGAGTGTCCCAAGAGTGTGCTCGTTGTAGTGATCCCAATGATGATGACGATGAGGAAAATGATGATCCTAATTGGCGACCAGATGTGGGATGTTTCTGTGATAATCCATCGGATGATAACTGTACTGCGACCTATTGTGGTGATGCAAAAAAAACTCCTCACGGTGGTCCATGTCCTCCAGATAAGTGCTCAAAAGATATTATTGATGAATGTTATGTGATCAAAAATGGTCTGACCATCGAGAGAGGTGAATATAGCGGTACAATGATTTGTTTAGAAGATTATGATAGTGATGATGATGAGAGTGACGATAATGAATACACTTGTAGCCTACCCGGTGGGTTTGACTTTGGTGGAAGTAACGGTGGAGCTGTCGGTGGAGTAGGAGGTCTTAATGGTGGTCTCGTAGGTGGAGTGGAGGGTGGCCAAGAGGGGGGACAAGAAGGAGGGCAAGAAGGCGGACAATCTGGAGGTCAGTCTGGTGGACAAGAAGGAGGACAGGAAGGTGGCCAGGAAGGTGGTGCAGTTGGAGGCGGTGATGATGGTGGAAAGCCTACTCCCGATTGCACAAATCCTGCAGATGGTGACCCATGCCTTGGATGTGTGCCATCCTCTTGTACAGGATCAGATCCTTGTAATTTGATCTGCACAAGAGACTGCAAGCCATGTTTTCAGACGCGAAGCAGTGCACAAACCAGTTCACAGGTAGCAATAGCAGAAAGTAGTGCTACTAGTACAGATGAAGACGATGAAGATGAGGGAGGTGACTCCGGTGGTGGACAGGAAAGTAGCCAGGTATCTGTAGCTATCTCTTCGGAGGCTACCTCAAACCAATTTTCATCAGATCAGTTTGCATTTTCGTTCTCCTTTTCGGAGGATCAACTTTCATCTGCTAACCAATCTTCCGATGAAGAGGAAGAAGAGGTAACACCATTTTGTGGAGATCAGATCGTCGATGACGATGAAGAATGTGACCATGGAGATGGTAATATTGTCCCTGGAACATTCCACCAACCTCAACTCGAAGTATGCGCCTGTATGCCTGGTGATAATTGTAGGCCACCCAAGGATGGGGCAATGTGGACAGGATGTCGTTGGGCTCGATGTGGTGACGGGGAGATTAATAACCATCTATTCTTTTTGGCAGGGCCAGCAACCAATTTTGATATGATCCATGAGTTCTGTGACGATGGAAATACAGAAGATGGTGATGGGTGTTCTGCTGTGTGTCGAATAGAGGCAGAGTCGAGTAGTAGTAGCTCATCATTCTCTCTAACTCTTCCAGAAATTATTGCTACATCTTCTTCATCTTCTTCATCTACAACAACCTCCAGAGTTATTGCATTCCAGAGCAGTACACTGTCTATAACACTCGTTACCAGCTCTGCATTGAGCATTGCTGATACTGATGATGACGGTAGTGGAGACGATGATGACGGTGTGCCAAATAAAAACACCGACGACGATGACGGGAATAATGAAAATGATGACGGTACGCCAGACAATGACAGCGACGATGATGGAGATGGCGACAATGACGATGGATTACCTAAGAATAACGACAATGATGACGATGGAGATGGCGACAACGACGATGGAAAGCGTAAGAATCAAAAAGATGATGATAACGGTGATGGCGATAACGACGATGGTATTGCAGGGAACGAAGAAGTCCTTGTAGCCGCTGCATCCTTTTGTGGAAATGGACTACTAGAGTCACCTGAAGAATGTGACGATAGAAACCGCCGAGACAACGATGGATGTAACAGTACGTGTCTCTTAGAGATTGGTATTTGTGGAGATGGAATCATCCAGTCTCTTTTGGGAGAGCAGTGCGAACAGGCATCGCATAATTCCACTCTTCCGTATGGTTGTGTAGGGTGCCTCTTTAATTCTCTCTTCTGTGGAGATGGAAAAGTAGACCCTGGAGAAGAGTGTGACAATGGACCACTAAACTCCACATCTCCAGATGCGCACTGTCGTCCAAACTGTCACATCGCTCGTTGCGGAGATGGCATCTTGGATTCTTCAGAACTGTGTGACGATGGAAACTATCTAAACAGAGATGGTTGCGATCGTTATTGCCTTATCGAAGAAGCTGACAAGCCATCGGCAACTGTCATTGCATCAGATACAGAGAATATTGATTTTAATGCTACGCCTACTGCTCCCATAGCTTCCCAGTATCAACCTGGTTACCAACAATTTGGTTTCCCACAGTATCCTAACTATCAGCAGCTTCCGTATCAATTGCCACTAGCGCAATTGCAACCGCTCGTACAAAGACAAGGTCCTATAGGAGATACAGGGCCTGCTGCAGTAGCAGTAATAGGAGCAGGTGCTGCTGCGGGACTGAGTTGGATACGGAGAAAGCGTAAGTAGTTAGCGTACTGGCGTAATGTCTACGCTTCCGAAGTTTAAGACCCAGATGTCATCAACAATACCGACACCAACTTCTTGGTAGTCTTTAGAGAGCATTGCTTCTCGGTGACTTGGAGACTCCATCCATTCTTTAATTACTTGGGCAACAGTGGTTTGTCCCTTGGCAATGTTCTCACCAAGATAGACTTTGTAACTGCAACGACACTCTTGTGCATTTACTACACCGTATCCAGTTTCTTTAATACGGTCTCCACTACGTTGTCCTTCTGGATTTTCGTGAGAGAAGTAGTCGCGAATTTTCATATCAAGTGCGTGACCTTGAGCAGAAGCTTCAAGTTCTGTGTGATAACGCAAAGGTGCCACTCCGTGTTTAGCGCGTTCCATATTTACTCCGTCAGCAACTTGCTGCTTTACAGGAACAGGCCTTCCAGCAAGTCGGCGTGTGCGACGTTCTTCGCGTCGCTTAAGAGCTGAGAGTGGTGTGGTCGTGGACTGCGGCGCTACAACTTCTGGCTGCTGAACACGTCTGCTATTAAGGCGCTGCCTTCTTCGTTCTTGTGGAGTAGAGCGAGTCGTCTTTTTCTGAATGACAATTCGGTTAGATACAGGTGCTCCAGATCTTCTTGCGCGCCTCTCTGCTACTCGAGATTCGAGGGTTCCTGCACTAGCAAATACTGGTTCAGCCGGAATGCTGATAGCAGCTACAGCACTGAAAAATGCTGTAGTTAAAGCCAAAAATGGAGCAACGATCTTTTTGGTCATATAGGTCACAGTATAGACAAAGTCAGTCTAGGGGTCCCATAGAAAAGCTGCTATTATTGTGAACAAAAGCGCATATTTCCCCCTATTTATGAAAATTATCCCCCATGGAGCAGCCCGAGAGGTAACAGGGAGCTGCCACGAAATTCAGGTAAATGGTAAGAAGATCCTTCTCGATTGTGGTTTATTCCAAGGGCACAGACAGGAGTCTGCTGTGAAGAATGCGGAGTTCCCGTTTAATCCTGCAGAAATAGATGCAATGGTTTTATCACATGCACATGCAGACCACGTTGGACGTGTGCCACTGCTCAGCAAAAAGGGGTTTAATGCACCTATTCATTGCACGTACGCTACAAAAGATCTTGCAGCAGTGATGCTTGCAGACAGTGCGTATATCAACACGAAAGATGAGGAATACTTCTGTAAGTACCTCGCAAAATCCATGATGCAGTGTGATGGACCACTCTATACCATTGAAGATGCTGAAGAATGTCTTACACATTTCGAAGGAGAGAATTACAACGAATGGTTTGATGTATGCGAAGGGGTAAAAGCACAGTTTCTCGATGCCGGTCACATTATTGGCGCTGCAATGGTTGTACTCGAAATTATCGAAGATGGTGTAACAAAGAAGGTAGGGTTTAGCGGAGATCTTGGGAGAAGCATGTTGCCGATTATTAGAGATCCAGCTCCTATGCCTCCTGTGGAAGTTCTTATTTGCGAATCTACATACGGAAACCGTGAACACGGTGGTATCGAAAGCGCAAAGCAGGACTTGAAAGACGTCATTATCCGTACAGCAAAACGCGGAGGGAAAGTGCTTATTCCTGCATTCTCTCTCGAACGCACACAAGAAATTGTGTATGACTTGCACGTTCTGTGGGACGAAAAAGAGATTCCAGCGATTCCAATCATGATCGACTCACCACTTGCAACAAAAGTAACAGACGTGTTTATGAAACACCCAGAATGTTATGACAAAGCGATGTACGAAAAATTCCTTTCAAAATCACACAATCCATTCCACTTTTCTCTTATTCGATACACAGAAAGTGTCGAAGAGAGTAAGCAGATCAACGGAACTCCTGGGCCAATGATTATTATGGCAGGAAGCGGAATGTGCGAAGCTGGTCGTATTCGACATCATTTGAAAAACGAAATCGAAGATGAGCGAAACACTATTTTGGCTGTAGGATACATGGCGAAAAATACGTTGGGACGTCGCATTATCGACCCAGAAGTTACCGAAGTAAAAATCTTCGATAAGATGTATCAGAAAAAGGCCGAAACAGTCTACATCAACGCCTATTCTGGCCATGCAGACATGACCGATCTCGATAACTTTATCTGCAGTACAAAGGGCGTTAAAAAGCTGATCTTTGTGCACGGTGAAGAAGAGCAAATGCAGCCACTTGCAGACCGCGTTTCAAACATATGTGAAGGCATAGAAATTATCATGCCAGAGCGCGATGAAGTGATAGAGGTCTAAGCAGAAATAAGTATGCTACTCTGCTAGTAATGATTCCAATACGTTTGCACATTCGCAAAGATCTTACGCTTCTGTATCAACTTACGAAGGCAAACATCAAGCTGCAAAATGAAAATAGTATTCTCGGAGTGTTGTGGTACATCTTGGGTCCGTTGTTTCTTTTTGCGATTATCCTCTTTGTGTTTTCACAGCGCCTTGGATCTAATGTAAATCATTATCCTCTGTACTTGCTGATGGGTATTGTGACGTGGAACTTCTTTGTTACAGGGTCTTCTCGTTGCATGACCGTACTGTCAGGTAATGCAGCCCTCCTTAAATCGTTGCCAATCAAAATAGAAATCCTCCTTATCTCTGCAGTATTATATACGTTTATAACGCACGTATTTGAACTCATTATGTTCGGGTTATTTATGTATTGGTATCAAGTTACTCCAGGGTATATTGCTCTCTATTTTATCGTCTTGTTTATAGGATTCATCTTTACGCTCGGAGTAGGATTTTTCTTGTCGAGCTTGTACGTACTCATGCGTGATGTGGAACAGATATGGTCGGTACTTACGAGAGCGTGGTGGTTTGCCACTCCAATCTTCTATGTACCCACTCCAGGTGGAAGAGGGGAATATATAAGTCAATTCAATCCATTGTATTACATGGTGCATCTTCCGAGAGAGTTACTTATTTATCATCGCATTCCTCCTATCTCTGATTTTGCAGTATTCACTGCGTTTGCACTTATTACATTTGTTATTGGGTACAGCATTTTTAACAGAAATCGTGTACATTTTATCGAGCGCTTATGAGCAACATTGCCATTGATGTCCGGCACGTTAGTAAATCGTTTACGATTCATGCACGTAGCGATGCAACAATGCTTTCACGTATGGCAGATTTAATGCCCTCAGAAAAAAAGCGTCATACAACGCGGTTTATTAGAGCACTTCGTGATGTGTCGTTTCAGGTAGAGAAAGGCGAGGTCCTTGGTGTTATCGGTAAGAATGCATCTGGTAAAAGTTCTCTGTTACGTATGATTGCAGGGATACTCTACCCAGATGAGGGTACAGTTGATGTTCAAGGTGCTATTACCCCACTTATCAGCCTAAACGTAGGGGTAAAGCCGAGACTAACGATTACCGATAATATTTTTCTTGCTTGCTCACTATACGGAATGCCTCAAGGGGATATCTCGAGTACATTAGATTCCATAATAGAATTTGCAGGAATAGAAGAATTTGTTGATATGTATCCATATCAACTTTCTACAGGAATGGGCCAGAGACTCGCTTTTTCTATCGCAGTGCACACCAATCCTGAAATCCTTCTTCTTGATGAAGTATTTTCTGCAGGAGATATGTTTTTTCAAGAGCGTGCAGCGCAGCGTATGACACAATTAATACAGGGAAACGTCACAGTGATAATGGTCAGTCATAGTATGGAGCGTATAGAGTCTGTTTGTGACAAGGTGCTTTGGCTTGAAAAAGGAAAAATGCGAGAGATTGGAGATCCAAAAACAGTAATAGAAAACTATGTGAAGGATTCCCAAAGCAAGGTGCTAAAGGTATAATATTTCTCCTTAGCTGCATTTCAATTATTTATTTATGCAAGGAGAGCATTCTGTGTCATGCGATGTGGTGATTGCGTATCACGAACCAGCAATTCCCTATCTCGCAACAGCGATTGATTCCATTCTCAATCAACAGGATGCGCAGTGTTATATCCACCTTGTTGCAGATGCAGTACCAGAAGAAAAAGCTGAAGCTATAAGGCAAATGTATGTAGATGCTCCGAACATGTTTTTTTATCGTAACGAAGAAACACTAGGACCGTATCGGTCTTTTCATTCGGTCTTTGATTCGCTAAAAACTGATTACATAGCCGTACAAGATAGCGATGACATAGCGCTTCCACATCGCATATGGCATTCCGTAACTGCTCTACAAAAGAGTCAGTGCAAAATATTTGGTGGTGCGATGGAAAACTTTATCGATTGGCGCTCGAATGATTCACAGTCACCCAATAGCTACTTAGAAGAACAGGGCCAGATAGCGCGGTCGGGAATACAAGAAGACTATTGCCCTAGTGGAAGGGTAAATAACCCAACAATGGTAGTTGCTAAGTCTGCATTCGAAGAACTCAATGGATTTGCAGATTGGTATTGTGGTGCAGACAATGAATTTGTAGAGCGCGCCCACCAAGCTGGTGTCCCCGTTCATTTTTCTGATGCAGTAGTAGTATTGCGCAGGCTGCACAAAAACAGCATGGTGCAAAATGAAGACACTGGAATGCACACGAATTTCCAAGAAAAATCTGCACGCAGACTACGAGATCGCTATTTACAGTTTACAGAAGGGTTCGACCCAAAACCGTTTGGTTCTCTGCGAAAGGAGCTCTCAAAGAGCATAGAAAAGAAGAATAAATTTGTCATCATAGGTGCTCCTCGTGCTGGAAGTTCGCTTCTTGTAGAAGTCTTAAACAGACATGTAGAGGTGTGTTGTTACAGTGAACTCTTTATGGGTGGTGCGGATCTAAAAGCGTACAGGCTAAAGCCCGAACAATACATGCAAGATACGGTGTGGAGAGATGAGAATCCTAAGGAGTTTTTAGAGTACGTGTATAACCAAAATCACAGTGAGTTTACGACTGGATTTAAAATTTTTGCTGATCAAAATGATCAAGCATGCAAGGTTGCACTAGAAGATACGTCGGTTAAGAAGATACTACTGCATCGCAAGAATATTATTCGTCAGTACGTATCTCTTCACATAGCAGTGCAAACAGGGTTCTGGTTAAAAGACACTCCTAATAAGGCTCAGAATAAGTGTTTCCATGTCTATCCTGCTGCATTACAGCACTTTATCGACAAGCATGAGGCATACCACGAAGAAGCACGAAATCTCCTTAAAAAGACAGGTCAAGAGTATCTAGAATTGAGCTATGAAGATTTAGTAGGACCTGAAAAGCATAAACACTACAGGGAGGTGTTTGATTTTCTGGAGGTAGATGCATCGGTAGATGTTTCATCAAATCTCATTAAGCAAAATCCAGAGCCGCTCAAAAGTCTAATCAAGAACTTTGAGGAAATCGAAAAGGCATTAAAGGGTACAAAGTATGAACACTGTCTTCATGGCGATGAATATGCCTTTAGTAATAACGAAGAACCTACAGCAACTCCAAAAGAAGACGTGGTTTTAGAAGGAAGTGAAAAGTTTGCAATCATTGCTACCCCAAGAACAGGAAGTACCTACTTAGTAGAAGCACTCAATACGCTTTCGGGTGTGCATTGCTATGGTGAGCTGTTTAATGAAGGCATTACATCAAAAAGCAGCATATTACAGACACTGCACCCAGAAGAAACAATGCAAGACGTTGATTGGCGCGATGATAACCCTCTACAGTTTCTCAAATATGTATGGAGGCAGAATCACGGACAACGTTCTACAGGATTCAAGTTTATTATTGGTCAAGATGAAGAGGTATATAGCGAGCTTCTCGCCGATAAGTCTGTAAAAAAGATTTTGCTAAAGCGAAGAAATATTGTCCGTCAATTTGCATCGAATTGTCGGGCAGCACTGTTTAAAACACGGACAATAACTACTCCAGAAAATCGCAACAGCTCAAAGATCACACTACATAGAGCTGCCTTACTAAACTTTATAAAACGCATTAATCGTCGGTACGTAGTAGCAGAAAAGAAAATGACTGCATCAAATCAAGATTATCTAGAGATATTTTACGAAGATCTTGTGGGATTAAAGAGGCAAGATTGTCTGAAAAAAATATCCGCGTTTCTTGGTGCAGAAGTCATAGAGCCCCATGTATCTCCATACATTCGGCAAAACCCAGAGCCGCTAATAGATCTTATAGAAAATTACCAAGAGATTGCGGATTGCCTAAAAGGGACTCCTTACGAAAATATGCTCGAAGAGGATGAATTGGAGCAGAAAAAAGGAAATTTTGTCATTATAGGTAGTGCAAGAACGGGAAGTAATTATCTCGTTGAATCACTACGAAAACACAAAGACATATGTTGTCATACCGAGTTGTATAGCAAAGGAGCGACAGATAGTTCACCTATGCTTACACGGCTCGATCCGGCTGAGACGATGCGCAGTATTGCGTGGCGTAATGCTCACCCAGTAGAGTTTCTAAATGGCATATGGAAGAGCACACACACAAGGTCCATCATTGGATTTAAGTTAATTTTTGACCAAAGTCCAGAAGCATTAGAGGCTGTAGTAAATGACACAGATGTACAGAAGATAATTATCAGAAGAAAAAATAGAGTGAGGCAGTATGTGTCGTTTCAAATAGCGCTACAAAGTAAGGTATGGGGAGTGCGCAACGGTGAGCAAACACAGTCTGCAAACATTACTATCGATCCTGAATTATTTAAAGAATATGCATCACATGTGGAATATCATTATTCTCAACTTCTTAAGCGATTAGAGGATTCTGGTCAGGAGTATGTAGAAATCTATTACGAAGAAGTCATGGGGCCCAATAGAGAGAAATATATGGAGAAGATATGCACATTTCTGGGGGCTGAATACAAAGAGGGGCTGAGTGCAAGTTTGATAAAGCAGAATGCAGGACCTTTATCTAAGGTAATAGAAAACTATGAGGAGGTAGAAGCTGCTCTCAAAGGTACACAGTTTGAATCGATGCTGTATCAAGAAGATCTTGATTGCAGCAGTGCAAAGGTATCAGCCCAAGTAGAACCGGGGCCGCTTGTGAAGTCATAGGAAAATCGCTGCTCAAAACCCATAATGCGTTGTGTGTGGATTGCCTTCCAGTTGTTCTCTAGGAGGTAGTAATACATGCTCCAGTCACTATTTTGGAATGGAGTATCTTCTGTAAGATTTGAAGAAACAGATCTCCATGCAGCTCTTCGCATGATCCAGTTGGATCCAGCAATACCATTTACGTGCTCGGAACAGGAAACTGGGTGACCTACTTCTAGTACATATCTTCTTGCATGTTCGTAGGGAAGATAGGTGTTGAGGTAAAAATATGTCCCATGAATAATGCCGATATCATCTGTCACCGTATCAAGATTTGGGGCGAATACCCATAGGTCATCATCATCAACATTTACGATCCATGTATGCTTACAGGCACTAAGAAGCGTAAAGTGCAGCGCTGCCGCCTTCTCTCTTTCGTTAGTACCTGGAACTATGCGTACATGGGGAATCGCTTTTAGCCATTCGAGAGTCTCATTATCTAGCGTAGGGGATACTCCTATGACAAATTCTTTGTAGTACGGAAACGATGCAATGGCAGAATTGACTGCATCACGAATCGTATCTGGCTTGGATGCACGCATCATAAGAGAGATGTCATGATCTTGGTTTAAGTGACAATGTTCTGTGGATGCTGGCACTTCTAGTTTCGGAGCTCTGTATTGGACATCAAATATCTTTGTGTATTCCCGCATCATTCGGTCATCAGTAAATGCTTTTGTACAGGTTTTATGTGCAGCATCTCCAAGAGAGAGTGCAACTTCTGGATTCGATAGTATGTTCTGCATGGCAGCAGTGAGCTGTTTTTTGTTCTGAGGTTTTATCAGTATTCCATCGATCCTATCTGTTATTTGCTCAGGGATTCCACCAGTATTACTCGCAATAATGGGCAGATTAAACGCCATTGCCTCCAGTATGGTCAAAGGGAATGTCTCAAGAGCAGATGCGCAGAGATAACAATCGGCAAGTCCAAACAAATCATTAATTTGTGGGAAGTCTGCATATACATGTATGCGGTTGCGAACATTATGTTTCCAGGCTGCTTGCAAGAGTTTATCAGCATTCATTTGTTGTTCTGGATTACGAATTCCTCCGGCAATAACCAAATGAATATTTGCATCAGGATTCTGTTCTATAAGCGCAATAGTAGATTGCACACACGTACTAAATCCCTTGAGAGGATCATGTATTCCAACAGATAAAAACACCGTTGCATCATCAGGTATGTTGTACTGCTGACGTAGCTGCTGCTTGGTGTTTTTTGAACGAAAATATCCAATAGCATCCGTTGCAATACCATTTGGTATGACGACAAAGTTTCCTTGGTCATATGATGCGTAGCGTTTTTTGGCAAACTCAGAAGGAAATACAACAACGTCTGCCATTGTGAAGTGCTCAGCCGTAACGTCAGATCCCATTAGGGCTAGATCAGATTCATGAATGATCCATATCACTCGTGCAGAGGATTTTGCAAAATGTTTAACAATACGAAATCCCAAAATAGTATTTACGATGACAAGATCGGGTTTTGAATCAGTCTTCAGTAAAGAAGGATCGAAAAACACATTTTCTATAACAGTATGATCAACTTTTGAATCAATAATGCGTTTCTCTAAGATACCTTCAGACGAAAGAGTAATGTGGCAGTCGTGCCCATCTTGCTGCAGTTTTTCAGCAAGAGTGGTCAGGAATATTGGTGCACCTTCTAAATTGCCGTTATGAGAGAAGAGTTGAATGTTCATGAGCCAAGAAGTGTTTGATATATCGTAGATAACTGTGGAGAAATTTTCTGCCAGCTTCGATTGTTATGTATCCACTCATGATTTACATTGCGTTGCGATCGAATGGCATCGGTGTGTTCTTTGCACCATCTGATAGCTTGGCGCATTCCCCACACAGTTTCTTTTTCTACAAGGAGGCCATTTTTTTCAGAGGTAATAATGTCTGGGGCAACACCTACAGGAAAAGAAACAGGGAAACATCCACGTGACATGCCTTCTATAAGCGGTCGAGGGCATCCTTCTCCAATTTCGGAAGTACAGAGGATAACATCGAGTGAACTATAGAACTGCAACATTTGCTCTTCGGTAAGCGTTCCATCTGCAACTTGCAGTGGACATAATTCTCTACAGGCATTTTGAGCGAGATGAAATCTCTTGTAGCACCGAACAGGATTTCCTGCCCAACCGATGCGCAGTTCCCCAGAAGGGGGAGGAGTGTAGGAAAACAGAGAGGTGTTTACTCCTTCTGGCAGGAGGAAGATTGGCTTTTTTATTTCATAGGACTGCAATTGCAACGCAATAGAGTTAATGGGAACAGTAATGGCAGTAGCATCTTGTAATAGCTCTTCGAAAAACGTGTGAATAGGAACACTACGAATAGAAGCGTTGGTGTTGTATACCCCCTTAAGAACGGGACAACGAGCACTTTCACAGCGCTGATATGCGCCAAATGCGTGAATAAGATCATAGCTTGAGAAATCAGGTTTCTCCTCGGCGGTTACGATGTCTATCGAATACTCCGGTAGAAATTGCCTCATTCCTCGTGCAAGCGTGTGGAATGCCCAGCCATAGACATCTATGAGCATGAGGATCCGAGGAGTCTTCATGTGATTTGCGGAGCAGGATAGAATGTTGAAGGCGTAGATCCAGATACAGGTATAAACATCCCGCTTTGTTTTTTAATTTCTGGGGAACGTAGATACTTCGATCGTATGAGGACAGGTTGCGAATGTGAAAACGCTTCATCAAGTGGTACAGCGATAGGAGTTGCAGGTATGTCGTCGTTTATATTCCATGTGACTGCATTGATGTTTTTATTTTCTTCAAGAAAATCAGATCCAGATTGAATGGCATTAGGATGCAAAGAAATATCCTGTGGTATAAGACATACATATGGAAGCTTCGGAGCATTGCTTGCAGAGTAGGAAAGGCTATTTTTTGCGTGACGCTGAAAGGACACTCCTTGGTACGCCTTCATGCACGCATCGATATCTCCAGTAGGCTCAGAGTACAGTACGGCGATGTGCGGCACTGGCAATGACTGTGCTGTAATACTTTGCAATACGTTCTGCAGAGCACTGTGTGATTCGCCATACACAATAACTGCGGTGGTTTGTTCTACGACTGTAGGTGGAGATTTTTCTGAGGCATTTTTTCTATCAGATAATTCTTTCGGAATCTCTTTTAGTGGAGTTTTTGCAGGTGGCTTTTCTTCGGAAATTACTACTCCTGTGACATAGGAATGTGGTTTCCATTTCCTTAGGAGTCGGTAGCGTACAAAGCGTGTTGCTCGTGGAAATGGTTTACCAAAATCAGTCCACAAATCTTTTAGCGCCCCGAACACTGCGTACATGCATCGATTGATCAGTTTTTTTGGAGTAAGAATTCTTTTTACGTGCCCTATTTGTCGCAACGGAGCAGTAAGCTTCCAGCTTAATGTATTGAGTACATGGTCAACTGCCATTTGCTTTCCTACAAGAAGAGTTTGTACCTCTTGTAGTTTTTCTGAGAGAAGATTGCCTTGATAGATACGAGAAGAATTAGAAGCCACCAGTGCATGCTCAACGGACTTCAGTTTTCCTTGCATGCCATACAATTTATCTAAATCAGCATGGAGTAAGTCACGTTCTTTTTGAAGCTTCTGGGTTAACTCTTGTAATTGCTGATGGTCACTTTGTAATCGTTCAAGTTCTTGTTTGTCATATGCCTCATGTTCCAAAAATGCCTCTGCAACTTTTCCGATAGCCCATCCTTCGCAGTAGCTGCGCAAGCTTGGAGTGTTCGCGAGCATTGTAGAAGAGGCGAGCAGAGTGAAACCTTCCGCAACTGGTAGATGAAAAGCGATGATATCTTGTTGTTGCTTTATGAAATCTTCTATTCCAGTTTTTACACCGTTTTGTGGTGTATTTGCGTAGAGTGCGTCATCTGTTTTTTCTGATAGCGGCTGACGATATGCCATTGGGATACGCGAAATATCTCTGTAGGCATCTTTTCTACTATTGGGATTACCAGAGCCAAGGACGAGGACAATAGGAAACGTGTTCCATTGGCGTTGAATATTCAATAAGCAGTGATGAGTCGTATACCAGTTATGGTCTTCATCCAAGATAACTATGTCAGTGCGTTGTATAACAGAAATGGCATTGAGCCCTAGTTGCTTAGAGATAGTCCATACATTTTCATATTCAGAATGCAGTGGTTGCACCTCATATGCAGGTGAGAGATCAACAGAATCGAGTGTGCAGTTGTGTGCTTTGCAATACCGAAGCAGAAATGTAGATCGCTGCAAATCTTGCATACCAAATTCTGCTATTCGATGTGGTCGAATAGTGTCGAGAAGAGAATCAAGAATAGAAAATTTTGCATTCATAATAAGGAGAAAAGGGTACCACAAAATTAATGAAGCGCACACTATTGCAATAAGTAGATTGCGACAGTACGATTTATTACTCTATGCCAAAATCTCAAAAAATTACTGCGTGCTTACTGTCGTGGAAACGACCAGAAAATATGCAATATATTACAGATCATGTGTTATCTCACCCGTTTATCGATGAGGTAATTATTTGGAACAACGATAGTACCAATACATCGATCGTAAAAGGAGACCGAGTGAAAGTAATCAATAGTCCTACCAATGTGCAAGTGTATGGAAGGTATCTCTGCGCATATCATGCAAAAAATGACATTATTTATACACAAGATGATGATTGGATTAGCAAAGATCTTTTCAAAATATATACAACGTTTCAAAAAAATCCTGATTGCATTACTCATGGGTTACACCAAATGCAATTCGCCATTAATCAAGGAAATATTTACGAGACAGCTCAGATGTCTTTTGTTGGATGGGGTGCGTTGTATCAAAAAAAATGGCTTCAAGTATTTAATCTGTATATAGAAAAATATGGCTATGACGAACTGTTGTTTCGCGAAGCAGACCGCATCTTCTCTATTTTACTCAACAGACGTCACACCTCTTTACTTGTAGAGGTAGAGAAGTTGTCCGGTGCAAATGATGAGCGTGCACTTTGGCGACAGGAAGGACATAGAGATATGTCTACAGAAGCTGTACGACGCGCACTAAGTCTGATTGGAAAAGATCATTTAGATCCCGTTTCTCCAATTTATAAGTAGGAGATTCTTTCTTTTTTGCCACGCTGTAAAAAAAGGAGAATACTACTCCTATGCAAAAAGTTCGATCTGTTTTGAAGTGTTGGAACTGGAAATTTTTTCAAGAAGTAGGTCACCCAGAAAATCTCGCAGTTGTTCGTATCGTGATTTTCTATCTGGTCTGGAAGCAGACTGTCTTCTTGGAGAAGACGCTAACCATGGCCAGTTTGCCAGCTGAAATGCGAATCGCACCTACTGGATATAGCTTATTCTTTGATGTCATTCCGTTTTCAGAGAGTGCAATTACCTTTGCACATAGCGGACTATCGATATTTGCCACGTGTGCGATTATTGGTTTATGGACACGATATACGGCTCCGATTGCTGTTATGTTTGCATTGTATTTCATGGGAATTATGCAGATGTTTGGAAAGATTGATCATAATCATCATATTATTTGGTTTTCTGCTGTGGTATCAGTAAGCAGATGTGCAGATGCTCTTTCTGTTGATGCGTTAATTGCAGCATGGAAAAGAGGAGGAAGAGGGGTCACGTCACCTCCCAAAGCTCATAGAGTGTATGGAGTGCCAGTACGTTTGTTGTGGGTACTGTTTGGTGTGCTCTACTTTTTCCCTGGGTTTTGGAAATTATGGGCAGGAAAAGCGTGGTTTGATGCTCAGTATGCGAGTCACAAGTTGCACATCATGTGGTACAACAACTTCGATGTCTTACCGGCTTTTAGAATAGACTACCATCCATGGTTGCTGTGGACTGCAAATGTCGCAACGGTATTTGCAGAAATGGGAATGATCTTAGCGGTATTTGTTTACGGCATTCGTACAATTTGGGCATTTGGAATGTATGTAATGCATAAAGGATTTGGATATTTTCTCAAAATTAAGTTTAAGTCAGCAGTACTCATGTTGTTTGCAGTATTTATTGATTGGAAAGGGATTGCTTTGTGGCTTGGTAAAATATTGCGATGTCCCTGGATACATCTGAAGCCTAAAAAAAGCATGACCATGCGCATTATAGCTATTGTGCGCACAGTAGATGTTCTCGGAATTATAGAAGTGCAAGACGATCTTCCAGAAGAAAACACCCATCGATTACGTGCAGTGTGGATGGTAGGGATGACGTTTATCGTGCTAAATATCTTCTGTGGGTTTGCGATTATTAACAGTTGGCCGTTTGCGGTATACCCGCGTTTTCATGGTGTAAAAAAGACTGCTGTTATTCGACAGCTAGAAGCAGTGCGCATTTATCCAAATGGCACAGAAGAAACTCTCGATCTTGATGCTGTAATGATGGAATACCTAGGGCACCGTTGGATCTCGAAAGAGATTGCCATGATTGGTAACAAAGATCTTCGTGAACGAGGGTTTGCAGGAGTGATAACTACTCTACACAAAGAAGGTGTCGTAGAAGCAGGTGATACAGTGCGCATTAATATGACACTAAAAGACTATCATCCAGATCTCGATGAGGATCAACGAGTCAAAGATCGTTGGCCTATTGCAGAGATCCCAGTGCGCTCACTCTGAGCTCTAAGATACGACTGTACGATAGCTGCAATGCGATCTGCTGCTTTGCCGTCCCACAGATCAGGTTGTAGAGCCTCGCAGGCACGAGAGCCTTGAATGTGCGTAAGAAGAGATTTTTGTACTAGTGTGTCAGGAGGAACAAGCGTGTTCGTGCCTTCCTCTACTGTTACAGGTCTCTCTGTAGATTTACGAACAGTAAAACATGGAACGCCAAGACAAGTGGCTTCCTCTTGAATGCCACCAGAATCGGTTATGACTGCTGTGGCATTTTTTACTGTAGCCAAGAAATCGATATAACCTGCAGGCTCTTTCATAGTGAATGCTTCGAGATAGTGCGATAAATCGAACGACTCAATCATCTTTTTAGTGTGAGGATGCAGTGGCCAAAGAATACGGTACTGCGCAGAGCATTCTGTGAGTTGTTTTAGCAAAAGTTCTAGAACAGCTTTATCAGTAATCGTCTCTCTGCGGTGCAGCGTTACGACAATTGTCGGCATGTCATCTTGAATAACCGATGCGCGGTCTGCAATGCGTTCTTCTAGGGTATATAAGCTATCGATCATAGTATTTCCTACAAGATGTACATCTGCATCGAGAGATTCTTTCTGAATATTCTCTAAACCAGATTGCTCTGTAACAAATAAAAGATCTGATAGTCCATCTGTGCGAATACGATTTGCTTCTTCTGGCATGCGGTCATCGAAACTGCGTAATCCAGATTCGACGTGCCCAAGAGCAATGTCATTTTTTTTCGTTACTTCTGCAGCTATGCGTGTGGTATCGACATCTCCAAAGACTAGAACCAAAGAAGGCATGTTCTTTCGAAGAAACAGATCAAATTGCACTGCAAATGCATCCGTATTCCATCCATCTTTATCACGAGTATCAAATAGCACATCAGGAGTGACATTCGATAGGTCCTGCAAAATTTCTGTTGATAGTGCAGCATCAAAATGTTGTCCCGAGTGTACAAGCACTGGTGTGATATCAGGATCTTTAGAAAGCGCATGTAATACAGGAGCAGCTTTTACGAAGTTAGGACGTGTGCCGACAACAAGTACTACTGTGGATTGCATAGTGGGTACTTAGGCTACCATGAATGGTGGCTCAATAGTATGTTCTCGCTTCGGGAGCGCTAGGTCGATACTTTCTTGTGTAACAGCATGGGAAGCACGCTCGTAATGGAGGATGCGATTTTTTGTACGTTGCGGTACCTCTAGTCCACAGTGTTCTAAGATAGTGCGCAGACGATGGGCGTACGTGTGTTTTCTAAATATGGCACGCTGTCCTTTAAGAGAAGACTCTTTCCAAGACTCTGTGTTGTTTAGCAGTTCGTTGAGGTGTGCTGTCGTTTCTTGTTCATTGCGTGATAAGTGCACTTCATCGCCAAATAAATTATCTATTCCTTTGGAATAGGCAGAAATAAGTGGAGTACCGGATGCCAATACTTCAAATACTCGGCGAGAAAACATCGTCGGCGAGTCTTGCACACAACCAATATTTAAAAAGACTGAATAAGACCTATAAATTCTCCCCATTTGATCAAAAGTTACACTCGGCTTTAGTGCTTCAGAATATTCAGGGCCAAAAGTAGGCTGAAAGAGATAGAAGTTTCCTGCGAGTCCTCTGTCATACAGATGCAAACCAAAGGGCATTGCAGGATCTACGATAAAGCCAATTTCTTTGAGCCTGCGTGGGAATTGGTCTCCGTAGTTCACTCCTGCAAAGCAGGGGACGTTTTCTCTCTGTATGGACGAATCGCAATATTGCAGATCGGGCTGTGCAGCAAAGGGAAGTGTGATAACGCGGTCATGTCCTATCATTTCTTTGTGGCGATCGACGCATTCTTCATCTGTAGTGCAGAGGAAATCAAAACGTGGAGTAATCCATTTAAAACGATGTATCTGTACAGGATCTTCTTTTGCCCAGAATACAGTCGGAATGCCTAGAGCATTGTATTCGTCGATCAGTTTCTCCAGCTCTGTCCTATATTGATCGGTTCCTAGGTACCAGCCTCCGTATACGCTATCCCATGAAGATTCTACAAAGAACAAATCAGCATCTTTCGAAGGGCTTCCTCCAATAGGCACCTGACGCAGAGCAACCTCTGGCGTAAAGCAATCGAAGGAAAACCGGTCGAGGATACAATCAATCTTTAACATTCGAGTTTGGTAATCCACGCAAGCGAGTTGCGAATAGTAATGGTCCCTTTTTCTGGTTTATCTGCCAAAAAGTCCTCACAAGCTTTGGCGACTCCCGGGAGCATTTGCCATTCGTAATCGTGAATGCAAATTTTTCCACCGACAGACATTCTTGGGTAAATTTTTGTGAAACTATCCATGATAGATCCGTAGAAATCTCCATCAAAAAAAGCAAAAGATACAGTCTTTGGATACTCACTATTGGGAATATCTTTAAAAAATCCTTTGTGCAAAATGGGAATGTCCACATTTGCTTCGACAAAGTTTTTTACAAATTTTTCGCGAGATACTTGCAAGTTTCCTTCCTTAAAATTGTGCCTAGTGCTCGGTGGGCAATCTGGTGTGTCTTCTCGTGTTTGCTTTGGTAATCCTTCGAAAGAATCGTACACGTGAAATGCTTTATCTGATTCGTATATTTTTAGAAGTCGCTGCAAAAACAGAGAACTCGTACCCATGTGACATCCCATTTCTACAACATCACCTTCTATGCCTTCTTGCAAAATAGATTGTAACTCTTCGAGCATAGTACGAACCTGTTCTTCGATTACCATATTCGAAATGATAGGTTGTATCTTCAGGATATCGTCAATAATAGAGTGTTGTGCGACTGTCATAAGGGAAATACTGTAGCACAATTTATAGCCCCAGTTCACCACTTATCTCTTTCATTGCGTTCAAGGTAATTTCGATGAGTTCGTCGAGAGGCAAGTCGAGCAATTCTTCGCATGAACGAATTTGTTCGCGGCTTACCTGAGCGGCAAACCCTTTGTCCTTGAGTTTTTTCTTTACACTTTTTATTTCTACATCGGCTATAGCTTTGCTTGGGCGCACCAGTGTGACGGCAATGATAAATCCTGTGAGTTCGTCGACGCAGTACAAACATTTTCTAAGCTGAGAATCTAACGGATAGTCTGCACCGTATTTTTCTTGGTAGTGCGCGCGAATGTCTCCAAGAAGTTCTGCAGGTGCATCAATAGTCTTAAGCAAGTTATCCAATGTATCTCCGCAGTGTGCTTCGTAGTCTTTATCCAGCTGATCCCAATCGAGATCATGCAGCATTCCTGCAACTTTCCATGTCTGCGTATCTCCACCAAATCTCTTAGCCAGTGCTTCCATAGCAGCTCCTGTTGCTAGTAAATGTGCCTTAGTAGCATCGGTGTGTTCTTCTATAAGGCCGTGAGCGGGCTCTAGCAAGTGGCCGTAATCTGCGTGTTCGAGGAGGAGTGGATCAGTCATAGTTTGATTGTATCATTATCCTTTGTTGCTTTTCCGATGAAAAGTAACCAAAAATCTTTGCCACAGATGTGGCAGGACGACGAAGCTCCCCTCTCCTGGGTGGCAGGTGGCGTGGAAGGAGAGGGGTTGGGGGGTGAGGTTAGTACAGACAATGCCTGTTAAACTTGACAAATAGGCGAAAATTCCCACAATAGGCAAAGTTCAGACCTCTGGTTTGGATTTTGTTCTTTGTTGCCACAGGTTTTATACGAGTTGCCGAGAGTAGCCGTGTGGATATTTACGTAGTATCTACGCTGCTATTTCTTGGCGACACAGTCGCCTATAGCACCCCCGAAGGCCGTAATCTCGAGAACGGCTTTGGGAACGCGCAGAATTTGTTTATGGAGAGTAGTGTAATGGCTCAGACGAAAGCGATTAGTGATTTTCTGTTGGGGTTGAATCCACCAGAGAAGCGAGTGGTCCCAGTGCCTGATTTCAGGAAAGGGAAGCCGTTCAGTGTCGAAGGAGTTACGCTCATCGACCTATCGACGACTCCGATGTCCGGCGGTGAGGCCTTAACCGGTCTCAAAAGTGGTAACTCAATCTCACATTCCGAAGGATTCGGAGGAGATACGGATGGAGTTACCGGAACTGCCTACGGCGTGACGTTGGGTCGACAGCAAGACGGGATTAACAACCTCGAAGCTGTGACCTTTCCAAACAAATCCGTGCAGCCAAGAACGGTCATGGGTACCAAGGTGAAAACCGACAGTATCTTTCGGGCCGCGATTATGTTCGGACCCGTCCAACAAGCTATTGCCGATGCGGTGATGGCAGCGTTGGGGGCTGGTTACTTCGGTGATCTGGAGAAGGTTGACCTCAATGACATTCGGATCGTCATACTTCCGTTCATTCATCCTAACGCAGCTCAAAAAGACGAAAACGCCGATGAAGAAGGCGCCGAAGCGAGTTGGGTGAACCTTGGTGGTGAAGAGCTGATTCGTGCGAACTACGAGTTGTACTGGAACAACTTCTGGGCCGCATTGGCAGTTCTTCACGAAATGGTCACCGGCGGAATGCCTGCGACAGACATGCTTAAAGAATGGGACCAGAAAACAGCTCACCCATTCCTCGGCTTTGCATTCGAAGAAGCCGCCGCCTGCGCAGATGGCGAATGAGGCTGACGAACCACCCCTCGTTGAGGGGTAAAACCTAGCAACAACGAACAACCCCGTGTCCACAGTGGATG
>JABIBA010000005.1 GCA_018652955.1 Candidatus Peribacter sp. | reverse complement strand
GTAGTACTTTTTTCCTCTTTTAGAAGCGACGTACTGCATTCCTTCTGGGACAAATATGGATACTTCGTTCCGTAGAATATCAGAAGCATCTAGGGCAAACGTTCCACTGTGTGTGAGAAGCTGAGACCCGATGCTGATACGAGCAGATCCTTTAATAGAACCATGCAATAGACCATTACGAATTCCCTCTATGTTGATAGTAGGAACAAGAGGTCTTGTATCTGAACTAAGTGTAATTGGTGACTGTTGATTGACAATGAGTCTCCCTGTTAAAAAGCCAGAAGATGCTGAGAGGCAATACAGAGCCAAGCATAGAGAGATGCGATCTGATGAATGCATAGTCTTTTACTATAAATGCATAGTAATAGAGATCACATACTCATAATCTATCTATCAAGATACATGCACATAATTTGCCTTAAGCAAGCCACATACCCCGTTCTATTCCTCTGCAGAACCTTCGCCAGCAACTGGCTCTAGCTGCACAGGGACAACATCAATAATCTTCTTTGTCTTTGAACTGTAAAGAATAGCCCGCGTTGGAGTGACAATAAGATGATCTCCATTTTCAGCCTTTGCGTAGAATGGATTTTTCTCTTTCAAAATTTCTACATCTACAATCGTAGCGACTGTTGGCTCAATGTCTTCTGGGATATCCATAAGATTACGCAATTCTTTGACGATGATATCCGCTGTTTCTTGGTTTTTAGTAGGATCATCGAATTTCATTTCCTGCAAATGCTCTGTGATATCTTCTAGTTGAGCAGAAATTGCCTGACGCTTTAGTTCAACAGCAGCGACAAGGCCGATAAGACCTAAGACGATAAATGTGACGAGTACTCCTCTGCGCTTAGCCATAATAATAAGGGAAATGAAAGTTCAGGAGTAATCATACGATGGCAGCTAGATATCAGCAAGTTTGATTATTCTTCTGACGATTCCTCTTCAGATTCTGGTTCAGGTTCTGGTTCTGGTTCAGGCTGCGGTTCTGACTCTGGCTCTGGCGCAGGTTCTGGCTGCGATTCTGGTTCTGGTTCAGGCTGCGGTTCTGGCTCTGGTTCTGGTTCTGGCTCTGGCTCTGGTTCTGGTTCTTGCTTTTCGATAACCGTTTCACCTGTTCCTGTTTCAGGATTCTCTTCGATGACGACTTCACCTGTTCCTGTTTCTGGTTTTTCTTCGATGATGACTTCACCTGTTCCTGTTCCTGTTTCTACTTCTTCCTCTTCTACCACTGTTTCTCCAGTTCCGGATTCTACCTCTTCCTCTTCGGTCTTCTCGCTTTCTGTAGCCTCCTTGATCTCCGGCTCATCTATCTCCTCTTCTACTTCTCCGACAACCTCAATGTAGTATCCACGTGGAATTACGAGACGCAGATCGTTTGCATCTGGATCCCAGAGGAATTCAATTGGGTGATCTGGGTGCGTCCACTTCTCGCCACTATCTCTGTATCGGCGGCAATTAAATGGCTTACCATCAAGACCCAGTGGTTGCTGGTTTCTGATACATGCATTCCAGATATCACTGGTACTTAGCGGTACTCCATTGTTATCTACAAAGAATGCGATGTCGTTTACGCTAGCTCCTGCAGGGAGTCCCTTAAAGGTATTCGGATCTTCCGTAAGCATTGCATGCCATGAGAACGTAATATCTTCTGCAGCTTGCTCTTTGGTTTCGATAACGAATCCTGTTCCCGTCACACTGTGAATACGCCATGGAATAAAGTTATCAGAACTCGCAGTGATTATTGGTGGATACGAATAGGTACCAGATCCAAAGCTTACGATTGCCGATGTTCCTGTTTCGACAACTACTGCATACCCTGCCTGGTTATTGTTTATGGTAAGGGCTCCAGAGACAGTTAGACTTCCTCCGATAGTAACATCACCAAGGATCTCTGCCATGCCATCGATAGTAATATTTCCAAGAACCATCATAGAGTTTTGTACGAGAAGACTACTGAGGTTGAGCATTGATCCTGTAGAAACAAGACCGGAAAGATCGATTTCCTGTCCGTCGATCACTAGTACACCGTCGATGTGTAGTGGCCCATGAACAGTCGCTCCACTATTGATTTCGAATGAACCTGCAGTCAGTCTTCCTGCTATTTCTGTATCACCTGCAATATCCATATTCCCTGTTATATCCACTCTTCCATCAATATGAATAAGTCCCGGAACAAAGATGTCTTCTGCATGCAGAGTGCCATCGACGTAGAAGTCTTTAACCGCTCTCGCATCTCCACCAATCATTAAAGTGTCTGCAATAGAGAGGTTTTCGAAGTTCTCAGGGTGGGTAGCGATTGCACCACTCATAATCTGCATTCCTTCTCGCAACTGTGCAATCTCTGCTTCGAGTGTATCCACTATTCCCCAAAGAGCAGACCCAGTTCCAAGCTCTACAGCTAACATCTGTACATTGTGCTGCTCCTGTGTGGCGACCGTTGTTCCTGTACCGATACCAGCTTCTTCAAGAATATCGAGAACCGTTTGTCGCAAATCAACTTCTTGTATTTGCTGACGGACAACAGCAAGGATATCGTCGTTGAAGTCAATTGCCTCAATAGCTCCAGCAACCATAATTTCCACTTCGTCCTCTATTTCCATAGAGGCGATTTGATCAAGTACTTCCTGTTCTACTTGATCTACTGTTACAGAACTATTGCGGCGAGAGATCAGTACATTTACTGTTCCTTCTGTACCACTTTTTCCTTCAAACCTCTCTAAGGCGACACCCACTGTTGGCTCTCCTGGAAGCGCTCTTCGTGCGTACCCAGGCTTGCTTGCAGGAGTAAGCGCATCACCTGGACTAATGTTGAGAACCCCTTCTCCATATGGAGCTATGAGAACCTTCGTTGGCACCTGTCCGATAAGACCGATCAATGCATATCCAGGAGGCATTACTCCATCTGCTCCTGTAATGGTATTTCCAATAAATGCTGGATTGGTGGATACCACTCCCATCACATTGCTATCTGCATCATCGGTACAACGCTCTACTGCATTGTTCTGATCAACAGAGATACATACCACTTCTCCTTTTTGCACATCATCACGTGTTGCAAACCATTCAGCGTAGTCAGCTCCAGAAGCACTGTATGCATTGTCGGAGAACGTTGAACCATCCGCTCTAATACGGAAGGCATTATCGTTATCAGAAGCTACATCCGAGATAATACGGAAAACATTTTGTGTAGCAGTATTTTCATCTGTCTTGATAAGCAGGGCTTCTTGATTAAAGTCTCGCTCTGTGTAAATTGTCGCAGCTGCTTGAAGATCATACCCTGTACCGAACGCTGCATGCTTGTAGGAATCTACAATGAATGTCGGCTCTGGATCTCCAGACTGACTGTGAACCTTAAATCGATATCCCTGTGACGGAGAAACAGAGTATGCCGTTGATCCTCGGGTAATGGTGCTTTCGCTATCAACATAAAAACGGACGTAGTAGACAGGCTCTGGCTCCATCTCTAGTTGTGTCTTACTCCAGTCTGTTGGTGCATTAAACGTGATCATCCCACCACTAGAAAATGATGCTGTGTTATCTTTGAAGCCAATGCTAGACCACGAACCATTGTAGTAATCCAGCTGTAAGTGCATACCAGCATTCATTGGTGTTCCTATATTGAAATCGACAACACCAAATGGCGTATGAGAACCAACATATAAGAAATCTGCATTACTCCCTAAAATTGTAAATTGCGTACCAGATGACGTATTTGCCTCTGCGGTATGGTCATTATACGTTGCACTGTCGAAATAGAACACGCTATCAAACCCGTGAGGATCTATAACAAATGCCCCACTTGTCGTGAGTGTATTTTCTTCACTGCGGAAGAGATTGGCATCAAAGAGATTATTGTATCCAAATGAAAGATGATTTCTGTCATTCGCATTCTTTGCATTCATACTGATGCGGATACCTGCTTCACTATCTGCTTCTGAATCAATATCCAATGCAACACCATCTCCATTCATATCAATAGAAACACCTGTACCACCAGCATCCTGTCTTATAGAAAGTACAGTCGTACCACTTGCTGCAGGATTATCGTTAAAGAGTTCTACAAGGTTTCTCACCCCAGTATTGCTAGAGTTGCTGATAATGCGCAATCCTCCTCCTGATGCAGTGAGAGAATCAAGATTTGGAATATCTATAGCAAATCCTGTAGTAAGCCTAGCACCAGAGATTGTAAGAATATCTTGAGTCGTAGCACTCGATTCAACCACCATTGCCATTCCATTACCAATTTGTTCGATGTATGCACCTGTAGTAGTTGCGGCGTTTTCCACCACAAGCACTCCAGATGATGCCAAGTAGTCTGATGCATGGACTGATGTTCCTGTAAGTGTTGATGTAAGAGTGATGAAGTCTGATCCGTTGATACTAATTCCCTGCCCACCATAATATGTTGATCCTCCAGCTCCAGCAGCTGTCCAACTCAGGTTTCCATTACTGTCTGTTGCCAATACTTTTCCAGAAGCAGAACCATCTGAACTTGGGAATCTGTAGGTGACACCGTTGATAATAAGACCTGAACCAAAGGCGACTTCATCGTTGATCGTGACCGCTCCAGAGAGTGTAGATGTTCCTGCTACGACGAGAGTTCCACTTGATCGAAGTGAGCTTAATGCAAGGATATCTGTTCCTGTAAATGCAGCATTAAGACTAATAAAGTCTGCGCCATTTTTAGTTAGTCCCTGACCTGCGTCTTCTGTAGACCCTCCTCCAGAACCGTCATCAGCAGCCCATGATAAGTTTCCGTTTCCATCTGTGTGCAATACTTGGTTTGCAGAGCCATCGGAACCTGGGAATCTGTACGTCACTCCGTTGATGATGAGTCCTGATCCGAAGGTGACTTCTCCCGCAAGGAAGGAATCCCCTTCAATGGCAAGCGCACCAGAAGATTGCAGAATGTCATTTGCATAAATTTTAGAACCAGAAATAGCACCTATGACTTCGAGTTTTGCTTCTGGAGAAAGATCTGTCCCCATACCAATACCAACATTTCCACCAGAGTTAATGATCATTCGATTACTGATGTTACCTACTCGGAAACTCACAGCGTCCTCAGCCTCAAGGAGCATTTGATCTGACGTATGACTATAATTTATCTGACCAATACCAGCTTCAGCAGCATCACTAAAGTAAATACCTGCAGAGATTCCATCACCTGGTACAAGGAATTCTAGACGTGCAGTGGTGTTATCTTCTATAAGAAGACGTGTACCACTATCTGGTGTTCCACCTGAGACACCATCGAAAATGTGCAAAGATGTTTTTGGTGTGTCAGTACCAATACCCATCCTTCCATTGAGTACTACTAGGCCAGAACTTGAACGGACTGTTGCACCAGAGAGTGTCCCATGAATGTCCGCATCTCCTTCTGCAACCAAGGTGCCAGAAGTTGTAAGGGATGTTGCTGCTTGAATAGTAGAACCTGAGAGGTTTCCATGAAGCTCTGTATCTCCTTCTACAACCAATGTTCCAGAGGAAGCGAGTGAGTCAGAGACTTGGAGTGATGTTCCTGTGAGGGTTGATGTGAGAGTAATGAAGTCTGAAGCAATTGAAATTCCTTGACCTGCAGAGAGAGAAGAAGCTGCAGTTGTCCACGTGAGATTTCCACCTCCATCTGTTGCAAGAACAGTACCTGACGCTCCCTCAGCCTGTGGGAAGTGATAGGTAATATTCTCGATGATGATTCCTGAACCGAAGGTGACTTCTCCCTGTAAATATGAATCTCCTTCGACAGCAAATGCACCTGAAGAGGTAAGCAAACCTTGTGCATGGAGATACAATCCTGAGGCTATACCACTCGAATCGATAGAGAATTGTGTCACTTTATCAGCAACGAATTCGAGTTTATTGAGTGATTTTCTGTAAAGGATTTGTCCATCGTCTGAATCTCCACTGGAACCGAAATTATATCCAGATACTCCAACAGATCCTCCTGCAACTGCAATAAATGCCTCACTAGTTCCTCCAGCTGTATTTGAAAAACCAGCAACAGTATTACTTTCATATGAAGGAGTGGTACCTGCATTATTTTGAACTTGAAGTTTTACAGTAGGTGTATCTGTTCCTATACCTACTCTCTCGTTTGTTGTATCAACATTCAATATAGAACGTCCTCCATTTGCATCTAGAACTTGGAAGGCAGTAATAGCATCTGTTGTTGTTTGGATAGTTATACCAGAATTAAATCTTGCATCTTTCTCTACAACCAAAGTTCCTGAAGAAGTGAGACTATTTGTTGCCTTAACAATAGCACCCGAGAGGATTCCTCGGATATCTGCATCACCATCGACAAGCAATACTCCAGAAGAAGAGAGTCGATCGATAGCGTGAACTGAAGATCCTGTAAGTGTTGAAGTAAGGACAATAAAGTCAGATCCGTTGATACTGATTCCCTGACCTGCAGAAAGAGCACCAGCTCCACTATCATCTGCAGCCCATGTGAGGTTTCCGTTTCCGTCTGTGTGCAGTACTTGGTTTGCAGAACCATCTGAACCTGGGAATCTGTAAGTGATTCCGTTAATAATAAGCCCTGAACCGAAGGTGACTTCGTCGTTGATGGTCACAGCTCCAGAGAGTGTCGATGTTCCTGCAACTACTAAGGTTCCACTTGATCGAAGTGAATTTAATGCGAGGATATCTGTTCCAGTAAGAGTCGCTGATAGGGTGATGAAGTTGTTTCCATCGATAGAAATTCCCTGTCCTCCATCGTAGGTAGTGTCCGTATCTGCAATGGTGGTATCCGTATCGTCAGACCATGAGAGGTTTCCTGAGCCGTCTGTTTTGAGGACTTTTCCTGTGGCAGATCCGTTTCCAACAGGGAAGACATAGGTCACTCCTCCAATGGTGAGTGTAGATCCAAATTCAACAGCTCCATCTACCTGAAGAGTTCCAGATGATGTCAGTCCGTTTTGAGCGTGAACAAGGGCTCCAGAAAGGAGAGTTGTTCCTTCGATAGTTGTTCCTGAATGTGCAGCTGTTAGGGAGAAAGTTGTTCCGTCGAGGGTCAGACCTTGGCCTTCTGTGTACGTGGTATCAGTATCTGCAATTGTTGTATCGGTATCTCCTTCACATTCAAATCGTTGATTTGCTGCGTTGTAGACAAGCTTGTTTGATGCGCCATTACAATCGGAAAGATTGAATCCTGCAATCGTGTTTCCTGAGAGTGTTCCGTGAATATTGGCAGCACCTTCTATCTGGAGAGATCCAGAGGATGTAAGGGTTGTTGCAGCTTTGACGATAGAGCCAGAGAGGATTCCACGAATATCTGCATCACCATCGACAACAAGTACTCCAGAAGATGAGAGACGATCGATAGCGTGAACAGATGTTCCTGTAAGGGTTGAAGTGAGGGTGATGAAATTAGATCCATCAATACTTACTCCCTGACCTGCACTGTATGTTGTATCTGTGTCTGCAATTGTTGTGTCTGTGTCATCACTCCAGCTGAGGTTTCCGCTACCGTCAGTCTTGAGAACTTTTCCAGTAGCTGACCCGTCTCCCACTGGGAAGATGTAAAGTACTCCTCCAATCGTGAGTGTGGATCCAAATTCTACAGCTCCATCTACCTGAAGAGTTCCAGATGATGTCAATCCGTTTTGAGCGTGAACAAGGGCTCCAGAAAGGAGAGTTGTTCCTTCGATAGTTGTTCCTGAATGTGCAGCTGTTAGGGAGAACGTTGTTCCATCAAGGGTAAGACCTTGACCTTCTGTGTACGTGGTATCTGTATCTGCAATTGTTGTATCGGTATCTGTTTCACATTCAAATCGTTGGTTTGCTGCGTTGTAGACTAATTTGTTAGAAGAACCGTTACAGTCAGCAAGATTGAATCCTGTGATAGTGTTTCCAGAGAGTGTTCCGTGAACATTGGCAGCACCTTCTACCTGAAGAGATCCAGAAGATGTAAGGGTTGTAGCAGCTTTTACAATAGCACCCGAAAGGATTCCACGGATATCTGCATCACCATCTACGAGTAAGACTCCGGATGAAGAGAGTCGATCGATAGCGTGGACTGAAGATCCTGTTAGTGTAGAAGTGAGAGTGATGAAGTCAGAACTAATACTGATTCCCTGCCCTGCAGAGAGGGAAGAAGCTGCAGTTGTCCATGTGAGGTTTCCACCTCCATCTGTTGCAAGAACAGTACCTGACGCTCCCTGCGCTTGTGGGAAGTGATAGGTAATATTCTCGATGATGATTCCTGAACCGAAGACTACTTCGTCATTAAAGACTGCTCCAGAGTTTGCGATGAGATCATCTTGAATAGTGGTCGTTCCAGAGAGTGTGGATGTTCCTGCTACGACTAGGGTTCCACTTGATCGTAGAGAATCAAGGGCGAGGATATCTGATCCAGTAATAGTTGCATTCAAGCTAATGAAGTCTGCACCATTTTTAGAAAGTCCCTGACCTGCATCTTCTGTAGATCCTCCACCAGCTCCATCATCTGCAGCCCATGTAAGATTTCCATTTCCATCCGTGTGGAGTACTTGGTTTGCAGAACCATCTGAACTTGGATAGAGATATGTGACTCCGTTGATGATCAATCCTGATCCGAAAGTCACTTCATCGTTGATTGTCACAGCTCCAGACAATGTAGATGTTCCTGCAACTACTAGAGTTCCGGAACTGCGAAGAGAGTTGAGAGCAAGGATATCTGTTCCAGTAAATGCAGCACTAAGACTAATAAAGTCTGAACCATTTTTAGAAAGTCCCTGACCTGCGTCTTCTGTAGACCCTCCACCAGCTCCATCATCTGCAGCCCATGTAAGATTTCCGTTTCCATCTGTGTGGAGTACTTGGTTTGCAGAACCATCGGAATCTGGATATAGATACGTAATTCCGTTGATGATGAGCCCTGAACCAAAGACCACTTCGTCATTAAAGATTGCTCCAGAGTTTGCGATGAGATCATCTTGGATAGTGGTCGTTCCAGAAAGAGTAGATGCTCCTGCAACGACTAAGGTTCCAGATGAACGAAGAGAGTTGAGAGCAAGGATATCTGTTCCTGTAAGAGTTGATGAAAGTGTGATGAAGTCTGATCCGTTAATACTAATCCCCTGTCCTCCGTAGTAGGTTGATCCTCCTGCAGCAGCCGTAGTCCAGCTGAGGTTTCCATTACCATCTGTAGCCAAGACTTTTCCTGTGGCAGAACCATCTGAGCTTGGAAATCTGTAAGTGACACCGTTGATGATGAGGCCAGACCCGAAGGTAACTTCACCATCGAGGAAGGTATCTCCATCTACAATTAATGCTCCAGAAGAGCGAAGCGTGTCCGCTGCGTAGACCTGAGAACCAGAGATAGTGCCTACTACTTCTAGTTTTGTATCTGGTGCATCTGTACTAATACCAATACGATCAGTTCCTGCATCTGCATAGAATAAATAAAGATCATTATCTCCCTCAATAATTGTATCAATATCATTACTTGCAGGGTTGAATGTTAGAATATCTTCAAATGTTTCATTCATGTCTATAAAGTCAATTCCACCAGCTCTTAAGTATATTTGATCACTATTTCCTAAGTTTATATTAGTATCATCATCGCCAATACGAGTAATCGTATTTGTACTCAAAGTTCCATTGATAGTAGCATCCCCTTCTGTAACGAGAGTTCCAGAAGTTGTGAGGGATGTTGCAGCTTGAATAGTAGAACCTGAGAGATTGCCATGAAGCTCTGTATCTCCTTCTACAACCAATGTTCCGGAGGAAGCGAGTGAGTCAGAAACTTGAAGTGATGTTCCTGTGAGGGTTTCTGTGAGAGTGATGAAGTCTGAATCAATACTGATTCCCTGCCCTGCAGAGAGAGAAGAAGCTGCAGTTGTCCATGTAAGATTTCCTCCTCCATCTGTTGCAAGAACAGTACCTGACGCTCCCTCCGCTTGTGGGAAGTGATAGGTAATATTCTCGATGATGATTCCTGAACCGAAGACTACTTCGTCATTAAAGATTGCTCCAGAGTTTGCGATGAGATCATCTTGAATAGTGGTCGTTCCAGAGAGTGTTGATGCGCCTTTAACCACTAACGTTCCTGAGGAACGTAGAGAGTTGAGTGCGAGGATATCTGTTCCAGTGAGTGTTGCTGAGAGCGTGATGAAGTTAGCGCCATCGATACTTGTTCCCTGTCCTGCACTGTAGGTCGTGTCGGTATCTGCAACAGTGGTATCGGTATCGTCAGACCATGAGAGGTTTCCACTTCCATCTGACTTAAGGACTTTTCCTGTGGCAGAAGCATTTCCTACAGGGAAGACATAGGTCACTCCTCCAATCGTGAGTGTGGATCCAAATTCTACAGCTCCATCTACCTGAAGAGTTCCAGATGATGTCAGTCCATTTTGAGCGTGAACAAGGGCTCCAGAAAGGAGAGTTGTTCCTTCGATAGTTGTTCCTGAATGTGCAGCTGTTAGGGAGAAAGTTGTTCCATCAAGGGTTAAGCCTTGGCCTTCTGTGTATGTGGTATCTGTATCTGCAATGGTGGTATCAGTATCCCCTTCACACTCAAATCGCTGACTTGCTGCGTTGTAGACAAGCTTGTTTGATGCGCCATTACAATCGGAAAGATTGAATCCTGCAATCGTGTTTCCTGAGAGTGTTCCGTGAATATTAGCAGCACCTTCTACCTGGAGAGATCCAGAGGATGCGAGGCTGTTTGTTGCCTTCACTACAGCACCCGAAAGAATTCCACGAATATCTGCATCCCCATCGACAAGCAATACTCCAGAAGAAGAGAGGCGATCGATAGCGTGAACAGATGTTCCTGTGAGTGTTGAAGTTAATGTGATGAAGTCTGAAGCGATACTTATTCCCTGCCCTGCAGAGAGAGATGAGCCTCCTGTGTCATCATCAGACCAAGAGAGGTTTCCATTTCCATCTGTCGAAAGAACCTTTCCAGAAGCAGATCCATCTGAACTTGGGTATCTGTAGGTAACACCGTTGATGATGAGACCAGAACCAAAGGCGATTTCATCGTTGATCGTCACAGCTCCAGAGAGCGTAGATGTCCCTGCAACTACTAATGTTCCGCTTGATCGGAGCGAGTTGAGAGCGAGAATGTCTGTTCCAGTAAGAGCTGAATTGAGAGAAATGAAATTATCTCCATTTTTGTTCAGTCCCTGACCTGCATACTCTGTTGTTCCCCCTCCAGCACCGTCATCTGTAGACCAGCTTAGGTTTCCATTACCGTCTGTATGCAGTACTTTCCCAGAAGCGCTGCCATCAGAAGATGGGAAGAGGTATGACACTCCGTTGATGATCACACCAGAATTAAACCGAACATCATTTTCGACAATCAATTTTCCAGATGATGTAAGTAGTCCTACTTGTATAAGCTTCTGTCCGCTGGCATTTCCAGCTTCTAGGCCTCCAGAACTTTCAAGGATGAGTGAGTTATAGATTCCAAGTGTAGGACCATCTGCTCCGTCAGCACCTGAAGCACCTGCTGCTCCCGCAGCTCCATCTGCACCTGCAGCTCCATCGGATCCAGAAGATCCACCTCCTCCACCTCCGCCTCCTCGTCCACTTCCTCCTCCACGACGACTCACATATCCAGATGGGAGTTGCTCTACATTGGTCTTGTTGATGAATGTCCACTGCGGTGTTCCATCAACTACCATCAATACCTGTCCGTCATCTCCACTCCCCATTGCATTCCAGATGTTTGGAGCAGATGCGTAGATTGGCCCCGCACTTGCATGCACCACCTCTGGAGGACTGTAACGATCTTCTTCTGGGACGAACACAATCCTAGCAGCTCTGCGCTGTGCAGCTCGCCTGAATATATCAGCCATCAATCCTGCACGTGTATCATGTGCAGTTGTACGACCACGAACCTGTGTTACAGCTCCCTCTTGGTTAATAGTAGATGCACCAAGTCGCAGAATGCGATGTCCGGAAACTTGCTCAACTACCTCAGTAGATGATGGTGCGGCCTGTTTCATCTCTTGAGCCTGAGGCTCAGGACGCACAGCAGTTGTAAACGCTGTCCTTAAGGACCGTAAACTGCGACGCAGAGCAACACGCTTCTCTAACTCTGAAACTGTCACCGCTACGATCTTTTCGTATGCAACGGCGACGTCTGCAGAGAATGCTACGTTCTCTTGCTGAACGAAGAGTGGGTGCTTACCAGAATCTAGCAAGGAATATACAGTCGTACGAACGGGAACTGCCTGAGTTAGTTCTGGATCTTTAGGATCAAATGGATCCTTGGGAATCTCTGATGAGACCGTGAGAGTCTTCTGCACATCAGCATTGAGAAATTCGATCCCCGTTTCTGGACGAGACATTACGAGAAGGAGCATTACTCCTACAGCAGATGTAAGTGTGATTGTTCGTAGTGGCAAAAGCTTCTTTGCTTCCACCTGTGGCATAAGAACCTGAGGCTCAGTGCGAATAGCCTTGAGACTCGAACTAATCAGTCTCGCAGTTTGTGCTCTGGAGTACCCTGTTTCATTTTGAATATATTGGCGAACGAGACCTTTGTCATTTCTTGACAGTTGATCATATTCACATGAACCAAGAAGAGTTGAGATCCACTGCTGCCTCTGCTTCTTCGTAAGTTTAAGAAGTGAACCCTCTCCAGAAAAACTATTCACTGCTTGGTGAATATTTTCTATAGATCCCGGGAGGAGGAAGTCGACTTCTGATGTCATGTGTAGTGTTTGTGTGGATGAGCCTGAGGCTCATTGGGTTTTTTTTGATATATCATCTTATTATAGCCGAAAAACAGCTTTTTCTCAATTGGGTTTTTTTGTAGAAATGAGCCTAGAACATGTACGATATGAGCATAAATTATGACAAATACAGCCCTCACATCATCGGCCCTAGAGCCCTTTCTTGACACAACGCTTGAAACAACTGATTTGCAAGGTCTTGGAGAGCGCTATGGCGGTAAGGTTCGCGATGTATACCTTCAAAAGGACCAGAAGAGACGATTCCTCGTTGCGACAGATAGGCAGTCCGCTTTTGATATTAACTGGACAACTATTCCTCTAAAAGGGCAAGTTTTGACTCAAATTAGCTCATGGTGGTTCGACCAAATCAGCGATATTATGGCAACGCAGGTTATCGAAAACCCAGATCCAAATGTCGTCGTTGTGAAGGATCTTACTATGATCCCTGTAGAGATAGTCGTTCGCGCTTATCTAACAGGATCCAGTAAAACTGCCGTATGGGTAAATTACAAAGAAGGAGTGCGAAATTACTGCGGAAATACCCTCCCAGAGGGAATGGTTAAAAACCAGAAGTTTGACGATATCATTCTAACCCCTACAACAAAGGGCGAAGATGATGAATTGATTGATGCTAATGGGATTTTTGAACAAGGATTATCGACCCCTGAGCAATGGGCTGAGATCGAAGAAAAGGCCTTTGCCGTATTCCGAAGAGGGCAGGAATTGGCAGCACAAAGAGGTTTGATCCTTGTTGATACCAAATATGAGATGGGATACGACGAAAACGGCGTTCTTACGATCGCAGATGAGGTCCACACACCAGATTCTTCACGCTTCTGGGTGGAAAATTCCTACCAAGAGCGGTTCGATGCGGGGCAAGAGCCAGAGAGTTTGGATAAGGAATTTTTCCGTCTTTGGCTACGAGAACAGGGCTTTGAATATGGTGATAAATCGACATGGCCCGAAATCACTGATGAGGTTCGCGTTATGCTTGGAACCAAATATATTGAGCTCTTTGAAAAGGTTACTGGCGGCACATTTGTCATTCCAAATGACCCAGATATTCCATCAAGAATTGTAAAAAATCTTGAGCCGTATATTAGTAAGTAAATCAGGCTCAATCTTTAGGCTCATTTTGGGTTTTTCCTTATAGGTTAGCGGGAAGCGCGATGCGCCATCCAGCTCCAATTCCATGGGTTTCGACAAACCCAGCAGGTACTTCTAGGGCAATATTTGCCGGTCCCGATGAAGTATATCTGAGGCATGGATCTTCGAGACATGGCACCATAGAATCGACCCCGATTACACGGCCTTGCCCATCGAAGAAAATGATGTCCAATGGTATTAAAGTGTTCTTCATCCAGAATGTCAGTGGCTCTGATTTTTCGAACATAAAGAGCATCCCCTCATTCATCGCGAGTGACTCTACTTCCATCAAACCTTTTGCTCTAGAAGCTGCGTCATCTGCAATTTCTACATCTACAGAAACCGCCTGATCCTCAGGTCCTACTAATGCAATTTTCTGGTCCCCCAAATCTCCTTGAGGAGTAAATGAGCATGCGGATAGCAAAACTCCTAAGCCGAAGAGTGGTAAAAGAAATCTCATGAAGATCGCAGTGATTCGATTGCCATTGTACGGTCCTTCGCTCCGAAAATAAAGCTGCCGGAAACAAGGTTATTTGCTCCTGCTTCGATACACTTTGGTGCCGTAGTGTCGTTGATTCCCCCATCCATCTGGATAATAAGGTCTGGGAAGGCAGACCGAGCTGTTTGCACCTGACTTAAGACATGTTCTATAAATTCCTGCCCACCAAAACCAGGATGCACGGACATAATCAGGAGGAGATCAATATCTTCTATAATGCCTCCAATAGTATCTAGCGGTGTCTCAGGATTAAGAGCAATACCAGCTGTAGCACCACCTGCACGAATCTGTTCTATCAGCTTCTTTTGCTCTTCTGTGCTTGATACTGCTTCTGCGTGAAAGGTGATATTCGCAACTTTCAGATCGAGGAACTCTTGAATACGCTGCGCAGGATTGCTCACCATAAGATGAATATCTAGAGGAAGCTTGGTTTTAATCCACTTAAGAACTGGCGCTCCAAAGCTTAAGTTTGGCACGAAGTGTCCATCCATTACGTCTACCTGAAGCCAATCTGCACTATCTGCCACAGAGTCGATATCCTCTTGCAGACGGGAAAAGTCTGCAGAAAGAATCGATGGTGTAATAGTTATAGGGCTCATAGAGAAGTTTCTAAGTCATCAATACGACGTTGATGTCGGTCTCCTTCAAATTCTGTTTCGAGGAAAACGTCTACAAGTTTCTTCGCCAAGTCCTCATCCGTCAATCTTGCACCAAGACTTATGACGTTTGCATTATTGTGTGCACGAGCAAGACGAGCAGTTTCTTCACTATACACAAGAGCACATCGAATACCGGACACTTTGTTTGCTGCCATCGCTTCACCATTTCCACTTCCACCAAAGATAATACCGATACAACTTTGCTCCAACACTGCTGCGCATCCTTTTCTGATGATTGCTGGGTAATCGACCGACTCATCCGAGAAGGTTCCTACATCAATGACATCAATACCTTTCTCTGCCAAATACGCCTTAATGGCTTCTTTTAGAGTGAAACCAGCGTGATCTGCAGCGAGTACTATATGTTCTGGAGTTGTCATACGCGCTGATGGTACAGCGGTTTTCCCCTATTGTGTAGGGGGACTCCAGTGATATGCTTACAGCATATGCGAAAATACCTCATCGCCGGCAACTGGAAAATGAATAGCGCTCCATCAGGAGCATTAGATTCAGGTTCTACTTACCAGACCCACGCAGATGTCGACGTTGTCGTGTTTCCAAGCTTCTTAGATCTTCCTGGATGCATAGATGCAAAGATCCTTTGTGGCCCACAACACGGTCATACAGAAGATCATGGAGCCCACACCGGTGATGTTAGCCTTAAGATGTGTAAAGACCTCGGGTGCCTCTATGCGCTTTGTGGCCACAGTGAGCGTAGAGCAGACCACGGAGAGACTAATGAAGACGTTGCGGCACAGTGCATTGCAGCCCTAGAACTCGGTCTTCATCCTGTTGTATGCGTTGGGGAAACAGAAAGTGAGCGAGACGCTGGCAAAGAAAAGGATATTGTTAAAGCACAGATAGCAGTCCTACCTCTTGAGTCTGAAATTACGATTGCCTACGAGCCTGTTTGGGCAATAGGCACAGGAAAGACCGCAAGTCCTGAGCAAGCCCAAGAAATGCATGCATTTATCAGAAGTTTGATCCCTGAAGATAGACGTGATGTGACAAGAATACTTTACGGTGGGTCAATGAAACCTGACAACGCAGAAGAGCTCCTCTCACAAGATGATATCGATGGAGGGCTTATCGGTGGGGCATCTCTAAAACCTACTGACTTTGGAGCGATAGTCGAAATGGCTACTTCCCTTTCATAATATGTTTATCAGAATAAAGGCCAATCACACCTGTCTGTGGATACCAGCAATACTCACTATTGGTGGATTTATCGTGATGTATGCAGGACTCGTCACTGGATATAAAACATCTCAAGCGTTTAGCGCTCCCATAGCATTCCTGTGTGCGATTGCATTTGCTATTGTGATTTCCCTGCAAGATATTGTCCTATTTATCCGAAAAGGAGACAGTATTCAGGTAATAACGAGTAAAGATAAACAATTATGTAAAATTTTAGACTGTCGCCTAGAAATACTACAAAACAAAAGGCGTAAATATATTATTCTTAAAGATGCTGCTCAAAATATATCTGTAAACCTGATGGGATATTCCTATGAACGCAATGAAGAAATTTTCTCCTATCTCAAAAATGAATTTGGTTTCGGAAGAGAATCTGCTGAGACCATTGCCAAAAAAGATGTCTCTGTAAGAAAAGGTGAATTCCTATGGGGTCTTGGATTATTTGGACTACTGGTCCTCATGCTCATCTATGTCATATTAACGACCCCAAACTAAGAACGTCTAAGTGCTTCTTAGGTATTTTTTTGGCTCTGTGAAGCCTATTACTAAATACCAAAGAAGGTTATTGAACTTCAAAGCTGAAGTAGTATGATAGGAACGTATTTTTCCCCCACACCTCATGCCAGGAGAACACCCAAGCTTCGCAGAAACAGATGAAACAGTAGCTGTAGCAGAATTGCCTACAGAAACTGATGTTGAAACTACTCTTACAGAAGTTACTGATGCATTGACGGAGCAACTAGATTCAATTGAGTAATTAATTAGAATATTAAAAACACCTCTCGCAATAGAAAGGTGTTTTTTATTATCTGATTATTTAGATGTAGCAGACGCTTTAGGATTGGCAATAATTGTATTGCTGAGTCCTACAATAAAGATGGTCGCGTATGCAGTCGTTGCACTCTGCAAGATAGCTCCTGCTATAGCAGCCCCTGTCATAGACACAGAGCCGACTATTCCAATTCCAAGACTAAGTACTAAGACCGCGAGCATTACCACAAGTGCACCTACGATGCCATTCCCAACGATCTTTCCCCAGTATCCACCTGTCCTTGTGTAACTTGCCTTCACACTTTCGAATACGCCCTTCTTTTCTTTTACGAGAATAACACTACTCAACGTAAGTCTTGGTCCTATGATAATTGCAGGGATAATTCCTACAACAGGGATCCATGCAAACGACCGAAGGAAACTCCAAATCCACACTCCAAGCATTGGCAGTAGTAGGGCTGGGACTTTCTTAAATACAGTCATAGCACTCTGAGAACTCTCAAGAGCGAGCACGATATAGAACGTGCTTGTTACAAGGGTGAGGAGCATCATTGTAATAAAGAAGAGACCGAACATCGGCATCATGTTTCCCATCATTCCCGATGCTAGACCTGCCAAAGCTTTCTCATCAAGTTCTCCTTCCTCTCCTACCATTCCCATTTGGTCCATCATCTCTTGGAAAGCCTCTTCATCTCCATCCTCTATACGCTCAGCAAGTTCTTGCATTTGCTCTATGTCCCCAAAATGCTTTTCGATATTTCCAGTTGTCTGCACTTCTAATACCTTCTGCAAGCCAAACATTAATACTCCAAAAATTATCGAAGCGATAAGAATCGGACGAATATGAGCTGTAAAGTATTTCCAGCTTCCAGAAAGGATTGTTCCAAGTGAGTCAGTCATAATAGTAGGGGTAATTGGAATCCACTATATCACAGTCGAACCCACATGCCATTCCCTACATTCTTTGCAACTCCATTTAACTCAAGCATGGTGAGCTTTGCATTGATGATAGCTGTATCTAGTTGTGCCTTTTCTACTATGTCAGATGTGGACTGCGGCATGGTAGTAAGAACATTGAGAATGCTTTCCTCCTGTTCGTCTGCTGGGTCATAGTGTTTTGTTGGCTCATCTGCAGAGAGCGATACGATCCCTATTTCTGATAATACTTCTTCTGGAGACTGCACAAGTTTTGCTTGGCCCTTTGCAATGAGTTGGTGACATCCTTTGTAGTGCTCATCAAAAATCTGACCAGGGACCGCAAACACTTCTCGTCCATAGTCGAGTGCAAGATCTGCTGTAATACACGCTCCACTTCCCTCTCCAGCTTCTAAGACTACGGTACCAAGAGAGAGACCAGCAATAATTCTATTGCGTGCAGGGAAGGTAAATTTATCTGCCGGATGGTCGAGTGGAAACTCACTGAGAATAAGTCCGCCTTGTTCTATGATCTCTTTTGCAAGAGGCTTGTTTGCAGATGGATAGATATCCGCAAGGCCATGACCAACTACCGCAACGGTTTTTCCGTTTGCTCTAATGCTCTCTTTTGCAACCGCTGCATCAATACCTGCAGCAAGACCACTAACTGTGACCATCCCTGCTTTGATAAACACCGGAACGAACATATCGGTAACGCGCTGACCGTATGTACTCATTTCGCGTTTGCCTACACAGGCAATTGTCGGCTCATTTAAAATCTCTAAAGAGCCCTTGTAGTAGAGGAAAACTGGAGGGTCAGCGATCTGCTTAAGCCTCGCTGGGTACTGCGGATCTTCTATTGAAATTAGTGAGATACCGCGTTTAGTAAGTTCTGCGAGGTAACTCTCTGGATCGCATTCATCCATTCTGTTTAGTGCTCTAAATACTGTTTCTTCTTTGCAACCGAGACTCTTAAGAAGCTCTGGATCGATATGCTGTAACGCTTCGTCGATCGAACTAAACTTTTCTATCAGTGCATCGTAGCGCTTTTTTGTAAGCACATTGAGCCAAGAGAATATAAGGGCGGTTTCTTTTTGCATGGGATATGAGTGTATCAGAGTAATGCATTTGCGAATATCCAACTGACATTCATGCAGTACATATAAAAGTTTTACCGCTACCATTAGCCAAGAAAATAGTTCTGCAAGACCGAAGAACTGCAGTGACTACACAATATCCATGACCGCTTTGAGGCCAGCCTCTGTGAGGCGAATATGCTTTTTTTCGCTATACAGGAGCTCTTCTTTTTCAAGCTCTGCTAATTGTTTGGTAACAGTCTCTCTAGTGAGTCCTGTCATATTTCCCAGTCGTTCATGGGTAATTTTGGTATTTGTACGCAAGATAGGTGGAAGGATACTGCTATCTTCCTTCTCATTAAGAAGATGAATAGTAGCAAGAATCCTATCTCTGGCCTGTAGAGCGCTTAAGGTTCGAATCTGCATCTCATACTGGGAAACTCTTTTAGAAAGCACCTTGAGGGCTTGGAGTGCTATATCAGGCCGTTTCTGAATGATCTGTAGGAAGAAATCGTGTGGCAACGTGCAAATATATGCCTTCTGAGTAACCTCAGCGAAGTGATTTTCGCCAGTGTCAGGGTTAAACCCGATATTTCCAAATACGGCACCTGGCTTTAATACATCCAGAATGATCTTCTTTCCGTCTACTGCTTTATAAAGGGTTACCTCCCCTTCCTTCAGGATAAAGACATTCTCAACACTATCCTCTGGTGTATAGAGAAATTGCTTATTCTCATGATGGCTATGCAAAAGCCCCTGGAGAAGCTCCATCATATCTTCATCAGAAAGCCCCTTAAAGAGCTCTACATTCTTGAGGTACCAGAGAGGAGGACGAGACATAGTCTCCATCCTATCACACAAAAAAGAGACGTACCCCTGTACGTCTCTAAGATGTGAAATTTATTACTATTTTGATTATTCCTGAGTCTCATCTGCTCCGTGTCCTTGTCCAAGATCTGCATCTGGAAGCTCCTGGTAAAGAGAATTCCAGTGGAACTGACGTACGCTTCGGCGGAACCTGTATGTGTGAAAAGGAACAAATCCCTGCTTATCTATAACGAATGCAGGAGATTCTCCACGTCGGTATTCAGATCGAATTGCGTCACGTGTCTCTTCAATCCTCTGAAGATCAGTGATAAATCCACGACGGTGAGCAGCCATACCTCTACGGTATGCACGAGTGTTACGTTCTACAGAACGGTGTGATGGTCGTGAAATAGCACGTGTTCGGTGTGCTCGGTATCGAAACTGTGGTGACTCTGACAGTTCTTCTGCTTGTACTGCTACAGGAGCGAAGATGCTGAGAGCTATAAATAGAGATAATATTTTCATAGAAAAAGTGGGTAAATCCAATTGGAGAGCAATCCTACCACGCTATTTGTAAGCTACAAGGTATTTCTCCTCTAAATAAGACCCTTCCAAAGAAACGGTATTTTTGCTATACTAATATGAAAACTTTAAAAAAACCCACACAAACAAAATGTCCATTGATGCCTGTATCGCCCACGCTATTCATTCAGATCTCGATATCCTCGAGGTTCTGCCAGAGCTAAAAGGTATGCCTGTAGAAAGCCTTGAGCCCTACATAGAGCACTATATCCTTACTGTGCAACAGGAGCTTCGTGGTGTTATTGTGGAAACTGGAGATTCATTCCTCCGCGCAAAAGATGCAGCTGGCCTTTGTGCTACATGCATGAATGCAGGTATTGGAATCCCACCAAAGATGCTTCTTAAGATGTGTCAGACGATTTTGCAGCTCTCTACGATTGATGCGAAGTTTATCTTGGATACCGAAGAAGGTGTTTCCCTCTTCTACGTAAAGATGGGAATCAACCTTAAAGAAGATAAGCAAGCAGCGTAAAACTGAACTATCGCTTTGAGAACTGAGGCGCTCTTCGAGCTCCCTTGAGTCCTGGCTTCTTTCGCTCTTTGATACGAGCATCACGACGAAGGAATCCTTCGCGCTTAAGCGTTGGACGAAGTTCTGGATCGACAAGAAGAAGACACCTGCTGATTCCATGACGAGCAGCGTCACTTTGTGCAGCTTTTCCACCACCCTTTACTTGGATCTCTACGTTGTACTTCTTTGCAAGATCCGTAATACGCAAAGGTGCAAGAGCATTCTCTGTGTGTACGAATGTAGGGAAGTAGTCACGAATTGGAAGTCCATTGATCGTAACATCTCCTTTTCCACCATCGAATAGCTTTACGCGTGCGATAGCAGTCTTGCGCTTTCCTGCAGAGTAGAAGTACTGAGATTTAGTAGCGGCTGTCATAATTATTTAGCTGAAGTAAGGGCTTTAGGCTGTTGAGCTTCGTGCTTGTGCTCTGTTCCTGTGTAAACATGTAGACGCTTAAGCATCTGACGGGATAGGCGGTTTTTAGGAAGCATTCCCTTCACAGCTTTTTCAATAATCTGTGTTGGCTTCTTGTCCATCATCTCCTGAAGTGACTTTGTCTTTAGGTGACCCAAGTATCCAGAGTGCGTTACGTAAACCTTTCGGCGGTGCTTTGTAGGGTGGAAGAAGAGCTTCTCTGCATTGATCACGATAACGTGATCTCCACACAACTGATGTGGGCTAAATGTAGGCTTGTTCTTTCCACGAAGCGCTGAGGCAATTTGTGTCGACATGCGACCAAGGTTCTGACCTTCGGCATCGATAATGATCCACTGTGGATCTGCCGGTTTTAGCGTAGTAGTTTTCATTATTTAGCTGGGGTTTTAGCGGGAGTAGGCTTCTTCTTTGGTGCTTCTTTCTTTGCTTCTTTAGCTGGAGCGGCAACAGTTGCACCTTCTACAAGGCTGATATCAACAACAGATGCACCATCTCCTACACGGAATCCAGCAGCTTTTGTGCGTGTGAGTCCGCTGCTTTTCTTTGCGTATCTCTTAATGAACACCTCCATGATCTTCTTGCTCGCATTCTTATCAGTTACGGTCTTGTTGATGTAACGGATAGCAACATGAGGCTTGTGCGTTTTAGCGTAGTTGATGATCTTATCTACTTGAGGAGCAATAACTGCAGCACGCTTCTTCGTTGTACGAACGTTCTCGTAGAGCAGGAGTGAAGTTAGGAGATTTCTCTTCACCATTCTGGCGTGACCAGGTTTTTGCTTTAGCCGGTTTCTAGATTTGCGGTGTCGCATAATGAGTGGGAGATCCTACTACTTTTCGTCGTCTGCGGAAAGGGCTAAACCACGTTCTGCAAGCGTATCATTTACTTCATCGAGAGCCTTAGCTCCGAATCCACGGAAGTTACTTAATCCTGCAACGCTACACTTTGTAAGCTGCTCGATAGAACCAACACCTGCGTTAATCAGAGCGTTAAGAGTTCTCGGAGAGAAGTTGAGGATTTCGATAGGTGTGTAGCTCTCTTTTACAGGAGCTGCTTCGCCTTCTTCTGAAACCTGTGCACCTGCACGAGAGAAGTCAGCAATGAAGTCGCTTTCTACAACCTTCTCAGAGCTTCCGAAGTATTCGAAGTAACTCTTAAGGAGCTGAGAAGCGAACTGTACAGCCTCTTCGGCTGTAAGAGAACCATTTGTTGTAACGTCGAGGCTAAGCTTTTCGAGGTCTGTTCGCTGTCCAACACGGGCAGCTTCTACCTCAAACTGTACTTTGGTAACTGGGCTGTAAATTGCATCTACGTGAATAAGCCCTGGTTCGTTACTCTTTTTGTTACGATCTGCAGCTGGGCTGTATCCAACGCCTTTTTCTACAGTGATGCTGATATCTACTTCACCAGCTTTTTCTAGAGTAAGAATCTCGTGTGATGGATCGAGTACTTCAATATCAGAAGAAACTTGTAGATCCTTCGCAGTAAGTGTTCCAGGTCCTTTACCCTTAAGAGTAATGACTTCAGAGTCTTTGTTAAACTTACGAAGTTTAAGGCTCTTTAGGTTAAGAGCGATATCGATACCGGATTCGAGAACACCTTTTACAGTGCTGTACTCGTGGGATACACCCTTCATACGCATGGATGTTACCGCTGCGCCTGGAAGGCTAGAAAGGAGTACACGACGCATTGCATTACCAAGCGTCATACCAAACCCAGGAGGAAGGGGTCCAATTGTAAAGACCTTGTGGGAATCGTCACCGGATCCTCCACCGGTTTGAGCGGAGAAGATTGGGAGGCCGATTTCTTCCTGAATGATGTGCATAAGAGAGAAGGGAAGGTTGAGAGATTATCGACGTGAGTAATATTCAATGACTTGGCGGACGTCGATAGCCTGCTCAAAGTCATCGGCTCCAGGGAGTCCCGTTACCTCAAACTTGAGGTTTCCGGCATCTACCTTTAGCCATGAAGGCGGCATATATTTCTCATGCGCCTCCACTATTGGAGAAAATACAGACGAGTTTTTGCTCTTTGGCCGAATCTCCACCACGTCACCTTCCTTCAAGCGGAATGAAGGAGATGTGACACGTACACCATTAACGGTAAAGAGTCCGTGGCTAGAGAACTGACGAGATTGGAACCTCGTAAGTGCAAATCCAGCACGGTAAATAGCATTATCAAGACGACGTTCTAATAGCTTTAGAAGTTCGTCACCTGTTTGCTCCTGAGAAGAAGCTGCAGTTTTGTAGAGACGGTGGAATTGGCGCTCGGAAACACCGAACATGTCACGCGCCTTCTGCTTTTCGAGCAGCTGCTTTCCATATTCACTAGGACGCTTACCACGAGTACGCGGTCCCTTACCTGGTCCGTATGGCTTTCGTTGTAGGATTTTGTCGTACTTATCAGAGCCAAAGATATTGACTCCATGTCGACGACAGCGCTTTGCTTTAGGTCCAGTAAATTTCATGAATAAAAATTAAGTAGTGGGAATAGTAAGGTTATACGCGGCGGCGTCCAGGTTTACGGCAGCCTCCGTGAGGAACAGGTGTTCTATCAATAATCGCATCAAGATCAAGTCCTCCACCCTGGATACCACGGATCGCTTGTTCGCGTCCGGGCCCGAGGCCTTTTACTTCAACTTGTACAGATTCAATATTGAAACCGGCAACTGCTTCTACTGCAGCCTCAGCTGCGATTTTAGCGGCATACGGAGTAGACTTTCGAGTTCCTTTAAAGCCACAAGCTCCAGAAGAACTTCCTCCAAGCTTGTTTCCTTCAAAGTCTGTAAAGCTAACAATTGTGTTGTTTTCACCAGCGTGAATGCACACGCGAGCTTTAGGAACAGTTCTCTTAATCTTCTTCTTCTTTGCCTTTGGTTTAGCTTTTGCTTCAGCCATGTTTAGGTCTTAGAAAGGGAAGTACGTCCAGATCCTCCAGTCTTCTTCTTACCACGCTTGGTGCGGGCGTTACGACGGGAAGTCTGTCCACGAACAGGGAGTTTACGACGGTGGCGGAAACCACGCCATGTTCCGATGTCCTGTAGACGTTTGATATCCATTGAAACTTTACGCGTAAGCTCACCTTCTACGAGCTCACTTTCGATACGTGTACGAAGCTTTCCTTGCTCGTCCTCTGTAAGGTCATCTGCCTTCTTATTAATATCAATCTTTAATTCTCTAAGAATGGAGAGTGACATTGAGCGTCCAATACCCTTGATATACGTCAGAGCAATTTCTGATCGTTTATTACCCGGTAGTTGAACTCCTGCTATACGTGGCATGATAAGAGGTGGGATTAACCCTGTCGCTGTTTGTTACGAGGAATAGAAGAAACAATACGTCGTACTTTTTTACCTCCTTTGATCTTTCCTTTCTTGATACGCACACCTGCACGGCGGATCACGAGGCGATCACCTTTTGCAATTGGTTTTACGGATGCACGAACTTTCAACGTAAGGAGGGGTATAAAGAGATAATACTTACGCTTGTGTAGGAGGCCTAAGGGCCTCTCCCGTTTCTAAGTCGATCTGTTGATCAGACCTGTAGCGGTAGCAGATTCGACCCTTTTCTAGATCATAAGGAGTCATTTCTACCTTCACCCGGTCACCTGGGAGGATACGTACACGATGTACACGCATTCTTCCGGCGAGCGTACAGAGGATCGAGTGATCCTTTGCTTGTGGACTTAAGATTTTGACGTTGAAGGTGGTGTTTGGGAACGATTCCTCTACAACGCCGACAAGTTCAATTACATCTTTGGCCACAAAATTGTTCGGGGATACAAGCCGAAAGAGCCTACAGTGCAGAATCTGCTTACACAAGCGGCAAGGGGGAAAAATCTTCACTTTCTTTGAAAAGTACTTGTCAAAGACAAGAAATATTGTCATTACAATACTAATTTGGCTCTAATTAGGCGATAACCTCAACTCCGTCCTCCAAAATGAGAAGTGTGTGTTCGAAATGGGCAGACAGCGATCCGTCCTTTGTATTAATCGTCCAGTTGTCATCAGCCTCTTTAATACCGTCTTTTCCGGTACAAACAATCGGCTCTACAGCAATAAGTGTATGTGCTGGTAATTTTGGTCCATGGCCCTTTTCGCCGTAATTTGGCACATCTGGGAACTGATGGAGCGTCTTTCCGAGTCCATGGCCTGTAAGAGCAGAAACAATCGTTAAGCCTGCTCCTTCTACTGTTGCCTGAACCGTAGAGGAGATATCCCCTACCTTCACTCCTGCTTTGATCATCGCAACAGCATCCTCGAGTGCTTGGCTGGATACTGCGAGGAGTCCCTGAGCTTCTTTGCTGATCTTTCCTACGCCAAATGTTCGGCAGGCATCAGTATACAAATCATTAACCAGCACTCCACAGTCTGTGGAGACAACATCTCCTTCTTTAAGAACATAGTCTCCAGGGAGTCCATGCACACACTGTTCGTTTACCGATGTACAGAGCGTTGCTGGGTAGCCGTGATATCCCATGAACGCAGGCGTTGCCCCTTCGTGACTTCTGATAAACTCCTCAGCTGCACGGTCTAATTCTTTTGTGGTGATGCCCGGTGCGACCAATCTTCCCATGAGTTCTAGTGTTTCACCCAAAATCTTCCCCGCTCTGCGAAGGGAATCCATTTCTTTAGGTGAGAAGATTTGAAACTCAGACATATGTAGATTCTAGCGCATGATCTAGTTAAGATCTGCAATTCCGTCTTTAATTCGTGCGTATATCTCTTCTACTGATCCTTTCCCGTCTATCTCTATTACCTTTCCTGCCGATTCGTACTCTGCAATCACGGGCATAGTCTTTTCGGAAAACAGATCCATTCGGCGTAATACTTTTTCTTGGTCGGCGTCATCTGCACGGCCTTCTATTTCTGCACGGCCTTTGATGCGCTCTACTGCCTCGTCTTTATCCAGCAAGATGTGCACACAGCGAATCTGACGTCCTGCATCTGAAAGGATCTTGTCGAAGGCATTCATCTGGTCTTCATCGCGTGGGATTCCATCGAATAAAATCTTCTGATCGTCTGGAACAGCAGCGACTGCCTCGTTTACCACTTCCATAATAATCTCAAACGGAACGAGTTCTCCGTTATCGATATATTTTTTTACAAGCTCTCCGAGGTCAGTCCCTGAAGCTTTGATCTTACGCAGCTCTCCGCCCGCTTCAAAAATGTAGTACTTCAATTCTGCCGCAAGCGTCTTTGCTTGCGTTCCTTTACCACTGCCTTGAATACCGAAGAAAACTAAGTCCATATACTAGTTAGGGTTTCTTGGGACTAAGTAATCTACCAACGCTCATCTGTACATCACACTCAGCAATAGAATCATCAAGGAATGTTTCTATATCCTTTTGGTCGGCATTCAGCATCTCCTGGAACCCAATGGTCTCACCAAGCGTTTTGAGAATCTTCTCACGAACCTGGTACCATGCTTCTTTTAGCTGTGCTTCTTGCTCTGCTACAGAAACCATGTTGGCTTTGCCGCCTTCGATAAGCTCTTCACCAGGTTGCTCATCTGTGAGAACGAGATGTCCAATAGTAGAACGTATACGCATTAAATTTTGTTTTAATGTCCTAAGACCATCCTTAATATCAAATGCTTCTCCAATTTCTTTCCATGCTGAATGAGAAACTTTCCAATGTGCATCTCCTCTCTGTTGAACATCTGCAAATGGGATACGATCCTGCACTTCTTGTTCTGCTGTTTCTACTGGTGGCGTCTCTGTTTGTTCAGTCATGGAATCAATATATGTTGTTTACAAAGATTAGACAAGCTTCTCGTAATCGTGCGCGAGGAGTTGAGCGTTAATCTGACGGATAAGCTCCATCACCACACCTACAACAATAATCAGTCCTGAACCGGAGATAATAAGGTCTTGGGAGCTGAGTGTTGAATACTTGGTAAATACGAGTGGAACGATAGCAACAAGTCCAAGGAAGCTTCCACCCCAGAGGTTCATACGGCTAGAGACCTTTGCTAGGAGTTCTGCTGTCTGCTTTCCTGGGCGCACACCTGGGACGAATCCACCACGCTTCTGAATGTTCTCTGCTACCTCGTCAGGCTTGAATGTTACCGATACGAAGAAATATGTAAACCCGACCACCAGAAGGAAGTATATGGCTATATACAATATACTGGGGTTGTTGGGATTGATGTTAATGTTAATGAAGTTAGCAACAGCCTGAAGGACAGGACGAGTCGCTGTACTTAGGAATTGAGCGATAATTGCAGGAAGTGTAATAAGAGAGATCGCGAAGATAATCGGGATCATTCCTGCTTGGTTCAATCGAATAGGGATATTCCCCTGCACTCCGCGTCCAGCTCCTTGGTTTGCATAGGTTATAGGAATGAGACGGTGAGCATCTGTAAACAGAACTACCGCAACAAGCATAGCGAGAGAAACAATGGCAAAGAGGAAGAATGCAGCCTGCTTACCTTGTCCTGCAAGGAACATAGTAGAAAGCGTTGTTGGCATTCCAGATACGATTCCAATGAAGATAATCAGAGAGATACCGTTTCCAATTCCCTTCTCTGTAATAAGTTCTCCAAGCCACATAAGGAACAGTGCACCTGTTGTTACATAGAGCATAGGAAGAAGTACTCCAGGGAATGTAAGGTCTACGAGCTGTACACCACCTTGCCCAAGCAAGATGAGGAATCCGTAACTCTGAATGAATGCGAGAGGAACAGTGAGCCAACGTGTGTACTTGTTGATAACTTGCTGTCCTTGCTGTCCTTCTTTGCTGAGAGCTTCAAGCTTAGGAAAGATCACCGTACAGAGCTGCATAATAATAGATGCATTAATGTATGGAGAAAGTCCAAGAAGCACGATAGAGAAGTTATCAATCGCACCACCCGTAAGTGCTGCAAATACGCCAACTATTCCACCTCCACTTCTCTGATCGAGAAATGAGCTAAGAGCAAACGGATCTGTTCCAGGAACGGCAATGTGCGCAACAATGCGATATATAAGCAAAAGACCAATAGTCATAATAATTCTCTTGCGGAGTTCTTCTGAGTGCCAGAGCTGTCGTAGGTACGTAAACATTTAAGTGGAGTATGACAGAATTATGTCGTCACTGTCACCTTGCCACCTGCTTTTTCGATAGCCTGTACTGCAGTTTTACTAGCGGCGTGGACGGTGATATCAAATTTCTTTTTCACCTCGCCTCTTCCAAGTAGCTTAACGCGCTTACCAGTAGATACGAGTTTGTTCTCTTTTAAAGAAGCAACATCGTACTTTCCTGCTGCAAGAACCTCTTCCAAAGAACCAAGGTTTACTACCTCGTACTCAATACGGTTAGGATTTTTAAATCCACCGAGCTTTGGCTGACGCTGCAACAGAGGTGTCTGACCACCTTCAAAAATACGGTTACGACTGCTACCAGAGCGTGAGCCCTGTCCTTTTGTACCACGACCAGCCGTGGTTCCACGACCTGCGCTGTTACCACGCCCTGCCCTTTTTGAGGACTTGCGTGAACCCGGTGCTGCTTTCAAAGAATGCAACATAGCCGCGATATGGTACTGTGTGGATTTGATCTCGTAAAGGCATTTCTTATGCGTTTTTAGGCCACAGAGCATTCTTGCGTTCTCTATCTGTTAAAAATGCAAAATTTATGGTAGAATAGTATGATTCATGCGTAAATTTATATCTTCAGTATTTATCGGCCTGCTTACATTCGCTCCCCTTCTAATAAACGTTGGAGCAGCGCAAGAACCTATCACCTATGTGCGTAGGGCAGAGGCCGCAATGATACTTATGAAGAACGCTGGTATCACTGTAGAAAAAGATGTGCAGACCTTCGGAGACTACCCCGACATGATCGATGGTCAGTGGTATGCCCCCTATATGATCAAAGCTATAAAACTAGGATTGCTCACCCCAGACCCTTCTACAAGTTTTGCGTATCCACATAAATCTGTAACGCGCGCTGAGTTTTTGATGATGACGACAAAGGTGTTCGATCTGACGACAAACATCCCCTATCAATATACAGATATTCCTGTCGGCGCAAATTACAGTCCATATGTGGGACTTTCTTGGCGATATAAACTTATTGGAAATAAACAAAATCCTAATCTCTTTCAACCAGAGCTTAAGATTACGCACAAAGAAGCGGCAATGGCGATTTACACACTACTTACTGCAGAGCCATCTCTTCAGCCAGAGCCAGATATGTTCCCTGTAAAAGAGGAGCACTACAGCGCACCGAAAGATTCACGTTCTTCGTTCTTCGAAAACGTGACGATCTCTGTTGCTACTACGACATCAAAACTTGCAAAAAGTTATACCGATATCGCTACACCAAAAACCGTAAAGTCTGCAGTGCTTGGACTCATTCGTTCTCGAGGAAGTCTCGCCGAGCAAACACGCAACGACTTGATCCATGCAGTAAACGAAGAGCGCGCGAAATTTAAACTGACTCCTATTAGAAGTAACTACTACCTTGAAGTTTCTGCACAACGTCATGCAAAAGATATGGCAGAACGCGGATACTTTAGTCACTACACACCAGAAGGCTTAAGTTACGTTGACCGTATTCGTGGAGGTGGATACTTAGATATCAATCCAAATTCCTGTAGCTGTGCGCAACAGTTTGACCTTGGTGGTGAATCTACTGTGGAAGACCAAGGACCCGACTTTATCCTCACAGGTCTACAAGAATGCAGCTGTGAGCCAATCTTCTCACTTGGAGAAAACTTAGCTAAGGGACAACTTTCGGTAAAGCAGGTAATGGAAGACTGGATGAACAGCCCCAATCACCGGCGAAATATTTTGCGACCGGAGTTCGAAGAAATTGGTATTGGACTGTTTGAAGATGAGTGGGTTCAAAACTTTGGAAGGCTCAAGTTCAATTAACTACTTCCTCTTTCTTCGTATCCAACTAAGTCCCGCAGCTGCACCCGCGCCTATTACTGCTACTGCAGCTGGTCCCGTGTCTCCTATCGGTGCTCTTCGCGTAGCAAGAGGTTGCAACTGTGCAAGTGGTAATTGGTATGGAAGTTGCTGGAAGTTTGGATACTGAGGGAAACCGAATTGCTGCTGTTGTTGATACATACCTCCAAGAACTTGTGCCCTATTGGTGTATTGATTTTGTACTTGTGACACGCCCGGTGCATAATTTGTAAATTGACCCCCAACAACATTGGAAATTTGAGCAGTATTCGACGCAAACTGTGTATCTGCAAGAACAGATGAAGGAGTTGGTAATGCTTTTTGTACACCTATAGGAATCGCTAAAGCTTGTTGCAAAGCACTAGACGTATCAGCAGCTACCTGCGTACCAGTCACATCATAATCTTCGAGACATGCTCTATTGCAACCATCTCCACTACGAAGGTTTCCGTCATCACATTGCTCCCCGTTATCTACGATTCCATTTCCACAAAGAGGTGCTGCAGCGACAAGTGTTCTTACTGGTTCGACGCATTTACTATTTTTACAGACATCCTCTCCACAATCGTTGTCACTCGTACAAAGAGATGTCGGCGGCACACACGTACAAAGATCGGTGTTACATGTTCTTCCTTTGGTGCAGTAATTAATCGATCCGCTCTCACACTGTTCTCCTTGTTGGAGGGTGCCATCTCCACAGTTTGGCAAGGGAGGAACTGCATAGCAGGTGCAATCAGATGTATTGCACACTCTACTAGAGGTGCAGTAATTCGTAGATCCCGTTTCACACTGTTCACCTGGTTCGAGGGTGCCGTTACCGCAACGCTGCGGGTCGAAACTTTCGCCGCCGTTGTTTTCACTATTGTTGCCTCCGCCGTTGTTGTTGTTGCCAGTATTAGCATCATCGTCGTCGTCATAAAATTCATCATCACTAAGATCTTGAGGGCAAACATATGGCCCACATTCGCATGGTCCAAGGCCTACACAATTTGGATCTGGAGGAGGAGGATTACACTCATCTGCACACAATGGAGCATCGGATGAATAGCTAGAAGAAATAAGTGCAATTACAGAACGTTTTGATGAAGCAATAGAAGTTGTTGCTACAGATGTTGTTGCAGTTGATGTTGTTGCCGTAGATGAGCTCGGACAAATATAAGGTCCACATCCACATTCTCCAAGTCCGATACATTCATTACTTGGTGGAAGCTCACATTGTGGGCAAGCGGAACTTGCTACAGAGCTAATTGCACTTTTACTAGAACTTGAGCTACTTGCATTCTTGCAACCAGCATCAGTCACACAGGTATTATCTCCTTTTGAGAGAATTGCTACACACGCTTGATCTTTACATGCGAGATGTTCATCTTTTGATATGCATCCTGTGTTATTTACACACTCATTATCCCCTTCGCCATCGACAACTGTGCAGGTTTTATCAATGCAGGTGAGATGTTCATCTTCATCTATACAACCTGTGTTATCTGTACAGTCATTGTCGCCTTCTCCATCTACCGCAGTACACGCTTTATCTACGCAAGTTAGGTGCTCGTCCTCTGCAATACACTCCGTGTTATCTGTGCAGTCGTTTTCTCCTTCTCCGGCGACCGCAATACAAGAATTATCTACGCAAGCTAAGTGCTCATTTTCTTCTATGCACTCTGTGTTATCTGTACAACCATCGTCACCAGCACCATCGACCGTAATACAGGAATTACCTACACAAGAGAGATGTGTCGCCTGTTCACTAGATTTCTTATCAGAGGCAATACTTGCTGCACTACTCCTCAGGTTTGAATAACAGTCTGAAGCAGACTGGCATTCATCTTCTCCTTCTCCGGACACAGACCCACAAGTAAATATGCCTGGACTTAGTATTACACAACCCATGTGTTCTTTGTCCTCCTTCTTGCATGCAGGATCAGGACAAGTTCCTGTTGAGATGTTATCTACACAAGAACCAAATACACATGTTTGCGTATTCGTATCTTGTTTACATCCATTACATTTATAGACGAAAGATCCACAATCACTATCGTCAGTACATCCACTACTTTTAGCACTACTCTTTGCACTAGAAGAGCCTGAAGCGTCATCCTCTTCCTCTTCCTCCTCTTCTTCTTCTTCGTCTTCCATTTCTTCGTCATCTTGATCCGAAGAACATCCTCCACAATCACTCGTGCAAATCCAGCTACAAGAATCTGTATTACAACCACACGATGACGGAACACATGCACCTGCTGTACATGCAGCTTCAGAAGGGTCTGGATCTTTGCAACAGGGACCACCATCATCTTCATCAGTTCCTCCATCATCGCCTGCAGTTTCACCTGATGTTGCACCGGTTTCGCCGCTACTATCACCAATTGTACCAGTGTCACCGCTATCGTCTCCTCCATCAGTTGCACCGGTTTCGCCGCTACTATCACCAATTGTACCAGTGTCACCGCTATCGTC
>JABIBA010000017.1 GCA_018652955.1 Candidatus Peribacter sp. | reverse complement strand
CCGCCGGCTCAATAGCCTGCTTGGTACTTACCAGCCAACAACAATTAACACTAAAGGAGAATTCATATCGGTTACTACACTTTTACTATACCTAAAGGTTCTGGAGGGACAAGACTGATCACCGCCCCCGACGACGAGCTTAAGGCTAAACAAAGGAAGCTTCTTAAGAAGATGCAGAAGAAGCACTGGATTAGTAGGAAAGCCCATGGCTTTCGAAAGAGGCATAATTGCCTGACAAATGCACAGGTGCATGCTGGTAAGAAGTATATTCTCAACATCGATGTTAAGAATTTCTTTCCAAGTATTACCAGTATAGCGTATCGAAACTATGCTACGCGTGAGCGAAACTTAATGGAAACTAAATACAAGGACGAAGATCGAGGCTTTCCAAATTTGTTCTTCTATGCAGCGACTCCTGTATTCCACTCAGGGAGTCTACCTCAAGGAGCGCCTACGAGTCCGTTTATATCAAATATTTACATGCGTAGGTTTGATACCCAGATAGAGAAGCTCTTACGGCAGTATATCTCTGACGATATTTTGTATACCCGCTATGTAGACGATCTAACGTTCTCCAGCAACTCACGAGCTGTTGAAAGAGTAATACCGATTGTACGTGGCAAGCTTAAATCGTTAAGGCTAGAGATTAATGATGACAAAACCAAGTTCATGTCGCCCAGTCAACGACAGGAAATAACTGGTATAAACGTGAACTCTGGCAGACCGACTATAGGAAAGGCATACAGGCGCAAGGTAAGAGCAATTGTGCATAGGGCTGAACAGGGATGGGTAATCACATCTGCACAGAAGGAAAGGCTGCTTGGCATGATCTCACACATAGCGCTGTGTCACCCATCAGAGGCTGCTAAGTACAGAGATGCATTATTACCGGTGTCTATCTCGCCTAATAGTGCCAGGATGTTCAGTGGCGTCAACAGGGTCAAACTGCCTGTAAAGAAGACTCGTAGTAAGAAGAAGCAATCAAATAGCAATGCCGGTGTGACTGGCGCAAACAGAACCGTAAAACGTAAAATTGCAATTGATAAGAAAGGAGAAGTACATGACATCGATTAATAACTACATTAACGCGGCTTATCCTATTATAAACATACAAGGGTTCGAGCCTGACCGAGCACAGCAGTCAGTAGTAAGGGAGTTGGAGGGAGGCGGACATGGTTGTTTTACATGGAATATTGTCGAGGGATTGACAGATATGACTAGCAGTGAAAAAGTGTCTATTGACCAGGGACCTATGGCACCTCTTGCATGGCTAACACATACTGCGCCTGAGAATACTGTTCTGTTTGTTCATAACCTTCATAAGTTTCTAGCCAATATAGAAGTCTTGCAAGGCCTGATTAACTCACGTGATATTCTAAAGTCATACGGAAAATGCCTGATTATTCTGTCTCCAAGCAATATCACTTTGCCTCCGGAGCTTGAGAAGAGTGTGCAGATTATGGAGTTCACACTACCAGGCAAAGACGCACTGGCGTCAATCCTACAGAGCATATGTACCGATGCTGCTGTAGCATATCCTGAAGAAGCTGATACATTAATACAGCAGGCACTCGGCCTCACAGCGTATGAAGCAGAGTCTGCGTTTGCTCTCAGTCTTTCTAGCACAGGACTCCAAAGCTTCAATTCTGACATCATCATTGAGCAAAAATCGCAGATTATTCTCAAAAACTCCAGCCTGGAGATTGGTCATTATACGGAACGATTCTCTGACATCGGAGGTTTGGATGTCCTTAAAGAGTTCGCATTGAAAACAATAAAATCCGAGCTTTCAAGAGGAGTAGTACTGCTTGGTCTAAGCGGGTGCGGGAAGAGCCTTCTGGCTAAAGCCCTTGGCAATGAAACAGGGCTGCCGACGTTAGTCCTTGATATGGGCAGACTGTTCGGATCGCTCGTTGGATCTAGTGAACAGAAAACAAGAGATGCATTGGCGGTGGTTAACGCATCTAGCCCGTGTATTCTCCTAATTGAGGAAGCAGAGAAATCTCTGAGTGGCGCTAGTGGTAGTGGAAGTAACGACTCTGGTACGAGTTCAAGAGTATTTGGTGCATTCCTTACGTGGCTGAATGATCACAAGACACAGGTGTATACAATCTGCACTTGTAATTCAATAGATAATATCCCAATGGAGTTTCTTAGGAGTGAACGCTTCGACGGTATATTCTTTGTGGATCTTCCAACCGCTGAGGAAGCAGAGGTTATCCTAGAGATGTATAAGAAGTATTTCGAGATAACCGGCCCTGCACCAGACATCAGTAACT
>JABIBA010000015.1 GCA_018652955.1 Candidatus Peribacter sp. | reverse complement strand
TGCACACTAGACCCTGATAACTGCCCTGCTGTCGGCAAGCATCTCGAATGTAGAGGGCTTGCTTGCGAAGAAGTCGATGGAGCAGGAGACAACACATGTACAGACGACAATGATTGCAGCCACTTAGAATGTGATAACAACGCGTGCACCAGAAAAGCAGGAGGAGGCTTAAACACCTGTGACAGCAGTACTCCATGTGATGAGACAAAGAAACACACTGAGTGTAAAAATGCCTCCTGCGTTGTAGTTAATACCGCAGGCGAAAACGGTTGCACACTAGACCCTGATAACTGCCCTGCTGTCGGCAAGCATCTCGAATGTAGAGGGCTTGCTTGCGAAGAAGTCGATGGAGCAGGAGACAACACATGTACAGACGACAATGATTGCAGTCACTTAGAATGTGATAACAACGCGTGCACCAGAAAGGCTGGGGGTGGAAACAATACCTGTGATAGTAGTACTCCTTGTGATGAAGTTAAGAAGCACACAGAGTGTAAAAATAATTCTTGTGTTGTGGTCAATTCCGCAGGAGAGAATGGTTGTACTTTGGATCCAGATAACTGCCCTGTTGTCGGCAAGCACCTTGAATGCAGAGGGCTTGCTTGTGAAGAAGTTGATGGAGCAGGAGACAACACGTGTACCAACGATAACGAGTGCGGTCATCTAGAGTGCGATAACAACGCGTGCACCAGAGTTGCAGGTACAAGCAAAGATACCTGTAACGACTCCACATCTTGTAAGCCAGAAGAAGAGCACACAGAGTGTAAGAATGGCTCTTGTATTCTTGTTAAGACCAAAGGAGAGAACGGTTGCACACTAGACCCTGATAACTGTCCTGCTGTTGAAAAGCATTTCAAATGCTTGGATGATAGCTGTGTGGAGGTTGTTGGTTCTGGAAGAAATGAATGTAGCGATGAGCTACGTTGCGATGACCCTCTCGTACACACGGTATGTAAAGATCAGCAGTGCATTACGAAATTTGGACCGGGAACCAACACATGTGTTAAGTCTTCCGATTGCCCTCCTCGGGGGTCGCACTTAGCGTGTAATAACTTCCAATGCAGAATAACTCTCGGTACTCGCGCTAATACCTGTTCTTCTGATGAAGATTGCTCCGGGACATCCAGCTCGACCATTATTGCGCAAAGTTCTTCTTCGCAAACAGTAGTGATTATCGACGACGACGAAGGAAGCACTGGTGGAACTAGTAGTACCGGAGGAGCTACAGGTGGAAACAACACTGGCGGAGCTACAGGTGGGAACAACACTGGCGGAGCTACAGGTGGTTCTGATGATGATGAAACCCTCGTTGCAGCAGCATCTATCTGTGGAAACGGTGTCCTCGAATCACCAGAAGAATGTGATGATAGTAATCGTAGAGATAACGACGGTTGTAGTTCTACATGTAGGGCAGAAGTTGGCATCTGTGGTGATGGAAAAGTACAGACGTTACTCAACGAACAGTGCGAACCATCAAGCCATGATTCTACTCTTCCATACGATTGTATTGATTGTAGATTCTTTTCTATTCTTTGTGGTAACGGCACACTAGATGATGGTGAAGAGTGTGATAGGGGTCCATTAAACTCTGATGCGTCAAATGCAAAATGCAGAGCAGATTGCAGCTACCCACGATGTGGTGATGGAGTGACAGACGATCAATTTTCGGAAAAGTGTGATGATGGAAACCGCTTGAATGGTGATGGCTGTAGTAGGCAGTGCACAAAAGAAGCTGAAGGAAATCTCCATGAAGCTCCAACAGAAATTGCCTTTGAATCTCAAGCAGCAGATCTTGGTGTGCCAAACACACCACTCTCTCCTAGAGAAACAAAAGTACTCTCGGAGTTTACGACGATTTCTGTTTCTCAGATTGAAGCGATTCAAGCAGTCTCAGGTCCACCACCTGCACTCGGACAGTACCTTGCAAACAATCCACAACTACTTGGGCTCTTCTTGGCAAACCAGACACCTGAAAAAGTGAACCTTATTGCGCAACGACTAGGTGTTCCTGCGGTTGTTGCACAGCAATATATTTCTCCACAATTCCAGCAACAGCGACAGTATCCATCTGCCCCGTACCAGCTTCCATTTGCTCAGCTAAGGCCTACTATCCAGTCACGTGGACCTGCAGGTGATACAGGGCCTGCTGCAGTAGCTATCGTTGGAGCTGGAGCAGCTGCAGGATTAAGTTGGATTCGTCGCAGGAAGAAGTAGACTTCTCTGTTACACTTCTACCCATGTTAGAACTTGCACTCGTCATCGGTATCATTCTTCTCTTCTCAGGGTTCTTCTCTGGAGCAGAGGCGGCTATCGTAAGTATTTCTGATGCAGAGGTGCATTCAATGATGGAAAAAAAGCGTGTAGGAATCTCCATTCTCAATCGCGTAAATAAGCAGCTCAATAGATCTGTAATCACCATCGTCGTCTGGAACAACATCGTCAATATTGCAGGATCTATTATGGTGGGTCAGATTGTAATTGATTTGTATGGTGATGCGTTACTTGCGGTAATGACAACAGGACTGACATTTGGAATTATTATCTTCTCAGAGATTATCCCGAAGGCAATTGGTATTCACTACGCAGAGCGCATTGCGCTGCTTACTGCACCGTTTATTTTGGTGCTCACTATCATCATGTTGCCAATCATTGTGTTGCTAGAATGGATCACTAATCTCTTTAAAAAAGGAGAACGCAAAGTCGGAACAGAAGATCAGATTCGGTCTTTGGTAACGATCGGTCGTCGCAAAGGACACATCGAAAGCGATGAAGGACAACTGATACACCGTGCGTTTATTCTCAATGATAAAAATGCAGCAGACATCATGACGGAACTTAAAGATATCATCAGTGTAAATACTGAGGATTCTCTTGGAGAGGCGTGGCAGAAAATTGATCATGAATCACATTCACGCTTTCCAGTATTTGGAACATCTATGCACGAAGTTGTCGGAATGGTTATTAAACAGGACGTCATACAGGCTTTGTACGAGAAGCAAGGAGGAGAGCCCGTAACGTCTATCATGCGAGAGGCGCTAACTGTGCAGTCTACAATGCATAGTGACGAGCTCATCTCTCTCTTTCGCGATAAACACATTCATCTAGCTGTCGTACAAGAAGACGGCCACACTGTAGGACTGGTGACACTCGAAGACGTGCTTGAAGAACTTGTCGGAGAGATCGAAGACGAGACGGATGTAGAAGACTAAAATACACCGGCTTCCTTTGCAGAAAGCCGGCTCTTTGGCGCATCTTCAATGCGCGATCTATGCAGTGCTTCATGGGTTTACGAATTCAGTCTAGTGAGAGCTATTTCTCGGCACGAGTGCCAAGTAAAATAACTTTCAATACGCATGAGCGTAAACACTTCCTTGATTTCTGTTGTTGCTGCACAGAAATGCAAGTCGTTTGGTTGAAAGCTGTTGTCTTTGCGAAACTTGAGAAACTCTCGTACTGCTGATGCAGAGAGAACTCTGAGACGCTCACAGTCAAACAGGAAGGGGGGCTTGATTTGCAGGGCAAGATCGAACAACTCTTGACTGAGAGAAAAGACAGTTGACTCTTCTGCCAGATTCGGTCGTTGAATCGTTGCCACAGCTACATTGTCCAAAACTTCCACTTTCAACACATGCCCGTCGTTCATTGCTGAACTCCTATGGGGCGAAGGGAAAGAACGGTCACGAAAACACTAATAGTACTCTACTACCTTTTGGGGTAATGTAAAGAAAAGATTACATTAGAAAACCTCCCGTGTAAGCAGGAGGTAATGGGCAGTTTGACGCTCTTCTTAAGATATTTATGCACCGAAGTGCGCGATGGCGGACGCGTTGTCCTCTGCTATACAGAAGACTTCGTTCTTCCGCGTGATGTCATAAAGTTTCGCAACTTCTGGTAAAATATTTGTTTGGACCAGGATCTTGGTCGCCTTGGTTGCCTTATCGTCTAGAGCAATAAGCTTTACGATTGCATAGCTACTGAGATATAAGACACCTCCCATATCCAGGAGAAGCAACTTCGGCGTTTCACTGAGGATACTATTGAGCTCATTTGCCCAAGCAGTTACCCAGTCTGGATTGCCCAGATTCATGATTAGCGGTCTTACGATAACGGCCTCCCTGGTGTAACTAACGGCATTACATTTGTAATCGCTCACAACAATGATCCTTATGGGTTGTGCGCCTTCGCAGTATAAAAAAGAACTGAAACTACTACTGATATTGAACCTTATTGTTAGTTGATATGTAAAGAAGAACATACAAAGAACCCCCTCAGCGAGGGGGGTGTACTTGCACTAGGATTGGTGCGGTGTGTTCATGCACAGAGGAGGAACGCGGCTTCAAGTGAATCAGCGATGGTACATTTCTGCTTTACCAACCCTGCGTCCAACACTTCGTCGAACCGAGGGTCGAGATTGCAGAGTGCACATGGCATCTCTCGTTCTGTCACCGTGGTATGCGCCTGCACAAGAATGCGCATAAAGTGGGCTGAGAGTTGTTCTAGCCTCTCGCAGTCGATGATTGTCGGAAGGTGCGTCGCGCTGAGCACTCTTCCAAGGTCATCTAAAACCTCATTGCATATGTCTGGCATTGCCATGGACGTCGTAGTGAGGTGGATGATCAAACATCCTCTGTTTACTTCCGTAAAAAAGTGGCGGTATTCGTGCATGACATCACCATGTTCCTGTTCTGAGAATGAGCAGCTACCGCACAATGCGGTTAGCACAAGTTATGTTACTTTAGTATTATTTTACACACTGTCAAGTACCTGTTGCATCTTCTCTTGAAACCGCTTAGCAGAGAAGGCTTTCGCATGTTCACGGATCGTGTGTGCATCAAAATTCATGCTTTCAAATCGCGCGATTGCATCGGTTACTGCATCAACTTCTTGGGCGTTAAAGTACACTCCAGTTTCTCCGTCTTTCACGGTATCCAGCACTCCTCCTTTGCCGAACGCAACGACTGGTGTGCCACACGCTTGTGCTTCTAGGGGGACTACTCCTGCGTCTTCAAACGGAGCAAATAAAAATGCTTTTGCACCTGCATAAAGCTCCGGAAGATCTTCGTCTGGAACAAAGCCTAACATCTCTACTGTTGGTCCTGCCATGGCCTTCAGTCGTTCAAAATCTTTTCCTGATCCTCCAACTTTTAGGGGGATCTTCATCGCGTTTGCCGCTTGAATCAAAAGGTCTGTCCTCTTGTAGGGGACTAGACGTCCGACGGTTAAGTAATAGTCTTTTGGGGCAGATGATTGGTGTGTAAAAAATCGTTCAGAGACAGGAGGATGTATCACGACAGAGTCACGGTTATAAATTCTTTTGATCCTCTCTTGGACAGTCGTAGAGTTCGCAATAAATTGATCGACGCGTTGCGCCGATGTGAGGTCCCATTTGCGAATCTTCTTGAGCTTTTCTTTAATTGTTCTACGCAAACACTGGGGAACTTTAAAGTCATCTAAGTACTCGTCTTCCATCTCCCATGCGTAGCGCATTGGTGTGTGGCAGTAGCAAATATGCCTAGCGGTACTGGGTGGAATAATTCCCTTACCGATCGCATGTGATGAACTGATAATCGTATCAAAGCCGCGTAAGTCTGTGTCTTCAATTGCACGTGGCATCCACGGCAGCATCCACTGATGATTCCCCGTAAGGTTGTACCACTTTTGCAGAGGACCTGTGCGAATATCTGCTTCCGCAAGAGGGCCAATATTTTTGCGGTTTGCAACGGGTGTAAAGATAGGAGCATCGGGCCAAATATCATGCAGTTGAGCAATGACATGTTCTGCCCCTGCGAAGACGGGAAGCCAGTCGGCGACGATCGCAATTTTCATGAGTTCATTGTGCTTGTTTGTGGGAAAGACTTCCAGCATTTAAGATAGTACGGTGAGTATGAAAAAATCCCGCCGGCTGCCAAAAAAATATGCGCGACGTGTCTCTCCTGATACGAAACGGTACGTAAAGCGCCGTATGGACCGCAAAAGTCAGCGTAGAAAAGAAAAATGGCGACGGCTACGACGTCGATTAGAGGTGATTTGGGGAGGGTTTCGTGACTCCGCAGTTCGATGGACTTTGGTCAGTCTTATCACTCTTGGCGTCATCGCTTTTGGATTTTTGCTGTTTTCCCCAGCTATTGAGGTACGAGAAATTACCGTAAGCAGGCTAAGTCCAAGGCTTGATATCGAAGAAGTACAAGAGGCTCTTGCTCCGATGTTTGGGAGGCATCTCTTTTTTCTATCCTCATTTGAGATTGCAGGATTACTGCAAGACAGCATTCCCGATATCGATGAGCTAAGCATCGGAAAAACGTATCCAGGAGTCTTGCATGTAAAAATCGCTCTTCATCCTCTTGTGGCAAAGCTCAATATCGAAGCACCAGATAGCGCAGGAAGTTCTGGTACAGGAAGCTCTATCGACTTTCTCACATCGCAGGGAATATACGTCGCAACCACTGCAGCAAGAGACACAGAGACGTTGCCACGTATTTCGATAGTAGACTGGGGTGTGCGACCAGACCCTGGGACATTACTACTTCAGCCAACATTTTTTGAGCGTATGAATGCAGCAGAACTTACGTTGTTGCGTCAGTTTGGACAAGAAGTCGAGCGCAGAACGGTGTACTTGCGTGCGCAGGAGTTTCATTTGCTTATAGAGGGCAAAGAGTTGTGGTTTGATTTGCGAAATCCTCTCGAAGAGCAGATGGAGCGCTACAGAACCTTCTTGAAAGAAATTGGATTTGAAGAAGTAAAAGACTATATCGATCTGCGCGTCGCAGACCGGGTGATGTATCAGTAGCAAATCACACATCTGCCAAGCTCAAGCGCTTGACCACACACCAAATACCCTCCAATGAAATTGGAGATATCGCTTCATCTCAGAAGCAATCACGACTATCCTAGTGTAGATGTACCTATCGCTACTTTCAGCGCTCCTTTTGGGCTTATTTCCGACCGTAGACACCATTTCTGCGGACGTTTCTACGTTAGAACGTGTAAGCATTGCTCCATCGAGTGAAGCTATCGAGATCTCCGAACGCCTCAGTGCATCTGGAGTAGTAATTTATGACGCACTAAGCGGCCAAAAGCTCTACGCAAAGCAGGCAAGAACACAGCGACCTATGGCAAGTCTTACGAAGCTCATGACCGCTCTGCTAATTGTTGAAAACCATGACCTCGATGAGATGGTATCTATTCCAAAGAGTGTCACCGATGTCACAGGGAACAAAGCATACTTCCAACCAGGAAAACATTTCACTGTTGGAGACTTGCTCTCTGCACTTCTGATCAATTCCGCAAACGATGCAGCAGTGACACTTGCACAGTTTCATAGCGGCAGTGTGTCCGGATTTGTTGGCGAAATGAATGCAAGAGCATTGCAACTGGGAATGACGGGAACGTCATTTAGAAACCCCGCAGGACTCGACCACCCAGCACACTGGTCTACACCACAAGATATTGCCGGACTGACGATGTATAGCTTGCGTCACGAAGAAATTGCAAGCCGACTCAGCCGTTCAGGACAACGCATCACTAGCACAGAAGGTGATAGCATTTCGCTCTATCACACCCATGCATTGCTTCATGAAGTTAGTCCTGTTCTTGCAGGAAAAACTGGTACCACAACCGATGCTGGCCAGTGTCTTGTGTCACTTGTCGAAGGCACAGACCAGCAATTTATTGTTGTACTCTTTAACTCCAATCAGCGTTACAAGGATATGCGAACGATCCTCTCTTCTTTGGAAACTGAACCGGAGCCTGTTGCCTCCCAATGACCCCTCTCTCTCCTACACATCGTTGGCTGATTAAGCGTATTCGCGTTGCTTGCATAGTAACGTTTGCTTTGGGAGCTTTTTTGCCACCATATATTCCGAAAGCGGCTCTCGCACAGCAAGACCCTTCACTTGCGACACAAAAATTCTTGCTAGTAGAGGATGGCTTCCTGAAAAAAACATCACCACTCACGCGACAAGGAGCAAGAAGAGCATATGCAAAAGGAACGATTCATACCGTAAAAGATGGCGATAGCTTAGAGAGACTTTCTCGTTGGTATCCTGTATCTGTAGAGACAATCCGTTGGGCAAATAACTTGCAGGCAGGGACACCAATTCGCCCAGGAGATGAGCTACTGATTTTGCCAGTTGATGGAATATTACACACGGTTTCACGTGGACAAACTATCTCGCGCATTGCTCAGCTTTATGACATTTCGATGTCGAATATTTTGAATCAAAACGAACTAAAAAGTGAATTTATTATGGCGGGTCAACAGCTGATTATTCCAGGTGGACGCCCAATTATTGAAAAGCAGGTGCAAGTAGTAACAGTAGACGAAGAGCCAAAGGATGAAGAGCCAGGTAAGCCGAAACCACCAACAAAAAAACCTGTTGAAGTGGTCGTAAAACCCACAGCACCATTTACACCAACACCATCTGCAGGAGTATTGCAAACGCCATGTGCTAGTACCTGTTATTACACACAGCACTATCATGCAGGACACTACGCGGTGGATATGCAGGATAAGAGTGGCGGCAATCTTGGTGGACCTATCTACGCTGCAGAAGAGGGAACCGTTATTCGCGCTGACACGGGTTGGAATGGTGGATACGGTAATGTGATCGAAGTAGATCACGGGAACGGTCTCGTGACGTTGTATGGCCACAACAAAGAGCTCTACGTGAAAGAGGGGGATCGAGTACAGCGTGGTCAGTCTATCGCGTGGATGGGAAACACAGGGCTTGTATACGGTGCTACCGGAATCCACGTGCACTTCGAAGTACGTGTAAGTGGTATCAAGAAGAATCCAAGGTTGTACTTAGAATAATCTAGCGCTTTCGTAGCACAATAATAAGCGTTACCGATCCAATCAAACTCAGTAGAGAGATCCAGTTGCTGAAGTGCTGCAATCCAGACATTTTCCACGTCGTTTTTTGTCCTGTACGGAAACGCTGCGCATTTTCTGTATCTGATACAAGGATACGATCTCCAGATTCACAATCGTTTGTATCTGGATACACCATGCAGGCAGGGTTATACATATTAAGATACCCATCTTCTTCATTCATGATTTGTGCGACACGAATAGTGTCTGGCAGATTGGAGGTGCCGAGTAGCATCGGTTCGTGACAGTAGACATGATTGCCACCAAAGATCAGTGGAATAAAACCAGAGTGTCCCATATCTCGCATATCAAATGCTTCTTCAACATCCAGCTCCATGTAATCTTCTTGTGTATCGAGCGCTGCAACGATTTCTGGATACGGCAATGTACGAGGCAATGTGTTTTGATGAAGAATACCAAAATATCCTCCAACAAATGCGACGATCGTAATCACACCTCCAAATTTTGCTACCCATGACTTAAATCTGCATTGTTGCAGACACCACACAGAAGCAATTATCGGTAAGAACGAGAACGCATAGAGCCAACGCATATTAACGTGCAATCCTCTAAAAATTGGTAACGACTCTAGTGGCGTTACCATCCATCCGTATCCTTGCATCAGTTGCATCAAAAACACGAGCAACACTATCGATACCACTACCGTAGCGATCAGTTGCCTCTTGTGTTGCAGTACAGCAGTTCGCCTTTTCCAGAGTAAGAAGATTCCACAGGCGAGCCCGATAAGAACGACAGGGGATACTAAGAAGCTGTATTCATGAAACGCTCCCCAGTTTCCCATGCCAAACTCCCAGTACAAGTCATCGTTTTGCGGGAGGGCAAATAGCGCCCTAAATATGTACACTAAGATACTGGTGTCGTCCCAGAGACGCTCGAAAGGAACTTCTCGTGGGAAGTATCGTAAAAAACTAAAGGTAGCAACAAGCTTGCTACCGTTAATAAGCAGCCCACCTATTGCGCAGGCACAGATATTTTTTGCGAGTATTGTTGTGCGTTCTTTGAGGTTCTTGCTGTGAACTATCAGTTCATATGGCAGTAGTACCATTACAGCAAACATCGCCATGACTGCAACCATGTAGCCACCACTGTAGAGAATGTAGGCGGTTGCAAGTGCGAACCATGAACCTTTTATTACCAATCCTTTGAGTGAATGCGGCCTGCGGTCAAAGAGCATCCACAGTAGCCATCCAATAATCGGCATACTGTGGAACACAATGTGTCCCGGTATCATGTGCATAAAGTGATACCCATGTGCAGTAATAATCAGCGCAAGCAGATGTGCCCAGTGCATATTGAGTTTGACCAAATCCTTTCCAACGCGATACCAACCGACATACGCAATCAACATTGAAATCAGCATTGTCAGACGTACTGCAAGCCACATGTCCAAAAACAGCACAAGGAATTGCTGCAGAGAGTAGTACATTGATTGCGGATTGGCATACTCTGGAAACCCTCCACACATGTGAGGGGTGTAATAGAACATCGACAATCCTTGTCTCAGAAAGTGCCACTTCCCATCCAAGAGTTTTGGGAAGAAATAGAAGTAATCATGTCCGAGAATTCCTGCAGAAAGTCCCCAGAAAAATGCTACGAGAAATAGGCCAAGAAGGACAAGATACGGTAGATGATTACGGGAGAGTTTCATCGTCTCTTCCATGGTACAGCAATTGCTGCTGCTGCGAGCAGTGTCAGGATGCTTATCCAGTTTAATACTCTCTGCATCACAGGAACTTTCCACAGCGTCTTTTCTCCGGTAACAAAGCGCGTAAAGTTCTCTTTATCAGAAACTAAGATACGATCTCCTGGTTCGCAGTTGTTTGCTTCTGGGTAGATAAAGCACGCAGGGTTATACAAATTCAACCGCTCATTCCAGCCGAGATACACGTCTCCCTCTTCTAGCGGTTCCATCTCTGGCGTATCTCCCCACAGTAGCGGCTCTTCGCAGTATGCATGGTTGGCACCTGCAAACAGTGGCACAAACTCTGCTTGGCCCTCTCCGCGCATATCAATAACAGAATTCACATCCAGTTTTAAGAATCCATCATTCTTTATAAGGTGATGTTGCACTTCACTGTAATCCAAAGATCTTGGAGGGGAAACATCTAGCAGTGTCGGAACGTAGGCAAACAAAAATGCTAAGAGCGTAAGCGCACATGCACCAATACTGATAAGTCGACTGCGTGCGACTTGCCCCAAGCTCCAGATTCCTACGGCACTGAGTGCAATTGAAAATGGATACAAGAAACGCGTATTCATGCGCAGTGATTTAAATATTGGAAGACCCTTAAGAGGGTCGACAAGTATGCCGTGGCCTTGGATCAGTTGTACAAAAAATACCGTGAGTAGCAGTGCGATAATTGCGACAGGAATGTTTATTTTTCTGCGCTTCCCTAGTAAAAATATTCCACATAAAAGACCGATGAGAACTACAGGGGACAGGTACATGCTGTACTCGTGTAGAGCTCCCCAATCTGGAATTCCATAGTGTTCAAACAGCCCTTCGCTTTGCGGGAAACTCCATAGTGCAGTCATTATATATCCAATAGTGCTGGAGCTTTCTGGTAGTTGAGTAAACGGTAGGTTGCGCGGGAAAAATCGCATCACACTAAACACAGCAAAGAGTTTTCCTCCGTTCATCAGAAGTGTTGCAGTTGTACATCCTGCAATGCGAAAAAGTAGTGTGCGAGACCTGTTGGCAATCGGTAAAAACAGTAGCAACATTGCGCCACCAAATACTCCCACCATAAATCCTCCGCTGTGAATAATGTTCACCGTGATAAAACCGAATGCTGTACTTTTTACGATTAGTGACTTCTTCGTGTCACGTGTTGGTTCGAGTAGTAACCAGAGCATCAGTCCAATCAGTGGCATCGTGTGATAAATAATATGTCCCGCCATCATGTGCATCAGATGAAATCCATGCGCACTCACAATCAGTGCAAACACGTGTGCCCAGTTGACCTTCATCTTGAGAACATCTCTGCCAAACAAATACCAACCCCAGTAACCAATAAGCATCGCGATTCCTATTACGAGTTGGGCGGCAAGCCACAGATCAAGCTTTAGACTGAGTAGCTGCAGTAGCGAATAATACATTGACTGTGGGTTTCCAAACTCGGGGAATCCTCCGCAGTAGTGTGGAGTGTAGAGAAACGGCGCTAATCCTTGGCGCAGAAAATGCCAGTTCCCATCAAGAAGTTTAGGGAAGAAGTAGTTGTAGTCGTGTCCGATGAGATTTCCGTAATTGAGTCCCCAAAAAAAGACGCCAAGGAAGGCGACGAAGAATCCGATGTAGGGGAGATGCTTTCGCATGATAGTGTTACAGATTCTCAAGCTGCTCTAAGTTAGCTGCAGCTCCATTGTAATATGGATCTATTCGCAGGACACGTTTAAGCGCTTTGACTGCTTTGTCGTGTTGCATCTCTTGTGCATACACAAATGCGAGGTGGTACCAAGCCCCTGCAGAGAAGCTATTAAGCTTCACGGCTTCTAGTAAGTACTTTTTAGCAGTGTCAGCGTTTCCTGTTTCGAGATACAGCGTTCCTAAATTGATATAGGTACTCGCAATGTGGTCGCCAAGCTTGAGTGCCTCAAGAAGAATCCGCTCTGCTTCTGGTGCATTGTTTTGACTTTGTCTCAGTGCTGCAATTTCGTAGTGTGCTGCAAGGTCTGTAGAGCCTCTTGCTCCACTCTTGCGTACGGCTTCCATGCTTTGCTCATACAGCTTCGTAGCCTTTGCGTCATTGCCACGTTCTTTTTGCATATCTCCTGCGAGTTTAAAGCTATAGGCGTAGCCACTGTTTCCGGCATGAAGAAACTCCTGCATGGCCTCTTCTTTTTTACCTGATTTCCTAAGGGCTGCAGCGAGATTGTGATGGATCATAGGATGATCGTAGCCAGCTGCAAGGCTGCTACGCATAAGAGCTTCGCTACTGCGCCACGTACGCGTTTCTGCCACAGTGAGCACACCGCAAGTACCAAGGAGCACAGGAATCAGCACAAGCATCACTGCGCGCTTCTGCAAGACGATTAGAGAGCTGATATACATAAACACTCCAATGCATGCGAGGTACACGTATCGATTGGAAGCGAAGATGATGTTCGTGTTTTGAGAGTACGTTAGAAGGTTGGGAAGCATACAGATGACAAACCAACCTAAGCACCACACCACTACAGAGAGTCTTTTTCGCAGTGCGTATAAAAGTCCTGCGGCAAACATCAGTAAAATAATCGGGATATAGAAATCCGGCTGCGCCACAGAGACCTCTGTGCTCTGCGGATACATAAACGAAAGCCCTAGTGGGGCAAAGAGTTTTTGCACAGAGAACACAATGTTTTTAGCACTCAGCAAAAAGTAATCAGAAGAACTCATCGAACCAAGGTTCGTGGTCTTTCCGAATATAGCAATAACACCAAACACAAAGCTTAATCCAAAGTATGGCCACTTCTCTGTTATGCGTTCACGGTTCATTGGTTTTCCTTCCCATACATCAATCAAAAGAAGAAGTAATGGTAAGACCGCCACAGAGATCTTAGAAAGAAGTGCGCCTAAGAATGCAGCAAGGCTCCACTTGTTTTCTTTGAGATACAGATGCAGCGACAAAAGCATCAGTGCACTACTGAGCAAATCTTTCCGCGCACTAGCCCAGAGCACTGCCGTACTTTGCATCGGGTGCATCGCAAAAAACAGTGCAGTCAGCAGTCCTACCGTTGCACTGCGTGTGAGCCTTTTGACAATGGCATACACGAGGAGTGCAGACAGTGTGTGTAGTAGTAGATTTGTGAGGTGTGAAAGCAGTGGTGATGCTCCTGCTATCACATATTCAATCTGATAGGTCAGAAGTGTCAGCGGAATATAGAGCTCTGGATCGTAAGAAGAAAACACCCTAAGCACATCAAACTGCATTACAGCACTGTTATTCCATATAAGCCCTGCATCATCCACGTTGATGTATCCATTGGATACAAATGGGAGATAGAGCAGTAGGCTCACTATTGCTATGCACAGTAAAGGGAAGTGTCGTTTCACACTTGTTATAGTACATGAATGGCGGGGCTGACGAGACAATCTTAGACTTGTTGAAGGTGAGGATGCCCTTATTTTGTTGTTAGCCATAGCATTTCAAACCAAGAGGTGAGCAGATCTGCTATGTTTTGGTTCTCAATACGAACAACTGTCTTTTCATCGTCATATGCAAAGAATACTACCGTATCTCTAAAAACAAGTATGTCACTATTGAATGAGATATCTTTAGGCAATAAACGACTCTCGAGATGTGGTGAATTTTGTTTTTTTACATATTCTTTTCCAGCTTTATTATTAATTACAAACTCTCGCCCCTTTAGCTCTGCAGCTTTTCCAAAAAGTGATTCTGCAATAGTCTTTCCAAATGCTTCATAAACCTTTTCTAAATTGAATGCTCCTACAAACTCCTGAGACAGAATTTCTCGATAAGATTGTTTCATGGCATCAAAACCTTTAGAAAGGGTTACACGCGGCTGATCAGTAATTGATTTGGTTATGGATCTCAGCACAGGAAGAGCATCTCCAAGAAGGGTATGGATTTGCTGCATCTCTTTCTCCTTCTCTTCTATGTATACGAGTAGTCTATTGGGATCTTCAGCAACAAAATGTCGAACCTTGCCACGCTCTACTTCTGAAATAAGCCCCTTTTCTTGTAATGAGTGAAGTATTAGATAGGTATTACTTCTTTCCTGACGCGCCTCTTTGGCAATACGACTTGCAGGGGCAATCTTTAGGGAGAGTATAGTTAGATATATTTCTATTTCACGAGCATCAAGACCTGCTCGTTTGAGTAGTGGACGTATGGCACTTGGGAGGTTTTTTTCTATCATATGTGTTGTTATAAATTATATACAAAATTTATATATATGTAAATAACTTAATTAAATAAGAGTTTAAGAGGTAATTTAGATAGGTATATGTGTATTTACATATTATACAATATACAGTCTAATGTACATAGCCTCATGGTGAGGTTGGTCATTTACATCATCGAAGAAAGGAAGGTTGCTATGATTGAATACAGAGCTTGCCTTGTTCAGAATGGCAAAGGCACTAGATGCAATGGGTTAGGAACGGGGTACGACGATTTTTATCGTCCAACACGAGAGGTGCATGAAAAATGGGTATTAGCATTTGATAGCCTTAAGAGGGAGTTGTATACACCAGGTGGACATGTATTTTTTGCCTTAGCAAGGCAGGGACGTAATGATACTGCATGGCTTACCTTTGGCCTTAAGGACGAGGTAACACAGGAAGAGGTTATCAATTACTATTTTGGATCACCTTCTGAGAATGATGGTGAACTTCTTGGAGTAGGAGAAATCATTAATAGGGATGCCAGAACATGGTTAATTAAAGATGGGATTACGTATCCGGGACAGGTATTTGATAGTTCTCAGTACAGGGAAGATCCACGCCTCTTTTTTATTCGACATGTTGTTACCCTTACTCTCACAAGAATATTTTGTGAGATAAAAGTACTAAAAGCCCATTGGAATCAGAAATGATTCTTTCGATGATCTCCCTTGTTGCGAAAGCAATAGGGGATTTTTTAATATATCAAATGGCTTTCCTGAGCCATTTAATCGTGGCGGGGCTGACGAGACTCGAACTCGCGACCTCCTCCGTGACAGGGAGGCGCTCTAACCAACTGAGCTACAACCCCACATGTGAGCGATACTATTACGGGGTTGGTTAGAGCGGGCGATCTAGTTATATTACGCCTGCCAGAGGCAGGCTGGGCCAACTGAGCTACAACCCCACTAGTGTCGAAGTGGGAATTCTGTGATGTAAATCTTTCACAAAGCCTCGGTTGTCATTCCAAAGCTCGAAAACAGTACCATTTTCAGTTTTTGCAAACAACAATTAAAACTTAAAAAGCCTTACTGACATAATGATCCACCGGAGCGAAGTTATCTGTAAGAATAGGCATATCAGAAGCAATCTCTGCCTCCCAGAGGTGACTGAGGTATTTATGAAGACTTGGGTCTGCGCTTGTAAAGCGAGGCTGCTCAGTGGATTTGAGTGCTACGAGGATAATGTTTTGTAGAGCTGTGCCGACCTCAGGCTCTTGAACAGGGAACACGTAGACCTGAGGGAATATGCTCTTATACGTCGCTACTTCTGCCCTTAAGAATTCACCGCTTTCACCTTCTATCGCACTGATAATATTCACGATGGCGATGCCTTCGTCGCTCAGAATGTCGTGTGTTTTCTGGATCGCTTCTTGTGTAGTGAGCTGATAGGGAATGGAATACTGAGAACCAAACGCATCACCGAAGACTACGTCGTATGTTTCGTCTGTGGTATTTAAAAACACTCTCCCATCTTGGTGATACGATGTTAGGCGAGGATCGTCTTTAAGACGAAAATACTTCTTCGCAAGCTCGGTCACTTTTGGGTCTATTTCTATAACGTCCATTGTTGCTGCGGGATACTGCACCAAAAAATCCTTTGGAAACGAGTAGCCTGCTCCACCAAACAGCACAGTTTTCTCAAAGCCTGGCATAAAGTGCCGAGCGAGGTGATAGAACTTTGAATATTCATTAACGAGCTCATCGCTATCTAAAAACATAGAGCTGTGGTTCTCATTATTGATACCAAGAATTTTAACTGTTGCATTTCTATCGGGTCGCTCAAGGTCATAAATCCAGATACGGTTATAGGCCGTGTCGATATCAATAAAGTTATCGCGTGACGCAAGACTTACGTCACTGGTGACTTTCCAACCAACAACGCACAGTAGCAGTACACAGATTTCTATAGTTTTAGGCGGACGCGCAAGAAGAACAATCGAAATGACAACTAAGGTAATTGCGAGTGACATCAGTATCACATTGGTTCCGAAATGCGGGATAAGATAGAACCCACAGAGGAACGTTCCGACAATGCTTCCTGTTGTAGAAATAGCATAAAGGTTCCCCAAGGTTCGCCCGGCAGTCTTTAGGTTCTGTAGCTTAAGTTTGGCTGCGTACGGCGCAACCATACCCAGTAGAAAGCTCGCAGGAAAGAACAGTGCTACAGAGGCTATAACAGAGGACAAGCGAATGCCTGGTAAGAACGTGTGCAGAAACTGCAGCAAGAAGTCCTTACAAATAATCATGAGTCCTATAAACACTCCTGCCTGAAACATGATGCATGCAAGCTTGTTGATCGTTGGCTTTTTATCAGCGAGATGCCCTCCATAATAGTATCCCAAACTCAGTGATCCTAAGATGATGCCGATCAGACTCGTCCATACAAAAATAGAAGTACCAAAATAAGGGCCCAGAACTCTGGACCCTACTAGTTCAAATATCATGATGACAGCACCGACAATAAATACGGTAATTTCGAGAGTGTAGTTGGTGCGTTTCATCAGTGGCTTATTTTTTACTCTTACCTTTACCAGATTTGACTGTAAAGAATACAGCGAGTGAGAGAGTAAGAAGGCCTGGGAGGTACTCTGTCCCTACCTTAGAAGTGTTTCCGTCGTACTGCTGTCCAAATATAAACGTAAGGTACATAACGGCGATGGCGAAGTACGCTTCTTTAACGTGCTTGTTAAGTAGAAGTACAAGACCTGCAACGAACTCAGCAATTGGCAGAGCAAGACCGTAAATATAGAGCGCAATACTTGGAATCTCTTGCGCAAGGTGTCCGTCACCTCCTACGAGATTATCGGCAAAACCTGTTAGTCCCATTCGGAACTTTTTGACTCCAACAAGGAGGAACATAATACCGAATGCAATTCGGAGAGCTTCTGCACCAAAGGTGTACTCGTTTTTGTACCACTTTTTGATGATGTCTTGGATCATTTTCATAAAATAAAGGGGGAATATTGGTTTGGATTCTACCATGATACCCCTCAGAAGGAATGGTGATATTTATTACACTATAGATTTGGCTTTTTCTCGTTCCAATCGGTTGCTTGTTCGTAGGCATGGGCAATGTTTAGAATTTCTGATTCTCCCCATTGTTTACCCATAATTTGTAACCCGAGAGGCAGTCCCTCTTTTGTTTCTCCGCATGGAACTGATAATGCAGGAATTCCTGCCATCACTTGCGGGTCGAGGAATACATCTTCAAGGTACATCGCAACAGGGTCTCCTTCGTGTGTTCCGATAGTAAATGCAGCAGATGGTGTGACGGGGGCAATAATTGCATCTACAGATTGATAGGCATCTTCAAAGTCTTTCTTGATAAGAGTGCGCACCTTGAGCGCTTGTCTGTAGTACGCATCGTAGTATCCAGCAGAGAGTGCGTATGTTCCGATCATAATTCTGCGCTTCACCTCATCTCCAAACCCTTCGGTGCGTGTTTTGTGATAGTAATCTACAAGATCATCTGCACCACTTACAGTGTGTCCAAAGCGAATACCATCGTACCGTGCCATGTTCGAGCTAACTTCTGATGGGCAGATTACGTAGTAACATGGTGTTGCATATTCTGTGTGAGGCAGAGAGATATCAATAATTTCTGCACCGAGATTTTTGAGCACCTCTACGGCATCCATCACTGCGGTTTTCATTTCCTCATTCATTCCATCAGAGAAATATTCCTTTGGAAGACCAAGCTTCATACCTTTAATGTCTCCATTCAGAGTTCCTGCATATTGTGGTACTTCTGTGTCACCAGTAGTTGCATCGAGAGGGTCTTTTCCAGAGATTGCTTCGAGTACTATTGCCATATCTTCGATACTTTTACAGAGTGGTCCGATAGTATCGAGGCTGCTGGCCATACTCATGACACCGTATCGACTGGTGCGACCGTATGTTGGGCGGATTCCTGTGCAACCACAGAACGCGGCAGGCTGACGGATAGATCCTCCCGTATCTGTACCGAGTGCAAAAATACATTCATCAGCAGCAACCGCTGCTGCACTTCCACCAGAGGAACCTCCTGCAACACAACTTGTATCCCATGGGTTTTTTGTCACGCCGTAGCATGAAGTTTCTGTACTTGCTCCTTGGGTAAATTCATCCGTGTTGGTCTTTCCAATACTAATAGCTCCTACAGCATGTAGCCTTTGAATTGTTGTGCAATCAAAAGGGGGTGCATAGTCTTTGCTGCGGAGGACGTTACTACAGGCCGTAGTCGGTATTCCTTTTTCGCAATACACATCTTTTGTCAGAAAAGGAATTCCCGTTAATGGGTGATCAAACTTTCCTGCTGCATCTATTTTTTTGGCTTGTTCTAGGGCTCTTTCAAAATTCTTATATACGACTGCATTCAGTTTTCCATCGACGCTTTCAATACGATCGATACACGATTGCACGAGTTGCTCAGACGTAATTTCTTTCGCTTTAAGTTTGGCGTGTGCCTCGACGATAGTGAGCGTGTTACCCATGTGCTGAAGGTGTTTGGATTTGGTTATCAACAATAGGAAGAGGGCTTGTGGCGAGTAGCTCTTCTCTCGTTGGGCCATCGGCTACTACTTCATCTTCGCGGAAACCATTGGTAATTCCTGTTGGCTGTGGAGTTGGCTCGACACTACTCGTGTCTACCTCCTGAAGCTTATCAACAAAGCTTAAGATAGAGCTGAGTTCTGGCCCCAGTCTCTTCACCTCTTCGTCAGACAGGTTCAGTCTGCAGAGTTTACCTATATGCCGTACGTCATCATTGGATAGGGTAGCCATATGGCGAGAAGTTTAGCGTAGTCCTTAAGTATTTTGGGAAATTTTCTGTCATACTTCTGAAGCTATGAAACCTTCCAGACTCTCTGGCCGCAAAGTAAACGACTACCTCCGCCGTAAAGGAAAGCCGTGGAAAGGCACTACTATGTCCATAAAATGGCTTAAAGGAGCGCCAAAGAACCCAAATCTAGACCCTGCTAAGATGGCGATCTATATAGGAACAGCAGCCTCTATCAAGCTGGATAAATCGGCAGTACGAAGAAACAGAATGCGTCGCCGTTGCCGAGAGGGATTTCGCAGGACTCTAAAATCGCACAAAAAACTTCCAACCATACAGTTGTTACTTACGCCTCGCAGCGCTAGTCTGGATTGCGATTTTGATGACATCATCTCTGATGTCGAATCTTTTCTCTCACAACTATGAGTGCACCAAAAAGCCGCGCAGGTTCCATGTTCCAATTCGCCCTTATCTTCTTGCTCGTCTACATGACGACGCAGATGTCGTTTCGGTATTTCTTTCCTGAACGATACGGACCAGAAAAAGATATCAGTGGAGTAATTGTGCAAGTAGTGGATAAGACTGTGAAAGGACAACACCACCCTCTCTTAGTAATTAAAAATAGAAGTGAGGAAGATCTTGTATTAGAAGACCGCTGCCCTATGCCTCCTGTTGATGTGTGGAAGATAGAAGGGGAAACGCGTACAGCACTTACTACGCAAGAGACTGCACTCCCTTGTGCAGCAGTAACATCCGTTGCGGCTGGAGCTTCTGTAAACGTAGACCTCGGGCCGTGGAAATATTCCTTGTTCGGTGACTACGGTAACTACGCAGTGCAATTACCAGGTATTGAAGATGAAGAGTCGACGGCAGAGTTTAGTATTTACGAAGCAGGAATGATGACACAGATCTTCCGTACGTTTATTACAAAGCCGCTTCTTAATGGTTTGATATTTGTTGCATCGATGACACCAGGATACAACTTGGGAATTGCCATCATCATTCTTACGATCATTGTAAAACTTATTCTCTTTGTACCGACACAGCACGCAATGGAAGGACAACGAAAGATGCAGGCTGTGCAGCCAAAGATGGATGCGATGAAGGCAAAGTACAAAGATAATCCAAAGAAGATGCAGGAGGAAACTATGAAACTCTGGAAGGAAAATAAGGTAAACCCGATGCAGTCATGTTTGCCGATGTTGATTCAGTTTCCAATTCTCATTGGACTCTTCTTTACCATTCGTGATGGTTCAGTACTTGCTCTCTCTGAGCACCTTCTGTATCCGGTGTACCAAAACCTTTCGTGGGACTTTGGGACACAGTTCCTTGGTATGGATCTGACATTACCAAACGTAACAGTGATGCCGATCTTGCTTGTAGTGATGCAGTTCTTCCAGATGAAACTTTCTTTTGCCGCAAATAAAAAGAAGGAAGAGAAGAGTGGCACCAAGAAGAAGAAAGAAGCAGCAAGTCAGCAGGAAGTGCAGCAGAAAGTAATGATGTATGGACTTCCACTAATGATTGGATTCTTCGCCATCAAATTCCCTGCAGCGGTGTCCCTCTACTGGGCAGCCTCCACAGTGTTTGCTGTAGGACAGCAGGTGTATGTGAATAGGAAGGTATAAGCGGACCTCACCCCCAGCCCCTCTCCTTCCGCCCCTAAACTCCTTTCCAGGAGAGGGGAGCTTTCTCGTACGTATATTTTTGTAAGACAAATTTCCCCCCCTCCCTGTAGGCAAGTGGCGTGGAGGGAGAGGGGGTTAGGGGGTGAGGTAAGTGACTAAACACTAACAACCTCAGCTGTCGATGCCTGATAGATACTATCGATAGCAGAGTCGAGTGCAGCGGTGAATTCTTCTGCACTTTGGTCAGATCGAAGATCTTGTACAAGAGCGCGAGAGAAGCTGGCAGTCATGTCTGCATTCGCAGTAAGCTTCGTGTTCGCCTCGTCTCTGCTGTATCCACCAGAGAGTGCTACCACGCGAAGTACGCGTGGGTGGTTGATAACGTCTTTGTAGAAGTTAGCAGCTTCCGGAAGAGTAAGCTTAAGCATAACGTGACGGTCTTCTGGGAGAGTATCTAGGGCCTTGATAAGTTCATCACGAAGTATCTCTTCACATGCAGCTTTGTCTGCTGATTTGATGTTCACTTCTGGTTCTAAGATCGGCATAAGTCCTGCGTCAATAATAACTCCTCCAACTTCAAATTGCTGTGCAACAATTGCAGAAATTCCTTCGGCGTTTGCACTCTGAATAACGCTGCGCATTTTTGTTCCAAAAATACCGTGCTGGTTTGCACTGGCTAAACGCTCTGTTAGGCCTTTCATTTCTTTCATAAGTTGTACGCCGTTTGCTTCGTCTTGTAGTCCTTCATCTACCTTTAAGAATGGAACAATGTTCTTCTTCTCAGAAAGATACTGTGCAGTTGGCATTCCTTCTACTTCACTGTTCATCGTGCGCTCAAACAAAATCGCACCGCAGATACGTTGATCGAATGCATCATCAACAATAATACGTGTGCGCATACCGTGAATCATTTCAAACATTTGTTCCTGATCTCCTCCCCATGCACTTTCTTCTACGCCGTACGCGGCAAGTGCTTTTGGGCTACTTCCTCCACTTTGGTCGAGAGCAGCGATAAATCCTTTTCCAGAAATTCGTTCGAGTGCAGTTTGAGTGTCCATAAAAATAAGGTGAATGAAATGGTGTCAGTACGGTATCAAAACTAGAGTCGCAATAGAAGTGGTGTTGCTCACAGAAATTGTCCAAATCTATATTTGACAAGATAATAAATAAGCATTGTAATAGCTAGTGATCTCTGTATACTCTCCGTCAGCCATCGAAGCCTCTGACAGGGAGTCTAAGGCAAGTTATGGTCGGCTCACAACAAGGAGTAAGAGCCATGCTAGTTCTTTCCAGGAAGAAGGGCGAGAGGATTATGATCGGCGATAAGATCGTCATCACAGTGCTCGAAGTGAAGGGTGACAGGGTGCGCCTCGGAATAGAGGCCCCTGACGACGTCGGTATTTGGCGACAGGAAATCTACGAAGTCCCAATCGCTGCAGTGCCAGACATTCCCCCCGAAGAACCTTCTGATAGTGGAACACCGAAAGGCGAGTGATGTTTTCTCGGATCTTGCCTGCTGACATTGATGTCGGCAACATTTGGCCGGTATGTGCAATTTGATCCTATTCTGGATTGAAACGCGCGTACCGGCTCTTTTTAGTCAGTAGCTGTCCCTTGCCAAAAATAGATTAATACTGTATAAACTGTCCAACTTTGCTTAAGGATGAGCAAAGCCCGTTCGTGATCTTTCGTATAAAGGATGAAATTCAATGAAAGATCCACATGTAGAAGTTCAGGTAGGCAGTGCTGAGTCCCTCGTCGAGCACATCCTCTTCGAATCAGTTGGCCCCCACATTGAGGGCCGAAGCGAAGAGGAGATTGATGACCTTCTCACCACCGCGTTGGCAAGTATGCTCACTGGAGACATTAGCCAAATAGTGCCTGGGCATACCGTAGTCCCTCGTGACCCTCTGTGGAATTAGTACAGAACGTCATGGAAGACGAGGAGACATAGCCCAGTAGTTAGCACATCGCGCTACTGGGTTTTTTTATTCCGTATTTTCATTATCCATTTTCCTCTTTCCGTTTTACACTTCTTGTATGTCTCTTCGACTCTACAACACGCTTACAAAACAGGAGGAGGATTTCACACCTATCAAAGAAGGGGAAGTACGCATGTATACATGTGGGCCAACAGTCTACGGGCGACCACACATTGGTAACTACAGTTCGTTCTTGCTCGCAGATCTTTTGCGTCGCTGGTTGGAAGTGTCTGGTTACGCTGTAACGCACGTAAAAAATATTACGGATGTAGGACACCTCGCAGGCGATGACGTCGCAGACGCGGAAGGTGCTGACAAAATTGAAAGGCAATCGCGTGAGGAGAAGACTGACCCGTTGAGTATCGCGCGCAAATATGCTGAGCAATATATTGGGGATGAACATGCCCTTAATTTTCGAGAGCCAGAACACCGACCACTCGCGACAGAAACTATTCCAGAAATGCTTTCGATGATCGAGACACTTATCGACCGCGGTCACGCCTACGAAACTGAAGACGGTGTGTACTTTGATGTCACTACTTTTGAGGGGTACGGAAAACTGTCTGGCAACACGTTAGAAAATTTATCATCGGGATCTCGCATCGCCGTCGACGAAAAAAAGAAGAACGCTGCAGACTTCGCATTGTGGAAAAAATGTGTCGGTGAAAATGAGCATCACATTTTGCGGTGGGACAGTAAGTGGGGAGAGGGTTTTCCGGGGTGGCACCTCGAGTGCAGCTGTATGAGTGACAAGTTTTTAGGGTCACCGTTCGACATTCACACCGGAGGAGAGGATTTAATTTTTCCACACCACGAATGTGAGATCGCTCAGTCGGTCGGAAGTGGCGACGGTAAGCCACATGTGAACTACTGGGTGCACAAGAGATTCATCGACATGGGAGATACCAAGATGTCAAAAAGTCTTGGCAACGTGTTATGTTTACCTGATATAGAAAATATGGGTTTCAGCCCCCTCGACCTTCGATACTATCTTCTTTCTGTGCACTACAGAACGAACTTGAAGTTTACAAAGAAGGGATTAGAAGATGCGCACAAAGCGCGCCGAAAGATCCTCGAATGGGTAGGGGAGGTGGACGCTGCTCAAGGCTCAGGAGATGTAGAAGAGTCTAACCAGAAGTTTGCAGAGGCTATGAACAGCGACCTCAATACGCCTGCTGCTATGGCCGTCGTATTTGATCTGATGTCCTCCTCTCGCAACGAGGGGACGCTTGGATCTTGTAAGGAGTTTGTACGCATGATTCAGGAGACCTTCGGATGCTTCGATCCAGAGGAAGCACAGGAGATCCCACAGGAGGTATCAGACCTCGCCAGCAAGCGCTTAGAAGCTCGTTCTAATAAGGATTTCGCTGCCTCAGATAGCCTTCGAGATGAGATCCAAGCACTAGGATTCGAGGTCAAAGACAGCGAAAAGGGGCAGGAAATCATCAAAATGTAAGGTTTTACTAACTAGATGTTGGCTCTACTTAGCGCTACCTGTTTCCGAACACCACAAATTACACTTTTGGCAATAGTAAATTTTGGTCCAAAATTGATCAATTTTACCCCCTTTCTCTCAAGATATCATTATTGAAATACGCTATTTGGTGCAATATATGCTTATAATTCCCCGATTAGTTTCTTTCCTTTTTGTGTAACAAACCCCCTGCTGGTGCGTTTGGGGTATTGCACGGATCAGTGCGTAGCCCTTGCTTAAATGCTTCAGGAACGCTTAAATATCGCTGATCCGCCTCTATGTCCCCATAGAGTCTGATCCGTGTACACGCTCCTTTACGCACCGGCACCTTGCCTTTACCTCAAGCCAACGTTTGAGTAAGACAAGTTTCTCACACGCAGAGCACTTTATTTAAGAGCTCCCCATGCGTCGTGCTTTCTGTATATTTGTTTAATCTCAAAAACCAATCTTACCTAAGCTCATGTTCTCTCTTTATATATAAGGAGCAGAGTGACGATCATTCGTTCTCTACTCACAAGAGCAAAGATTGTTAGAGATCTTTCAGACATACTTCCTTATATAGTCTTTTATTTTTCTTTACACCTTATTCTTATGGACTTCACTCTTCGAATGAAGAAAGTCCTCGCAGGAGTATCGGTTGCAGCTCTTTCACTTACCCAAGCGGGTACAGTGCTTGCAGCATACAGCGATGTTCCAGCGGGCGTGTGGTACGGTGACTCAGTTAACGCTTTCGTTGACGCAGGTTACCTCGATGCTACACAAGCTAGGTTCCGCGGTGGCAACCCTGCCAACCGTGCTGAATTCGTTAAGTTGGTTGTAGAGCTGAACGGTGGAATTCTTTCCACTCCTCCAGCTGTTGCAAGCTTCGATGACGTTTCTACTTCTGCCTGGTATTACGGTTACTTTGAGGAAGCAGGTAAAGAGGGATGGGTTCGTGGTGACGGCGACTGCTACGGCAGCCACCCTTGCTACTCTCGTCCTGGCGCAAACATTAACCGCGCTGAAGCTGCTGCCCTCATTACTCGCGCATTTGGACTTGCTCCAACTGGCGACGCTTCTCAGTTCGTCGATAACCCAAGCGGACAATGGTACACCAACGTCATTCAGACTGCGGCTGACCACTGTGTACTTCAGGGTGACGACTCTACCGGCCGTGTTCGTCCTGGTGACAACATGAACCGTGCTGAGATGGTTGTAATGCTTTACCGTGTTGACCAAGGTCTCTCTTACGGAGTTGACTGTGGTACAGGCGGTGTAAGCGGTGAGCCAATGGTTACTGATGCAGTTGCTACTGCTTCTACTACAATTGAGATTGAGTTCAACATGACTCTTGACCAAGGAACAGCAGAAGACACAGCTAACTACTCTGTAACTGGTTCTCCTGAGGTTCCTGTAACAAGTGCTAACCTTCTTGGTACAAGCACTGTTGAGCTCACACTTGGTGAAGCTATGGAATCCGGACACAGCTACACTCTTTCAGTTTCTGATCTTATGACTGCTGACGGCACTGTCTTTTCTGACAGCGTTGGATTCACAGGTTACACCGCTTTCGTACAGGGAGACGGAACACTTGAGCTTTCGCTCGGTGCTTCTAACCCAGTAGGAGACACTGTTCCTAAAGGAGCAGTTGGTGTAGTAGGTCTCTCTGTAGACTTTACTGCTTCTTGTGATGACTCTGTTGCTGTTGAAAACCTCACTATCCTTCACGAAGGATTTGGTGACGAAGTCGACATCGATGGAATCTACGCAGCTGTAAACGGCGCTCGTGTTACACGTAAGCGCACAATTGACTCAGAAGACCAGACATCTGATCTTCGCTTCTCTTCTCCTTTGATCCTTGATCCATGTGAGACAGTGACAGTGGACATCGTGATGGACTTCTCTTCTACTGCTTCTACTTCAGCAGAACACAACCTAGTTGTGGAGCTTCCTTCTGATGTATTCGGAAACGCTCAGTCTGTTGCAGGTAACTTCCCACTTCGTGGTGACACTTTCCGAATGGCTGCTGTAACAAGTGGTATCGTAAGTGTTACTTACCGATCTGTCTCTCCTGATGAAGTTGAGGTTGGTGACGTAGGTGTTGTTATCGGTAAGTACGAAGTTTCTGTTAACTCAACTGAAGACCAGACTTTCTACTCCATGACTTTGGAGCAGAACAGTTCTGCATCTGATGGTGACTTCGTTAACATTGCAGTACGTCGAACAGACGGTACTATCCTTACTAACACTGTTTCACAGACTGTTGGTGACTTTATTACTGTTGTATTCGATCCTCCATTCACCGTTCTTGAGGGTGACAAGATCACACTTGAGATCATCGCTGACGTTGTTGGTGGTGCTGGAGACCAAATCATTATGCACTTTGAAGAGACATCTGACCTCTTTGCGGTTGGTTCTCTCTACGGTTACGGTGTAAACGGACAGCTCTACGGATCACAGATTTCTCTGCCTTCCGAGACATCCACTCTTCCTGATACAGTTTCTATCGACGCTGGTGAATTCACTATCGGTATCGACGGTCCTGCACAAGAGGAGTACACACGTGACGATAACGATGCTGTTCTTGCGAACATCACTTTCCAGACTGGAGGTGAAGACATCGACGTTAAAGACTTCTTCATCCTCGTTCAGGGTACATCTAGCACAGGTTCCATCCTTACAGGTGGTGCATCTACTGCTAACCAAATCCACGAACTTCTTGAGGACGTAGAAATCCGAAACAAATCTACTGGTCGTACAATTGATGGTGTTCGTCTAACAGGATCTACTGATCTTGGTAGCACATCAGCTACAGCTACTGAAGCTGGTACATACCAGGTTTACCGTTTCGATGACTTCATCGTTCGCGGTGACGAATCATGGGAGTTCCGTGTTGACTTCATTGACAACGGTTCAGACCAGCACCCTTCAAACGGTGACAAATTCCGTGTTCACATTTGTGGTGAGCCAACACACATCCTTTCTGCTGGTGCTCTAACAACCAACACAACTGGATGTGACTTCAACACTCTTGTAACTTCAACTACTAGCTACCAAATGCAAGTAGAAGGACTTTCAACTGGTGACAAGGTAGGTGACGTTCGCCCTCGTGGTAACATCGCTGGTAACTTCCACCAGATCGCTACTGCTACTCTAACAATCGCCGTTAAGGAGATTGGTACAGGTGACACAGCGGTTGAGAACGCTAAGAACGTAAACCTCTTCCGATTTGAGGCACGTGCTGGCGAAGCTGAAGATATTCTCTTCACAAAGGCTATTTTCGAGTCCGCTTCTGGATCTCTAAACAATGGTCAGAACTACGCTCTATGGGTTGATACCGATGGAGACGGTTCAGTTGACACTATCCTTGAGGACGGTGTTGCATCACAATCTAGCCAGATCAGCTTTAACGATCTAGCTGGTGGTGGATACGTTATCCCTGCTGAGGAGACTGTAGTCTTCGAGGTACACTCTGACGTTTCATCTAGCCTTACAAATAACGATCTTGAAATCCGTTTCGATACTGGTTCAACCGTTACATACGTAGAGGCTGAAGAACTCGACGATGGTTCAAACCTAAGTAACATTCAGACGAATGGTACTTCTAACTGTCTCGATACAGACGGTACTACAGCGACTTCATGTGACATTATTACGACTACTGTTTACTCTCAGCTTTGGAGTCTCCGAAGCCAGGGTGACCTATTCGTAACTAAGGACACACAGCCGCTACGAAGCCGTCAGTTGCTTGGTGGAACTCTTGGTGAGGCTATCCTCCGTCTTGAGCTACACGCTGAGCACGAAGATATTGATGTAACTGACTTGCAGTTCACATCATCTGGATCTACCGCTACTTCTATCGACCGATTGGAGCTCTACCGTGATGGTGAAGCTACTAAGTTCGCAGAAGCAACTAAGGGTGGATGTGGATCTGATACAAAGCTTGATCACAACCCTAAGCAGGCTACCTCTGGTGGTACTACTCAGGACCAAGTTGGTTCAGGTACAGTTACCACTTTCTGTGTAAACATGGAAAACCAGCAACTCGTTATTCCTGATGGAGATGACATCGATGTTATCATCCGACCTCGCATGAAGACTGATGAACAGGGTGGAGTATCCAACCAAATCATCGCTCTTATGATCGGTTCAGGAGCCGCTACTTACAACAACATTGTTGTTCAAGCTCGCGGTGGAGAGTCTTCAAACGACCTCTCAATGAGTGACCAGGATGGTACAGCTGAAGGTGAAATCTTCGTTGGTGCAGAAACTGTAACCAGCAACACTAGCAGCAACTCTACTATTACTGGTAACAAGAACCTCTCTGTTCTTTCTAAGATCACATCTATTACCAACGCTAACCCAGATGCCAACGGTACATCAGTACCAACTGGTATTTCTGCTATCGGTCAGTTCAAGGTATCAGCTGCTGCTCACGGAAACTCTAAGAACGGAGATAACGACGTCACGCTTTCTGGTGTAGTCTTCAATGTTAATGCAACAAACGTAACTATTACTGCAGATTCATTTAAGATGTACAACAAGGCTGACCAGACTAAGACTGTTACATGTACTGATTACTACTCAGATAGCGGTCTCGCTGTTGGTGTAGCTTCAGGTACTCTCCTTGTAGAATGTGCAGGACTAGTTGCTTCTACTGTAGACACTGAAGTAGATGAAGGTACTGATGCTACATACGTCCTTCAAGCAGATATCACTAACCCGAACAGCGCTTCAGCTAACGGTGGTGTATCTGTTCTCCAGGTTTCTATTCAGGAATTCGATGATATCTCTGCTGCCACATTCGGTGCACAGGGAGCTATCTCAACTCGATCACACGTACAATGGATTGATAAGGATCAACTCAATACGTACGCAAGTGGTGCTCGATTCCTTTGGATTGAATACCCAGAGACATCTGTTAAGTCTACTAGCTACAACAGCTAAAGACCGATCAGATCTTCCTAAGATTTAGGAATCAATAACCCCTCTCCAGGTAAAACTGGGAGGGGTTTTTTGATATATGGCATGAGGGACAAACCTACGGTTTTTCCCTCATGAGCTCCCTTTTCCCTTTAATAGGAATCGCTCCAGACTAGCAAAGCCAGTCTTCGCGATGGGTTAGTTATATTGTTTGTATTTATCCTAGGAGAGATCTTTTTATTCGTAGTAGGTGATAAGCAATCGGCTTGAGAATAATCATCTGCTCTTTTGGATACATCACTACCTCTCCGCCAAACTTTTCTTTGAAGCTAGAAATTCCTGCCCATGGGTGAGTCTTAGAAGATTCGGGTGGAGCAACGCCCAAAAGATCATACTCAGTACAGCCTTTTGCCTTTCCAATACGCATTGATTCCCATTGAAGCAAATATGGGGCCATCTTCGCCCTCTCAGCGTGGTTACTCGCTCCGTAGTAATAGATTAGTCTTTCTCCCCAAACGACGCTTAGAACGCCAGCAATTGGTTCGGTTTGCTTGTCATAGGCCAGGAGAAGGAATGATCCAGGATTACATTGTAAAAATGCTTCATACTTATTCTTCGAAAGGTGAACAAAGCCATCACGTTTTCCAGTCTTTGTTACAAGGTTATAAAATGCATCAATATCAGAACTCTCTTTTATGGTGATGTTATTTTTCTTTGCAACCTTAATATTATACCTACCCTTTTGTTTCATCTGAGAAAGTATGTCTTCTTCGGACTGAGTAAGATCAATAATCCGTGTCGCTTCGCAGTGGATATGACGAGGGGACAGAGTTAAGGATTTCCAATCTGTAATCAGAGGCGCAGATGGCGAAAGATATAGGGCGAGGCATTTGTCAGCCTTAGCATCATCGATAATCTTTTCCAGAAGCTTTGCACCATCACCAATAGGACCGCGAGGTATTTCCCAAGTGCAGTACCCACCAGTTGTTCGATCAGTCACGACCAGTGCAGAGGTATGAATGTGTGTATCATCTTCCGATACATAGATTCGTACTTCTTTACCAAGGGCTTCAAGATAGGCTTTGCGTTCCAGAGATTGCCAGAGATTGCCAAGACCCGAGCTTTTCAGCCAGCGATCGTATCGATCAAGATCTTCCGGTGAAGTAAGAATACGAGTATTCATATAATTTTCTAGTATGAAGATGCTACACTATAAACCTTAGTTTCCCACATGAATCATGGCCTACACTCTCCCCGATCTTCCATACGCATTTAACGCCCTAGAGCCTCATATTGATGCTCGTACAATGGAGATCCATCACGATAAACACCACGCAGGGTACGTTGCAAAGTTAAGCGCTGCACTCGAAGGAACAGCACTTGCAGAAAAATCTGTAGAGGAGGTGATTGCAGACCTTGGTTCAGTGCCAGAAGACAAGCGCACAGCAGTGCGAAATAACGGAGGAGGACATGCAAACCACTCACTGTTTTGGACAGTAGTAAGTCCAAATGGAGGAGGAGAACCGACAGGAGAATTGTCAGATGCAATCACTGAGTCCTTTGGCTCACTTGATGCATTCAAAGAGCAGTTCGCAGCTGCAGCAGCTACCAGATTTGGGTCTGGTTGGGCGTGGCTTTCAGTTGATGGAGGTGCACTCAAAGTTGAAAGCACAGCGAATCAAGACAGTCCACTTATGGAAGGACGTACTCCTATTCTCGGACTCGATGTTTGGGAGCATGCGTATTACCTCAACTACCAAAACAAGCGACCAGATTACATTAGCGCATTCTGGAACGTCGTGAATTGGGAGGAGGTCAGTAAGAGATTTACCGAGTCCAATGCGTAATTTTTCTTCCAAAGAACTCGTCGGATTTATTATCGGACTGTTCGTTGCCGTTGGGTTTCTTGTCTACGGTTACGGTGTATTTACGAATGATTTTGTATCGTTTGATGACGGATTGCTGATATACGATAATATTTCTGTTATTCGTGCAGGTTCACTGTGGTCTGTTCAATGGGCATTCGCAAATTACGATCCAGAGCTGTATATACCGCTCACATTTTTATCATTACAGCTTGATGCAATCATCGGAGGAATGAATCCGTTCATCTTTCACTTCACAAATCTCCTATTGCATATCGCAAATGCCTTACTGATTACATGGATTATTCGTCTGCTGTTTAAACGTTTAGATATAGCGGTTTTGTTAGGATTACTGTTTCTTGTTCATCCACTCAATGTAGAGGCAGTGTCATGGGCTGCTAGTAGAAAAGATGTTTTATCATCGTTCTTTTTCTTTGCAGCTATTGTCGGTTATCTTCATTTTCTTGAAACACAAAGTGTCAAGTTACACTTTGTAAGTATTGGACTCTTTATTTTGGGGTTACTTGCAAAGGTATCCATTATCCCTTTGCCACTAGTGTTGGTATGTATCGATTGGTACAAGTCTGGGACATTGCGCATCGCAGATCTTTGGCAGAAGAAAGGATACATTGCAGCAGCAATTCCTTTTGGATTACTCGCTCTTCTTGGTAAAGATGTCGTACTTGAACGGTCTTCACCCGTATTTATTGGATTACTTATTCCAAAAAGCATTTTGTTTTATCTCGAAAAAGCTGTGCTGCCGTTGCGTCTTTCGGTGTTCTATCCCATCGATACATCCACAATTACCTTGGCGCACGCAGCAGTACTTGTGCCGATGTTATTACTTGCAGCAGTAGTAGGTGCACTGTGGTATTTTAGAACGAAGCGACACACATGGAGTGTAGGAGCGATTATTATGATGCTTCTCTTTATTCCAAGTTTTCTGCAGTACTATCGCGGTAATGATTTGTACCTCGCATCGGACAGGTATATGTATTTAGCGTTCTTAGGTCTTATCATTATTATTGCATCGGAGATCGCAAAGATTATATCCTTATACAAACTAAAAATAACGTACGGTGTGCTGGGTATTGTCATTATCAGTTTTAGCATTCTTACGGTAAAAAGATCACTAGTGTGGAAGGATACACTCACACTCTTTACAGATGTCTTGCAGTACGAAGAGTCATTCTTGGCATACGAGAAAGTTGGTTCCGAACTTTTGGTACTTGGGAAGAGAGCTGAAGCCATCGAAGCACTAAAGAAGTCTATAGACTTAGCCCCTAGTTCTGCAGCATTTGTGCGGCTAGGAATTGCAGCAGAGGAAACCAAAAACTGGACTGATGCAAAACTCTTTTATCTGAAAGCATTGGAATCAAGCCCAGAACATGCACAAGCACACACCAATCTTGGACGTATCTATTGGGATGAAAGTAATCGAACTCTTGCTATAGACCATATGGAGAGAGCAGTCGAAAACCATCCATGGAACATGATGGCGCTCGGCAATCTTGCTTCGATGTATACTCTCACAGGTCAAAAAGAAAAAGCACTAGAGATTATCGATGCAATTCTTCTTTTGGAGCCGAACAATGAGAGGGTAGGGCCACTGCTTAAGAAACTAGGAGTACAGCGGTAAATTAAAACCCCGCACACTGTGCACGAGGTTTTATTCCTTCTTGAGGGGAACCTTCAGATCGTTTTGCATAGGTATCCGCCGTCAACGACAGTGGATGTTCCGGTCGTAAACGAACTTCCTGGGCCGACCAGATAGAGCAGCGCAGTCGCCAACTCGTACGGTTCGCCGAAGCGATTCGCTGGAGTATGGTTCATGATTTGCTCGATGCGGTCGGGGGTCAGCACCTTTCTGCTTTGTTCGGCGGGGATGAACCCCGGAGTCAAAGCGTTTACGCGAACGTCTTGTGTCGCCCATTCTCGGGCGAGGTTTTTGGTGAGGTTGAGTACCGCAGCTTTTGTTGCTGAGTACGTGAACACGCGCGAGAGTGGAATTTCAGAAGATGCCGACGCGATGTTGATGATCGATCCGCCGTTGCTGGCGATCATCTTTCCACCGAAGAGTTGGCACGAACGCATGACGCTGTGGTAGTTCAATCCCATCAGCCTTAAGGCTTCTTCTTCTTCGATCTCGAGGAATGGCGTTGCCGAATTGTCTCCTTGTGCGTTAATGACAATGGTGGCGTCGCCGTGTGCTTCCACGAGTGCCTGTAGACTTGCTTCGTCAGTACAGTCGCACATGTGAAACGCTGCGATTCCACCGTTCTGCCGAATAGTATGTGCTCGTGCTGTTCCGGGTTTTTCTTTTCGACCGGAAACGATGACACTAGCACCTGCGTACGCGAGGGTGTCGCACATTGCGCCGCCTAGTGTTCCGGTTCCACCGATGACGACCGCCTTCTCTCCCTTGAGCCCAAACATCTTCATCAAATAGTCTGCGGAGGTCATCTGGCCCGTTGGCTCTGAGGATGTGAAGGACTGAGTGCTGGCTTCAGACATAATACTGCTTTCTGTTGGTTCCCGTTGTTGGGAAGGAGCGCTCCAAGCCCTACTTCTCGCATGAGAAGCAGTAATAAACCTGGCCGCGGAGTGTATACCTGACTTACGAGGGTGCAAAGAATATTGGTCAAAATCGCTGTTTTAGTTGACTTCATGCTTAGATTGCTTAGAATGTACCGGAATTGCAGCGGATTTTTGATTGAGTTTTGAGCGCTGCCGTAAAACTACTGTTATTTGGCTAAGAGAGCTAAATATTGTATCTCCTGCATTTCTCCCCCTGCTCACTATGGCTACGAAAAAAGCCTCAACCAAGAAGCCAGCAGCAAAGAAGCCTGCTGCAAAGAAGCCTGCTGCAAAGAAAGTAGCACCAAAAAAGCCAGCTGCGAAGACCGTAGCTGCTAAGAAACCAGCACCGAAGGTGGCTCCTAAAAAAGCACCAGAAGCTGCAAAGAAGACCGTCGCTAAAAAGACGGCTGATTCTGTGAAGAAGGCTGTAAAAAAGCCTGCTGCTAAGCAGTATAAAATGCAAGTGAACGACGATGTATTGCCAAGCCTTATTCCTCACGTTATTCCTTCTGCTGGAAAGATTTCTGCAGCATTCAAAGACTTGCCAACGCACTTGCAGCCAAAAAAGGTAAGTGCAGGACGTGCATACTTGGTAGAAGACGAGCAGCTGAGCCAGATAGACTCACTCATCGAAATGCAGATTGATAGTTACAAGTGGTTCCTTACAGAAGGACTGAAAGAACTTCTTTCAGAGATCAGCCCAATTGGAGACTTCTCTGGAAAGAAAATGGAGCTTCGAATCCTTGGACATTCATTTGATCCACCAAAATATCAGCCAGATATTTGCCGCCGAAGAAACCTAAGTTACGAAGCGGTAATGAAAGGAAACGTTCAACTTATTAACAAGGAGACTGGAGAAATTAAAGAGCAGGATGTGTTCCTCGGAAGCATTCCTCTTATGACGGATATCGGAACATTTATTGTTGGAGGAATCGAGCGTGTGGTTGTTCACCAATTGGTGCGTAGCCCAGGAGTGTTCTTCGCAAAAATGCCGTACTACCCTAAAAATCACGCAGCAAAAATCATTCCAAAACGTGGTGTGTGGCTCGAGGTAGAAACAGATCGTCGTGGAATCATTAGCTGTAAGATCGACCGTAAAAGAAAGATCCCTGTAACACAGCTTTTGCGTGTGTTCGGATACGATACTGACAGCAAGATTCTTGATTTGTTCTCTGACGTAACAGGGGAGAAGGACTTTATTTTAACAACACTAGAAAAAGACACAGAGCGCACAGTAGAAGACTCCTACCAGAGCATCTACCGCAAGATTCGCCCAGGTGATTTGGCTACGCCAGAAAACGCTAAGCAACTTGTAGACAGTTTGTTCTTCGACTTCAAGCGTTACGACTCAGGAGCTATCGCTCGTTACAAAATGAACCGAAGGTTTAATGTGAAAACTCCAGATGACGAGGAGCACCGAGTGTTCCGCGTGGATGACTTTGTAAACATTATCAAAGAACTTATTCGTTTGAATAACGGAGAAGGAACACCAGATGATATCGATCACCTTTCTAACCGTCGTATTCGATCTGTTGGAGAGCTTGTACAAAACAAGTACCGTGTAGGACTTGTCCGTACAGAGCGTATTGTTAAAGATCGTATGACTGTAATGGACTTAGAAACAGTAACCCCAATGCAACTTATTAACTGCCGTCCTATCACTGCTGCGATGCGTGAGTTCTTCGCGAGTTCACAACTTTCTCAGTTTATGGACCAGACAAACCCGATTGCAGAGCTAGCGCACAAGCGTCGTCTTTCTGCGATGGGTCCTGGAGGACTATCCCGTGAGCGTGCGAGCTTCGATGTACGTGATGTGCACCCTTCTCACTATGGACGTATCTGTCCAGTAGCGACTCCGGAAGGACCGAACATTGGTTTGGTGATGCACTTGGCAGGATTTGGAAAAGTAAACCAATACGGTTTCCTTATGACTCCATACAGAGAAGTAAAGAACACCGTAAGTCTAGACGCCGACAAGCTTGTCGGTCGTATCCTTGATGAAAACATCAAAGATGGTCGCAAGATTATTGCCAAAGAAGGAGAGGTAGTAGATACCAAGGGCTTGGCAACAAAAGTCATTTCACAACTCAAAAAAGATAAGCGTACTGCAGTGCCTGTACGAGCGTTCGTATCTGGAAAAGTTGAGTATGTCGACGCAGAACAAGAGCGCCACCTCACTATTGCTCAAGCACAACGCAAGTATTCAGAAAATGGAGAGTTCCTTGGAACACGTGTCTCAGCTCGTAAGAGTTCTGAGCCAACGTTTGCACACGTACGTGATATCACACACGTGGATGTATCGCCGAAGCAGATTATCTCTGTTTCAACTGCGTTGATTCCATTCTTGGAACACGACGATAACACTCGTGCTTCGATGGGAACGAATATGCAGAGGCAGGCAGTGCCTATTGTTTCACCATCTGCTCCACTCGTGGGTACAGGTATGGAGGGTCTTGCAGCGCGAGCTTCTGGACACGCTCTTCTTGCAGAAGAAGATGGAGAAATAACGTATGCAGATGGAAATGAAGTCTCTGTTGTCTACAAGAGTGGACGCAAGGCAACATATACACTCAACTCATTTGTACGTGGTAACCAAGGAACATGTTTCCACATGCGTCCTACGGTACGCCGTGCTGAAAAAGTACGAAAGGGAGACCCTCTTGCAGACGGTGCTTCCATTGAAGATGGAGAGCTCGCTCTCGGACAAAACTTGCTGGTGGCATACATGTCATGGCAAGGATTTAACTACGAGGATGCGGTGATCATTTCTGATCGCGTTGCACGTCAGGGACTGTTCGACTCTATTCACATCGAGTCGTACACAACAGATGTTCGTGATACAAAACTTGGATCCGAAACTATCACACGCGATATTCCAAACGTCGGAGAAGCAAAGCTTAAAGATTTGGATACCGACGGTGTGGTAAGCATTGGAGCTACTGTGCACGAAGGAGATATCCTTGTTGGTAAAATTACTCCAAAGGGAGAGACAGAGCTCACTCCAGAAGAGCGTCTCCTACAAGCGATCTTCGGAGACACAGCCAAAGATGTTAAAGATAGCTCTTTGCGTCTTCCAGGTGGAGCAGGCGGAAAGGTAGTTGATGTACACATCTTCGACCGTACAGAAGGTGATGAACTTCCTACAGGTGTTATCAAACAGATTAAAGTGTTCGTTGCGCAAACGCGTAAGGTACAGGTTGGAGATAAGTTTGCAGGACGACACGGAAACAAGGGTGTTATCTCTCGTATTGTTCCGAGTGAAGATATGCCATACCTCGCAGATGGAACTCCTGTGGATGTGATCTTAAACCCACTTGGTGTAACATCTCGTATGAACATTGGACAGATCCTCGAAACGCACCTTGGTTGGGCTTGTGAAAAGCTTGGATTCAAGATCGCAACTCCTGCGCTCGATGGTATTAGTACAGACAAAATTGAAGAGTACCTCAAGGCAGCAAAACTTCCAGAAAGTGGAAAGGTCCAACTCTTTGATGGATTCACTGGTGAGAAGTTCTCTCACGAAACAACAGTGGGAATCGTATACATGATTAAACTCCTTCACCTTGTTGAAGATAAGATTCACGCACGAAGCGTCGGACCGTACTCACTTGTTACGCAGCAACCGCTGGGTGGTAAGGCGCAACACGGAGGACAGCGATTCGGAGAAATGGAGGTCTGGGCTCTCGAAGCGTACGGAGCTGCACACACGTTGCAGGAAATGCTTACGATCAAGTCCGATGATGTTATCGGTCGTAGCAAAGCGTACGAATCTATCGTTAAAGGAGACCCAATCCGTCGTCCAAGTATCCCTGAATCCTTCAACGTTCTTGTTAAAGAATTGCAGGCACTCGGACTCAAAGTTGATCTTCTCAAGTTCAAAGATGATGTCGAACCAGAAGAGCGCGTCACTATCGAGGATGGTGAAGTAGAAGAAGTTGAATTGCAGTCTCGCATCGAAGCAGAAGAGCAGGAAGATGGTGCAACAGTTCCTGACGAAGATAAGATTGCAGAGCTCGAAGATGTCTCAGCCGAAGAAGGCGAGACGGATAAGGAGATCAAAGAAGGAGTAGAAGAAGGCAAAGAAGTAGACGCTTCTGGTGAGTCTCAAAAAGATGAAATGGAAGACTCCGTATCAGAGGAATCTATGGAAGCCGCTTAAGTAGGAAAAAAGGCACAGAACTAGGGAAATCTCCTAGTTCTGTGTTTTGAGATACTGCTAAAAATTATGCGGAAATAGTTTCTTAGATTTTCTCGACTTTTTCTTGTCCCTAGACTTGCCTCTAAGGGCTACAATCCGTAAACTCCGTTAGCTTTATGCCATTAATGCATACCCGCAGGAATCGACTCTCCGTACTAGGCCTCTGGCCGAGACGGGGTAAGCCACTACTATAAGTGGCTGATAGGTCTCTAAGACCTCGAAATCTGCGGGTGTGCGTAAGCCACCCGCTTTCTTTTTGTCCAGCCAATTATGTTGATAAAGAGGTCTAGCGGAATGGAGCGCCACCGGAGCCGTACAGCAATTCCTGCGAGCCGGCTCTATACGATCATTTGCATCACCGGGCGATAGAAAAGTTTATATAAGATGATGAATAATTAAGTCATATGAACTGCAATCAACCAATTAAACCAACCCATAGACTACGCGTAAGCGTAGGACTATGAGTGTCACGCAATTGTGGGCATGTCTTGCCTGCGTTCGTGGCACGTGAACAGTACCCCCGCTTTATAGCGGGGTTAAGAAAAATGTTACTCATCGCATCAGATGAATGCCTCGACTCCAGAATCCGATGAAGGACGTGGTCAGCTGCGATATGCCTCGGTGAGCCGCTAGACAGGCGCTACCAGCCGGGGATTTCCGAATGGGGCAACCCACATGAGGTTATGCTCATGTACTTCATATTTTATATGTTGTGGTCACTCTGTGAACTGAAACATCTAAGTAGCAGAGGAAGATAAATCAATAGAGATTCCCTGAGTAGTGGCGAGCGAAAAGGGAAAAGCCCAAACCCGTTTATTTTATGAACGGGGGTTGTAGGACTCCGTAATCGATAAGTGTTTTGTAGGCAAACGACCCTGGAACGGGCGGCCATAGAGGGTGAGAGCCCCGTCGCCGAAACAGAACACTTCGTGGGAGTATCCTGAGTAGGGTCGGACACGTGAAATCCGGCTTGAATCTGGGAGGACCACCTCCCAAGGCTAAATAGATTCCAAGATCAATAGTGAACTAGTACCGCGAGGGAAAGGTGAAAAGTACTCCTGTTAGGAGGGTGAAATAGTACCTGAAACTCTATGCTTACAATGAGTAGGAGCACGATTTATCGTGTGACTGCGTGCTTTTTGTAGAACGAGCCAACGAGTTAGCTGTATAGGGCTTGGTTAAGGCAGTTAAAGCCGAAGCCATAGTGAAAGCGAGGATGAATAATCCGACTGTGTCCTATGCACTAGACCCGAAACCCGGTGAGCTATCCATGGGCAGGCTGAAGCAGGGGTAATACCCTGTGGAGGGCCGAACCCACCAATGTTGCAAAATTGGGGGATGACCTGTGGATAGAGGTGAAATGCCAAACGAACCGGGAGATAGCTGGTTCTCCTCGAAATAGCTTTAGGGCTAGCCTTGTGTTAATAACTGTGGGGGTAGAGCTCTGTTTAGGCTAGGGGGTATACCACGCCTACCAAACCTAGATAAACTTCGAATACCATAGTGAATTTCACAGGAGTCAGACCGTGACAGCTAAGTGCCACGTGTCGCAAGGGAAACAGCCCAGATCGCCTTCTAAGGTCCCAAATTAAGCTTAAGTGGCAAAGGATGTGAAGTTGCTTATACACCCAGGAGGTTGGCTTAGAAGCAGCCATTCCTTTAAAGAGTGCGTAACAGCTCACTGGTCTAGTGACTTCGCGCCTAAAATGTAAGGGGGCTAAAGCTTAAACCGAAGAAGCGGGTGGTTTACATTTATTTGTAGATCGCGGTAGAGGAGCGTTCCTGTCTGCACTGAAGTCAATCCGTGAGGATTGGTGGAGCGTCAGGAAGTGAAAATGTTGGCATGAGTAACGTAATTCGGGTAAAAAACCCGAACACCGAATTCCCAAGGTTTCCCAAGCAATGTTAATCAACTTGGGGTTAGTCGGGCCTAAGGTGAGGCCGAAAGGCGTAGCCGATGGACAACAGGTTAATATTCCTGTACAATTTGTATTTCGTCCGAGCAAAATGGATGGAAAGTGGACGTTTTTTTATTCAGATCTTACTTCGGTAAGTGATGAATTCTAAACACCCATAGACCTGAAATGGCGCTAGCGCAGGGGTGACGCGGATGGACAACTGGAGCGTGTTAATGAATTCACGTGCAAGCTTTAAGGTTTCTTTGATAGGTAAATCCGTCGAAGAGTTCTGGCTTTTGTCAGATAAGACCGAGTAGCGATGCAAAATACTACCTCTTTGAGGGAGTGATTCCAGGTATTTCAACTGACAAGAAAAGCCTCGGTAGCGAGAAATGCAAATTACCGTACCGCAAACCAACGCCGGTGGGAGAGTCGAGTAGACTAAGGTGATCGAGCCAACTGTTGTTAAGGAACTCGGCAAAAAAGCAGGTGTAACTTCGGGATAAACCTTGCCACCTAGATTTCACTCGTGTTGTCTAGGGGGCCGCAGCTAAAGTCTTCCACGCAACTGTTTACCAAAAACACAGGTCTCTGCTAAGTCGTAAGACGATGTATAGGGGCTGACGCCTGCCCAGTGCCAGAAGGTCACGGTGATCCGTTAACGCGGTGATCCTAAGCCCTGGTGAACGGCGGCCGTAACTATAACGGTCCTAAGGTAGCGAAATTCCTTGTCGGGTAAGTTCCGACCCGCACGAATGGCGCAATGGTGTGGAAACTGTCTCAACAACAGGCTCGGTGAAATTACAAAAACGGTAAAAATGCCGTTTAACCACGGAAAGACGAAAAGACCCCGTGCAGCTTTACTATAGTTTGACATTGTGTCTGGACATAGTTTGTGCAGGATAGGTGGGAGGCTTTGAAGCAATCGCGTCAGCGATTGTGGAGTCAACCTTGAGATACCACCCTTGCTATGTTTGGACTCTAACTCGTGCCCTAGATCGGGTATGAGGACATTGTTTGATGGGTAGTTTGACTGGGGCGGTCGCCTCCTAAAGAGTAACGGAGGCGCGCAAAGGTTCTCTAAGTCTGGATGGAAATCAGACTGATAGTGTAATCGCATAAGAGAGCTTAACTGCAAGACCTACAAGTCGAGCAGATGCGAAAGCAGGTGATAGTGATCCGATATTTCCACGTGGGTGGGATATCGCTCAACGGATAAAAGTTACGCCGGGGATAACAGGCTTATAGCTTCCAAGAGTTCATATCGACGAAGCTGTTTGGCACCTCGATGTCGGCTCGTCCTATCCTGGGGCTGGAGAAGGTCCCAAGGGTTTGGCTGTTCGCCAATTAAAAGGGTACGCGAGCTGGGTTCAGAACGTCGTGAGACAGTTCGGTCTATATCTTCCGTGGTCGTTAGAGATTTGAAGGAAGCTGCTCCTAGTACGAGAGGACCGGAGTGGACGAACCTCTGGTGCACCAGTTGTC
>JABIBA010000007.1 GCA_018652955.1 Candidatus Peribacter sp. | reverse complement strand
TCACTCCTCTTTCAGAATGCTCCACACGAACTCAAGCTTATCCTCATCGACCCGAAGCGTGTAGAGCTCATGCCATACGACGGTATTCCACATTTGCTGACTCCAGTAATTACAGAAGCTGAACGTGCACTTCAGGCTCTTCGTTGGGCTGTTGCAGAAATGGGACGTCGTCTACACAGGTTCTCAGAAGCAGGAGTACGTAACCTTGATGAATTTAACGAAAAGCAAAAAGAGGAAGAGCATGTCCTCCCTCGTATTGTTATTGTTGTGGATGAGCTTGCCGACCTGATGATGCGCCAATACCGAAGAGACACAGAAACGATGGTTGCACGTATTGCACAAATGGCTCGAGCCACTGGAATGCATTTGATCATCGCTACTCAACGTCCGAGTGTTGATGTTATTACTGGTCTTATTAAGGCGAACATCCCAACACGTATCGCCTTCCGTACTGTATCTGCTGTCGACTCTCGTACGATCCTCGACTCCGTTGGAGCAGAAGATCTACTGGGTAGAGGAGACATGCTCTACATGACTGCCGAGACTTCTAACCCTGTCCGTATGCAAGGAATCTTGGTTACTGGTAAAGAAGTAGAACGTGTTATCAACAGTGTAAAGATTGCCGGTGGAGGAAAAGTAACTGAGCAAATAGAAATGGATGGCAATAGAGAAGACGGCGAAGAAGGAACAAGTGGTAGCTATATTGATTTGGATGCAGATGATAACGGTGGAGATGAAATGTTCTTCGAGGCTGTTCGCGTAGTACAAGAAACTGGAAAAGCTTCTGCGAGCCTTCTACAGAGGCAGCTCAAAGTAGGATACGCTCGCGCTGCAAGACTCCTTGATATTATGGAAGACAAAAACCTTATTGGGCCTAGTAATGGGGCTAAAGCTCGTGAGGTGTATATCGATAAAGTAGCACAAGATTAGCATGCAACTTCTTATTGGTACCAACAACAAAGGAAAGCACATCGAAATCTCTGAAGTGCTTGGAGAATTAGATCTTGAGCTACTAAGCCCTGCTGATTTGCAGATAGAAATAGACCCTGAAGAAACAGGATCTACGTATGCAGAGAATGCACTTCTTAAAGCTCGTCACTTCTTCGAACACGGTGGAAGTGTTCCGACCATTGCAGATGATAGCGGTATAGTAGTTGAGGCTCTTCAGGGGGAGCTGGGGATTCATACTCGCCGCTGGGGAGCAGGAGCAGATGCGACAGACCAGGAATGGATTGAACATTTCCTCGAGCGCATGGAGTCCGAAGAAAATCGTAAAGCAAAGTTCGTATGCAACTTGGCATATATAGATGAAGAAGCGAAAGAGCATATATTCGAAGGTGTGTGCGAAGGGATTCTTACCCCAGCTCTTGAGGCAGACTACTTACCAGGCCTTCCAATCTCTGCCTGCTTTAAACCAGAAAGTTTCGACGTTGTTTACAGTGCCATGACAATGAATCAAAAAAATCAAATCAGCCACAGAGGAAGAGCAGTGAATATATTTAAGCAGTTCCTGCAATAACCGAATTAACCGTCGAGTAATTCTTCTATACTACCTTCGACATTAAGGTTTATCATGCACGTTTGAACGAAGGTTCGATATTTGAACCCATGCTTATTAATAGTGGCAATAGCACCAGCTTCGGGGGCAGAAAGTTTTCTACGTTGCCTGTAATTGTCATATCCCTGATAACCATACTGAAGCCCTGTAGTTCCTACACCGGTTAGTAATCCTGCCCCCACTCCAAATAGTGCAACAGTTGAGGCAACAGTAGTAGCAGCTGCTTTCACCGAATTTAATGGAGCTGACCAAAGAGCTGTGCTCATTCTTATTTGCTTGCGCTGTATTTCAGCTAAGACACACACTGCTCTTTCTATATCTTCTTCTGGGGTTAGATTACTTAAATGATCAAGAGCCTTTGTAGCCTGATCCCACACAAACAATTCGGTCTGACCTTCTGGGGGCCTACTTCCATTGAGTGTATCTTGAATATACTTCCTATGTAACTGATGCCTTCTGCGCCAATCAGCAAGCTCTGATGCTGACTGCGCACGAATAATTTCTTGATCGAGGTACAATTCTGAATTCTCAGGATGCACTGTTCCTTCTGGTGTAGACATCTCAGGAATATTCCCTGCAATAGTAGCCACCTTCTGTTCAAGATCTCTCACTTGGTCTCTACAACTGGTTGCAAGATTATTTCGCTGAGGATTTTGAATTGTAAAAAGACTAGAAAACCTCTCAAAGCGTACCTCGGCTGCGACATCTAAAGCGCTACAGTGATCTATTAACAACTCTTGTACTACAATCTGCCTTTCATCAAGGCATACTGACGAACATTCCGATGATTCGTGTTCTGGATTCATGGCTTGTTATAGCCAATTTAGACCTCTGTGAAGTCTAATGCAAGTATCTTCTGCCAGACCGTATTTATGAGTTCAGAGAGCTCTTTGCGGTCATTTTCTGAGATCGTGAAGGATCTGGTGATAGGTGCCTCAGCTCCTTCCCCGACAAATTCCAGCCTAAATTCCTTCGGATCAATGATGCTATATCCATTACGAATCAGGAGGTCGTAAAATACCAGCTGCCGATAGTATCCATAATCTACTATCTGCTTTTCGGTTTTCGGCTTACCTGTTTTAAAGTCTGTGACGATTGCTACTCTAGAATTTGGCTCCATGAGATCTATACGATCGAGCTTTCCTTTAATTGGCACATCTCCCAGATGTGTTGTGATTGGATACTCAACTTTATGCACATTAGGATAGGGCGACTGCAAATGAGAACTGATGTATCTCTTAAGAGTCTGATGCCCTAAATGCGAAAGTCTCTCGAGTTCTTTTTTGGTCAGCAACTCTCTCTGCGATAAGTGATCATCAAATGTTGTAAGTATGGTTTGCTCATCTAAAGGATTTCCGTCTGTTACAGAATCCGCCCACTTCGCCAAAACGTGGTGCACAGCATTTCCGTATGCAAAGTGCGGCTCTTTTGCCTGAGGCTTTTGCAAGAGGTCTACTTCGAGAAATTGCAACGGGTCTTCTAAGAAATGATTGAGTGCAGTTGGTGACAATGCAAAATGTTCTATGCGCTTTTGTAAGAACGCTGCAAACTCTGCATCAAACTCTCGAGGAGGAACACTGAGCAATGTAGACATCTGATCTGGATGGGCAACATCTCTGTGCACTTCTGGAAGATCCCCAGACTCCGCAAAGAAGCCCGATGGAGAAACCGTCTTCGTGCTATCTCCAGAAGTTAGTTCTATAGGACACGAAAATATTAGCTCTCGTTTAGCCCTAGTCATAGCGACAAAACTTACTCTTCTCTCATCCTGATTCTTTTCGTATGACTTTTGATCTTTCTCCCAACCAAACAATAAGTCTTCGGGCATTGCAACGGATGGGGGATTGCGACGCTTGTCCCAATGTCCTTCGCGGAAGTTCGCAATAATCACTGTATGAAACTCGAGCCCCTTACTCTTATGTGCTGTCATCATCTGCACTCCAGATTCTGTTAGATGTGGAAGGTCATATGTCAGACGAAGATCACTGTAGTTTGCATCGCCATAATATTCTAAGTCGTTTAAGAATACTTCAAAGGTGAAGTGTGGCTGTTCGTATGCCCTGCTCTTTATGCGGTCAAAGAACTCTTGTCCTGCGGCAAAGTCGAGCACATCCATCTCTCCACTTTGTAGCGACCCCAAGAGATTGCTTTCCCTGTAAATATGTTCGAGGGTTTCTACCACTGTGCGTTGGTCTTTCTTGTGGTGTAGATCCAGAATGATATCTCGGGCTTTGATAAGCAACTCTTGCTCTCGTAGGTTCATCTCTTGCGTATCTACTTTAAGGGCACACTCAAGCAGTGTGCATTTCTCTTCACGCTTTACGCTGTAGAGAAGTGAAAGATCTGCAGGGTGACAAGAGAAGCATGAAGAAGCCAGAGCACTGGAAAGTAAGTGGTCGTCATGAGGGTTATGCACAGCTCGCAGTATTGCGAGTGTCTGCTCAACAAGTGGATGCTCGAGGAGATCGAGCTTCCCAGAAAGCACGGTCGGAATCTGTCTTGCCTTGAATACATCATATAGTGAGAGAAGCTCTCGGTTAGTCTGTACGATGATGGCAATTTCATTGGGATCTATTCCTTCACGCAAACGATCATCAACCATATCTGCAATTACCCACGGTTCTGCCATATCAGATGCAGAGAATACCATTTGCGGTGGTGTTCCGTCTTTTTGTAGTGCTGCGACTAAATGCTTATCAAGGTTTTCGATCTTTCCTACTAACCGTTCGGTGTTCTGGCTAATAAGAGACTCCGCAGCATCCAGTATAGGCTGTGTACATCGATAGCTTTGTGTAAGGGCTATTACAGGAGCATGAGGATACTTATCGGTAAACGAAAGGATGTTTGTAAGGTTCGCACCTTGGAAGCGATATATCGCCTGATCATCATCCCCGACAACAAAGAAGTTCGGTGAAGCGTCTCCTGTTGGGTCTGTAGTAAGGAGATCGATGAAGGCAAACTGTGAACCGTTTGTATCCTGGAACTCATCGACTAATACATACTGATACCGCTCTTGGAGACTAGCGAGAAGCCAATCTTCCTGTTTTAATGCCTCTGTAACATTTAAAATCATATCCGCGTAGTCGTAACGGCCTGTTTCTTTTAGCATTTGTTGGTATCTATCAAAGATATCGATAAACTCTCTAAATTTCTTAGCTGTAAGCAGGTTTCTTGCATGTGCCTTTGTGCCTTCTTTGCTCTTTGACTGCATGACACTGTCATATTCGCCTGCAATCGCGAGTAGCTGGTCTCTGTTTGTTACCCCTTCTATCTTTAACTGAGAGATTCGACCTAATATATCTCGCGATCTTGTATAGGGTGATTTTGGGTTCACTAGAACCATATCAGGAAGTAGTTGATCAATTATTTTGTTCAATGATCGATAGCGTTCGACATCACTGATCTGCTCCAAAGAAGACCAGTCTTCAAAGACCGAAGGGTGTGCAGTAATAATATCGTTACAAAACCCATGAATCGTATTTACCGTAACTCCGTATGCATCACTTCCAATAATATCACGCAAGCGATTGCGCATAGCGGTTGCCCCACTCTTACTAAATGTTAAACACAGAATGTTCCAGGGATTCATCTGAGTAGACTGCAATATTTTAGCTGTACGAAGAGCTAAAACCTGTGTCTTACCAGTCCCTGGTCCTGCCACAACCATCACTGGTCCTTGTATGGTGTCTACTGCAATTTTTTGTGCACTGTTTAATTTTGCGTACTCTGTTTCAAATGTTTTTCCTGTCTTTGCTGCAAGCTTCTTCACCGCATTTTTTGTTGCATTACCTGCTGAAGTTGCTGTTTCTTGAATCATATTTCCATGCTACCAGAAGAAGGTGCGCTGCACATCCTATGAAAGCTTCAGAATATCTCAGACAATGAATAGGGATAGTGTGCAAGATTACATTTGGTACGCAAGATGATAGACTACTCAGTAACTTGCCTTTTGGCATTTTTGTTCTCCCTTCCCCACCACTGTATGAACTGTTGTAAAGCATGTCACTGGCTGATTCTAATTGGAGCCCTAAACTGGGGTCTTGTTGGTGTTGGCGACTTTGTGGGACAGAACCTGAACGTGGTTAACCTCGTTCTAGGTAGCTGGCCACAGGTGGAATCGATTGTTTACGTTCTTGTCGGCCTTGCGGCTGTAAAGAAGCTCGTAAAAGGAGGTAGCTGCTCTGCTTAATTAGAGCTACTAAAAGAACTGGAGTTAGGTGCAATGCATCTAGCTCTTTTTCTTTATTTACTCACCTGGCTTTGGTTCCACAGGGATATCCATTTCGTGTGCACAACCGTCACACTTGTTGATTTCCTTTCCTTCCTTTGTAAGGCGAACCATTTCTCCTTTGTTACACTTTGGACACTTCTCTGTCAGTCTCTTCATATCCTCTTCAAGCATTCGCATGAAGTCAACGTAAGAAGCTCCAGACTGTCCAGATTCTGTACCCATCTTTGCAGACGAAGAGAATCCAACACGTTTAGGACTGCTTCCATGCTCACGGATAGTCATAGAACGTGGGTGATCACGCATTTTTTGTAGTACTTTTGCTTCAATCTGACGGATACGCTCTCGTGTAACGCCAAATTCTTTTCCAACTTCTTCAAGTGTGTGTCCAATTCCATCCTTAAGACCAAATCGCATTTCGATAATTTTTCGCTCACGCGGTGTTAAGAACTCAAGCATTGAGTGTACGTTTTCTTTGCGAAGCTGTCTGTTAGTCGCTTCGAATGGGTTAACAGCATCTTCATCTTCGATGAAGTCACCAAGCTTGCTATCTTCCTCAGATCCAACAGGTGACTCAAGAGAGATGATATCTTGGCTGATCTTTTGAATGTGACGTACTTTTTTAATATCCATCTCCATTTCTACTGCAAGCTCTTCGACTGTAGGCTCTCGTCCTAGCTCTTGTACCAAGCGACGCTGTGTGTGCGTAAGCTTGTTAATAGTTTCTACCATGTGGACAGGGATTCGAATAGTTCGTGCTTGGTCTGCGATTGCCCTAGTAATTGCTTGGCGGATCCACCATGTAGCGTATGTGGAAAACTTAAATCCTCTTTCTGGATCAAACTTCTCTACCGCACGGAAGAGACCGATATTTCCTTCTTGGATAAGATCTAAGAATGAAAGTCCTCGACCAATGTATTTCTTAGCAATAGAAACTACCAAACGAAGGTTCGCTTCAGCGAGTTGCTGCTTTGCTGAAGCATCTCCTTTGCGGATACGCCTAGCAAGTTCTACCTCTTTCTTCGCATCGATCAGTGGCACACGACCAATCTCAGATAGATACATTCGTACAGAGTCGTTAGAAATTTCAAGTAGATCTACTTCGCGCTCTCTCTTTCTTCGTCCTTTTTCTTCTTCGGATACTTCACGATCTTTATCAATAGCGATACCAGCAGTCGCAACAACGTCTAACATCTCTTCTTTCTTATCCATAGAAGAGACTGTAGCTGCCGGCTCTTCATCATCATCTCCATCAGAATCAATATCTGTGTCGTCGTCGTCACCAGAAGAAATATCAGAGAGATCTTCTGTTGGCTCTGGAATGGTCAATCCTCCTTTGTGCTTCTTCTCCCAGATAAGAGCATCTTTAACATCGATCACTTGGATACCAAGGTCAACGAGCAATGAATACACCTCATCGAGCAATTCAACATCTTCTTCTGCGTTTGGCACAACCGACATAATCTCCTGATGCGTTACATAACGCTGCTCTCGCCCTTTCTTAATAAGGTGCTTTACCTCTTCAGGCAATTCCTTCAGATCATCATCTGATGGTTGTACGATGAATTTTCTTGGGTGTGAAGCCATTGCGGGCAGTATAGGGAAAAAGACGCCATATCCAAGAGAATCTTAGCTAAAATTGATATTCACTAAGCGGTCTCTGTTTATTTAGAGGCCATTTTCGCTAGTTTAAGCACTTGAGCATACTGTAGAGACAACTTCCCCTCTTCTGCGCTATTGCCTTCTTGTCGCGCTTTTTGGAGCTTTGAAGCAATGGTTAACTGCTTTTTCTTTAGAAATGTGTTGTTGGCGTTAACGCAATTGTTTCGCATTTCACGCTCGGCAAGAGAAAGGCTCCAAGCTCCAAAGCCAAGGTGCTCACAGAAAAGCATCAAAATAGATACGCGTTCCAGATGTTCTTCTGGTAGATCTAACATTTCCAATCGTAAATTCTGAACATCAGGAGACTCCTTAAGAGCTGTATACAGTGCAGCCACTGCTGGATCTTCTGGGGCTATAAGCTCTGCCAAAAGACTTTTTAGCTGTGGGAAGAGCATTACAATTCCAAGAGCAATTTCTGCGCTAGAAAAGCTATCATCGGATTCCTCTTCTGCTACTTCCTCTTTTTGAGGAACGATACGCACTGTGTTTTTTTCAAACTGTTGAATGTCCTGCTTTAGTTCTGTCTCTGTAGTCGACAGTAGTCCTGCCACTTTTCCAATGTAATGTCCGCGTTCAACAGAAGATGATACCGCATTGATCAGTGGTAATATTATTTTTAGTGCATCGTGCTTCCCCTCAGAAGAAGACACGTCTCCTGCGCGAAGTCGATCGATGACCATATCAAGATACGGACGACTCCCCTCCTCCATTAGCTTTTTAAATCCTTCGGGGTCCGCAACTGCTGCATCGTCAGGGTCTTTATGTTCGAGCGTTACCGTGTGCACTGGAAGTTCCACTTCACTACACAGCATATACGAGCGCTCTGCGGCCTGCTGCCCCGCGCGGTCTTGGTCGAGACAGAGCACTACTGTGTCTGCATAGCGCTTGAGGGTTTTTACATGTTGCTCAGTAAGTGCGGTTCCGCTAACAGCAATAGCATTTTTAATACCAACTCTGTGACAAGCAATAACATCAAAGTACCCTTCGACGAGTACTACTCTCTTCGTTGCACGAATTGCTTCGCGAGCATGGTGCAACCCGTAGAGAACATTTGATTTGTTATACACCGGTGTGTCTCCAGAGTTTATGTACTTTGCATCATCTTCTCCAAGAGTTCTTCCTCCAAATCCAACGATGTGTCCATTGGCATCGGAGATTGGAAACATCAAACGGTTTCGGAAGCGATCGTAGATCTTTTCGTTCTGAAGTTCTTTTTGGATACCAAGGCTCGCATCCACAATTTCTTTGCGACTAAATCCGGTTTTTAAAAGATGCTCATAGGTATCGCTAAAGGAATCAGGGGCTACTCCTAGTCCAAACTCTTCTACTTGTTCTTTCGTTACCTTACGGTTTTCTACGTATAGCTTTGCCTTTGCATTCTTCTCAAGGTTGCTGGCATAAAACTTCTGCGCTGCTTGCAAGCACTCTCTAATGCGCTCTTTATGATCTTTCTGTACAGGAGCCTCCATCTTTAGGCCTTCTATTTTTACCCCTGTTCGTTCACCGAGGTCTTTAAGTGCCTGCTTAAAATCTACACCTTCGATCTTTTGATAGAAACTAAAGATGTCCCCACCACTGCTACACGCAAAGCAGTAGGCGATTCCTTTATCGGGACTGATCTGCATACTGGGGTGCTTATCTTGGTGAAATGGACATACACACACAAACCCGCTTCCCTTTTTTTTGAGCTGACAATACTGTCCGACTAGCTCTTCTATCGGTAGCCGCGATTTGATATCCAGAGTTGGGTCCATGAGGAGGAGAAGTATACACTACTTATGCTCCTACCTCGAATAGCAATAAGCCTTGTGACAAAAATCCTTCTTTGAATTCTTCTGCTGCACCTTTGGCAGGACAAGCAACTATTTTTCCTTTTTCGAATCCTGCAATAGTCTTAGAAAGTGCTGTAGGTATAGATGCAGATGCAGTGTTTGCTTGATCTGCAATAGTGCCAATAACCTGTGGTCTAAATATTTTTGATGATGCATTTATTTTTTCTATCATTTTTTCTATAAACTTTCCATTAGCCTGATGAGGGACAATGTAATCGACACCCTCTAACCCTAATCGAGAATTTGCTACAAGATCAACAAGTGCCTGTGGAACATTTCTATAAAGCTGCTTTCCCCCATGTCTACCCATTGTAATAACCAACCGTTCGTTTTCGTCAATTTCTCCATCTGGAGTGCGCGTTCCTTGCTTGCTGCTAAAAGCTAGGCAGTTCTTTTCATCCTCCACATTTGTTCTTGCCCAAGAGTCTAAGATCTTATGTTTTCCATCAGGAATAATACTCGTTACAGCAAGGCCATCTCCAAACACCACTGCTGTATTTTGATCATCCCAATCAACAATTCTGCTCAACATCTCAGCCATTATGATGATGATATGCTTACCATCTTCGTTTGGCATTTGCATAGCCTTTTCTACTGCAGCAGGAAAACCACTACAGGCAAAATTAAGACTCCTAGAACTTGCTATACCATGAGTTACTGCAGCCCGAGAAGCTATTTTACTAAGTGAATCTGATTGGTCTTGGCTATTGCAACTGGAAAGTACTACTCCTGCACAGTCTTTACCTTCTATATCGAGCTTCTCTAACAGGCTTGTAATTGCCAATCGCGCCATAGCGGTTATATCTACTGTAGGATATGCGATCTGACGGGTTTCTATGTGTGTACGCTCTTTTATCTTCCCGAAAGGATTCGGAAGATCAGCATTGGCAACTGTTCTAAATTGCGCTGTATTTCGGGAACAGTCTAAGAACTCTGTAAATCCATAATTTGGCTTATCCATGCCAAAATCCTATCATGATAATACTTGTATTATCCAGCGAGGAAGCTGGTTTTTACAACGACCCTCCCGTGTATTGCCTCGTCCGATACAGAGACCGTTATAGCGAAAGAGCACTTTGCCAAAGAGTTCTGGGTCACAGTCTATATCCTGGCCCCTCGCAAGAAGCTTCCACTCCTCTTCGGTTAGATCTATTACTCCTGTAGTGATATCTGACCCTCTGAGGGTTGCGAGATCATGGTCGATCATAACAGGGGACTTGCTGAGTGTTTTCCCAAAGGGCAAACCTATACCTGCATTTGGGCAGGGTAGTTTAAATTTAAATACTTCTTCGGTTGTTATCCACAAACGTTCTTTGTGCTGCAACAACACTTCGCTTTTGTTTTTAAACGATGTACCAAAGCGGTGCTCTAAGAATTCACAGACCTCTTTTACTTTACCTTTGGAAAGAGGTTCTTTATCAAGTTTTACAAGATCATATTTCTCCGCCTCTTTGGTTGGTGCTGTTTTTTTAAGCACTGCGCAGAAGAAACCTTCGGAGTCATATGTCTGTGGCCAGATACGTAACATTGGTGTTTCAATATTTTTGATTTTTGTCTCAAGTGATTCTTGTACCGTGTATGAATCTTTGATTGCCTGACTACAATCCCAATTAATTATTTCTGATGGATCTACTACTTCAAGTTGATTAGGGAATTTTCGCAAAGCACTAAAGACAACATCTTCATTTTCTTCTGGAGTCAGTGTGCACGTGGAATACACTATGCGGCCTCCAATGTTTGTCGCATGTACCGCAGCTTCTAGGAGTTCTCTCTGTAGCTTTGCATTCTTTCCGATGGAATCGATAGAACAGTACTTGAGTGCTGTAGAATCTTTTCGTGCTGTTCCTTGCCCTGTGCATGGTGCATCTATTAATACGCGATCGAACCTTCCTGTCATATGCTTTCCAAACCACTGGCCCATTTTTTTCGTAACAATCACATTCATAATTCCCAATCGATTTAGTGCAGAGCGCAGTGTCTGCAACCGCGCCTCTTGCATATCGTTTGCAACGAGCACTCCTCGGTTATTCATCTTGGCGGCAATCTGTGTCGATTTACTTCCCGGTGCTGCTGCCATATCTAAAATGTTTTCCCCTGGCTTGGGGTCGAGCATTGCAACGGGCAACATACTACTGGCCTCTTGCATGTAAGTGATTCCAAGTAGGTGTAGAAGGTCTTTCCCCAGAGGAACCGAACGATCTTCTCTGTCGATAAAGAACCCTTCTGTGCACCACGGTACGGGTTTAAGTTTCCAGTTTTTACTTTCTGCGTATTTCCTAAAGTCTTCAACATTCATCTTAAAGGTATTCACTCGCATACATTTACGCAGAGGCGTTTCGCTACTCTTTTTAAGAGCTGCGACATCTGTGTATTCCGTATAACGGTCGAATGGATGATTCATGCGCGAAGAGTCTAGCAGGTGCAAAGTGAAGTTGACATTAAAGACCATTAAATTGTATGGTGGTTCTCCTATGTCAGAAAGCCTCTCCACAACAAGCGCAAAAGAAGTTGATTATTCAAAAGATGTATTTACAACAGGAGAAGCTCATCGAATCTGTTGTGTATCTCAGCAAACGATTATTCGCTGCTTTGATAATGGATCTCTGAAAGGTTTCAGAGTCCCTGGATCAACCTTTAGGAGAATACCAAAGAAATTTCTGATTCAATTTATAAAAGATAATGGGATGGAATCTATTATGCCTAAGGAGTGGCAGACGGCTACTGGCGTTACTATTGTCTCAACAGAAGAAGTAAACAGAGCTGTAGAAGACTTGCTTGGTAAAAATAATGTTGATGCGCACCTGAGCGGCTTTTCTCTTGGAGGAGCTTTATCTAAAGGAGAACTTAGCCCTATTACTGCATTAGACGAAAAAGTAGTTGGTGCTGACCTTCCAGATATCATTCAAGTAATACAACAAACAAGTTCTGACGTACACATTGTTACAATTTCTGGAGATACATCAGGTCCAGAAGGAACTACTATTGATGGCTCTCATTCACCAGCAGAAATAGCTCAGGCGCTAGCAGATCTGAGAAATGGGAACTAAGCTAGTAAGATTCAAAGCCTATTGACTTTCTCTGTGCAAGTGCTTGAATAAGTCCCATTCCATTTAACAAAAAAAAATATGAAGAATATTGAAAACAGTCATGAGCAACCTGACATGAATAGAAGAGCGTTCCTCTCTACTGTAACTCTTGGAGCTGCCGCTTTTGCAGCAAGCTCTCTACTTGGAAATAACGATTTGCCAGAGAACCAAGCAGAAAAGAATACAATGACGAGAAGTGCAGTAATGAACACCATCCGCAAATTGGTAGATGGCCACGCAGAGCGTGATGAATTTCAGGAAAATATGAAAATGTTAAATTACTCTACACGATTGGAAGATGTTGGTGTAACAGAGTGGCATTTCCCAAGCCTCATTTACGAGCTGGAACAAGAGTTGGGAATCTCTTTTGAAGGAGTTGATAGAAAGGAACTTAGAGAAAATACTGAAACAGTAGGTCAGCTTCAGCAGAAAGTATTTACGCTTTTGAGCTAATTCTAGCCTTGGCTAGAGTCATACATTGACTTTTAGTGTTTTTGCACTAAAATATATGAATATGAATTTAGAACTCGTCAATGGAGAAACGTATGACCAGCCAGAAGAAGACACAGGAACTAATGCTCTTTGGATTCCTGGTATTCAAGATTGCCCAGAGGATCGAGAGGTATTTTGTGATGAGCTCTCGAGGAGTGGAATTCAAGTCAGTCATCCAGATTCGCACTATGAATCATTTGATACATACCCTAATAAACCTGAATGGATAAGGCACAAAATAGAAGTAGAAAGCGAACTCATAAGAGATCAAGGTCATACTGTACTTATCGCTACCTCGTTTGGAACTCATCGTGCACCAGAGATTATTAATATGTGCCCTGAACTAAAGTCGGCAATATTGTTAAGTCCTCCACAGAATACTATGGATGCTTCTAAACAAGTAAATGATACAGGCTGCAAATCTCCTACTCATGTTATGTTGCGACCACTGACTTGGGATATGGATGATGAAACGTTTGACCCCTTCCTTGCACGCCATGAACAACAATATGAACACCAACGAAACCGCATGAGGAAAGAATTACGACTACTAAAGGATGGTCCTTCTTTCATAGAATTATTAGCTCAGTGCAGAAGGGATATTAAGCTACTTGTCGTACAGACACCGTCAGATCCATGGCATGTAGGAGAAAAGTTTTCTCATTCAAATATGAAGAAAGCAAGTATGCAAGACACCTTCCATTATCCGCATGTATCAAAACCGAAAGCACTTTGTGCAATAGTGGATAAGTGGATAGATGGAGCAACTATGCCGAATAGAAATGGCACAGTACCCGAAACACTACGTGCTAAGAATCCTGGCATTCGCAGTAATACTGCTAACTAAAAAGCATCCATCGAATTATAAAAGTTAAAGCTATCTAGTAGCTCTAGCTTCTTTTTGCGAGAAAGAATACTGAAACCAGAATGGTCTTCATCTTGGTTCCACATTTTTTGATTGGTACTCACAGATGTGCACAGTGCAGGCCTATCAACTGCAGAGGTTATCAGCCACTCATCTGGTGCAGGTAATGTTATTGGAAGTTTTTGACCTACCTCAAGAGTCTTTGGTTTTCTACCTTCTTCGCTCTCGTATACACGGTGCCTTCCATATTTTTGATAGCTATCATATTGAATGCTGCCATCGCTCACCTGAAGTAACGTACCAAGTCTATCTTGTCGCATTCCAGTTCCATGAAGTGATGGATTTGTTCCAATCTGATGAAAGGCTAGAAGCATATTATTTTCGATTGTTGTTGCTATTACATTGTATGCCTGAGCTCCAGAAAATGAGAACCCCTGCCAATCATCAGGGTCATGATTGAGACTGGAATAATATCCAAGTAACACCTCTTCCATCACTCTGTCTAATTGTCTTTCTATCTTGCGAGCTCTAACTTCTGCAGCTCTAGAAAACTCCGTTTCAGGTATAGTAGACACATGAGGTGTGCATCTCTCCATCGCCTTAAATCGATTAACATGTCCCATAAGAACTGAGAGTATCGAAAAATGATATGTAAATCAAATTTTACAATTTTAACTATCCAATTACCAAGCTTACAAGCTTTCCTGGGACATAGATCTCTTTTCTGATCTCCTTACCCTCTAAGTGAGTAGCTACGTTTGGTACTTCTTTTGCCTGAGCTATGACATCTGCCTCAGCAGCTCCTGCATCTATAGTTATGGTTCCACGGAGTTTTCCGTTGATCTGTACTGCAACTTCTATTGTATCACTTACACAAAGTTTCTCATCAAAGGTAGGCCACGCAGCATCGATCACCATCCCCTCCCCTCCTAGCTTCTCCCATAGCTCTTCTGCCAAATGCGGTGCTAGTGGAGATAGTAATTTGGCTACAGTTAGGGCTAACTGGGAATTAACAGATTCTTGTTTTTCTACAAGATTCATCAGTTCCATGAGTGCGGAGATGCACGTATTAAAGTGTAGACTCTCTATATCTTGTGTAACTTTTTTTATAGTTTGATTAAGTTTTACGTTCACCTCTTTTGAAACTTCTGCGTTAGAAGTTTCCGATTCCCCAAGGAGCTTCCATACCTTTTGTACAAATCTATCAATCCCCTTAATTCCCGTATCGCTCCAGTCCCCTCCTCCCTCAAACGGACCCATGAACATAAGGTACATTCGGAAAACATCTGATCCATACCTATCCACAAATGCATCTGGGCTGACGACATTGCCTTTGCTTTTGCTCATCTTAGTTCCACCGTTTGTAATTAGCCCTTGGTGAATCAATCGCTGATACGGTTCATCACTATTAATGTATCCAAAGTCTTTAAGAGCCATTGAAACAAAGCGAGAGTAGATCAAGTGCATGCATGCATGCTCTGGTCCACCAATGTACATATCTACAGGCATCCACTTCTTATCAATTTCTTTTGGTACAAATTCTTTGGTATTGCCTTCTGCAAGATATCTAAATGAGTAGAAGCTTGAACAGACAAATGTGTCCATCGTATCTACTTCTGGAGTCCATCCTTTGCCAAATATTTTCTCTGTTCGTTCTAGAAGTTCTTTGGACTGAGCAAGAGGTGCGGTACCTGTTGGTTTGAAGTCCACGTCTCGTGGAAGCTCCCATGGCAAATGCTCTTGCGGGATTGGGTGTGGGTTTCCTTCTGGGTCATACACAATCGGGATAGGTGCACCCCAGTATCTCTGACGAGAGATGCTCCAGTCGCGAAGCTTGTAATTTACTTGAGCACGAGCGATCTTCATATCATCAGCCATATATCGAATAATGTCTTCTCTAACCTCTCCCCACTTTCGACCCTTAAACTTTTCAGGCTGTTCCATTACTGCGTTCTCTTCTTTGGCGTAACAGTATTCTGTATCTCTTACTTTTTGTGCTTCTTCAGGATCTTCTGGAAACATTACAGGTCTTAGTGGGATGTCATACTTCTTGGCAAAAGCAAAGTCTCGTTCATCGTGAGCACTACAGTGAACAATTCCAGATCCGTAGTCAGCGACTACGTACGATGCTACCCACAATGGTAGATCACCGTGACCAAATGGATCTTCTACATAGAGTCCTGTAAAGATTCCCTCCATGTCTTCTTCTGGATTAAAGTCTTTACTCATTTTTCTCTTTTTAATCTTCTCAGCAAGCTCAAGTACTGCCTTCTCCTCAGGTCGACCTTTCATTAATTGAGGAAGCTCCTCATGCTCTGCAGCGATCACTGTGAAAGTCTGTGCCATAAAAGTTTGAGGCACAGAGTCCCATACTTCAAATTCGTAATCTGTATCTTTGATCTTTGACTTAATAAAGACACCCTCTTTTCGACCGATCCAGTTTTTTTGCATGGTGATTGTTTTTTCTGGCCAATCAAGTTTGTCGTGATTGTCGAGAAGTCTTTGTGCGTAGTTTGTGATTTTCCAATACCACTGTGTCATGGGCTTGTGCTCAACTACTGTTCCACATCTTTCACATGAACCATTTTGGCACTGCTCGTTTGCAAGAACCGTCTGACAGCTTTCACACCAGTTTACATTTGCGTCTTTTCTGTAGGCGAGATCGTTCTCAAACATCTTAAGGAACAACCACTGTGTCCATTGGTAGTACTCAGGCTTTGAGGTATTCACCATCTTGTCCCAATCGTACATACATCCAATACGCTTGAGCTGGGTAATCATCGTCTCGACATTCGTCGTAATAGAGTCATCTGGATGTACTCCAGTTTTAATAGCGTAGTTTTCTGCAGGGAGTCCAAAGGCATCAAATCCCATTGGAGTAAATACATCTTTGCCCTGCATACGTTGATATCTTGCAAAGCTATCTGCTGGAGCAAAGTTATACCAGTGTCCTACGTGGAGCTTATCTCCACTAGGGTAGGGGAACATCACATGTGAGAAATATGGGTTTTTAGCGTTCTTTAGATCTGCTGTATACGATTTAGCCTTTGCCCATTTATCTTGCCACTTCTTCTCTGTGGATGATGAATCGTACATATGCGCCATATCGTACAGTTTCTGGGCCGTTTATCACAGTTCTTTATGGGAAAAGTTATCTAACATAAAAAACCACTACTTCTCTCACTGCACTCAAGATGTGTAGCTGACTAATTCATGTAATATCCCTGCTTCTTCATTTTCTTCCTATCAAACTGTGCCCAGCGATCCTTTATAGGTGATGGACTACCATCAAACGTACTGTTGATTACTTCGTTTGCCTTAGATGCAGGTGCATCAAACCATTGAGCAGAACCATCAGCATTCCAAGCATATACTGCGATCTTCCAACTAAGTCTCCCATTCGTACGAATAGGACGACGAGCATACATAAATCCATCAGAATGTAGACGATACTGCCAGTGCTTCATCGCTGGATCCTTCTGGTATCCCTCACGGAAATCCAGATCATCATAGTTGTGCCACATACTATCTCGTGGGATAGCAAGATATTTCTCTTTCTCAGTAGGATCAGAAATATAATTTGCATACGGCTGATTCATTTTGATGTAATACTTTCGATTTGGTCTACCTGTTGCCTTGTTGTAACTTTTTGATCCATCACTATTTTTCATAAGCTCAGACCCATAGCGCCTTACACCAGTAAATGTTGACTGTTGCTTTCGCATAGTTTTTCCATCCATGTAATCCTTATGCTCCTGCCACAGTGCACGTCCGCCTTCTTTGTATTCTGTACTAAATTCCCATTTTCCGTTTGCCCACGTTTCTGACCATTTCCCAGAAGTGTCGCAACGGTAGATTGTTCCAGATTTTACAATGCAGTATTTAAGTCCAAGTAACTTCTCTTTAGGAAGAGTGGCACCATGCCATGCTCCGTCCTTTGGAATTTTTTCAATAGATCTGTCTATTGCACTTTTTGCTTTAGTCTCTTCAGCGACTTCTGGCTGAGGTGGTTCTGAACGCTCTTCTCTAGCAACTTCAGCATTTTTTACTGCTTCTGGAGTTACGGTTATATTTACTGCAGTAGCGTGCTTTCTAAATGTATCCAATGTCGCTTCGTTAAGTTCGTCCTCAATCTTTGCATCTTCTGAATCATCTGCCACAGAGGAAACTACTTTTTTAAGTAATGCTAAGCGTTTTTCATCAGAGTATGATGTCTTTTTTCCTAAGAGATATGCCACTATTTTTCCTAGGCTATGGCTTTTCTTCCATGTTTCATCTTTATTTTCACCAAGAAACTCATGCAATGTTGACACATTCTCGGGTATTTCCTCATCTAGCAATCCTTCGATTTCATCAGATTCATCAAAAATACTGTCCCCTATTTCTTCTCCAGCCATAAAACAGAGACGTGCTTCTTTCTCTGAGCTCTTTCGCCAATAGTGGTGGAATTTGTGAGTCATACTATTGCTTAGAGATTTCAGAATCTAGATTAGACAAGGCATCGCTGTTTTCTTTCTTTTGAAGAGATTTAACTCGCAATTCTAGCGCATCAATCTCCTCAGTTCTTTTTTGTGCCACTTTGTCATAGTTCGCAGAGAAGGTATCCCATGCATCTGCATAGCGAAGTAATCGCTCTTTTCGCTCTTCTTCTGGTAGCAGTTCTAGCTCTCTTTCTAGGATCTCGATGTTATTTGTTGTGAGATCTGGCTCTATATCAAACATTAGGAGATTATAGAGATCTACTGCTGATACGCCTGCTGAATTGTCTGTTTGTGTTGTTGTTGCCATCTCTCTATATTATAGCATAAATAGCACTTTCTTTAAAGTGCATATATGCCTATGATATAGCTCTATATGGCTAAAATTCCCACTGTAGCGATCATTGGAAGGCCGAATACCGGTAAATCCACACTTTTCAATAAGATCATTGGTCGCAGAAAGGCAATAGTAACCGACACTCCTGGTACCACCAGAGATCAAGTTGCGGGGCAAGTGAAGGGTGAGAAACTCGATTACCTACTCATTGATACTGGAGGAATGGGTGGTGGCACAGAAGATATAGCCCTAGAAGATGACGTACACGAGCAATCCAAACTCGCGCTCGAACACGCAGACCTTATTGTCTTTACGGTAAATAGTAGAGAAGAGCTTACTGCAAGTGACTTCGAGATCGTAGATATCCTCCGCAAAAGTACGAAGTCTCACGTGCCAATCCTCATGGCCCTTACAAAGTGTGATGATCCAGGTACGATCGATGCGATTCTTCCAGAGTTCTATCAACTTGGGATAACCGACAAAATTATTCCACTAAGTGCACCACACCGTATTGGACTAGAGGAACTCCTTGAGACTATTGAAGAAGAACTTATAACACTTAACTTTGAAAGAAGTGAAGAGGTTGAAAGTACTCTTCCACGCATTGCGATTATCGGAAAACCTAATGTTGGAAAAAGCTCACTGGTGAATGCCTTTATGAGTGAAACCCAACGAGCAAAATCTCCTCTGCTTGTTTCTGATATTCCCGGAACTACGCGAGATGCTGTAGACACTGTTATTCGATATCACGAACAGGATTACGTGTTTACAGACACGGCAGGTATCAAGCGTCGTAAAGACACGAAAGGAGACATCGAAGTGTATGCATACTTTAGAAGTGTAAAAGAATTGGAATACTGTGACGTTGCTGTGCTGATTCTTGATGCAACACAAACGTTAAGCCGCCAAGACAAACGTGTAGCTGGAATGGCAGTAGAGGAAGGTAAGGGATTGATCATCTTAGTGAACAAGATTGATTTGGTCGATACAGAAGAACGCCACCTGAGACTTGCAGAAATAGAACACCAGTTGCAGTTTGCTAAATGTGCTCCTGTGCTTCCGGTATCCGCAGAAACAAAAGAGGGGCTCCTTAAGATCTTTGATCTTATAGAGATGACCCAACGAAACCGTGTACGTAGACTTCCTACGAAAGAGCTTTTGGATTGGTACAAGAGGGCTGTATATGGCAAGCCTATGGGAATGTTGGCTAAGTCAAAAATGATTACACAGGCAGAAGAAGTGCCACCAACGTTTGTGGTATTCGTTAAAGACCCAAGACAGGTACAAGTCTCTCAGCTTCGCTACTTAGAAAACAGCCTGCGAAAAACATTTGGATTCGAAGGGACTCCAGTGCGATGGATAACAAAGAAGACGAGTTAATCTATCCTTTTCTTTCTGTGTCTTGACACCACCAGTCTCCTCTTCGGCAAAACTTTTTATCGATCACTCGACCGTCTTCATGAATCGGTAAAGGGTATGCCTTAATGGCAACTTCTAACTTATCCAATAGTTTTATTGGGTCATCATCGAAAACCATATTTGGTGCAATTTTTCTAACACAAAGATCTTCTACAATGTGTGGTACATGGTCGGAGATTCCACCAGTACCTGTAAGTACTCCAATTGGTCGACCCTCTTCGTATGCAATTGTCAGTTCATTAAGCGTACCAATACCACCACCAATAATCACGACTCCATCAGAAGAACGGATATTTATAATATCTCTCTCCATGAATCCCGCACCTGTATAGATAATAAAATCGTTTTCGTGTGAAGACCCATATTCTTCTACATGCTCATGAAGTGAGAATGCAGGAGAGATACCTACTGTAAAACCTCCAGCCTCTTTTGCACCAAGCAGTGCATCGTTTGGAAGACCGGGACATGCTCCGTTTATAAAGATGTGGTTACGATTAGCAATCTCTTTACCAAGGGCAATTGCCTGATTCTTTGCATGCTCGCTTTCTAGCTGGGGACCAGAAGCGGAACCCATAACACCAATCTTTAGCCTGTGATTATGTTCATCAGTCATAGTGATTTCTAGTATAGCAATTACTTTTGTTCTTCGCTTTCGTCTTCTGTAACCACAGTTACAGAATCCTCTTGAAGCTTTACCGTTGCAGTACCCTGAGATGTCTCTACTTGAAACTGCAAATTAGCGGTAGGAAACTTTCGCATCCCTTCTGGAGGACGAAAACCTGCATACGCAAATGCTATAAGTAAGCTGAAGATGAATATTTGTTTCATACATATATTATACTATATTTTTATATATTTGACAATATGCCTATTTAGGCTATTTTGAGCCACTTCCTAGGTAATTGTACCTATTCGTATTGTGCTCTTCATTTGATACAGCATAGTGGATCAGGCCAGTTTTATCATGGAGATAGTACCAATATGGTGAGCTCTTATGATTTAGCGTTGCCTCTATGCTCTTTAAGCTGATGCTTGATATTGGCCCCGGGGGAAGCCCTTTAAATTTGCGAAGGTTATAGGGGTTATTAACATTCAGATCTCCGTGAGTAATTTCCTCTGATGCTTTACGTACTATATATCTCACTGCAGCATCTATTCCAAGACCCCATCCTTCGTCATATCGTTTCCAAAGGATACCAGCTACTACTGCTCGTTCGTCATCAGTTCTCGTCTCCTCTTCTACTAAAGAAGCCATGGAAAGAAATTCATGAAGTGATCTACCAGAAGCTTCTATGTCTGTCTCATACTCTTCTAATACGTTATATCTGAAAGCATTTAACATGCGCTCAAAGAAGAACTTTACGACAAAGTCATCTGCAGGGGCATAATAAGTATCTGGAAAGAGATATCCTTCCAACAGGCCTCCGCGTTCTGACATTTCACCCATTTCTGCAGGGAGAAATTCGTATGATTCGAAATCACAATAATTTGCACAGTCGATAGCTTCTCCCTTCTCTATAAGTTCCATCTCTACAAGAAGATTATCAATATCTAGTACTGTAAAGCCTTCTGGAATGGTTACGATAATTTCCTCTGCACGACCTGTCTGAAGAATACGCACAATGTTATCTACCGAAAGGGATGTATCGAGCAAGAACACTCCTGCCTGCAAAGAGCCATCAAGCCCATTGAGCTTGAGATATAACTTAAATACGAATGGAGATTTGATTAACCGCTCTTGCTTTAGCAGGTCAGCTATCTGAGACGTTGTAGACCCTGCGTCTACTGTAACCTTTGTACGTGAAGCAGCCGCCTCATCTACAGGACCTAGAGATATCTGAAACCAGAAAAATCCTGCAGCAGCTAAGGCGATGATGAGAAGAAGAATCTTTTTCATAGAATTTAAGAGTTTCCAATTCCGCCCATAGCTTGTTCCGGTGCGCCCATGCCCATTTGGTTCATTACAACCTGCATTTTTTCAGTAGCAACAACCTGTGCCTTTTTTAGGGCTCGGTTTAAAGCATCTGTAAGTAATGCTGGAATGCGATCTCGTGGCACTTCTTCGGCGATAGTAATAGAAACAATTTCCTGCTCAGCATTTACCGTAACAATTACGCCTTCGGCTTCTGCCTCAACATGAATGTTCTTAAGTTCCTTTTTTATCTGTTTAGCCTGCTTTTGAAGCTTAAACATGTCTTTTGCTTGTTTGAAAGATGTCATAGTGAGCCTACGATACAAGATTGCCTCTCCTAAGACCAAATAAATGGTAAAAAACTGCGAAAAATGGTACAATACTAGCGAAATGGAAAATACAGAATTCATCACCAGTATCCTTCACGCAGTTTCGAGTCTCGAAGCAATTTCAATCTTTGCTGCTGGTATTATTGGATACATTGGTGTTTCCATCATGGCGTACGGTGCAATAAAGAGTGCATTCCACTTTATCCTCTCTACAATCCGTGGGACCAATCACCTCCCATATATCCGTATCGATCTTGGAAAGCACCTAGCGTTAGGACTGGAGTTCTTGGTTGGAAAAGACATTATCGAATCTATTATTCACCCAAGTTGGGATGACCTTGGAAAGCTTGCAGTAATTATTGCACTCCGAATTGTGATTACACTGATGCTCAGCTACGAACTTAAAGAAATTGGAGAAGAGCTCGATGAAGAGCGCAGGCGTAAGGAGGCTATGAGGAAACAGAAGAAGTAGGACTTTACCCGACAATTCCTATTCGATCTTCAATCTCTTGATTGACGAAGACTTTTTTACGACCGTATTTCATACGACTGTATTCCTTTACAAGACTTCCTAGCTTTTCATTGCGCTCGGATTCATCATAAATCGTATTCATACTGAAAGGCCTTGAGGTCACGTTATTAATATTGAGCTTTGTGTAACACTGGAAGTTTGGGATGTTAATCACATCCTGCTCAGAGAGCACTGGTGCCATTTCTTTCGCGATGTACTCTGCGTCTTCTGCACCAATCTTAAATGAGCTGATACTACCCACGTTACCAAACACCGCGTCACGAAGTTTAGAGCTGGCATTTCCATAGGCCTCAGTTTTTCCGACAAGCTGTCCAATAAATTGGTGAGCCATGATAAGAGCTAGTTCGTACTTACGTGCCTCAGAAAGAATAGTGGCAAACGCATCTGTTACGAAGTTTTGGAATTCATCTACATAGAGATAGAACCGACGACGCTCTGACTGTGGAATATCCGCGCGACTCATGGCAGCCATGTTAATTTTGTTTACAAAGATGAGTCCGAGGAGCTGCGCATTTACATCTCCAATTTTACCCTTAGACAAATTAACGAGAAGAACTTTTCCAGTATCCATCACTTCGCGAATATCAAAAGCAGACTTTGGCTGCCCGATAATATTTCGCATTGTCGTGTTTGTAATGAATGGACCGAACTTCGAACTAAAGTACGGGATCATTTCCTCTTTTTCTCGTGCTCCAGTTTTTGCCATTTCATGTTCCCAGAAACTGCGCACTACAGTATTCCTACACTTACTTACTTTATACCTCTGGAAGTCTTCATCTACGAAGAGACGTGGAACATCAATAATCGTTGCACCCTCTTCTTCGTCATCCATCAATGTTAGACAGCCGTTTCTAAAGTAGTGCTGAATACGTGGACCAAAGATCTCGTTTCCAAAGAGCTTAATAAAGATTTCCATCGCATCGAGTGATGCGCGATCTTTTTCTTCTGGAGTCTTTGCTTCAAGCAAATTGAGACCCATTGGGCGATCTGTATCCGCTGGGTTAAAAAGGACTATGTCTTTTGCTCTCTCTTTAGGAGTGTGAGCAAGGGCGTCTTCTATCAAATCTCCATGAGGATCGATCATACATACACCCTCTCCATTCTGAATATCTTGCCTCGACATCCAGCTGAGGTAAGCAGATTTACCAGTACCAGATTTACCAATGATGTAATGGTGTCTTGTACGGTCTTTCTCAAGGAATCGAATTTGAGTTTCTGATGCACGGTAGTTATTAATCCCCAGAAGTATCCCCTCTTTCGGTACGTTTGGTGGAGGAGGCAATACTTTAGATGCAGCCCACTGAATAATTGGAATCTTGTTGTAACGACTATCTGGGAAGTGAAATAGCCCTGCAAGTTCTTTTTCTACGAGCAGAGACTTCTTATGCATAAACCCATTGATACGGTGCTTCCAAAGCTTATGGAGAATCTTCGCATTCCACTCCAGTGGAAAGAAGTCGACAAACATGCGCTTGTTTACAATGACATTTCCATAGAGATCTTTAAAGGCATTAAATGCCACCTGCATGTTGTTCGTGATTTCCATAGATCTATCCCACGTCTTACTCGATGCAAATACACGAATAGAAGAGTGATAAAATCCCATACCTGCCTTCTCTCCCATGCGCTTGTACAACTCTTCCTCTGGTTGAATCATACGTACGAATGAGTCTCCACTTTTTGCCCCTGGTGCGTAGTTGTTGTTTGCCTCCTCAGAAATTATCCCTCCAAGAATCTTACTCAACGTACTCAGAAGTGGGATGTGCGACAAGAAGTGATCTTTTTTTCCTTTAAAACTAATGCTCGCAAATTGTTTTGCCTTCTTGTTCCACTTACCAGAAAAGGACGGTGTTAATACCATTTGAATACAGGCTGTTTCATCGGCACCAAGTTTACTCAGCACGTTTCCAATTCCATTGAGTGGGTCATCTTGCATCTGTTCGTAGTATCGAATTGGATACATGAACTTTTTCTCCATCATCATGTTATACGCAACCAACTTGCTACCTTCTGGCCAGATCTCTGGCGTGTTCTGGATCGTAACCTCTGCATCATTGTAGAAAGCAGTGATTTGTTTTTCGACAATAGAAACCAGTTTCGGGTTTGTTACTACGTACATTGTGAGCTGTCCTTTTTCGACATACATCTCAAAGCTGATACAGATGTATCTGAAAAACCAGAAATGCATCATCTGGTAGAAGTTGAGTGACTTAATTTCCCAGAGTGCCCTAAAGAGCTGCTCCATGATGGCAATTTTTTCTTTGAAGTCTTTTTCGGTTCTCTTCTCTTGGTCGATCTTTGTCTCTTGCCGTGGAATTAAAATCTTCAAAGCCACAAGATTCTTTCCTTGTCTGTGTGCATACCAGTGGCGGAACATCTTTTTTGAGACGCGCCAAGAAAAGTACAACAATACAAAGCCAAACGTGGTACTAACGGGTGACGATGTAAATCCTCTTCCTAAATCCGCCCAAAATCCATCTGTAAACAGAGTGATTGTGCTGATAATGATCAGCCAGATAAATGGCCAGGTACCGTAGCGGAGAAGATTTATCAAAGTCAGTAAGAGGGGTTAAAACTAGGATACTACAAATCTAGTTATTATAGCAGATTTTAGACTTGCTCGGTAGATCTAAATGGCCTTAATTACCCTCTTGCCGGTAATACACAACTACTCACATCCATCCGTAGATCACGCTGTCTGCCACGTGTATCCCCAACTGAAAATTGGTATCGACCTGTCATATCTGGGGAAATGCGATATTTCTCCTTAGGATGCACAAAATCCTGTATTCGCAAGTATTGTCCATCTGGGAATGTAATTCCCAAAATAACAAATGGTCGATTGCTCTGCAATATCAACTGATCTCCCAATGTAAATGTATGTGGAACACCACGGAAGAACTGTGTATCTCGTGTAATTCTGCGCTGGTAGGCACGTTGACGCTCTTCGCACTGACTAACAAGATCCATGTGTCCTAATCTTTCAAATGTCGCACGGAGCACACCTTGTCCAGTGGGAGCGATCTCTTCGAATGCAGCTTTGCTCAGATCCATATCTCTTCCATCAACATACGGACCACGGTCGTTAATCCGCACTACGACAGTCTTGTTATTTTCTACATTCGTTACTTTGACGAGTGTATTACTCGGAAAAGACCTATGGGCTGCGGTAATCGCATACATATCAAACGTATCTCCAAAAGCAGTACCTCTTCCATGGAAATCGTCTGCGTAAAAACTGACTTCATGAACTTCTTTTCGCAATTGACCATCAAGTTTAGCGATCATAGAAATAAGATCTGACCGCGTTACTCTTCCCTCAAGAGAGTGTTCGGTGTCTATTATTGGATAGTCGCTCATCATTGAAGGTAGATCTACCTCCTGCATATCAGGAAGTTCACGAATATTTCGTGTGCGATATACCCAGAGCAATGCGTCACCGAGCGTTACGAGTTCTTGTGGACGAAAGTAGTCATCATCAATCAATATTCCTCTGCGCTTTCCAAAGCTAATTTCTAGATATCCTCTGTCTTCTTCTTGTACATCTGTGTATTCCGATGCCGTCTCAAATGCTGGGCGATTTACTGTTTCCCAGATCAAAAGATAACTATCAGCTCTTGTGAGAAATGTATCCTCTGCGTGTGCAAAAAATGGCATAAATACAAGGCCTGCAATAATCAAAAATCTCATGATGCAGACAGCTTGAAAGAAGATGAGTCGAACGTCAATTGACGAAGAGGCTACAAAGCATTCCACCCCTGTGCTCGCACAATTCCATACAGGATATTACGCTGATCTTTGCGCAACGTGCGCAGTGTTGCAGGTCCAACATATCCCGCTCCTTTATCTGACCTCGATGCAATGAGGTCACGATCTAACTGATACCGTGTCACAGATTCCTGAGTCAGTGGTCCGTAGACACTGTTGATTTTATCCTCTGGGAAAAACCCGAGTGCAGCAAGTTCTGCTTGCAAAAGCCTGACCTGCTTACCGGAATATCCTTCGCCTAGGAACTGCGCAATGCGCTGACCATTTTCTTTGATGTGTGTATCTACTGCGTAGCGATCGAGGTGACGGTCTGCATGACGCTCTACAATTTCCCTGTTCCACATACCACGAAGTGCCCGACTAGTTAGTGGCCCTATGCGACCCGCACCTGTATCAGATGCAGTACCTACCAATGCATGCTCCTGCTGGAATTTCAGGATGCTCGCAAAGAGATTGTCATCGTACTCTCCATTAGTTCTGCCCTTGTAGTAGCCCAAAAATCGTAGTGTGCGCTGCGCTTGAGCAATGGCATCTGGTGATGCTTTAGGGTCGATGTATTCCTGGAATGGAGCACGAGCATTCATTCGTGATCGAGCACCCAATACGAAAGCAGCCGAAGTTTCTGAAAGCATATTTCTTGGAGCGTCTACACTAAAGTCCCGAAGGAATGCGTGAAATGCCGTACTTGTCTGAGGGCCAAAGAATCCTGTTGGTCGGTGCTTTAAGTATCCAATAGTTTTGAGATGGTCTTGCAATAAGTAGACTGACAGTCCTCGCTCTCCTTCTTTAGGTCGCATGGCAAGGAAGTTATCTTTTTCGACAAAGTACATTTTTAGCTCATCAATTGGAGATGGCATGGTTGCCAAATCAAATTGCACAGCAGGTTGCGTACTTGCATTTGGATACACGGTTCCAGTTACGCGCTGCAGCCCAAAGGCAAGCGCTCTAGCGAGACCTTCCTCTCCGTATCCTGCCCAAATATCGAGACGATGTTTTCCGTTACCAAGTTCGTTAATAGCCCCACCTCTGTCGTGAACAGCAAGAGTCCCGAGTCCTGGTAAATTAATCTTTGTTCCAAATGCGTACGACTTTGGTGCAGCGATCATTCCTGGAAATACTGGAGTTTGATCTGCTCCAGCAATCCCCTGCCCGTTTAATACTTTGTCTGCTTCTACTCCACCTTTTACATAGCAACATTGTCCTGGCATCGGACTGTAGTATGCAGTAATCAAAAACTCCTGCTCGTAAGGTTCTGTGCGAATGGCAGGTGTTCCCAATGTTTGATACGGAACAACTACGGCAATCATCAGAAGTATTGCGCGGATGTGCACAGGTAAGCTTGGAAGTGCACGAGCGTAGAGTGGTGTGGTTTGTATTTTCAAATCTCTTTATTATAGCAAAAATCATAACTCCAGTCTGTGTAGTAGGGTTTACATTTTTTCAGAAATAGGCTCATAGAGTTGCATGAGGATGCTAACTCTTTTAGATATCTCCTCGGTAGGAATATGATACTGAAAAGCTAGATTTGGAGATGTAATCTTGGCCATAGCTCCGTTTACATCATGACTATCGATCCATTTCCTTATAGGTTCAGAGACATCACCGATATCAACAAGGGCCATTGCCTTTGATAGGCCTTCGACTGTTCGAGACTCTTCTAATACATCAGGATTATATATGGAACCTAAATATAATGTTTTCAAAACTTCATCCCCTGATCTCGTTCGGCTCTCTCCAGGTTTTAATGCTGTTATTCCTTTTTCTATACGTAGCGCTCGATATCGATTAGCAATTTCAGAGAGCAATGCCGATGCTTCATCGAATTTTTTGCCAGTTCGGACATTAAAATCCGATATTTCTTCAAATGTATTCATATGATAATTTCATCTTCTAAGCGCATTCCAAACTTTCCAGGGATATAGACACCGGGTTCTACTGTAACGATTTCGTTCTTCAGCAACTTCTGAATTTTTGCCTTACCACTGAGGGAAACTCCTTCATGGATATCGAGCCCAACACCGTGACCTAGAGAATGCGTGAAGTACTTATTAAGATTCTCTTCTTCCAAGATATCTCGGGCAATCTTGTCGATTTTTCTATTTGTTACCCCTGGTTTTATTGCAGCTTCTGATTCTTGTTTAGCCCTTTGCAAAGCTGCGTACACTCTTTTTTGCTCTGGAGTTTTCGCAGCAGTAAAAAATACTCTGCTCTGATCTGCACAGTATCCATTTACTCGCGCACCTGTGTCGATCTGTACAATGTGTCCTTTAGAAAGTTTTCGCGAAGATGGATGATGATGAGGGCTACTCGTGTGAGACCCGAAAGCGACTATAGGATCGAAAGAAAGCTCATCTGCTCCAAGCTCGATGGCCCATTGCCTTATATTTTCTGCGAGCTGCTTCTCGGTAATTCCTGTCTTAAGCGCTTTAGGAATTCTAGACATTATTTTATGAGTTATGCGCTGTGCTTTGCGGAAATGTTTAAGTTCATCTGGTTCTTTTGACCTGCGAAACTCTTCGATTACCCCCTTTGATTGAACAAATTTTGTGTTCATCTTTTTGCGCTTCCAGTTGGCAAGTCTCGCCACTGTGACATCTTCTGCCTCAAATGCGCATGTTTTAGCGCCCTTGAGATGCTTCTTCAGGCTATCCAAATCGTCGACTTTTACCCCTTTTCTCGCAGTCTTTTTGGCTGCTTCTGTGTACCTTCCATCAACCAATAATATCGTATTTTTTGGCTTTATAAGGACAAAACCCGTGCTTACCTCTACTCCTGATAGATACCGAATATTCGTCAGATTACTCACCAAGAACACATCGGTTTTTGATGTCTTTAAGACCTCTGATGACTTAACTGGTCGCATGC
>JABIBA010000014.1 GCA_018652955.1 Candidatus Peribacter sp. | reverse complement strand
TGTGCAAAATAATCAGCTTGAGGGGACGATCTTGAGGCGAAGATGTGCTTCATCCTCCTCCTCTTCTGCAGCACCAAGCGCTAGTGTGCGTATTGTTACGCCAGCAACTCCTGTAACACTGGCATTACGAGATAGCTTTACACTCGAATGGGATACCACGAACATCGCACGCAACAACACGCTCTTGTTTGATGTATCTATTGCAACCAATAGCCCAAGTTACAACTCATGGAGAAGAATTGGTGGAGCAGGATACGTCATAAACCCACAGCAAGAGGCAGAAATTACACTGATTTACAATCAAGAAGAATGCAATGCACTTCACCCACCAGCAACATCTATTTGCCCAGAAGGCGCACAGTATTACCCCGTGATCTCCATGCTAAACGACGGAGAACAGCGCGCGTTCTTTAGTGTGATTACCGGAAATGCACCAGGATATGAGGATCGTAATCTCGAAGATGGAGATTCATTCAAGTTAAAAGTGCATGCTATTCGCGCAACTCCGTGGCCACAGCAAGAAATTACAACAGCGGTGTCTGCAGTCATTACGCTTAATTACGATGATCCAGGGCCGATCTATACAGCGTGCTGGGAGAAATTTGCGCCTCCAGACAATATAGAAATTAAGCACGTCATCAATCATAAAGGAAAGGTTCTCATCTTTGTAACAGAGGGCGCAGAACGAAAAGTCTACGCAACAGACAACGGTTCCGAGTGGGTATATCAGCGTACTGATTGGCCAGACGTCGTGGGGTACCCAGTATCTGCAGACGACACGCTCTACTTTGTCGAGAAGGTGTCGTACCGAGGTCCTTGGAGAATGTGGACACTAGAAGAAAGCCGCAGAACATGGACCGAGAGAAGCATCGCACCCGTTGATGTGATGCGTGGGGATAGCAACACCATGTACGATGCCATTGGCTTTAATGACAAGCCGCACTTTGTCATGATCGACAACGGAAATATTTATATTAAGAATATACTTGGTATCGATAGGAATGATCATATGGCAGTGTCTCAGGTTGGCTACATAGCTTCTCCTAATACGGTCGGAAAGAGCTTAGGCTCATTGAGCGCTGTGGTGCACAATAACAAGTTGTACATCATGACGCGCCAGCTCGACCTCACAACTCTAGAAAATGAAGATGGGCCAACATATGTTTCTACAAATGGATCATCATTTACCATCGCGACAGATCTTCCTGATTACTTAAGGCCACCTGCGACAGAAGGAGTAACACAAGTCAGTAGTAACCTGTGGACTGCTGATGATAGCACATTACTACATAAGACTGTCAGCTCTTCTTGTGAGTATTCATCCGAAGCCACGGACGTAGAGCTCTTAGAGCCAGAGACTACAATTGCAGAATTATGCAGTTTCTACATAAATTCCTATAATTTTGAATGTAATGGTGCTGCAGTAAAAGGAGACATTCTGTATTGTTTCGATGATGGTACCCATAAAGACGCTTTCTTTCGTAACATTTACCCTCTGTATGCTCTAGAGGAAGGTGAAACGCCAGACACAAGCGGCATAAGGCCTATATTTCAACCAAGAAATGGATATACGTTCCTGTTAAACAACGATGATGTTTTCATTGTAGGTACATCACTTGTCGGTTCATCGTTTAGAGATTCTATTGCAGAATTAAACAACAAGGAGGTTTTACCTTTTGGAACTCTTAAAGAGTCAGGAGATGTAACTGATGTGCATCGATTCGGTGATCTTCTCTACGCAGCAGATCGCAATGGAAATATTTACCGCTCCGATACAAAGACTGTTTCTGGCTATCTTGATATCGTTGCTACCACAGGAGACTATCCAAGAATTACTTCTGATGATTCTTCACTCTTTGTCGTCAGTAATACTGGCATCTCTACATTAGAAGATTCGACGTTAACAGAAGAGCTTCCATTTTCTGATATAGGAGACATTAAGAGCGCCATTGTCCATGAAGGAGTGCTCTATATCTCAGCAAAAAAATCAAGCCTATCTCAAGTGTACGCATACGATATCGCAGCTAAAACTTTAGAGAGCACTCTACTTACAGAGTCATTCGGTAGCGCCGCCGTTAACACTGGAGATGTACTGCTATACACATGGAGGGATATGGTACTTGCTGATAACGTTCTTAGTAAGCGCGTATACGAGAATGGTCAATGGAAAGTACTTGTTCGTGATGACAATGGTAATTATGCATTTCATGTCATCCCTGGTCATAATTACAGGATATGTGCCAGTGTACACACAGAGAGCACCACATCCTCATTCATACCTCCTCCTATAGCATCCCTCCTCAGCACTGTCCGGACCTCACAGCAGACACTACCGATAGTCACACTCCTCTCGCTCGTAATGATTGGAGGATATCTCTACAGCCACAAGCGACAATAAAAAAACCGGAGCATGCAAGCCCCGGTAGTGTGTAATCACAATGATTATTCAGCCTTCTTCTCTTCCTCGATTTCCTTGGTTTCTTCGATTTCCTTTTCTATTACTTCTTCAGCTGGTGCTTCCTCTGTCACCTCCTTGTCGGCCGTAGCCTCGGCGGAGGCTGATGCCACCTCGGCACCCTCGGTATCATCGGCACCCTCGGTATCATCGGCACCCTCGGTCACCTCCTTGTCGGCCGTAGCCTCGGCGGAGGCTGATGCCACCTCTTTCTTTGGCTCAGGCTTTTTTGCAGACTTAGGTTTTGCAGTAGTTTTTCCTTTATCTTCTTCTGCAACTTCTGCTTCTTCTCCGTCAGACTCTCCTTTAACAGTCATCTCTCCGTCTTCGTCTGTTTCAAACTCTACTACTTCTACTTCTTCACCACGTAGCTCTGCAAGCTTCGCCTTAAATGCAGGAAGCTCTTCGTAGTTGTACATATCCAGCTCGAAGCTTGTAAGGTCTGTTGCTAGACGAATGTTCTGTCCCTTGCGACCAATAGCCATTGGACGCTGAGCCTCTTCTACGAATACCGCAGCACGCTTCTTAACCTTGCGGTCCTCGTCGTCGAGGTGCTCGGTGTCATTTACGATAATAACTGCAGAGATTGCAGCAGGCTGGAGTGCTGTTGAGATCAACTTAATAGGATCATCACTCCACTCGATCATATCGACACGCTCACCGTTAATCTCATCCATCACCGCTTGAATACGCACACCTTTTTGTCCAACACACGCACCGATAGGGTCGATAGTTGGAGCGTTAGAGCTGACGGCTACCTTACTTCGGAAACCTGCATCACGTGCGATCGCACGGATCTCTACATCTTCGTTACGGACTTCTGGAATTTCAAGCTCAAGAAGTTTCTTAACAAGGTTAGGGTGAGTACGGCTGATACGGAGCTGAGGTCCTTTACCCGTTTGCTCAACAGTATCGAGGTACACTCTAATTCGCTTACCAGTGTAGTAGTGTTCTCCAGGGATCTGCTCTCGCCATGGCATAGAAACGGTCATACCTTCGATCTCAAGCGTTACCCAGTTTGGTTCGACCTTTGTCACCGTTGCAGTAAGAAGTTCGTGCTCACGGTCTTTAAACATGTCGTAGAGACTCTGCTTCTCAGCTTCTTGTAGCTTCTGCAAAATTACTTGCTTCGCAGACTGAGCTGCGATGCGACCGTATCCTTCTGGAGTTACGTCCATAGTGATCTCATCCCCTTCTTCGACGTCGCTCTTAATTTTCTTTGCTTCAGACAAAGAGATTTCAAAGTTTTCGTTCTCTACTTCTTCTACTACTTCTTTAACAAGTAAGATGACAGGCTCGTCTCGACCTTCTTCGAGGTCTACACGAATTTCCTGCTCCTTGTTACCGTAGTCTTTACGGTACGCAGTAGCGATAGCCTGTTTAATGGCGTCGAGTACTTGGTCTGGTCCAACGTTCTTCTCGGAACAGATTTGATTAATAGCGGCGATAAATGAAGCTTTCATAGTAGTTAGGATTAATTGAAATATCAGTAAGCCGACCGTCTAATCCAATTAGACAGTCTTAACTTGCTCTTATTGTACACCATTCTTGACGCTGCGCAAGGTTTCTGAGCACTATTCTGCTATCCTACACCCGTGAAAACCCTCCATATCACCATCGCGGTTACCTTTGCTATTGGTCTTATTGCAGCCATTGCAGCAGATAGCATGATTTCAGATCCCATTAGTATAGTCGGCTCGTTCGTCGAGTTACGATATTCACTGAATCCCGGTATTGCATGGGGAATTCGCTTACCTGGAGGCGTTCAAGAGATGCTCATCTTACTTGCTCTTGTTGCAGTGGGTTCCATGGCGATAAAAGCACGAAATACTCTTAGCTTAATAGCATTCGGATGCATTATTGGAGGAGGGCTCGCCAACATCATCGATAGGCTTCGCGATGGCTATGTGACAGATTATGTCTCTATCGGCTCGTTCCCGATATTTAACGTGCCAGATAGCTTTGTAAGCGTCGGCGTAGGACTTTTGCTTGTAGAGGCATTTCTTGCCAAAAGGCAGGGATAATTCCTTTTAATTCCTTTATAATCCTCCCCTATGGACATTCGATACCGCATTCAAGGAGGGGTTCCCCTCAAAGGAGACGTCACCATTAGTGGATCTAAAAATGCAGCGTTGCCGCTGATAGCAGCGTCAGTTCTCTGTGAAGGAGAGACCGTTCTTACGAACGTTCCGTTTCTGCGTGATATCAAAGTAATATTGCAGATCCTCGATTACCTCGGTGCGGAGACGAGTTTTGATAACGGTACCGTTCGCATTCAAACACAGAACCTACAAAGCAAAGCCATTCCTGCTGAGTTTGTTTCTAAACTCCGTGGTTCTATCGTATTGCTCGGACCTCTGCTCGCACGCTTCGGAGTAGTAGAGATGTGTTACCCAGGAGGATGTGTACTTGGGAAGCGTCCAGTAGAAGCACATATCAGAGCATTAGAACAATTGGGAGCGCAGGACATGAGCACGAATGAAGTATTGCACTTACAAGGAACACTCAAGCCAGGACACGTTATCCTTCCAGAGTTTTCTGTTACTGCAACAGAGAATGCAATCTTAGCGGCAGCTCTTACTCCAGGAGAAACACGTATCGACATGGCAGCTGCAGAGCCACATGTACAAGCTGTAGAAAAATTTGTCTGTGCAATGGGTGCAGAAGTAGAGGGCATCGGCACACACACGGTTATCGTACGTGGTCGCACAAAACTTGCGTGCGCTGAGTATCGCGTACCGTCAGATTACCTAGAGGCAGGAGGGCTCGCGATTGCAGCACTTGTTACCCGTGGAAAGGTACGATTGCATGATGTCGAATACGATCACCTCATGAATTTCCTCGATGTACTAAAGCGCATGGGAGCGGAGTGGAAGTACGACGCAGGAGAGAAAGTATTGTTTGTAGACGGAGAAATCTCATCACTCAACGCAGTAGAAGCACGCACAAACATCTTCCCCGGTCTACCAACAGATTTACAAGCACCACTTGGTGTTGCTATGACACAGGCTAAGGGAGTGTCGAGGCTATTCGAGCGACTCTTCGAAGGACGCATGGCATACCTCTATGAACTTGAAAAAATGGGTGCACACATTGAGGTACTCAATTCACATCAGGCACTGGTCATCGGTCCTACCACATTACGTGGACACACCGTTGCCAGTAACGATATCCGTGCAGGAGCCGCTATGGTTATAGCAGGACTCTGTGCAGAAGGAGAAACAACGATTACTGATGTTCGATATATCGAACGCGGATATGACCATCTAGATGACAAGCTACGAAGTCTTGGAGCAAATATTAAGAAGATAGAACTCGAAGACCCTAAAGAAGTAGCCTCTAAGGTCACAACGCAGAACATTGAAAGCTCTGTAAAAGAATCTGAAAAAGTGACTAGTGAGTAGTCTGCAATTGCTTTACCATCTCTCCACATGATTACAGTCAAATCCCTCGGCGGCCGTGCAATAAACGTTGATGTCAACGGAACGACCGTATCTGCATTCCCAAAAGAAGCAGATGCAAATGCAATGATCTCATTGCTCGGTGCACCGGAAGAAGAGGTAACAAAAGGGACAGTATCTTGGCCTGGTGAATATGACATTGGCGGAGTATCTATTCGAGGAATTGGTCACGATGAAGGTCAGCGTGTGAGTTATGTTATTGATGACGGTAAAGTGCGTATCGCCTTTATCTCCTCTCCTCTCCATGACTGGTCAGGTAAGAACTTAGAACTTCTCGGAGATGTCGATATCCTCTGTATTCCTGCAGACGATGTAAAGATCGCACAGAAGCTTATTGATGAAGTAGATCCACGCGTACTCGTGCCACTTCCTACCAAAGACGAAGCAACATTTGTCGAACTTCTCAAGACAGTAGGAGCACAAGAAAAAGAAATCGAAGCTGAATATAAGCTCAAAGGAGGTCTTCCTGCTGAAGGTCGCGAAGTCGTGATCTTGAAGCCGAGTAAGTAAAAAATAGCGTAAATCGTCTGTTCAAGGCAGTTTAAGTATTGACAAATATAAAAATTAGTATATTATACTAAGGATCTGCATATGGGTAAAAGAGCGGGTCACGTTCTTTCTCATGTGTGGTAAACCGAACTGGAGTGACGAATGTTTATGCGACTGTTTATTTCCGTGACGCTGGGTCTGACTGGATTGATCAACGCGAGTGCGGCAGAAGAGCCGTACTTCACGGATCATTTCACCAGCGTTAATCCGCATCGGTGGTCTGTGGATTCCACGGCACCTCTGTCCGGATTCCTGATCCGTCCCTATCGACACGGTGACGAGACGCGTGGAGAACTGCGAACAGAAAACCGGCTCACGCTGGTGACAAAAAGCAAGTTCCCTAAAGGGGCGCATGTAAGTGTTCGTACTACGTACGAAGACACAGGCAACCCGCTGTATGTGAACCAGTGCGTCATTCTTATGCGCACGACGGGAGTTGTCTCCCAGAAGCGAAGCTGGGAAGTTAGCGATGGCTTGCGTCTACGTGTCGAGTACGGTCACGGACAAGTAACTCTTGAGTACGCTGATTCCATAACCGGAAAGGTTACGGGGTTGGCTGTAGCATTCGTTCGAGCTAATGACCTTAAAGAAGGCCTGAAGCTCGTCGACAATCCGAAAGAGTACAAAGTCCCGCAGATTGCTCCCGGCAACAGTGGAGCGAACTGGTACACGGTCGAAATGGTCGACAATCCCAAAGCGGGTACTGTCGAAGCGTTCATGACCTGGCACCGAAAAGATGGTGAAGGTACAAAAGAGAACCGTGAAAAAGTTCTCTCTGTCACCTACGCGCAAGCTGCGGAAAAGAAATGTGTTATTCCGCATTTTCCTGGGACGAAAGTCGCCATCAGTAGCCGGGAATTTATTGCCGGCAAGCTGCAGGTCTCGTTCACCCGAGAGGTGAAGATCGAACCGGTTAAGTAACTACACACACGGAGGAACAAAAAGAGCTGTCGAATTTTCGGCGGCTCTTTTTACATGTTATTTTTTGGTACCCCCGGTAGGAATCGAACCTACATCTGCCCCTTAGGAGGGGGCCGTTCTATCCATTGAACTACAAGGGCTTGAATCTTAGGACTTATGTTATGATAGAATGCCTCGTAATGAAGAAGGCAGCAATCATCATCGGGCTTATTCTTCCACTGCAAGTGGTTGCCCTTGAGTATCGTAACTTAGGTCTGATGTATACAGATGGCCCATTTAACCCATCAGAGTCTGCAGGTATCAGCCTTCTTACTACTATTGGAGCTGTTGAAGGAAACCCTGATGGAACGTTTCGCCCAAGTAGATCTCTTAACCGTGCAGAGTTTTTAAAGATCGCGCTCGCAAGTTCCCCGAAGGTACGTGTCAGCTCATCAGATGCTTCTAACTGCTTCCCTGATGTTGCTCGAGATGCGTGGTATTCAAAGTACATCTGCATCGCAAAAAAACGTGGCATGGTGGGCGGGTATCCAGATGGAGAATTTAAACCCGGTCGACCGGTAAACTACGCAGAAGCCCTCAAGATTCTCAGTGAACTCTATGATTACGTTGCTTACTCAGCAGACGATGAAGAGTGGTATGCAGGATATGTGCGTGCTGCACAGTTTAATAAGACTGCGCTTCCATCATCCATCAAATACGATCGTGCAATTACACGCGGACAAATGGCAAGACTTGCCGCCGCTTACCGTGCACACGAAGAGGGCGAGCTAGAGACGTATCGTCTTGCAGAAAAGAGCTTGAACCTTGTTATTGCAAAAGAGATTGCCGCACGAGTACAAGAAGAAGTAGAGGTGGCAGAGGAAGAGGAGGAGGAAGAGGAGATAGTAGAAGTTGTGGTACACAGTTCTGCTACTGCGCATGAATTCCCTGCGAAGAGTACGTTCCTCATGCTGGGTTCACGTGAAATTATTGCTTCGGGGTTCTTCCGTCCACGGTCTGAATCTGTCGTCATTCGAAACGTTACCGTGAAGTTTCGTGAAGAACCAAAAAATGTTCGCAGTCTCTACCTTACAGACGAAGAAGGTACACGCATCGCAGAGCTTAGCCCCGACACATTTGATCAATACGATAAAACATGGAAGGCGCAGCAAGAAGCAATCACCGATTATATTATTCCCGTTGCAGGAAAAACTTTGGGGATAGAAGCGGTACTACAGGATGCATCTGTAGGGTTCCCAGAAGAGCTGATTCAAGTAAAGTGGATGTCCGTAAATACGAGTCCTATGGGCCAAGAAGATGCATACCAAATTCTTGCGACAGATACTGCGTATCCTTCGCATCAAACTGCTAAAGCGCACATAACATCTGTACGCAATAACCGACCACCCGTTATCGATCTTGGTGAGGGTGACAGCGTGCTTCTTGGGGAGTTTGAAATTTCTGGAGAGTATCTAGATGGCGCAGAGCTTCGTATCAATCACCTGACATTTACCATTGAGCAGAAGCGCGGAGTATTACTTTCAAACTTCTCTCTCAGTGCTGTGCACTCAACGCAGACTTCGTCATGTTCTCTAGGGGATGGAAAATTCATTAACTGTTTGGATATTCCAGCTGCTGTCGGTGTTATCGAAAACGATTCAATCCTCGTGCAACTTCGTGGAAGATTGGATATTGATGACACAGAAGACAATCCACAAATGCAGATAGATCTCCAAAATCCTGGCCGCATTTCAACGAGTGTTGAATCCGGAGAAATGGGACACCTTAGGTGGACTGATGGGCAAGGTGCCTATAACTGGATAGAACTCCCTGCACCAGTTGCAGAGGGTAGTGTGTGGAAGTAGTTTTACAGTACAGACAGCAAGTCCGCCTTCATATCTTCAGCAGCTTTTTGTGCAGCCTCTTTCCAGTCGCTTCCTGAGCTTGCGAAAATAATTCCGCGAGAAGAGTTCACAATGGCACCAGTTCCGTCTGGAATAAATCCACCAACGACATCTGCAGCTCCTCCTCCTTGTGCACCATATCCAGGGATCAAAATTGGGACGTGTGGCATAAGCGTACGGAGGTATTTCATCTCTTCTGGGTAAGTAGCCCCTACAACTGCTCCGACGCACGAGAGGTGGAATTCTGGACCACAGTTTTGTGCTGCGATTCCCTCAACGATCTGTGCCATGTGTTCGTGTACAACTTCGTCACCAATAGGCATGTCCTGTAGTTCACCACTACTAGGGTTACTGGTTTTTACCAGAGCAAAGATTCCTTTGTTATTTTTAGCAGCGAGTTCAACAAACGGATTGATTCCATCTGTTCCGAGGTACGGAGATACGGTCAGTGCATCGATAGGACTTAACTCGTTGAGGTACGCTCTTGCATACGCTTCGCATGTAGAACCAATGTCGTTGCGCTTTCCATCTGCAATCACGAGCAGGTTTTGTTCTTTTGCGTATGAGCAGGCTTCCCAGAAGACTTTCATTCCTTCCCAGCCGAGCTCTTCAAAGTAGGCCATCTGTGGTTTTACACAGGCGGCAGTATCTTTAACAGCATCGATAATACCTTTGCAGAAGGTAAGCATTCCTTCAGCATCTTGAGAGATCCCCTCAGGGAGTTTGCTTACATTTGGGTCCAAACCTACGCAAACAGGCGATTTCTCTTTTGTGGCGGCCGTTAGAGCGTCTCCGAAGTGCATCGAGAGGGATACTAGCGAAATCTGGGGCTATTGCCCAATAATACTCTGTCGATATTGGAGGGCTTCAGCGATGTGCGTTGCCTCCAATGCCTCTGTGTCTGCCAAATCTGCGATGGTACGCGCAACTTTAATTGTACGATGATAGGCCCGAGCAGAAAGCCCTAGTCTATCCACTGCACTCTTCAGGAGTTGTTTCGATCCTTCATCAAGCACGCACAATGTATCGATCTGCTTCACATTCATTTCTTTATTGGTACTGATCGGCGTTTTTTTAAAACGTTTCTCCTGTCTTTTTCGTGCTCGCAGCACACGGTCGAGAATAACGGACGACGTTTCCGCATTTTCATCTGGCTTCTTCTGTAAGTCTTCTATGGGAACAGGTTGCACATCAATGGTCAGATCAATTCTATCCAGTAATGGCTGACTGATTCTACTTTCAATTTTCTGTTTAGAAGATGCGCTGTATTGCGGTGGGTTCATTGCGGCAACCATTATAAAATCTGCAGGAAACTTTACGCTGCCGTTCGCTCTCGTGATCGTAATCGTGCGATCTTCAAGCGGTTGCCTGAGCACTTCGAGTACTTGTGTCGGAAACTCTGCAAGCTCATCTAAAAATAACACTCCCCTGTGTGCCAAACTAATTTCGCCGGGACCTGGTACTTGTCCCCCTCCTACAATGCTCACACCCGATGCGGTGTGATGTACTGTGCGAAATGGTCGCTTAGCAATCAGAGGACAATCACTCGTTAGTAAGTTTGCGATGGAATAAATCTGACTCACTTCAATGGACTCTTCTTGTGTGAGTGGCGGCAAAATTCCACGGAATGCTTTTGCGAGTAAGGTTTTTCCAGAACCCGGTGCACCACTCATTAGTACATTGTGTCCGCCAGCTGCTGCGATCTCCAGTGCTCTTTTACAGTGCTCTTGTCCGCGCACATCAGCGAAATCAATTCCTCCAACTTCCTCTTCTGCGCGAGAAGCAGGTGGCTCGATGCTCTGTTGTACTTGTTCTCCATTAAGAATATTTACAAGCTCTTCTAAGTTATCCACGGCAATCACATTAAGCCCCGGAATAAGTGCTGCCTCTGCACCGTTTGCAGAAGGTACTACGATTGTTTCTATCCCTTCATCTCTACATGCAATTGCACCGGGTAGTACACCGCTAACGTGACGCAAGCTCCCATCCAATGCGAGCTCGCCTAAGAATGCCATGGTGGAAAGTTTCTCTTTATCGATCACAACTTCTCCATTAATAATCAGCAAACCCAGTGCGATAGAAAGGTCATACCGCGGTCCAGTCTTTCGTAAGTTTGCAGGGGCAAGATTTACGGTAATTGTTCTTCCTGATGCGAGTTTAAACCCGCTACTGCGCAATGCCATTTGCACACGACGCTTACTCTCTTGCACGGCGGTGTCACCCAGCCCCACTATGTAGAACTTCGGCTCTTCACCGCCGCGCACTGCACCAACTTCGACAGTAACCCTCTCACTTTTTAACCCGATGTTTTGAAATGCAGTGAGTTTTGTAAGCATGCGCGAAGTGTACTTGTGTACACCTTCTACTGTCGATACAATCGACTGGACGTTCGTACACCTTTGTTATGAATCACCTACAAGTTGGAAAGCAGGGAGAAGCGCTAGCTAAAGCGCATCTTCAAGATAAAAAATATAAGATTTATGATCAAAACATTCGTCTTGGTCGCGACGAAATAGACATCATTGCCTACGACACAGCAGAGAAGATGCTGGTATTTGTCGAAGTCAAAACACGGTCACGTTATGACGCAGACTTTCTTCCAGCTCTCGGACTCACTCCCCGCAAAAAACGTGCATTGCGCAGAGCTGCGTGGAAGTGGATGCAGCTGCGAGAGTACGACGCGCCGTGGCGTATCGATATTATTTTAGTAATAGGCACTCGTGTGCAGAGACATATTAAGCAAATGCACTAATCACTATTCCACCCCCTAGTTGGAGGGCAGCCTTTGCAGGCCAACGGTCCATATCTTCTGCATCTTCTGACTGCATCATTTCGTCCCACACGAACTTTTTGTCTTCTCCTTTTAAGAAAAAGATTTTGCGGTCAGCACTTCCAATGATCACCATCGTCACAGAGATGCGATCGCGCACGGCAAAGTCTTCAGTCTCCGTATGAATCACTAAGCGATCTCCGTAGCCTGCAGCAGGAACTGGCGGAAAGAGTGATGCAATGTGTCCGTCACCGCCAAGGCCAAGTGTGACACTATGTGGAATACCTTTAGAGAGTAGCTCTGCAAGATTCGCTTCGTAATTACTAATGCACTCTTCGAGAGGTAGGGATGTATCAGGGAAGATAATATTACTTTCTGGTATAGAAGCGTTCATCAACAACGTCTCGCGTACTAACTTCTGATTACTATCGGCGTCATCTGCGGCGATGTATCTATCATCTACTAAAAACAAAAATACTTTGCTCCAATCGATATCTTCTTTGCCAAGTGCTGTGTAAATAGCCTTTGGAGTAGATCCTCCAGAAAGCCCAAGAATAGCACTACCAAACTCATCAATGCTTTGCTGCAAGCGTCCCAAAAGTGTGGCTACGCTCTGCGTTACAAAGTCTTCTTCTGATGCCGATTGAATATGATCAAATTGCATAGAAGTATATTAAAACCATTCAAGTCCGTCTTTCTCTATCCATTGATTCGCAGCTTCTGGTCCTTTGCTTCCTGCTTTGTAGGTATGAAGAGGGGTATCTGATGCATCGAGATGTTTTTGTACAGGATCGACAAGTCTCCAAGAGGTTTTGACTTCATCAAAGTCGAGGAACCAGTGACGCTTTCCGTGGATCGCCTCCAAAATCATGAGGCTATGCTCCGGTAAACAGTCTCCAACACACACCAAAGGATCTTCGAGTACCAGTGGGCGGAATGCAGGCTCTGTGCCTCCCATTTTGGTCTGCAAGTACATGCGCATACCCGCTTCTCCTTGCAAAATAATATCAAGACGGTTTGGGGTAGAACCTTCGCCTACAGGGCGTGGTTCTTGGAACTGAATACTGATGCGCGTCTCTTTCTTTTCGAGTTTTTTACCACTGTGTAAGTAAAACGGAACGCCGTCCCACTTGGATATGCGTGTCATAAGTTTAAGACAGGCAAACGTATTTGTTCGTGATCCTTTCTTCACGCCTTCCTCTTCTTGGTAGCCACTGTACTGTGCCTGGAGTGCGACTTCATCCATGTCAGTAGCTGCTGGCAAGTAAAACTGCCCAAGAGCATCAGCCCTTCCTGCAGCCAAATCCTCATCACTTTGAATGCGCATTGTCAGCAAAGATGCCATCATCAATAAATGCGACTGGAACATGTCGCGGAATGTTCCCGCAGCTTCGAAGTATCCTGCTCGTCCTTCTATCCCCTTGTTTTCCATCGCCGTAATTTCGACATGATCGATCAGTGTATTTTTTAAGATGCGTTCGAAGATAGGATTCGCATGTCGCAAATAATAAATGTTTCGCACCGCTTCTTTTCCGAGATAGTGGTCGAGCAAATAGATTTCATCTTCGGCAAAACATCCGACGAGTTGTTTCTTTATCGCTTCAAAACTTTCGAGACTGTCTCCAACAGGTTTTTCAACGATACAGCGAAACGGAATCTTTCCGTCGTGCACATTTCCTTCGCACAAGTTATGAGAAATATCACCAAACACGGTTGGCGGAACGCTGTAGTACGCAAGGCGCACATTATCTTTCCATCCTTTTTCGATCGCCGTAAGTTTTTCGTTGAGTGCAGTAAAATCCGCAGCACTATCGTACTGTCCTTGTTGGTAGTAGACGTGCTTCATGAATTCTTCGAGAGCAGGTTCTGTTACTTCTATCATGTGCTCACGAATGGCTTCTTCTACAAGTTTTCGAAAAGCCGCATCATCCATATCACTACGCGCGTACCCTACGATGGCGTAGTCTTTTGGAAGACGTTTTTTAAGGGCCAATACATAGAGCGCAGGATAAATTTTGATCTTCGCCAAGTGGCCCGAGCCTCCGAAGAGGACAAAGCTAAAGGGATGTGATGTAGAGATTTCACTCATCAATAGAATTGTAGGGTAAAAGTAGTGTCTCGGTCTAATGTTGATGTGTGTATTAGCTCACGAAAAAAGGGAAGTATTCTTTTCTTGAATCTAGAGACCAGAAGAGTATGTTTAGTGTATGCAACCTCAAGAAGCACGACTGGCAGCAATGGCGAAATCAGGTACTGCAAGTCTAACGCAACAACAGAGAGAGCTGGCAGCAGTGCAAGATGCCTGTAGACAGGTAAGAGGGTCAGATACTGCGTGTGAAGCGGTACAAATGGGTATTACCCAAGCATGCGATGAATGCCTTAGGAGAGCTGGATTAAAGGAATAATCCTCTTGATTTCATCAAAACTCAGCTGTACAGTTTGCCCAACAACATCGCATCTATCCTGAGCAGCGTTTAGGGAACCAGCCCGCTAAGACGCTCCCCAACCCCCACAGAAGTGGGAAGGTGGGAATTCTGGCCCCTTACGGGGAGAAGATAGCACTAGATCTACACTTCTCTCTTACTGGGGAGGTGGTGTTCTCTCTTATCCATTATTCATAACTACTCTCATGTCATACTTCTTCACTTCAGAATCCGTAACCGAAGGTCACCCAGATAAGATCTGTGACCAAATCTCAGATGCAATGCTCGATGCCGTCTTAAAAGACGACCCAACGGGAGCATGTTGCTGTGAATGCTTTACTACAACAGGACTTATTGTTGTTGGTGGAGAAATTACGACAACAACCTACATCGATGTGCAACAGGTAGCACGTGATGTCCTTAAAGACATTGGGTACAACAATGCAGACTACGGTATCGATTACCAAAGTTGCAGCGTTCTTAATGCGATTCACGAACAGAGTACGCAGATTGCCCAAGGTGAAGATGAGTCAGATGGAACACACAAAGCACAAGGAGCAGGAGACCAAGGACTCATGTTCGGATACGCATGTAACGAAACAGACGAACTTATGCCACTTCCTATTACCTTGGCGCACAAACTTGCTAAGCGTCTAACAGACGTACGTAAAGATGGAACACTGCTTTACCTTCGCCCAGATGGAAAGAGCCAAGTAACCATTGAGTACGACGAGAATGACAAACCGATCAGAGTAGATACTGTAGTACTCGCTGCACAGCACGACGAAGGAATTAGCCAAGAAGAGATCAAGGCAGACTTACTCGAGCATGTTATTAAGCCTGTGTGTGGAGAGTATCTCGACGACAAGACAAAAGTTTTGGTTAACGAAACAGGTTCATTCATTATCGGTGGACCACACGGAGACACCGGTCTTACTGGTCGTAAAATTATTGTTGATACGTACGGAGGAATGGGTCGCCACGGTGGTGGAGCGTTCTCTGGAAAAGTACCGAACAAGCAAGATAGATCTGGTGCGTACATGGCACGTTACGTTGCAAAGAATATTGTTGCAGCAGACCTTGCAGACAGGTGCGAAGTACAACTTGCCTACGCTATCGGATACCCAGAGCCAGTGTCTGTGCACGTCACAACATTTGGTACAGGAAAAGCATCTGACGAAGCGATTGAGTCTGCAGTAAAGTCTGTCTTCGACATGACACCAGCAGGAATCATCGAGTCTCTTGATCTCCGCCGACCAATCTACCGCGCAACTGCTGCTTACGGACACTTCGGACGATCTGAGTTCCCATGGGAACAGACAGATCAAGTGGCAGCTCTTAAAAGTGCGGTAACCGAAAGTGCTGCAGTATCTTCTTAACGTTTATGTTTAGACAGAACCCTTCCATGGATGGCTTGCGTAGCATAGTCCGACAAAAGCACTTGCCAGACTCCCATGGTGCACGTCATTATTTTAACTTCCTCTCACAAGGCCCTGCATCAGTGCGGAGCTTTGTAGGAGAACTAGGAGCATCAGTCGAACAGCCATTTCTCGATGACCATAACGGTGTAGATAAGTGGCTTGCTACCATGCATGTGCTATTCAGAAATTTGCCTACGAATGAGAATAAAACGATGACGATTGCATGGGTAACACGGCGTTTTATTGCACAAGGACTTGCAGAAGCTGTTGTAACAGAATCCGCTGCTCACGGAGGGGATATTCAGACAGAGGTAGCAGGTATTGTAAGAAGAGAGGTATCAACCAAGAAAAAATCTAAGAAGCCTGCAACGCATGCAGCAGGTTCAAATCTTTCATATACGCCAAACAATCCTTAGTTCCTACTCACGACACTTGTCCCAGGATAGTAGTACTCCAGAATCGCTGGGTACTTCTTTCCTTGTCTCGCTTGTCCCTCAGCTCCACAGCCAGACATACCCACTCCATGTCCGCGCAGTGTCATACCTTTACACCACGGGTCAGGCTTTGAGGTGAATATTTCTTCGTGCGGAAAATTTCCCCAACCGTTTTGCTTTGGCGTACGTGTACGACCATCGTCACTACTAAAGTATGCAGCTTTTACAATCGTTCCATCTTTCATGATGATGCGATTTTTTGTATCGAGTACAGACTGTAACCACTTTGGATTATCTTCTTCGTAGGCAACGCCACTGTAACTTTGAAAACTCGCACCCGTGTCACTCCCGTGATACGGCTTGCCGGGGAACTTTGTGTTACCAGGCTCCATGTAGTGCGCAGCGTAACTGCGTGCGGCTACTGCAAAAGCTTTCTGCTTTTCTTTTGGCTCTGTGTCGGGCTGTTCGGAAAGTCCTGCCATGTAGGTTTCGAGTGGTACTTCGCTAATAAGTACGAGCTGCCCGTCGACAATCTGGCATTCAATTACGCCGCGGAAGCGATTCCATTTTGTCTGCCAACTTTGCACAGTCAGCACTCCTCCACCCGCGTCCATGCGTACAGTTCCCACTCCAAGAGTCTGCGATCCCGAGACTGCGACACATGAGTTTCCATCTTTTCCAAAGCGAACTACTTTTGCTCGACTCCCATTTATCGTGGCTACTTCTGTCGAAGAAATCTCTGCAGTGTTTCCTGTGTAACTGAGGCGAATACGAATGTGTCCGTTTGGTGTAGTAGTGTGAATCGTTGTTGTTGGATTATTATTCTGTGCAGGGCGATAGAGTGTTCCCGTTGGACGCATAGGCTTTACGGCAGGAGACCGTTTGCGTTGAAGGTTTGTACTGGTTGCGAGTTGCTGCTGGTAATACTCCAGGCGAGGGTTATCTTTTCGCTGTGCAGTACGAATCTGTCGTTTGGTTCGATAAAACCTACGAGAGAGTTCTTGGCCTGCCTGTTGCAGACGCGTACTCAAACGCGTTTGTGCCTGGTCTTCGTATCCTTGTTTTTTTGCAATCTTTGGAAACGTCACTCCCTTTATAAGGTCACCAGCTATAACATTTCTACGCACCTGAGACACAGTGTGGCTCATATAAAATCCAGGACACTCCGTAGAAATCAGATCCTTGTGTCGCAGAATCGTCTTCACATTCTTTCCATGATAGGACACGTTACGATTTAGATTAATGTTGTACTGCTCACTGAGTTGGTTTAGCAGCCACTGTAATGATTGAATCTGTTGCATTGTTGGTTGTTCTTCCTCAAAGTTTCCCATCAATGCGATACCGACAGTCCCAACGTTTCCACAGTACACGTGGCCACCAACAACTTTCTTGCCCCCGTTGCGACCCTCGTAGATCCCTCCCTCTTCGTCGACGACGTAGTGATATCCTATGTCTCCCCATCCACGACTATTCGCATGAAAGTCATACAGTGCGCGCATGCGTTCTACAGGTGGACGAGGATCCCCTGTAACCTTCTGTGCAGTGTGATGAACCACGAGGAGCTTTACCTCTGGAGAATAGCGCTGAGCCCATCTGTAGGGCTTGCCAGATGCATCGTGCGTTACGGTGCTGCTGGTTTTAAAGTCATTGGGGTAGTTCACCTGGTTCAGCGAGCAATCATCAACGCGTTTACTGCTAGAGCTCCCGCTGGTAGTCGTGCCATTACCCTTAGTCGCGGGTACGTCACTACGGGGAATTTGCTTTCCGGAGAAGAGATACTCGTTGTTTGCTCCCCAGTCTGTACGACTTATTATTTTTGGAGACCTATAAAACTGCGAAGCTGCCAGCGTATAGGTAGTAGGTTTTTTACTCACGCGAATAGGATGCAGATCTATTCCAGTTAACTGACCGCGCAGAACAATCTGATTGGTAGGCTCTGGAAACATCACTAAATCACTCTCCATCATCAGAGGATCAATTTCTTTTTCGATCGCAAAGCGATGCCATCCATCATCAGTTTCGATCAGTACCTGTGCATTATCATGCGGAAGACGCACACTGAGTGCATCGATAGGCTCATCAAACATGATCGTCTGCTGCGAAGCGACGGATCCTGAAACTAGTACTGTAAGAAGAAGGGCTTTTTTCACGCAGGCATTCTACACGTTTAATACCTTCTCGTAATTCTCAACCATCTTCTCGACCGTAAACATCTCGAGAGCTGCTTTCTCTCCTGCAAACCCTATAGAAGATCGCGTATCACTGTCTTGCATCTTGCGCAGTGCATTGGTAATTGCTGCACTATCTCCTGCAGGAACAACTATCGTATTAAGTCCGTCATCTAAATACCCTGCAATGCCACAAGCTTCGGTACAGATAGTAGGAATCTTTCGTAGCATCGCCTCGGCAACCACTAGACCGAACGGATCTTCTTGGCGAGAAGGCAGTACCAGCACATCAATCTCTTTATAAATCGTATTGATGTCGGCAATCTCTGCTTTAACAGTGACCGTTGCAGACTGTTGAACGTACTCGTCACCTTTTCCATTAATCAGTAGAGTTGTATCTGGTGCGTTGCGCACAGCTTCTACCAGCACATCAACCCCCTTCTCTTTTGAGAGTCTCGCGATGCATCCTACGCGTAACGTTTCATCGAATACATGTTTAGAAAAATTCTCCGGTGGCAGAGGAACTCCATTGGGAATGGCGATGACTTCTTGGTAACCGAGTTCCCGAAATATATTCGCACTTAAGTCCGACACACACACCGTCGTCACACTGTTACTCAGTTTTTTAAGATGAGGGAGTGACGGGTTCTTCGCAAGCCAATCACCAACAGTGTCGTGCTCTATCCACACTACTTTGATACCTTTTTTAAGAGCGTACGGAGTCAGAAGAATTTTTTCACTCAGGCTTATCATGCAAAGTGCATCTATATTCCCCATTGCATCGAGTGCCTTGTGGAGCTTCTTTTTCATCGCTATTTTTCGCCATATAAAACTAATAGCATCCCACTTCGTCACAGGAGGGTTTCCTATCTGCACATTGAGATTTGCAATGTGCAATGCGTCACAACGCTTCAGAAGTTCTGGGCAACTTCCCAGAAAACTCATTTCGTGTCCACGATCGACAAGTTCCTTCATCAGATTTTCGGTCTGATTTTCAGCACCGCCATGAGCGGATGTATACGGAAAACGGGTAAACAAAATTTTCACCCGACTATCATACTGGAAGATTGCTTACTCTTGTTCCAAATTCTTAATCAGATCTTCAAGCTTTTGCATCTGCTCCATCATCTTGTTCATCTCAGCTTCCATACGCTCCTTTTCTGCGTTGGCAGAGTCTACGGTAATAGAGCTCCCGATAGCCTTATGGACAGACCCAAACATGCTCTGCCAGGAAGTAGCTACTGGAAGCATAAGAGCAACTCCTGCTGTGAGTGCGATAGCCTTAGGAAGTGATGGTTTTTTGTTTGCCATGGAGAAGGATTTTTGTTGTATATTTCCAGGTACGAGTATTATTATAACATAATTACTATAATTACACAATACCCTATATTTCCTGCTCTACAGGGATATTTGACAAAACAATTAAAGCTTGCACAATACTATTAATTAAGTAGAATAGAGCCATTCTTTGGGGGCTCTTCCCTGGGGAATAGTAGTTCTTTTTATGTCGGAGAGATGTCATGCACATGTTGCCAAATGTAACAGTGGTGACCTGGGAACACAGAAGAAGTTTGCTAAATTTACTTCTGGGTTATGAGAAAAAGTCTTTAAAGACTCTTCTCAATCAAATATCCTCGGTGATGAATAACCGAGGATTAGGTGAAGACTACATGCGAGTTAACAAGAGTCTTAAATGTGTCTATGCCGGAGAAGAGGGTTACTTCCCACCAGAACATAGATGCTGGTGGCCAGAGATAGCGACTTGGGTCGCATTGGTATCAAATATAGACGTCAATCTATTGATACCAAGAATGACTGCTCAGGAAGAAATTGATCTCAAGAAAATTCAGCTCACCTTAGAAAACTTTCCTGAAAAAGGATCCAGAAAGCACACTCAGGGATAACTCTTCCCGCCGACAACCAAAGGTCTACGTTCACCCCTTCTCAAAAGGAGGGGGTGTTTTGTTATTTCCACTCTTCTAGCGTATCCATGACTTTTTCTACTACTTCATCTTCCTCAAATGAGGTGCAAATATATGTATCAGAGCCTGCCTGTTCAGCATCTGCCTGGTAATGATCGGAATTAGAAGAGCTCGCCATTGCGATCTTTGCCTCTGGTACTACGCTTCGGAGGTAGGTGATAATGGCAGGGCCGTTTTCTGATGGCATTTCGTAGTCTATAAATGCATAAGAAGGTTTGTGTTCATCAATAAGCTTCTTCGCATCATCAGTTGTACGAGCACGATGTACCGTGTCTGCAATACCAGACTTCTCAACTAGTGCAGTGAGCCAAAGGGCTTTTGCATCAGAGTCGTCGGCTATTAAAAAGGTATTCACCTCTACATCATAGCATCTTCAAGTACTTCGTCTGAAGGCTCTTCCACGCTTACAGCAAGATCTCCAAGCATGTTTCTAATCTCATCTATACCCCTGTTAGTAACTATGTCTATTGCTGTAATACTTTGTGGGTGAGTTGGTTCATTTAATCTGCTTGCAGTATCTACCCCCATTGCAGGGTCCTTTTTTCTGATTTTATCATATGCTGTTGATACATCGTTATAATCACCGTCGAGTCGAAAGGTATTTACCATGAGTATTGCTGGGGGATTCAATTATTGACCAGATGGTACTTATAATATGAGATGCACTCAATAGGGTTCATACAGTTCTAGCTTTTGTTTTTCTATAGCCAAAAATACACTATTCCCGTACTTGTACATACTTTGTGTTTACGCGGGTTGCGCCTGAATAATATCATTGAGAAGTTTGCACACTTCTACCATAGATTTTTCGCTGCTGTTTATTACATGATCAAAGCCATCAGAGTCTTCTTCTATTCCTAAAAATACACTGATAATAGGCTCTTCAATCTCGTTATAAATTCCTTCGAGCATCTCACTTTCAGGACAGGTAATTAATATACGGTGGCCCTGTGCCCTCGCCTCTTTGGCACATTCACAGGCAACCATTGTCATAAAAGCCATTTGGAATCCAAAGATATCATCTTCACTCATATCTTCCATACCTGGTGCTTCATCCATTTCTTGGTCTTGAATATCTTCTAAGGCCAGGTGTCTCCAATCTTCATGACCCCCTAGGAACTCATCGACGATGAGTGCCCGGGCCATTTCCGTTGATCCTGCGAGAAGTAGAAACATATCACTATATTATAGCAAAAAAGACCCTCGCTGTGGAGGGTCTGAATATGGCTTGTTTATGCAGATCTCAGTCGCTGCCTACCGCATCGACATGTTCATTACGCTCTCTTTCGAAGAGATCCGCTAGGGATTGGCGTGCTTGGGCAAGGATTTCATCCTCTTGTTGAGTAGTGGTCTCAAGTGCCTGTTGTACAGATAGGTGTTCAATAATTTCCTTCAATTGTACTTCTTCATCTTGGGATTCAACTGCTGGTAAGGCAATAGCTTCTGCTGTGCTCATAAGGTGTATGGGGTAGGAAAAAGTGGCAACATCTTGATGAAGTTGTCAGATATATTCAATAATTTTCGTACTGCTCAATTTTTCTGCTTCACACAGCAAAAAAACATCTAATAATAGACTTTGCACTCTTATCCACCTATTACCTCTTGCCCATTCATGTAGGGTCGCAAAACCTCAGGAACCGTAATTGTTCCATCTGCGTTCTGATAGATTTCAAGAATTGGGATCAGAATTCTCGGGCTGGCAACACACGTGTTATTCAGCGTGTGGACATACTTCTTTTCGCCATCTTCTGCGTAACGAATATTCAGCCTTCGAGATTGATACTCTCCGAGGTAGCTACAACTGTGTGTCTCGCCGTAACTGTCACGACTCGGCATCCATGTTTCGATGTCCTGCATAAAGACCTTTCCTTTCCCCATGTCTCCAGTGCACACATCGATTACGCGGTATGGGAGACCTAGTGCCTGCAATACTTCCTCTGCATTGTTGCGGATCTCTTCAAAGATTTTTAGTGCTTCGTCTTGGTCTGCCTTGCAGAGAATTACCTGTTCTACTTTTTCAAACTGGTGCACACGATAGAGACCCTTCGTGTCTTTACCGTATGTTCCTGCTTCTCTGCGAAAGCACGCACTGTATCCGGCGTAACGCAGTGGTAGTGTTTCTGCATCAACAATCTCATCTTTGTGGTAACTACAGACAGTTACTTCTGATGTTCCAATCAAATGCAGGTTGTCACTTTCTAGTTCGCCTTCCTCATTTTTTCCACCGACGTTGTAGATCTGGTTCTCATCTGCACCGGGGAAAAACCCAGTACCCATAAAGCACTCGTATGTTGCCATGAGTGGAGGACAGAACAATGTGAATCCTTTCGCATGTAAGTGATCCATTGTGTAGCGCATTACCGCTTGCTGCAGCCTAGCACCGTCGCCCTTTAGATAGTAATTGCGAGCACCACTAACTTTAGCTCCGCGGGGGATATCAATAATATCCAGAGCTTCTCCAAGAGTAACGTGGTCCTTTGGTTCAAAATCAAACGTCGGAAGTTCACCCTCTTTGCGTACTTCTACATTTCCTTTGTCGTCTTTCCCCACTGGTACATTGTCGAGTGGCACAGAAGGGAATGTGTATTGCATCGCCTTCCAGTCGGTCTCAATATCTTTAAGAGCACTCTCTGCTTTTTTTAGGTCGTCACTTAAGATTTTCATCTCACTGAGCAACTCTTCTTTTTCAGCTCCCTTGAGATTTGGTATCTGCTTGCTCGCCTCGTTTTGCTTTGCGCGCTTGTCTTCGACAGCTGGGATAAGCTCTTTGCGTTTATCGTCCAATGCGAAGAATGCATCAAGATCTATCTTGAGGTTTTTATCCTTAGCAGCCTTTTCGTAGGCTTCGGGACGGGCGCGGAGGTCTTGGAGGTCGATCATTATGCGCATCATACAGAATATGTTACTTTTCCGATGAAAAGTAACCAAAAATCTTTGCCACAGATGTGGACGAAGTAATAGAGACAGAATGTATCTGTGCGTTCCTGGACGAAGTCTGCTGCGCAGCTTCGCACGGCGTCACTATATTTGGCTCTATTACGGGGTGATCTTCGTCCACATTACAGTGGCATGACGAGTTCATCATCCGTAATGATGAGCGCACTTGTTTGAGGGCGAAGAAAAGACTTATTTTTCTCATATAGCGCGTGAATGCCAAGTCCCGAAGGGAACTTGGTTGAACGTGCGCACAGAGCAATACTTCTTTTATTGCTTCGCACGAGTCTGCGCTCGTCTTGATTTTTTCGTCCCTTTTTTATCAAGAAAAAAGGGACAAGAGAGACCATAAGAAAAAGGCGGCCATTATTCTCAGAGTCTTCCGTTCAAAATAGCGAAATACAGGTCTTTAAGATCAGGCTGTCCAGAAATGATATTGTCGTACTGCTGATCACAGTCAATTTCTATTGCTGGAGGAGCATCTTGAAAGACCAGTGCATCTGCAGGATTTGAGCCTCCATTCCAACCGTAGTCTTCATCACCTTCATCATCAGCCCCCTCTTCCAGTTCTTCTTCAATATTCAAATCATCAACTAGATTGTAGATACGTTCCCAAAATAGGACTCTCGATAATTGGACTCGGTCTGCAGGATCTGTGCAATTAATCACATCTGCGATCTGCTCAGGCTGTAAAAACAGCGGTGCTCGCTTTCCGTTAGTAATACCTGCGATAAGGCCAAGATGCTCTCCACGATTCTCTGTATGTAATTCTTCAATCTGCAATATAAGGTTATTCGAAGTGCTCGCACGCAGATTGGACTGAAAGCGACGATACTCTTCTATTAACAGATCTTTTGTACGCTTATGCGCTGCTTCCCACGCAAATTGCCACGATTCTTCGTGGGCAAATGGGGGTGGATACTGGAGAGATGCGTTGTTCATAAAAATCCCTTTTTAAAAAGGAATCCATTTGAGCAGAAGTTTTCGAAGAGTACAATAGCCCGACATGTCTGATCAGATTCCATTTCGGCTCGTTTCCGACTTTAAGCCTACTGGTGACCAACCAGAGGCTATAAAAAAGCTCGTAAAAACTATTAAATCCGGAGAGCAGCACCAGATTCTTCTAGGTGCTACGGGAACAGGAAAGACCTTTACGATCGCAAACGTTATTCAGGAGCTTCAGCGCCCGACGCTGGTTCTCGCCCACAACAAGACGTTAGCTGCACAGCTGTGTAGTGAGTTTCAGGCATTCTTCCCAGATAACGCCGTAAGTTACTTCGTGTCGTATTACGACTATTATCAACCAGAGGCGTATATGCCATCGACAGATACGTACATCGAGAAAGATGCGTCGATCAATGATGAAATCAACAAGTACCGTCACGCAGCTACGCACAATCTGCTCACACGAAAAGATGTGATCATCGTAGCTTCTGTGAGTTGTATTTACGGTCTTGGTAATGTTGCTGATTACGAGGCACTCGCTATTACCATAGAACGCGGTCAGAAAATTCAACGTGATAAATTTTTGCGGCAACTAACAGACATTCAATACACACGCAGTGGCATGGAATTTAGGCAGTCACAGTTCCATGTACTTGGAGACACTGTAGAAATTTTCCCTCCAGGTGGAGACACAGTGTTCCGTGTTGAGATGCCATTCGATGAAATCGAAACCATTCAAGAAGTGGATAGTTTTACCGGAGAACTGATAACAGATTTGCAAAAAGTAGTGATCTTCCCTGCCGCGCATAACGTGACGACAAAAGAGAAGATCGACCAAGCTATCGATGGTATCAAAAAAGAATTAGACACCAGAGAAAAGCAACTGCACGACGCGGGAGAGATCGCCAAGGCAGAACGCATCCGCACACGTACAGAGTACGATATCGAGATGATGATGGAGACGGGATACTGCACAGGAATCGAAAACTACATGCGGTACTTAAGCAATAAGAGCAAACCAGATATGCCACCAAGCACGCTGCTCGACTATTTCCCTGATGACTTCCTCATGTTCATCGATGAGTCGCATATCTCTGTGCCACAAGTGGGAGGAATGTACGAAGGTAACCGTTCGAGAAAGCAAACTCTTATAGAATACGGATTCCGTTTGCCGAGTGCACATGATAACCGACCACTCAAATTTGATGAGTTCGAAGCGCGCACAAAGCAGCGTGTCTACACCTCAGCAACTCCTGGTAAATACGAATACAGAGAGACGGATAAGAAGCTGATCGCAGAACAAATCATTCGTCCGACAGGACTTCTCGATCCGATTGTTACGGTTAAGCCTACAAAGAACCAGATTGACGATATTACCAAAGAGCTCAACGAAACTATCGCACGAGGAGAGCGCATCTTGCTGACAACACTCACGAAAAAATCTGCAGAGCAACTGGATGAATACTTGCGTGACCAAGGCTTTAATGTGCGTTACTTACACAGTGATATCGACACCTTCGAACGTATTGAAATCCTTAGGCTTCTGCGCGTAGGAGAGATCGACATCATCGTAGGAATTAACTTGCTACGAGAAGGACTGGATTTGCCGGAAGTAAGTTTCATTGCAATTCTCGATGCCGACAAGCAAGGGTTCTTGCGCTCACGTGATGCACTGATTCAGACTATTGGTCGTGCTGCGCGTAACGTCAACGGACACGTCACGCTCTACGCCGATAAAGAAACTGATGCAATGCGACAAGCTCTCGATGAAACCAATCGTCGTCGTGCACTACAAGAAGAGCACAACAAGAAGCACGGCATTACACCAAAGACCATCATCAAAGCAATTCACGATATAGCAGATGGCGAAAAAGCCTTAGAGCTGCGTCGACCGAAGCGTGACCACACTAAGATCCCTAAAGACGAGAAGAAGCGCCTGATAGAAGAGATGGAAGCTCAGATGTCACTCGCTTCCAGAAACTACGAATTCGAGAAAGCCGCAGATCTTCGAGATGAGATAGATCTGTTAAAGAAAGAGCTTTAATTATCCCTCCGTAGATTGTAGTAACACGTTGCCTGTCTGCGACCACTAAAGACGCTGCAGTCTACATTATCGGATTCGCTGTAACGCTGGATCTGATTTTCTACAACTTTCTTACGATATGCAGCTGCGCGCTCGCGTCGATCTTGCGCAGTCTTGCTTGTACCTGCAGGGGTCGACAACGCTCTTAGTCGCACTCCACCTCCACGCTCTGCACGACGAAGACGTCGCAATCCAGAGTCGAGAGAACGTGTCTCTCTGTCATCACGAACATTTGCACGGCGCACACCACTATATTCGCGAGATTTCAAATCAGCATCGAATCTTTTTTGATATGCGTCACGAAGGTAATCCTCTCTTCTGTGGAATGTGCTCTGACCATCGACAGGATTTGTAAACTGATCACGTGTTCTGCGTTCCAAAGATCTCTTGTTACGACGATATCGTTCCTGAAGACCTACAGGACGGCGAAAGTTTCGCTGTGTAGAATCGTTAGAAGAATTAGGGTCAGAACCTGCTAGTGCGTATGCAGAATCTGCGTTTACAAATGTAAATAATAGAATAAGCGTAGCGCTGCCAGCGAAAGTAATTAATCGGTTCATGAGAGAAGGTAAGCTTAAGTATACTCGTTGTTTAGGGAATTGCGAAGGAGAAAAGAAATCAGCTTGTTCTTTATGTCACTTTTCCGATGAAAAGTAACCAAAAATCTTTGCCACAGATGTGAACGAAGACATGAAGACAGAACAACCCCGAGCGCTCCTGGACGAAGTCTGCTGCGCAGCTTCGCACTGCGTCGCTAGATTGATAGTACTGCGGGGTGATCTTCGTTCACACTACAGTGGCATAACGAGTTCATCATCCGTAATGATGAGCGCACTTGTTTGAGGGCGAAGAAAAGACTCATTTTTCTCATATAGCGCGTGAATGCCAAGTCCCGAAGGGAACTTGGTTGAACGTGCGCACAGAACAATACTTCTTTTATTGCTTCGCACGAGTCTGCGCTCGTCTTGATTTTTTCGTCCCTTTTTTATCAAGAAAAAAGGGACAAGAAGACAGCGAAGCCTTTTTCCATCTGGAAAGTAGCAATAAGACAGGTAATCTTAGTTATATAATACTTGACTCACCTCTAAAATATAGTAATATAACACGCTATGAAAAACGCACTAACCCTCTCCCTAGCCGCTCTTATCGGTTTTACAGCACTAATCCCTAGCTCTGCAGCATATAACGGGTTTGTTTCTGATGTGCGCTATGGTGAGCACCCATACGAAACACGTACTCGTGATGAAAACCGCAGAAAGCGCTTTGCTAAAGAGGCGAAGAAGTACGGAGTTGCCCGTGTGAACTCTCCTGCCTACTTCCACCCAATTTACGCCAAAAGAAGCACTCTACACCCTTTCTACCGCAAAGGGGGTACAAGCTATAACTTTACAGCTCGTTACGCGCAGTGGCGTGGATACCAAGATCCTATCCGTGCACATCAACTTAGCCCAGATAGTTACTGTATGAACTTCTCATACGCACGTTTTGGACGTGGAAACCACGGACAGCCTGTTGGTTACCAATGTTTCTAAGGTAAATCTTGCTTGTCTTTGGTAGTACGTGATAGCGTTTGCTTCCTATGAGCACACGCCTCGTTTCACTTATCACGGTTCTTTTGGTTCTCACTGCAGCACACCCAGTGAATGCAGCCGTATTTTTCGAGAATGTGCAGTACTCTCGGACTGGAGGAAGTAATTTACGAAACCGTACAGCGAGTGCCAGTTATTCTAACGGGCCTTCACAACGCTGTTTGTACTACAACGCTCAGGGCATTTGTATGATCGAGCAGTATATAGATACCAGTAACTACAACCCAGATCGCTTGCGGTCATACTATCCAACATACGACCGTGACTATCTCTCAAGAGAGAGGCGATATGGCAATCGAGATGATGACGACTCTGACGACGACGACATTTACGACTATCGCTACTACGAAGATGATGACAATAATTATACTTCGATAGAAGATGACGACAACTCAGACGATGACGACTTCCAAGACAATCACAATGATGACGATGCAGACTTCGATGACTTCTTCGATGATGATGACAGCTCCGATGATGACGACGACAGCTCCGATGATGATGACGACAGCTCCGATGATGACGATGATAATGACAGCTCCGACGACGATGATGACTCTGACGATGATGAAGACACATCAGATGACGACGAAAACGACTCCGACGAAGCAGACGACGACAACTAAATGTTATCCAAGTACTCCAAGTACTTGCACAGCGTGCACGTATCCTTCAGGAGTCCCTGTATCAAGCCTAGTCCCTTCGCACTCTAGTCCGAGAATAGGAATAGACCCAAGCTGAGATTTTAATGCATCAATCAATCGAATTTCTTGATTACCTGCTGCAAGCAATGTTTCCGCAGCTCCTTGAGAGTGTGCGTCATCGTATCCCACGGCAACGGTAGGTAGTGCTTCAATCGTAGACTTAGGAATAAGATACCGACCTACAATTCCAAAACTGCTTGGTGCATCTTCAATTTTAGGTTTTTCAACAAGTCCTTTAATAGATTTAAGCTTAGCAATAGTACTGTGCTCCGATTCGATATCGACAATACCCTTATGAGGGATATCTTCTTCAGAAAGATCCTCCAGAGCAACGATAGCTCCACTATCTTCTTCTGCTAGTTGATCATAAGCATCTATGAGCTGCTGTAATCCACTGCGCCCTCCTGTAAACAAGTCGTCACCAAAGAGTACTGCAACGGTATCAGTCTTTACCCAGTCTGCAGCTTGCAAAATTGCATGCCCATCTCCGAGCTGTTCTTCTTGGTACACCACGTGGAAGTTCGTATCGTCATATTTCTGGAGATGCTTGAGCTGTTCAAGCTTACCGCGCTTCTCTAGTTCTGCTTCTAGCTCTGGGTGCTCGTAAAAAAATTGTGGAATCATTTCCTTTCCTTGCGATATCACAAAGCAGATATCAGTGATCCCTGCATCGATACATTCATCAACAATACGGGCGATAATGGGCTGATTTCCAATAGGGAGCATCTCTTTAGGAACAGATTTCGTCCATGGGAGAAAGCGTGTTCCTAGGCCTGCGACCGGTAATATTGCTTGAGTAATAGCCATATCGCATGGGAGTGTATCAGAAGTTTTGCGAAGAAGATTCTAAATATTGTGACAAAACGTGTGTTTTACAAAGATATACATATCGTAAAAGTTCGAAAATAGTCAAAAAACCTGAAATTTTTCTTTGCTTTTGCGTTTTATCCAGTAAAGTTCCGTTCCTTTATTGGGGTCTAATCCCTCTACAATTGACTTCTTGGCCAATCTTGGCTACAATGATCTGATTTTCCTACTTCAAATACTATGTCTACCAAAAAAGAGTCAGCACTTACAAAAGTACAAACCCTCTACCTTATGCAGGTAGAACTTTGGAACTTCCTTGATGGATCTATTACGGATGCAGACAAAGTAAAGAGCGCACAGAAAACTCTTAAAGAGTTTAAGGCACTTCTTAAAGAAGTAGACTGGCAGGTAATGGGAGGAGAGGATGTTCTCGAAAGCATGCAGTTGATTCCAACAGAGGTAAACGCAAAGCTCAAAAAGAAGCCTGCGAAGAGACAAGCGGTAGCAATGAAGAAGACAGCAAAGAAGCCTACAGCAAAGAAGACGACAAAAAAGCCTGCTAAAAAGAAGAAGGCGACAAAGAAATAATTACCCTTCGGAAATCCTCACAATCTTTACCTTCTCTTCTTTAGGAATGATCACTTTTAAGATCGCGTCTTTAGAGAATGTCGCTTTTACTTTTTTAGGATCGATAGAGATTGGCAATGTAATAGATCGCTCAAAGTCTCCCCAGAAACATTCCTGAAGATAGTACTGATCTTTTGGAATGTCATCACTTGGGTTCCTCGCTCCGCGAATAGTAAGAACCTTATCGTCTACTTCGATATCAATGTCGCTGAGCTTCACTCCAGCGATAGGTGCGCGAATAATGTAGTACGCATCAAGCTCGTAAATATCTACAGCGATTTGCCCTGCTTGCTTTCCAGTTGGATGAACAATTGCCTCTTCCATAGGCTCACTTTCTGCGTGCACTGGGAGTGCATCAGAAGTTTTTGTGGACAGGTCTTGCCCAAGCGCGCTAAAGATTCCGTGGAAGGGGGAAGGGGTCATTTCAGTAAGCTTAGCGATGCAATGGGTATTTGTGCAAACAGAGTAGGTTGCAGATAGTTTGTAATTAGTGATTAGTGATTAGTGATTAGAAAAAAATATCTAGTCACAAATCACGAATCACCAGTCACTTTTTCGTTTAAATGTATAGAATATTCCAGTACTATCCCCCCAATGATTCACATGACAAAAAGATACATCGGACTCTTCCTTCGTGGGTTTTGCATGGGCGCTGCTGACATTGTTCCTGGGGTTTCAGGCGGAACGATGGCTTTTATTCTTGGGATATATGAAGAGCTGATCGATGCCATTGCCCTCTTTGGTAAGAAGGAATTTTGGAGTGATATAGTCCGCGGGAAAATTCACCACGCGTTTACGCTACCAAAGTGGAGATTTTTATTATCAGTTGGAGCTGGAATTCTCTGTGCTGCCGCATTACTGGCGTCACCATTGGAGCATTTACTTGAAACACAGCCGACTGCAGTCTGGAGTTTCTTCTTTGGATTAGTGTTTGCATCAATATTTATTGTAGCCATGCGTGTGAAGCAATGGATAGCGCGTCGTATCGTCGCTCTTATCTTTGGAGCACTAGCTGCCTATGTACTTGTCGGACTTGTACCAGTGCAAACATCAGAAGCAGCGTGGTTCCTTGTCCTCTGTGGAGCTATTACTATCTGCGCAATGATTCTTCCTGGAGTATCGGGTGCATTCCTCCTCGTGCTTCTCGGTAAGTATGAGTTTGTACTCTCTGCAGTTAATAACCGTGACATAGGTCCTATTGCACTTATTGGTATCGGAGCGGTTGTTGGACTTATTGCCTTCTCACAAGTATTGGGCTGGCTCTTTGCACGGTATCACGATCTTACTGTCGCACTTCTTACAGGTCTGATGATTGGAAGCTTGCGCAAAATCTGGCCATGGAAAGACGGGATGCAAAATATCGTTCCAGACTGGAACGGAGATACTGCACAGGTTGTTGGCTTGATGATACTAGGAGCAGTGCTTGTTATTGTTGTAGAGATCATTGCCACAAGAACAAAGAGCAAACTCGCGTAGGATAAGAAGTGGATTTACGTGCATTTTTTCTGATAATTCATAATACTGTATGCATAATTCTTCTTAAATGTACCTATGAAAAAATCTATCATCATTACACTTGCCGTAGTCGTCCTCTTCGCAGGATGGGCTTGGTCAGGTTATAACGGATTTGTAACAGCACACGAAGCAGTCGATGGCTCTTGGGCTCAAGTGGAAACACAGTACCAAAGACGTGTCGACCTTATTCCAAACCTTGTCTCCACTGTTAAGGGAGCAGCAGAGTTTGAGAAAAGCACGTTTGTAGAAGTAACAGAAGCGAGGACAAAATGGATGAACGCAGGTTCCAGAGGAGAGCAAGTAAGCGCTGCAAACGGAATGGAAGGCGCTCTCTCAAGGCTCATGCTCACCTTCGAAAACTATCCAACGCTTCAAGCGACGCAAGCCTACCGTGACCTCATGACTCAACTTGAAGGCACAGAAAACCGTATCGCAGTTTCTCGTCGCGACTACAACGAGATCGTGCGTATTTACAACGTAGCAGTGAAGCGCTTCCCAGCACTTGTTCTTGCAAAAGTCTTTGGCTTCGGTGCAGAGGAATTCTTTGAAGCAGAAGAAGGTGCCGAAGATGCTCCTGATGTAGAATTTTAATGCGATACTTTCTCCTCTCTCTAGCTCTTGCAGTTTCATCTAACGTATACGCGTTTGATATCCCGCAACCTGATGGCTTTGTAACAGACAGCGCAGGTGTGTTGTCTGCAGAGGAGGAGCGCAGTCTCGAAATTGATTTGCAAAACTATCGTGGAGAAACAAGTAACGAAATAGCGGTCTTTACTATCACCTCTCTTGAGGGTGAAGACATCGGAGATCTCGCATTTACCGTAGGAAGAGAGTGGGGAGTAGGAAGTAAAGAAACGAATAACGGTATTTTGCTACTGATTGCAGTGGAAGATCATGAGTTATTTATTGCAACAGGATACGGTCTCGAAGGTGCTGTACCAGACTTAGCTGCCAAGCAAATTATCGATAACGAAATCGTTCCATACTTTAAGAATGATGATTACATTGGAGGAATTCTCTCAGGAGTAGAAGCACTTAAACTTCAAATCGGTGGAGAGTACGTTGCCCCGCAATCCCCAACAGGGTTCGATAGAATACCGTCGGAGCTGTGGGTGTTTGTTTCGATCTTTGGATTCTTTATCTTCTTCATGTTCTACCAATTTCTCGTTGGAGTGCTCATTACTATTTCTCCAAGTAGGTCGTGGTGGGAGGGAGGATTTATTGGTGGGATGTTTGGATTTTTCTTCTTTGGTTTCGTAGGTTTTCTTGTTATTGGACTTATCGGCGCACTGACAGATTTCACGGCGTCTATGCTCTATCTCAAATGTACGCCATTTAGAGAATTCTTAAAAAAACAAAAGAAGAAGAGAAAGAACAAAGAGGGTATATGGATGATAGGTGGCGGTGGTGGGAGAGGAGGTTCTTCTGGTGGTGGAGGATTTGGCGGTGGAAGTTTTGGCGGTGGGGGTGCAGGAGGAAGTTGGTAACGGTACACTTAAGCTCATGACACTTCTCCAAGCATTTTTTCTCGGCACACTCCAAGGTATTACAGAGTTCCTTCCTGTAAGTAGCTCTGGTCATTTGGTGCTTGCAGAGCTGCTCTTTAATGTACACATCGATCCCAAGGATATGCAGGGCCTCAACACACTCTTACACGCGGGGACATTGCTCGCACTGTTACTCGTGTATGCAAAGACGTGGATCGATCTTGCTATGGCACCGATCAGAAATGATGAGCGCAATTCCACGAAACTTGTTTTGCTTGTTATCGCAACAATTCCCGGTGCACTCTCTGGATTTTTCTTAGAAGATTTTATCGCACTACACTTCCAGAGCCTACTCTGTATCGGAGTAGCGTTTGCGGTTACAGGTCTCGTACTGGTACTCGGAGAAATGCATAAGCATAAACATCACAAACTACTTCATCGCCTATTACATCCGACGCAGTCAGAACCACGAAAGCTGACAACACGGTCGGTGTTCTTTATTGGATTTGCACAAGCAGCCGCACTGGTTCCAGGACTGTCACGTAGTGGTCTAACAATCTCTGCAGGGCGCATGATGGGGCTTGATCGTAAGGATGCACTCGATTTTTCTTTTCTGATGGCAGTACCGATTATCGCAGGAGCATCCGTACTTGCTCTACTCGATTTATTTACTGGAGAGCTCACACTTCCGTCATCACAAATTATTACTGTTGCAATTGCGACATCATTTGTTTCAAGTTTTTTCGCCATTATATTCCTCAGAAAGTTTGTCATTAGCAGAAGTCTTGCGTGGTTCACGCCGTACCTTTTTGCACTTTCTGCTATTACTATTATTCTTTCTTGAACTTTTGCAACGTAAAAAAAAATTCACAGTCATTTTTCTCTTGAAAACAAAAAAAGAGTCAGTACAATCTACCAACCAAAGGGAAACAATTTTTTACTTTTAATTTCCACTCACACTCATGCCAACAGCCGTTCTCAAAAATAGTATTCGCCGTCTCCGCTTCGAAAAGTCTATGACTCAAGAGGAGCTCGCACTGAGAACTGGTGTTAGTCGTCAGACTATTATGAGTATCGAACGTGGGGATACAAACCCATCTGTACTTCTCGCATTTAAAATTTCTGCAGCACTCGAAAATCCTATTGTCGAAGTGTTCGCAATGGAGGGAACATTGGTTCCAGTATAGGCAATAGTGAATCTTTAACTAAGGCGTACGGATGTGCGCCTTTTTTTGTGCCACAATGTTTGTTCCTATATCGGTTATAAAGAGCTGAGGTTGTTTCTTGCCATTCCATTCATCAATACCGATGCGACACACGACGTCTAACTTCTCTTTGCCTTGCGCCAAATGTGCCAAGCCAAATCCGATAGATTTAATGCCACAGATACGTGCTTGTAAATGTGTTAGGTCCTTACCGCAGGCACGAGCATCTTGCAGTGTGACATTTGGTAGTACGAAAAGTGGTTCAGCATTTCCTTGTCCAAACGGTTCGAGCATGTGCAGTTTTTCGCAGAATGTTTCTGTGATGTCTTTGGCATCGAGCACAGCATCAATAGTCAGTGTTGGAACGAGGTACTGTTCATCTGTATGTGCGCGTACATCTTCTATCAATCGACTGCGCAACGCCTCATAGTCTTTCATTGCGAATGTGCATCCTGCTGCCTGTGCGTGCCCTCCAAAACTTATCAGAAGATCTGCGCTGCGACCAAGGCCCTCGGCAATGTTATAGCACGCCGGACTGCGCAGCGATGCCGTACAGGTCTCTCCATCACTGTGCGCAACAAGACTGGGTTTACCAAAATGCTCTGTGAGCTTTCCGGCAATAAGCCCAACTATGCCATGTGGATACTCTGTACTAACACGCGCAATCAACGGGGGCTGCTCTCCTCCTTCGCAGTCTTCTACAACAGCAGAAAGCAGTGACCGTGTAATGTCTTGTCTCTGTTCGTTGAGCAGGCTAATTTTTTCGAGTGCGTCTCCTCCATCAAGCAATGCACTCAGTGCAATGTCTGCCTCTGCCATTCTTCCTGCAGCATTGATGCGGGGAGCGACGCGGAAGGCAATATCCGTAGAACGTATTGTTGCGTCTTTGGAGACGCATCGATCACGCAAATCCGCTAGAGGACCGTGTTCAATTTTTGCAAACGCTTTAAGTCCCTGTTGGACGAGTGTGCGGTTGTGCCCTTTGAGTTCTACCAAGTCTCCGACTGTGCCAAGCATCGCAAGAGCGATGTCTTCATACATGGCACTCCACTTTCCATCTTCTAGGGCACAGATAAGAGCGAAGACAACACCAGATCCAGAGGGGTGTGGCAGCGGATGTGTGCTTACTATCGGATGAATGAGTGCGAAAGCTTTTGGAAGCTCCTCGTGCACGCTGTGGTGGTCGGTAACAATAACATCGATGCCGTTGTCTTCGAGCATGGCAATTTCTTCCACTGATGCAATTCCCGTATCACACGTAATAAGAAGCTTCACTCCTGCATCGATAATTTCTTGGGCAATAGAACTTTTCAGTCCATACCCATCACGTACACGATGTGGAAGGCGCACGTAGGCTTCAGTGTTCTGCCTGCGAAAGTACCGAACAAGTTGTGCACTTGCGGTCACACCATCGCAATCATAGTCTCCAAAAATTCCAATCATCTCTTTGTGGTCGACCGCGTGACGAATACGATCCACAGATTTTTGCATATCAGGATAGATCGTCGGAGGGACGAGCTTTGCATCTTCTGCGATACCACGCTCCGTAAGTAGGCGCAGTAGTACGTGAGAGGCGTTGAGAGCCTCGGTGTGCTCTGGGAGCGACCAAAGCTTGCCAGAGAGTGAAAGCGGTCTCATAGGCAACTACAGTACCAAAAAATTAGCAGCTGCGTGTGCTTCGAGGAGCTTTAAAATTATAATAATACAAAAATGGCTTATCTTAGGGCTAAGTCCAGTTCCGATTCTTCTTAGAACGTGCGGATTTGTGCTTCAGATTTTCCAGCTTTGCGGATTGTGTAGAACACTGCTCCAAGCATGAGGCTGGCAGCAAGAATACTTCCTGCACCTGTCGGAGCAAGGTCATCTGCAGAGGAGTGCAACATTTGGTTCATGTTTGATCCTCCTTGGTTCTGGTTTACACGAGAGAGCAAGCGCATCGTGCGAAGCAGTTCGAGGTTTGCACTATCAGCAAGTCCTGCTTGAGGTGCAGCACCAAAGAGTCCCTGTGGAATACCACCTTGTGCAGTTCCTGGAACAACAAAGTAACCACCTTGAGGGAAGCCAAACTGTTGCTGTGGCTCTGGAGCAGCAGGAAGCAAAGGCTCCTCTACTACGGGGTGTTGCAATTCAAATGCACGATCCTGTTCGCGGTCACGACGTGCAGCAGATTCTCCAGACTGAAGAGCGGTACGCGCTTGTGCTTCACGTGCTGTTGGTGGCAAGAAAAGTTCGCGACTCAGCAGTACTTCGTCAGGGTTTAAGTATGCAAGTGCTGTTGCTGGTGTCATCAGAACCATGAGTGCCGTTACGAGTGTTAGTTTTGTTGTCATCGAATTATTATACAGGAATAAGAGCTTTTTAACAATCATCACCACCTCCGAGAACACAGAGGAATACCTCATGTTCATCAAATACCCCATCTCCGTCACTATCTGTAGTTCTAGGGTCATATTCACCAGCATCAGGTTCGTAGATACCGTTGAGGTTTTTGTCCTCTCCACGGAGGTCTTGACCCTTGTTTACCTTGCAGAGACCATCACAGAGACCATCGCGGTCTGTATCCCACTCTATAGGACTGGTTTCTCCAGGTTCAAAGCGACCGTTACGGTTGGCATCCTCAACACCATCGATAATCCCGTCACCATCAGAGTCACGTTTGGTAGGGTGCGATCCAAGGCGGAACACTTCAAGTCCATCAGTAATACCGTCTCCATCACTATCAGGATTTTTATTATCAGAACCATATCCACGTTCGAGTGAGTTATTGAGCCCATCACCATCAAAGTCCGCTCCAACAGGAATAGATTTCTCGGTCATGACAAAGCAGGTATTTCCACCCGTAAAGATTTCTACCTGATGGCGAATGCGAGATTGTAACCTGTTTTGTGTTTCATTTAAGTCTTTTGTAGTGAGATTATCGAAGATAGAGAATGTACGTCTTCGCTGAGCAATTAGCTCCTGACGACGGAATTCGCGTTCTGCCTCCGAAAGGAACAAGTCTCCAGGGAATCCCCTGCGAACATTATTGCTTGAGTCGTGAATGTTTTGTGGGAAGCAGTATCCCCAGTAGCGAATACCTTTCATACCGTTGAGTCCGTCATCTCCTCTTCGCCCAAACAATACTTTGCGTGAAATGCGCGTAATTTCTTCAGGAATGTGCACGATAACATTGCGATCAGCAGGAATGGTAGCCCCTGACATCACTTGTCTTGCAGTAATTGTCACCCACTCTGTCTGATGAGTTTGGCTTTTTGGGAGAAGTCTTGCTTCCAAGTTTTCAAAGCCTCCTTGAGAAAATCCGTAGACAACAAGTCCGAGCGATAGTGTCCCTAGCACAGCAGTAGCGTGCTGAAGTGCCTTCCTCGTTGTGTGTGTATTTATGTGAACCATCAGGTTATTATAGCAGAAAACCCCTTTTCATGCTCATGATTTTATATCATTATGCAATACATTCACCAAAGTGACTAGTGATTGGTGACTAGTGATCAAGGAGAGAAGTAGTAGAACGAATCACAAATTACTAATCACAAATCACATTTTCCAGTATCCTCTCCCAGAGCTCATGTCCAAAAACTACTACGAAACCCTCGGCATTGATAAATCTGCGTCTGAAAGCGATATCAAAAAGAAATATAGGAGTCTCTCGAAAGAGTGGCATCCTGATAAGCATAAAGGAGACAAGACAGCCGAGCAGAAGTTTAAAGAAATCAATGAGGCATACGAGGTCATCGGAAACCCAAAACGCAGGCAGCAATACGATACGTTTGGCTCTGCTGGAGGGCCTGGAGGAGGAGGACAAGGATTTGGTGGGTTTGATTTTTCGGGATTCCAACAAGGGGATATGGGAGATCTCGGTGACATCTTCTCGAGTTTCTTTGGTGGTGGAGGAGGTGGAAGAGGACGAGGACGTCCAAATAATAGAGGGTCAGATTTACAGGTTCGTATCAGCATTGAATTTGCAGAAGTTGTGAGCGGCGCACAAAAAACAATCGCCATAGAAAAAATTGTCTCCTGTAATGACTGTAGTGGATCTGGTGCAAAAGGTGGTGAGGTAAAAACCTGTTCTGAATGTAGCGGGACCGGACAAGTGACAAGATCGGCACAGTCATTTTTTGGTGTTGTGCAGCAGGCTGTACAGTGTGCGAATTGCCAGGGAGCCGGAAAAGTACCCGAAAATCCGTGTAAGAATTGCAGCGGAGAAGGAGTAAAGCGAGAGAAGACAGAATTGAAACTCGATATTCCACCAGGCATAGATGACGGACAAACATTGCGTGTCACCGGCCAAGGAAATGCAGGGAAACTCGGCGGACCTGCAGGAGATTTGTTTGTCATTGTGCAGGTAGTCGACGACAGGCGCTTTGTGCGAGATGGAACAGATATTCGATCAGAAGTTTCTATTTCGGTAGTCGATGCAGTGCTCGGAACAGAAGTTTCAGTGCCGACAGTACATGGTGACGTCACACTCAAAATTCCCGCAGGCACACAAGCCTCTCAAGTGATGCGTCTAAAATCAAAAGGAGTACCACAGCTCAATTCTTCGAGGTTAGGAGATCAGTACGTAACGGTACGCATAGACATACCCAAAAAGCTTTCACGCCAAGAAAAGAAGTTATTTGAAGAGCTTAAATCCGCAAGCAAGAGCTAAATAAACCACATCGCTACTTTCCTTGACTATGTATAAATAGAAGGAGTAAAGTTTTTTGCAGTTAGGTCTTTGACATCAACAGAGAGTTGCAACGAGCAGTAGCCTTTCGCGTAGGCCTGTGACTGTTGTCGTCAAGATCTTTTTTTGAACCTGGCCCCTCGGGGTCGACTAATGGGCTATGCCCAGAAGGACATGTGATGAAGAAGCTGAAGACTTTTGCAATCCCGATCGTGGCTGTCGCCTTGATCCTGGTTGCAACGACAACGACGAAAGCAGAAGCTGCCAAGAAGAGCGCAGCGCAGAAAACGTTTGTGACGCATGCCGCTAACGACACGGAGGCAATTTCAAATGATGCCGCCATTGTCGGTTCCGACGCTGTCTCCGTCCTTCGCCAGAGCGAAAATGCTGCCAAGAAGAATCGCATCGCATCGAATGTGCAGGCAACGGAATCCGGAGGTGCAGTTATCACTGCCGTTCCGATTGCCGTCACCGCTGGCTCGACGATCGAAAGCGCGATTCCGAAAACGGCTCCGAAACTGGAGTAGCCGTGTTACGACCCTTTGTTGACTAAGAGGACTTGATCCTCACCGAGCACACTCACTATATCCGTACACTGGAGATGATAGTTATCTTGATCAAGTATGCCCTGCGGACGGTGTGCATACTTCCTATTGGTGGTATGGCAGCCAGAGTAAAGCCAGTATAGAGGCAGAGTGTGTAGCGCAGTGTGGGCCACTGTGTGGAAATAATTTTATAGATGGACAGGAAGAGTGCGACGATGGCAATACTACAAGTGGAGATGGTTGTAGTGCCGAGTGTCTTAGTGAAGAATTCAGGTGCAGCGATCATCTTGATCTTGAATGTGATTGGGGTAAATTTGTTGAAAAAGGTGGATGCAATGAGAATATGGAGAATCCAGATTATAACTGTGATGAGTATGACTATCTTATGGTGTGTTGTAATGACGACACCTCCAATGAATGCTGGTCACCAGAAGAAGTAGAGTGCGACGCGTGTTCGAGCACATCAGGATCTGCAGAATGTGATCCTTCATTGGGCTCATGGCCTTCACGGTCTGAGTGTGAGACCAGCGCTTGCTCTAGTGATTATTGCAAAGACACCGATAACGATAAGGTATGTGCAAGCTCGGATAACTGTCCGGATGTCGCAAATCCAGGACAAGAGGATGAAGATTACAATGGTATTGGAGATGCTTGTGAGGCTTTTGTATGTGGAAATGGCAAAGTAGAAGGTTTTGAAGAGTGTGATTTAGGATTCGATAATTCAGACCCTATGTCTCTGTGCAATGAAGACTGCACGAATGTGGTGTGCTCTCCTCTGGAAGATGATGAAGAGATTTTTCCAGATGATATTGCGCAATTTCCTCCAAATAACTTGTTGGCCTCGATGCTTATCGCAAAAGATATTCCACCGGTAGATTGCACTGCATTAGGTGGCATACCAAAGAATCCACGAAAAGCTGTATGTCCATGTATCTGCAAGGGGCCAAAAATATGGCAAAGAAATGATGCTGGAAAAGTGGTGTGTGCACCATGCGCGTCGGACAAGCACTTGATAGGTAAAAAGTGCGTTTCGCTGTATGAATGTGCTGACGATGGTCCAACAGTCTCATCAGCTAACTTTACTGCAAGCTGCAGATCTGATTGCCGAGACTCATCTGATGAATACGAATTTGACGGCGTTGCAGAACAGGAGGACTTTATCGAGAGCTGTGTTGCAGATTGTGTATGCGAATGTGATCTGCGAAGAGAGGGCGGCGGCGGAGGCGGTGAAGAATCATTAGAATGCTATGAGCAATGCATGGAGAGTGATGAATGTGGAACAGGGGCTAGCAAGCCTAATTGCTGTCGCGGAAATTGTATATCAGACCTATGTCCACTACCTCAGGACGAAGACGATGGTACAAATGGTGGTGGTGGCCCTCGGTGTTTTCCTGCACCACTCTGTGGTGTTGGACAGCCTGAGCTCTGCCCAGATGGTACGCCAATAGCGCATAACTCTTTTACGATAGATCCTTTTACCTGTCAGTGTGTTGCAGTTCGTTTGTCAACGGGTTTCACGTGTGGAGGAGAAAATGATGATGGTGAAGACCAAGGAGGAGATCAGGGAGGAGGAAATAGTTCCGCTTCTATATCTCCTTCATCTGCATCAGTAGTTTCAGAAGACACGTCTTCCCCTTCTGCTTCTTCTGCCACTACCACTTCCACGACCACTGTCTCCTCCACCGATATCAACTCCTCAACCAACATCAGCTCCACTGCCTCATCTGTCTTTTCATCGTCTTTGCTATCTCTTTTGTCATCTACGCCATTGAGTTCCTCTTCCTCTTCCTCTTCCTCATCGTCATTTTCTTCCTCATCTTCATCATCCTCCGCTACTTCTCTTGCACTTCCATCCTCTTCGGCTGAGTCTTCGGTACTCTCTGTTACTCCATCTTCCTCTTCCTTTTCTTTCTCACGAATTAGCATCGCATCATCTTCCTTTAAGCGCACTATTGTTGCCCAGAGTTCAGCGTCATCATTGTTACAGCTGGTGCTAGTAAATGAGGAGAGTAGTAGCTCTTCTTCTGCGTCTGTACTTGCAGAGGAAACCCTCGTCGCAGCAGCATCAATCTGTGGTAACGGTGCTCTAGAAGAGCAAGAGGAGTGTGATGATGGTAATCGCAGAGACGGCGATGGTTGTAATACGACCTGTCTTCTTGAAATTGGAATCTGTGGCGATGGCGTCGTGCAGTCTCTACTTGGAGAACAGTGTGAGTCATCTACGCATGACAGCAGCCTTCCGTTTGGTTGTTTGAACTGCCTCTTCTTATCTACGACCTGTGGTGACGGTACCGTAGACGCTGGAGAAGAGTGTGACAAAGGAACTCAAAACTCCACCTCTCCTGATGCATTATGTAGACCCAATTGCCATACTGCCCGTTGTGGAGATGGCGTCCTCGACTCTTCAGAAACTTGTGATGACGGCAACAGATTGAGTAAAGACGGATGCGACCGCTTCTGCAGAAAAGAACAAGAGGAGCCAACACAAATTGCATTCGAAGAATCTGCTCCTACAGAAGTAGCAGCACAAGCAACAACGCAGTCCAATCAATTTGCCAATCCATACAGCCAAGTTGGATTCCCTCAGATTCCAAGCTACAACCAACTTCCGTATCAACTTCCACTTGCACAGCTACAACCGCTCATCGCTAAGCAAGCACCTATAGGAGATACTGGTCCTGCAGCGGTAGCAGTAATAGGCGCAGGTGCGGCTGCGGGGATAGGATGGATCAGACGTAAACGTCGCTAATATCCGGCTTCGTCTACGACTACGCCGTGACACCCCGGCATAGCGCTGTTAGCGCGACGCCGGGTGGATTAGAAGAAAGAGGCGCTAGATATCTAAGTTTGCGAGTCCATCGTCTGTACTTTCGACGATCACCGGAGCAAGTTCTTCGCCATCTTGTATTTTTGCAGCTTCATCTTTGAGTCGTAGCACAACCTGTCGGTAGTCTCCGTCTCCGCTACTTTCTGTTGTAAGATCTGAGAGCTCTGGAGTGTTGGCAACATACAAGTGCACAATGCGACGGAAGTACGGACTCATCGGAGCAAGAGCCACGCGGCTTCCACTACGACGGACAAAGTCAGCTTTTGCAGATGCGATCTTCTTTACCTTTTCTTCCTGAGAGGCGCGGTAGCCATCAACATCGAGAACCAAAAACGGGCTACGCTCGAGCTTCCCTTGCTGGCGAATAATAGACTTCGCAAGATGCTGAATAGAATTCAGTGTCTCTCCATGCCAACCAATGATACGGCTAGCCATAGAAGAGGTAATCTCTGCATGGGTCATATCCTCACGTTCTTCTACGGTAATAGAATCAAATGGGAGCTCTAGCTCCTTAAGCAAGTTGCCGACAGTTTCTTCGATAAGCTTGGCGTCCATATGTTGGTGCAGAGAATAGCGAGGTTTACGAGGTCTGAGAAGGAAAATACTAGCAAAAAGCCCCCAAATTGGAGGCTTTTGACTTATTTCGATGGGATCTCTTAGTTACGCACAGCGTCCTTAAGAGTCTTACCAGCTTTGAAGGATGGAACCCTCATTGCAGGAATAGAAATACGCTGAGTTGGATTGCGTGGGTTTACCCCAGTGCGAGCAGCGCGGTTAGAAACCTTGAAGGTTCCGAAACCAGTAATGGTAACAGAGTTGCCCTTCTTGAGCTCCTTTGTTACGAGTGTAACGAGTGCATCAAGTGATGCAGCTGCAGAACGCTTGGTAATACCAGCAGCGTCTGCGATGGCGTTAATGATATCCTGTTTGGACATAGGATAAAGGGGAAAGATGTAACTCAAGTAAAAGTTTACGTTCGGATTAGGCTTACGCAAGCCAAAAATACATGGTCCGGATAAATATATCACGTGAAAAGTCTAGTAAATGGCTATCACTTGCCAAAACGCCCTGAATACCAAAGATGATCAATGTGGAAAGTAATCTTTACTCTCATGCAATGTTTTACCGACTAAAGCAAGTCATAGAGCGGTATTTGACAACACTTCACCTCACCCCTACCCTCCCAGACATGTCACAACTTGTTATCGTCGAGTCCCCAACAAAGGCAAAGACCATTAAGAAATTTTTAGGAAAAGATTACAACGTGCTCGCAAGCATGGGACACATTCGTGATCTCCCAAGTTCAGGCCTAGCCGTAGACGTCGATGGTGACTTCGAACCGGAATATGAAATTCCCGATGAAAAAAAGGCAACAGTGACCGCGCTCAAAAAAGCACTCAAAGAAGCAGATGGCCTCCTAATCGCAACTGATGAAGATCGCGAAGGGGAAGCCATAGGTTGGCACCTTATTCAGGCGCTTAAGCCAAAAAAGGAGCAGAAGGTAGAGCGCATCGTGTTCCATGAGATTACAAAATCAGCGATTGACGCAGCGGTTGCAAGCCCAAGAGAGATTGATAACAAGCTCGTAGAAGCGCAGCAAGCCCGTCGTATCCTCGACCGTCTTGTGGGATACACGTTGTCACCATTCCTTTGGAAAACTGTGTACAGAGGTTTGTCTGCAGGACGTGTGCAGTCGGTTGCGGTGCGTATTATTGTCGATCGTGAGCGAGAAATTCAGGCGTTTAACGCTGAAGAATATTGGACGATCGATGCGGAGCTTGCCAAAGAAACTGAGGAAACATTTACAGCAGGTCTTCGACAAAAAGACGGTAAGAAGTTTGTACCAACCTCTCAAGAGGAGTCTGACCAAGTGCTCAAAGATATCGACGGTAAAGATTGGTCAGTCGCAGAAATCGAAGAAAAAGAACTCAAGAAAAATCCTCCTGCACCATTTACGACATCAACGCTTCAGCAAGAAGCAGGTCGCAAACTCGGATTTTCTGTAAAACAAACGATGGTAGTGGCGCAGCAACTTTATGAGGGAATGAGCCTTGGTAAAGGAGAAGAGACCACAGGACTTATCACCTACATGCGTACCGATAGCGTAAGCCTCAGCGAAAAGGCATTGACTGATACAAAGGCTACAATCGAAAGTCAGTACGGTCGTGAGTATGTCTTATCTGCTCCCCGTAAATACAAAACCAAGAGCAAAGGAGCACAAGAAGCTCACGAAGCGATTCGTCCAACAGAGATGCCTCGCACACCTGCATCACTTAAAGATGTACTCGACCACCAGCAGCTCAAGCTCTACACACTCATTTGGAACAGAACAATGGCAACGCAAATGGCTGCTGCAGAACTTAAAAGAGTTGGTGCTGATATTTCCGTGGCTCAGTATACCTTCCGTGCAACAGGACAGACCGTTATCTTTGATGGATACTACCGCGTCTACACAGAGAGCACCGATGCCACACATGATGAACACCGTAAAGATGACGAAGAAAGCAGCGAACAAACAGGAGACAAATTCCTCCCGAAACTTGTCCAAGGCGAAGCGCTCAAGCAGGAGGAGATTACACCAGAGCAGCACTTTACAAAGCCACCACCGAGGTACACAGAAGCGAGTCTGGTAAAGAAGCTTGAGGACGAAGGTATTGGTCGACCGAGTACATACGCACCAACCATTTCTACGGTGCAAGCACGTGGTTACATTCGTAAAGATGGAAAGCAGCTTGCTCCAGAAGACGTAGCTTTCACCGTGACAGATCTTCTCACCGAACACTTCACGGATATTGTAAGCTTGCAGTTCACGGCAAACATGGAAGATAAGCTCGATGGTATTGCCGAAGGAAAAGAAGATCGCACGTCGTTCCTTAAAGGATTCTTTATTCCCTTTAAAGAGCTGGTCGAAAGCAAAGGAAAAGAAGTCAAAAAAGAAGATGTCTTGAAAGAAAAAGTACTCGGAGTCGACAAAGAAACAGGCTTAAATATCGTTGTCCTTACTGGCCGATTCGGGCCATACATTCAAGTAGGTACTCCTGCAGATGTTAAAGAAGGAAAGATCAAAGGTAAGCCAAAAAGCTCTAGTCTCTCTACAGGAATGACCAAAGAAACTGTCACACTCGAAGATGCACTCGCACTCCTGAGCTTCCCTCGAAAACTTACCCACAAAGACGGCGAAGACATGACCGTAAACAGAGGGCGCTTTGGTCCGTACATTAAGTGGGGCAAAGTAACAGTCTCTCTCCCAGAAGACGTCGACCCGATTACCGTAGACCTTGCACAGGCAGAAGAGCTGATCGCCACCGCAAAAGACCGTAAGAAAAAAGAAGCAGAGCCGATTAAAATTCTTGGAGAAGATCCAAACACGAAAGGAGAGGTTCAGGTAAAAACAGGACGTTACGGTCCGTACATTACGGACGGTAAAACAAATGTTTCTGTTCCAAAACGCTTTGTTCCAGAAGAGCTCGATTTGGTAACTGCGTGTGAACTCCTAGAGAAAAAGCGTACTGCTCCTCCTAGGAAGAAGGGGGCTTGGGGTGGGAAGAAGAAAAAGTAGTTCAAATATCTTCTCTTTGTTCATTTTTGCCTTGATGCAAAAACGAACCAAAAAAATCAAGGCAGACTGGACTCGTGCGAAGTAATAGTACTGCTCTTTAGAGTGCGCTCCTCAGCTAAGGTCACTGTGTTTGCCTACGGCAACTTAGTATTCGTCGCTATAGCACTAGAGTGTACGTAGTTCTTCGCCCTCAAACAGGCAGTCTGCCTCGTTCACATCAGTGGCTAAGATTTTTGGTTACTTTTCATCTGAAAAGTGACATAGAGAAACATGTGCTAAGATATCTAATTAAATAAAGGGGTTGACTTTTATAGGTGAATAAGATAGTATATTTAGGTATTTTCACCTATTAAATGCACGGAACCACTCTAAACAACATAGAAGAGCTCAAAAATCGCTTTGATACGCTTAAATCTGGCAAAGAGTCCCTCCTTACCCTTTTAGAGGAAGCAGAGCTCCCAGAGCTCGTATTTAACTCGAATGCGATAGAGAACTCTACGCTTACTTTGGACGAAACAGAGCAGATCCTTGAGCATCAGATCTTGCCACCCAATAGCTCTCAGCGAGAGGTGTTTGAGGCGATCAATCTTGGGAAGGTGAATGAATACCTTACGGCGAAGCTTGAAAAGAAAGAGGCGCTGTCTAAAGAAATGATCTTACTGGTTCATGGCACGTTGCTCAGTCACATTAATGATGAGTTTGCGGGCTGCTTTCGTAAGACCAAAGAGTATGTCCGTGTCGGAAAACACATCGCTCCTGCACCCGAAAAACTACCGAGTCTTATCGATAATTTGATGGCAGATTTTGCAGACGAATCCGAACACATTCTCGACCGCATAATTCTTTTTCATCTCGCGTTCGAGCACATTCACCCCTTCCTCGATGGAAACGGACGTGTCGGTCGTGCACTGCTTAACTTCCAATTAAAGTCCGTAGGATACCCGCCAGTAATCATTCGTAATAAAGAAAAAAAAGACTACTACAAAGCATTGCAGGCATACGATGCAAAGGGCGACACGAAGCCATTTGAACTGATATTTGCTTTGCATCTTAAAGAGAGTTTTCATAAACGGATCGCGTATCTCGAAGGCGATGATATATTGTTTTTAAGTGACGTGGGTAGTGACCACCCAAAGCACACCGCGCAAGTTATTTCCAATGCCGCAAAGAAACAATCACTCGAAGCATTTAGAGAACGCGGCAGATGGAAAGTTGGAAAAAAAGGCTTCTCTCGATGGGAGAAAAGCCATGAACATTGTGCGTAAATTTATGCTCCGTGAGCACCGTCTTCACACTCACATGCAGTGAGAGGTTCACCGTGCTTGTCGCAGCTTTCTGCTTGGCATGTTCCGACATTCGGGTCATCAGTCTGGCCTTTGCATTCGCCTGTACAGATGTAGTGAGTCATAAGAGAGGTGGATAGTGGATATATTTGGCAGGCGCGGCAGGGATCGAACCTACGACACCAGGTTTTGGAGACCTGTGCTCTACCAACTGAGCTACGCGCCTTTATCTACATTATTATACGTGTTTGACGCACATTGTGGAATGCGTAGTTTAGGCATTTTGTGAGTCTTTATATTTGATTTATATTAAATAATATATTATAATATACATATGAATAATCCGAATTCACAAAGTTCAAGTGATGAGAGAAGCGAAGTAGACAAAATAGAACCCTTCATTATCGCTGAGTGTTTTCTTAAAAAACAAGTATCCCTTAAAAAAAATGCGACTGTTGATAGAGCAAACGAATACTCAACTGCTTCAATTGCATATGATCGCCTTGAAAGTATATTGCCTCCACATGTATTGCAATGCGGCATTACAGCTCTTCAGTGGGGAGTAGTGCACCAAAGTATGCAAAGAATAGAGCCTGCCCTTTCTGGTATGAATAATGAGAGTACGAGTATTGTTCAGCAGAACGCAACATATTTAATGATGCTTGCTTTACACCAAGCTGGGGATCCCATTGAGCAAATTCGTAAAAGCACTAGCAAGCGAATAGATACTGATACCGCTAAATAAGCCCTCTGCCTACTCCGACTGTGTGGTTCGTAATATTCTGCGTGCATAGTTATGGACACGTAGGCGCGTAGCTCAGTTGGTAGAGCACAGGTCTCCAAAACCTGGTGTCGTAGGTTCGATCCCTGCCGCGCCTGCCACTTACATCTGCTACAATGGGAGGCAACATGCCTACCCACATAGAAATCAGTCGGCCGTTCTCTCTAATGATTATCGTTGGAGCTGCATTTTTTGGGCTTTCTCATGTTATGAATACGAGCCAATCTGCACAGCTTCTTGATGCGCAAGGAGGAGACACTCCTCCACAAATTGCGGTACACACTGCAGAAGATGAGATCAGAAGAGCTAGGCTTGAAAGCGAAATTGCAGACAGGCACATCGAAATACTAAAATATCAGTTACATGTCCTCGAGGAAGAGCGAAAGCGCATGGGGCCAGATCTAAGCGCGCAGCTCAACGAAGAATTTCGTGCGGGACTTCGGCTTATAGTTGATCTTATAGAAGGAAAACGCAGGGCAGATGACAAAATGGTGCAGACATTTAAAGAGATGTGGGATGCTAACCGTGCAGGGCTTGCAGCAGCAACGCTGAGCGATAGTGATCCACAGATCAATATCAACTGGCCAGTAGAGCCGACGTATGGAATTTCTGCGATCTTCCAAGACCCAGAGTACAAGCAGTACTTTGGTATGGAGCACAATGCGATCGATATCCCAGCATTGCAGGGTACCCCTGTAGTAGCTGCAGACGATGGAGTAGTGGAAGAGGTCGTAGACAATGGTCTTGGGTATAACTTTATTACCGTGCGTCACGCAGGGTATGTCACACTGTCTGGTCACCTCAGTGAGTTACATGTGCAAAAAGGACAACAGGTTCTGCGTGGAGATCCGATCGGCTTAAGTGGAGGAATGCCAGGAACTGCGGGTGCTGGAAACCTATCGACAGGTCCTCATCTGCACTTCGAACTGATCACAGGAGCGGGCCACATCAATGCACTGAAGCATCTCCCTGCTGCGGGGGTAGAGCTTCGAAAGTAGTAGCAGCGAAATCGTCGGTCATTCCACAGACATAGTCTTTTACTGCTTCGAAGCGTTCGCAGCCGTGCTTTTGGATAAGCTCATCAACTTTTTCTGAAGAGGAAGCCAAAAAGTGATCACATAATCCTATCACGATCTCCTTCCCACGGTTCGCTTTTTTGAGAACCTCGGGATGTAAATACATATTCTTCCAAAGGAAACCACGTAGTGCATCCAGCTTTTCGCGTAGAGATTCAGAAAACTCTACGGGATCTACTGCTCCAACTGTATAGATATCTGAGACGAGCTTGTGAATCAGAGCGCCACGCAGAGAAGTATCGTTCTCTGTTGCTTCCTGTGAAACCTCTTGTATCAGTGGTACTGAAGAGAGGTCTTCAAGAGAAAAGAGCTGAGCCCGTAGTCCATCATCGACGTCATGGCCTGTGTAGGCGATCTCATCCGCGAGATTTACTATCTGCGCCTCTAGGGAGGGCGGACCCTCTGCGCCCTTGTCAAAGGGCGTACGGTGCTTCATCAATCCTTCGAGTACCTCTTTATTTAGGTTGAGCCCTACGTACTGCGAAGATCGGTGGTCGAGAGTGGTAACGATTCGCAGAGATTGTTGGTTGTGTTCAAATCCAGATCCATGTGTTTTCATCCACGTATCGAGTGCATCTTCCCCAGCGTGACCAAAGGGCGGATGACCCAAATCGTGTGCGAGTGCGATACATTCAGCGAGGTCTTCATTAAGTCCCAGAGTCCTCGCCATATCGCGACTGATTTGGGAGACTTCGAGGGTGTGGGTAAGCCGTGTGCGATAGTGGTCTCCAACTCCAGAAATAAACACCTGAGTTTTGCCTTTTAAGCGTCGGAAGGCTCGGCTGTGAATGATGCGGTCACGGTCACGTTGAAAGGGGAACCTGGTAGCATCAGGAGGCTCGGGTAGCACCCTGCCGAGTGTTCCCTCATGGGGAACTGCATAAGGCGCTAAGAGTTGATTAGCTTCTGTAATGCGTTGAGCAAGGTTCTTTATCACGGTTTAATCCTACTTTCTTTTGTCTACCCAACAAAAGAAAGTAGCAAAGAAAAATGCACCGCCACCAATTCCCCTCCGCCGGCCGCAGCACCCCTCCGTGGTGGCGGGACCAACCCGTACTATTCTCGAATTCAAGCATTCATAAATATAATAATACTGCGAAGC
>JABIBA010000011.1 GCA_018652955.1 Candidatus Peribacter sp. | reverse complement strand
TCCTAAATAATTCACTCCTAATGCATTAGGAGTGAATTATTTAGGAGTTTGTTGTGGAGCAAACCCAATGTTAATAAGAGAAGTATCGCAGTTAGGTCTCGCTTCTGGTGTATCCAGGCGGCAAGAGAGGCAACAAGGAGCATAGTATAAATAGAGTCGGTTTGTCCCCAGAGTGCAGAATCATAAATAGCGGCGGGGTTTAATGCATAAATCCACGCACCGGCCAGTCCTGCTTTTCTACCTTTCCATTTTCGTATGATCGTAAACAGTAATCCACACAAAATAACATCAGAAAAAATCGCTGGCAGCTTTATAAACATTTTGTAGCTCATGCTATACAAGTCAAATTCACCAAACATAAACTTATACACGTGTCCAAATCCTGCGAGCATCGTTATCGAAAACGGAGGATAGTCTGGCAGCATATTTCCACCGATCTGCTCTTCATACGATTGCGCTAGCCCTAGCTCTACAGCGCTTCGTGCCCAACCTTGATATACACCGATGTCAAAGCCATATCCTGGGTGCCAGCTCACACTAAATCGCACAACAAATGCGACGACGAGAACAATAAACAGCGCATCAACTCTGCGCAAAAATCCCGGAAGACGGAAGAAACGTTCTATGACTAAAGAGGAAGGGGTTGCCCCTATAGTAACGGGAGTTACTCTTATTTGCCACCACTGATTGGCAGAGCGAACTTACTTTCGCGTTCGCAGTTTACACATCGCAAGTCCCAAACCGGAAGAATCATGCGTTTCTTAAACGATGCATCATCGATAGGTTCGTAATATGTCAGTGGTCGATAGAACTGGAATCCTGCAAATATAAGAACACCAAGAAGCAGTACAATCCAACTCTTTTTGCTTTCAGTAAGCTTAAGTGCGCCAAGTTGCTTCAGTTCCAGAAGAACGTAACTCAAAATAATAAAGCTAAAGATGAGCGGAATAAAGTAGTGGTACAAGTACATCACACGGCCAATCATCGAGACAGCGATCATAAACGAGACCCACATCCCGCACCAAATGAGCAATTCGTTTTTGTATTTGAGTGGTTTAGCACCAGAGATAACTGCAGATCCTACCAGTAACCCAAAGGCGAGGAAGAGGCCGAGCAACGCAGCTCCCCATACGGCAGGGTTCGCCTGAAGGGTAATATACTGATAATACGAGCCGTCTGGTGTCTCCCATCGGTAATTGATAGATCGTCCTCCAAGTGGCCAGAAGTAAAATGGTGAACCATTTTCATCAGACTTACACAAATTCAGTGCAGGCACTCCTTTGCTGTAGTGCCGTAAGAAGCTTAAGTTCTCTCGTAGCATGAGAGGAGTGTTTACTTGGCCTACATCCAGAAGGGCTTTGTATTCATCTGACGCTTGGTAGTATCCATTATCTGGCAGAGAATCGACTATCGTTTTACCCATACTAAAGTGCAGATGCCAAATACCTACGTAGGTAATAAGGAATCCAGCGACAGTGAGCACAAAAAATTGGCTGATCTTCTGTGCGTTGAACTTTGGAATTTGCAGTGCAAAGAGCTTTGGAGAATCTGTGCGAAGGTGCAGGATGAGCAGTGGCCAGAGAAGCACCATAATAAGTGCCAATGCCTTTGTAGCCATGGCACATCCAAAGATAATACCAAATAACAAACTACACAGCGGGAAGCCATTTTTACGGTCTTTATAGTGCAGTATCAAAAAGTACAGTGCGATGAGTGCTACGCAGAAAAATATCATGATACTATCAAGCATCGCAGCTCTACTATGGGTTACCAGTGCATTATCAAACACATATAAGAAGCTCAGTATAAAAGCCCAGAGCGATTTTCTGGTGATCATTAAGAAGATCAAATACAGAAGTGGTGCAATCAACCATCCAAGAAGAACAGGGAAGAACCGATATCCCTGAAATGAAAACCCTCCAGGAAGCTCTTTTGCGTAGTCTGTACCAATAAACTCATCATCCATTCCTTCATTTGCATCAAAGATCGCTTCACCTGCAGCAATAAGCATTTTTGCTAGTGGTGGGTGCGGCTCCATAAAGAATGTGCCATTCAGATACTTCTGTGCAGATGCGATATGGTAGTTTTCGTCCCAGTAGAGGTACGGTGGGTTGGTGTAGCTCCAAAAGAACGTAAAGAAGGCAAAAACCGTCAATAGTATTCCTAGGAATACGGGCTGAGATTTGAGCCAATTAGGGACACCAGAAAAGTTCGACATTGGTAGGGAGTGTAGCGGAAACTTTCTCTAAAGAAAAACATGACGAGCGCTATTGATGTCGCTATTCTACTGATCCATGGCTGCTACAAAATCTCGACAACCGAAGAATAAAAGTTGGCTCATAAGTATCCTTCTTTTTGGGACACTTATTGCGATGTCTTTAGTATCGCTTACTAACCCTCAGCGTTCTTCTGATAAGAAGTTTGCCGATGCGCCAGAGGTGAGTATTAGTCAGATTACGCGTGGCTACAGTGAAGGAAAATTCAGCAAGATTTCTGTGCGCGATAACAAGGTATTTGTTGAGACAGTTACGGGTGCTGTATTGCAGTCTTATAAGGAGAGTCGTGACACGGTCTCTCAACTTGGATGGAATGACCCAAGTAATGCAACAGTAGTAGAAGTAGAAAACCGAGAGGCGCAGAACATGCTTGTCGCAATTTTGCCAGATCTCCTTTTCTTGCTTCTTGTAATATTCGGTCTCATCTGGCTATTCCGCGGTATTGCACGTAGTCAGTCTACGGCGATGTCCTTTGGAAAATCTCGCGCAAAAGTAGCGGATGCTACCCAAGTAAAGACACGCTTTAAAGATGTTGCTGGTATGGAAGAGTCTAAAGAGGAGCTGGTTGAGGTTGTGGACTTCTTAAAGAATCCGAAGAAGTATACGGTTATTGGGGCGAAGATTCCTAAAGGAGTGTTACTTGTTGGACAGCCTGGAACTGGTAAAACATTGCTTGCTCGTGCCGTTGCCGGAGAGGCAGGTGTGCCATTCTTCTCTATAGCTGGTTCGGAGTTTGTAGAGATGTTTGTAGGAGTAGGTGCTAGCCGTGTACGAGATTTGTTTGCAAAAGCAAAGCGCAACTCACCATGTATCATCTTTATTGATGAGATTGATGCCGTAGGTCGCCAACGTGGAGGAGCTGGATTTGGAGGAGGACACGACGAACGCGAACAAACACTCAACCAGATTCTTACGGAGATGGATGGATTTGAGCAGGAGACAAATGTTATTGTCATCGCTGCGACAAACCGCCCAGATGTACTAGACCAAGCCTTGCTGCGCCCAGGTCGTTTCGATCGCCGTATCTTTATCGACAAGCCAGACCTCGAAGCTCGCGAGAAGATCCTTGAAGTACACACGAAGAATAAGAAGATGGGTAAAAATATTAACCTCAATGTGATCGCACAAAAAACGGTAGGTCTTGCAGGTGCAGATCTCGAAAACATTATGAACGAAGCGGCAATCTTTGCTGCTAAGGGTAAAAATAAGACGGTCAGCCAGAAAGATATTGATAACGCGGTAGAAAAAGTAGCACTGGGACCAGAGAAGCGTAGTCGCAAACTTTCTGAGAAAGAAGTACGCATCACGGCGTATCACGAGGTGGGCCACGCAATCGTCGGGCATCTATGTCCAGAAAGCGATGCGTTGCACAAGATCTCTATTGTCTCTCGTGGTAACGCACTTGGAGTGACATGGTTCTTGCCACAGGAAGATCAGTTTACTACCAGTAAGCAGAAGTTCCTCGATGAAATCTGTGGACTCCTCGGAGGACGCGCTGCAGAAGAGCTTATCTTTAAAGAGATCACAACAGGAGCAAGTAACGACCTCGAACGTGCATCTGCAATCGCGAGAAACATGGCAATGCGTTATGGAATGGGAGATGATGATCTCGGCCTTGTAACGTACGGAGAAAAGCAGGGGAGCATGTTCCAGGGAGTGGATCCATCAACCGCTAGAAACTACAGTGAAGAGCAGGCACGCAACATCGATGACTTCGTCCGCGATACCATCAATAAGCAGTACACACGAGCGCTCGGAATGCTGAAGAAGCACAAGACTAAACTTGAATCCATCACTAAAACTCTTCTAAAGACCGAGACCATGGACAAAGATGAGTTCGTGGAAATATTTACAGGCAAGAAGGCGAAGAAGCGCAAATAGAAGCCAAATATCAGGATTCTACTCCTATGGTATTTTCGGTAATTTTCCGATATACTCATTGCCAATGCAGGCTCTCTCACCACTTGATGGCAGATACAGAGCAAAAGTCGAAGCGTTGGCGACGTACTTTTCTGAAGAAGCACTTAATAAATCTCGACTCGAAGTAGAGATTCGATATTTTATGCAGTTGAGTGATCTTTTGCCGAATAGCGATTTTCCAAAGTTATCGATGCCACAGAAAAAAATTCTGTGTAATCTCATCCATAACTTTGATGATAAAGACGCAGCAGCAATCAAGACAATAGAGAAGACGACAAACCACGATGTAAAAGCAGTCGAATACTTCCTTAAAAAGAAAGTCGCGAAGATCAAAGGTCTTAAAAAATACACGGAGTTCATTCACTTCGGGCTAACATCAGAAGATGTAAACAACCTAAGTTATGGCTTAATGATAAGCAGAGCACTCAAAGATGTGATGATTCCAGCAACTACAAGTACTATCGCTGATCTCAAAAAAATTGCCGCAACCAACAAGTCCATAAAACTTCTTAGCCTTACACACGGACAACCGGCTACACCAACAACACTCGGTAAAGAGATGATGGTATTTGTTGATAGGCTCAACAGACAGTTAGACCAGCTCAAGAAATTTACGATGTCTGGTAAGTTCGGATCTGCAGTAGGAAACTACAGCGCACAAAAAGCGGCCTATCCTAAAATCAAATGGGAGGCCTTTGGCGCGAAGTTTATGAAAAGTTTAGGATTAGATCCTTTGGCTAACACTACACAAATTAACCCGCATGATGACCTTGCGCAGCTGAGTCACATAGAGTTCCGTATCAATACGATCGGTATAGATTTGTCCCGAGACATTTGGCACTACATCTCTCGTGGTGTGTTTGGTCAAAAGCTCATCAAAGGAGAAGTAGGTTCCTCAACGATGCCACACAAGGTAAACCCAATCGACTTCGAAAACGCTGAAGGAAACTTTGGTCTCTCCAGTGCATTATTTAGTCACTTCGCAGAAAAGTTACCGATCAGCAGACTACAACGAGATCTATCAGATTCCACAGTGCAGCGTTCTATTGGAACGGCATTCGGTTACAATCTTTTGGCTTTAGCTTCCCTTCGCAAAGGACTGAGTAAGCTATCAGTGAATAAAAAAGTTATACAACAAGAGTTAGATGCTCACCCAGAACTTTTAGCAGAAGCGATTCAAACAGTGCTTCGTAAAAACGGAGTGAGTAACGCGTATGAAAAACTCAAAGCAGTGACACGTGGAGAGTCTGTTTCTATAGAAGACATGAAGAACTTCATCGAGAAGCTTAAGATCCCAGAGGAGGACAAGAAGACACTGAGAAAGCTTTGCTAATGCTTATTCAAACGTACGTGTACCTCTCGTAAATTTACGGATGCAGTTATTGCGCTCGTAGCGGCCGACATGTCGCTCGGAACAAACAGAGAGACCTTTTTTTAGCCTGTTTTCATACCGATCTCCAGATTCGTAACGACCTGCTCGGCTTCTGCTTACAGGGTTTGAGTGAAGAGCTCTTAGAGAAGGCCTCCTAACTACTCGTCGGTATTCGCTTTGTGTCTTGCGACGCTGGCTTTGTGTCTCTCGAATATCATTGAGACCTGCTCGCCTCGCTCCAAATCCAAAATCTGCTCTTTGGGATTTACTATTGCGCACCACACGTCCGCGAATCTTTGCATTACGTGCATTAAGCCTTTCGAGCCTACTATTTGGAATATCTTGTTCTTGCTCATCAGCAAATACTACTGCACTACTGGAGGCAAAGAGAGAAAGTGCAAGCACGGCACCACTAAAAGATTTCAGACGATTCATACGAAGATGGGAAGGTTGCGTACAGTGTATATGCTATTCTGACAGTATGAAAGCAATACGATTTGCGTTCCCAATACTTTGCCTCGGGCTTGCGTTCTATGTGTGTGCCTTTAAGGTGGGAAACTCAGATTTTTGGTGGCACATAAAAGCAGGACAGTTGCTTAGGGAATCTGGCTGGATCTCTACTGATCCATTTTCCTATACGCGCATTGGAGAAGCCTATCTCGCAACACACGAATGGCTTGCCCAAGTCATTATGTCGATATTTTACGATACGGGCGGATGGGCAGGAGTCACACTGCTGCGCTTCATATTGATCGCGATTGCATTTGGTGTTTCTCTGCAGTTGCATCGCAAAAATTACTGGATCAATAGCGCTCTTGTAGTTCTTGCCTTAGCCAATGCACGACCTGCACTCACAGACCGTCCACAGCTGTTTACGTTTGCGCTTTTTAGCCTCGTGCTCTTCTTTTGTATTGGATACTTAGAGGAGAATAAAAAAAGACGGAGAGGCATTTTGATAGCAATTCCTGCGTTACTGATTGTATGGAGCAATCTACATGGAGCGGCATCCCTTATAGGAATTGCAATCTTCGGAGCATTGTTTGCGCAAGAGATCTTCAATAAGTCGAATGTGCGCCCACTAACTCTTTGTCTTATCATGGTGCTTATAGCACCGTTCTTTGCGCCGGGAGGCTTTGCAAATATCTCCTATCTTATAGATCTGTTTACAGAGAAGTCCGCAGGACTGATAGAAGAGTGGAAGCCAGGTCCATGGGGGTGGTATATCAAGCACACAGGAATCTTCTGGCTTTCAGGAGCGGTTTCTATTTGGTTTGGACGTCGTAATATCATCTTCTCATTGCTTGTTCTCCTCGGCATTGGGTACCTCTCGCGTACTGCGCAGCGTCATGAGGTATTGTTTATTATCGCAGCGCTTACGCTTACGATTTATCAGCTGCGATATATATCGAGATGGAACAGTACACTCGAGAGTCTACAGTCAAAACGCATACTATTTCCTGCTACGTTGCTCGTCGCTATCTTCTGCCTAGGGAGCTACACCCATGTTCGTGCGTACGACATCAACAGAAACGATAACCTCTATGGCTTTGGTGTCTTCGAGCCAATGCGTGGAGCGTCAAACTATCTACACAGCGAACACTTCGGAGGAAACATGTTCAATAACTACAATGCAGGAGGGGAATTACTCTTTAGAGATCATCAAGTCTTCTTGGATGGTCGCAATATCGATTACGGATACGACTACATTCTCCGTGCAGTAAATGCAGGAATGGACAGACCACTCTGGGATGCATTAGACCAAGAGTATAACTTTATGAGCGCAGTCATCTATTACGCTCCACAAGCACAGATGGATCCGCTGCCGTATACCGATCTTCTTGATGAGCATCCTGATTGGGCATTGGTATATCTGGATGATTGGGCTGCCGTGTATAGAAAAATCTCTTCAGGAGATCAGATCTCTACTATTACTCCAAAGACATTAGAAACTCAGCAGCTCCCCGAAGAGATGGGTCAGCAATACTTTCAGCAGATGCAGGAAGAGCTCAATAGCATGATTCGCATACGACCAGACGGCGTAAAGCCGCGACTCTACTTGGCAAAGCTCTACACAGCTGTACAGGCGTACGATGAAGCAGAAGTCTTACTTGGAGAAGCTATGGCAGTGCAGCCGCAGAACTTCTCTATCTATCTCGGTCTTATGAAGCTGCGTATGGAGCAGGGGAGATGGGACGAAGCGTGGAAGTATTTGAAAACCGCGAAGAGCAAAGCAGGCTACTCGGGTCTTTCTATAAATGAAGATCTTGTGGAGCAAATACGAGCGAAAGCAAAAGGCGAATAGATAAAATAAAACCGCCGTTGATATAAGTCGCGGACGATTTTATTTTTGGCCAGAATGATTTAAGAGCAAGCTCCCGAACCAACTGACAACATAAGTATAGCAAAATTTACATATTTACTCAATACACTTTATTGTATACATATCAAGTTTAGTCCTACAGTTAGCCAAAAAGTCTGAACTAATAAATTGTTCAATAAACAGTTTGAGAAAACAGTGAAAACGATCTGTTTCTAAGAAACCATCAAAAATTGCTAAAAACCACTAACAATCAAACACTCCTTCGATGCACGGAGGGATGTAATCGGGATCCAATTTTGCTGTGCCAGGCTCAGACCCTGAGACGACATAATCTTCGACTAGGAATGTATCCCATTCATGTTCGTGATTCCACAAAGTCCAAAAGTGACGCCACTCGTTCCATCCAACACCTAGAAGTTTTACGTACACATCATTCTCTGCGAGGACATTCCCCATCTTTCTTCCTGTCATACAGGGGATAGAGTAGCAGTACACAATTATATCTTTATCCTGCGGTAGAGCTTTAAACGCAGAAACGATTCTATCAACCTCGTTATATGCTGAGTGCTCTGGGTCTTTATATGCCCAGATGCTAATAGCACCTGCGATGTGTTCTCTCTCGTATTCCTCAGGGCTTCTTAGATCTACAAGTACGAAATCATTAGTGTTCCCTTTTGTCATTGCTTTGCGTAGATGATGAGGGCTTACATTAGCTGCAACTTCTATTCTATAGAAATCCCGAATTAGCTCATCTTGGCTAGGGGTACGCATGTTTAAATACACATACGATGAAGCGATACCGGCAATTGAACCGACGAGGATAGATAGTAATGTAGTGGTGCAGAGTTTTTTCATAGCAACAGTATATCAGATGTAAGTGGTGACGAGGGGTTTACAGGTTACTACGTGTTTTTGCATTCAGTTTGCTTGTAAGCCACTACAAATACTATCGTGAAAACATAAATGTAGGTATATTCATTTATAAATGAATAGGAAACTTCTGCCACAGGGAGCAATGCTAGGATGTATCATCGGCCTTGCCCTTCCGATTGTCGTATTTTTTATAGGAATGATTCTCGATAGCGAACAAGTCATGCAGTCCGGGCTTTCGATGCCCCTGTTTTCACTTATGTTTGGCTTAGCTTCAATTGGGGAGGGGCTTTTTTCTCTTGTTGGAATACTATATTTGTTGCCTATATTGCTCCCGTATACAATTGCCGGAGGTCTTATTGGGTATTGGATCCAACATACCAAAAACAAAGCAGTAAGGATGATACTCATTTTTCTTTCTTTATCAGTTGTCGGAGCAATAGTTTTTTTTGCCGCGTCGATTGGTGTTAAGGAGTCCGGTCGTAGAATGACTAAAGAAGAAGTATATAGAACTGCCACTGATCCAAGCGAATGTGAATCCCCTGAGCTTCAGGGCATCGAAAACTTCAGTGTTAATGCGTGTTACAACAATATTGCATTACGCAGTGAAGATGTGAGCATCTGTGACAATATGATTCCATACAAAGGAGCAGATCATCAAAAGTGGCATTGCTACGAAGAAGTTGCAAGAAAAAAACTGGATCCATCCATTTGCTTGCTCATACCGGAAGTAGTGTTAAATGAGCATAAGGTGGATTCAGGCATACGTCAGGGGTGCCTACGAGTGTTGAAGGAATGGGGATATTGATATTACTACTTTGTAGTAAAGCGTATAACCTTTCTTAAGCGAGTCCCAAAGGGCCGAATCGAATGGTGACGAGGGGTTTACAGGTTACTACTTAATTGGGGTTGAGATGGAGCCCTCAAGACCTCTGATAGAGAACTTTGATGTACTAAGCTAACTGCCTGTCCACCATAGCCCAGAGGCGAAGGTGGGAAGTTAGAACTTTTGGAGCTCTCTAGTGGAACAACTTAGAACTGAGATGGGTGGTTGTTAGGACTTTTTGTGTTAATTTATCAAGCTATCAAACTTGTCTTTTTGTAAAAAAGTTTTATAATTTTCAAGAATTATTTCTGAAAGAAAAAATGCATATTTGGATTCTTGCTAAACGTGAAAAATTCGACATCTACGAGAATACGCGCTTCCAAGAAGTTGCGAAGTCACTTGGTATTGTTTTCCGCATGGTTGCGCCAGAGGATTGTGAAATAATTGCCACCAGAGGTGGTAGAAAGAGTATCCATATTGAAAGGCTAGAGGTAGATCAACTGCCTGATTGCCTCATTACTCGGACGGGGTCAGGTACAACATATTTTGCCAGTGCGGTTATTCGTCACCTAGAGCGCCTCGATACATTTGTACTCAATACCAGTGTAGCTATTGCTCATGCTATGGATAAGATGGAAACGATTCAGATGCTAGCAGCAGAGAATATTCCCGTTCCAAAAACTATCCTTGCTAAACATCCACTAGACATTGAGTTCATTGAAAATGAATTCTCATATCCGCTCATTCTCAAAAAAGTGTCTGGCTCCGAAGGAAAAGGAATTGTCCTCTGTAGAGATAGTGAACAATTACAAGATACTGCCGAATTACTAGATGAGAATCTCAACGTGATTTTACAGGAATGCATTTCCAATAGCCTTGGCAGAGATGTTCGCGTATTCGTGGTTGGCGGTAGAGCAATTGGGGCTATGGAACGTACTGCAAAAAAGGGCTCATTCAAGGCAAACTACTCAGCTGGTGGTACAGTGAAAACAATCAAGCTCACACCCGAAATGGAATGGCTTGCTGTTGAATCAGCGCGTATTATTGGACTCGATATAGCGGGTGTAGACTTGCTATTTGATAATGACGGTTTTCAAGTTTGTGAAGTAAATTCAGCACCGTACTTCGAAGGTTTCGAAGAAGCCACAGGTATAGATATCCCGAAAGCTATTTATGATTTTGCCAGCGTTCGATTAGAGGGCACTATGCAGTCGGTAAATACTGAGTAAATTCCTTATATAAGCCATAAAATCGATGGAGCTCCCTAGTGGAACAACTTAGAACTGAGATGGTGTCCTGCTAGGAGTTTGTGTCTAAATATAGATAAAGTTCGATCCGTCATTCCAGTGGTACAAAGAAATGGCTTTCTAAAGCCATCAATTTAATGGTGCCCAGGAGAAGACTCGAACTTCCACAGGATTGCTCCTACACGCCCCTCAAGCGTGCGCGTCTACCAATTCCGCCACCTGGGCGAGCACGAGAGGGAGTCTACCTCTGCTACTACAGGGGGGCAAAGCAAAAACCGTATAATTCCTTGCTGTATTTAGCTATAGGACACTATTATGGATCGCTATGCCACCTCCTTCCTATCAAAAGATCCCTAAAGACCACCAAGAGATGGATGGTAGTCATATGGTTGCCTTTAGCAATGATATGCCGTGGTGGGTTCGTCCTATGCAAAATGAGACAGATTTAACAGTGCCAGATTTTGTAAATGATGTCCGAGGACGACTGGAGAGATCTATAGGGAGAGCGGATAAAGGTATGGGGCAGATTTTTAAGAGCAGACGTGTATTTGCACAAGCGTTTTCTTATAAAGCCGCTAGAAACTCAGCCAATCTTGTAAAATCTGGATATGGAGTAGAAACATTCATGGAGCATATGCAACATGGTGCAGGAATGATGCACAAGGCAAAGCGAATTGGTTTTCCAAAAGGAGATCCACTGTATGGTAAATACGGATCCCCAAGCCAAGATCGGAGTTCAGGACAGTCTATTTATCTTCAAGACCTTACAGGTCCAGAGAGAAAATTGGCTAGTTGGCTTAAAGATCCAAGTACAATTGAAGAGGTGTTTTCTGATAGTGAATTGCGTCGATATACAGCAAAAGACCCCGCTACAAGATGTGTATTCTATGCAATAGATTTACGAAAGAAGCTGTGGAAAATTATAGGCGATGAGTCAGATAATAATTTTGACGCATCATGGAGAGATGAGTGCGTAGGTGCATGCATAGATCATTTGATTGCACTTACAGAGAAGAGGCAGGACCAACATGTCGAGGACATTATTGGTCAGGATGGAGCAACAGAGGCACTATCGATGAACGCCTCTGATGCAATTGAAAAATATGTTCGCCCTCAAACACTCAACCGAGAGACTGCGATAAAGTCACTCTCTTTATTAGAACAGATGTTTGTCATTGCGGCAGAAAATGGTGACCTAGATGAAATCCAAATAATACTTCAGATGTGGAATGAAATTACACAGGCACAAGAAATAGCACCTAACTCTAGACCATCAGGTGGTGTTGCTGGTCTTACTATTAAATGCAGGGCAGAGAATATTCCTGGTGTAATAGATTGGCTTGGGCCTAACCCTACCGCACCATCTTCCTCAGCTGCTCCAGATGCTTAGCGGCCTGTTCGTAGTTAGCGTCGTTCTTTACGACGTATTCTAGGTTCTCAATAGCCTCTACAAATTCACCAGTTTCCGCCTGAAGTGCAGCAAGTCTATACCTAGCATCTAGACTATTTTTATCAATATTTACCGCAGCAAGAAATGAAGATTTTGCTTCCGCAACTCTCTTATATTTCTGATACATAATCCCAAGATTAAGATGTGTACTTGCAAATTGCGGTGCGTATTTTACAGCAGCTTCAAACGTCTCAAATGACTTTTCTATATCGCCATATTGCTCTTGGTAGGTGCCTAAGAAGTAGTATCCATTTGTATCGCTTTCGAGGACAGATCGATTGGAAGGAGTCATTTTAGTACTACGTTCAAACCAAAGAAGTGCCTCTTTATCATTTTGTTCTTTGCGCTGTACTAAGCCAATATTTATAAGTATCTGCGGCATGAGTTGATCATAAGATAGAGCCTTGAGATACATCTCTAAAGCCATTGGAATATCGTCTGTTTGAAAATAATGTGTACCAAGATTATTTAGCTGCAACACTGGTCGAGGATTAAGCTTTACAGAGCGCTCGTAGGTTGTGACAGTATCTTTCCACGTCAGTGATTGCTTCATTGTGAGTGCTATTAATAGTGCACACACTATTGCGCCCAACGCTTTGTAGCGGTGGAGATAGGGGGCAACAAGTGACATGACTAGTAAGCACAGCCCAACAATAGCTATGTAGTTATAACGATCTGAAGCATAGAAAATCATTCCGTTCTTCCAGAACGTTGCAAATGACGGTGCAAGACATACTAAAAACCAAGCGATACCCATCGTGATAACCTTGTTCTTTTTTCGCATTAAAAAGCCAATTGCTACCAATAAAATTACAAATATAGCAGCAAGATAAAACTCCGCACGTAACAAAGTAATTGGCGTGTATTGGTCGTAGTTAAGTGTAAGTCCACTTGGCCAAATAAATTTCCATACAAAGAAAGCGATGCTCTTACAAAGCAGCAACCCTTGATCCACTAACGTGAGTTCAGAGATTTGTTGTTGCTTACCAAGTATAGCTACGATTCCAAAAATTAATGATAGGCCAAAAAACGGCGCAGTACGTTTGAGGCTTCCTTTTCTTCTTCCGCAAAACTCTTCTACAAGAAGAAGTATGAGTGGCAGAATAATAATAGACACCTTAGACATTAGACCAAGTGCAAAGAGTACAAGAGAAATGCTATACCATTTTTTTCGAGAGTCTATTTGGAGATAAGCCCAGAGGGAAGCGAAAAAGAAGAAGCCAGAGAGTATATCTTTTCGTGCAGCAGCCCATGCAACTGCTTCGGTATTCAGAGGGTGCAATGCAAACAATGCACCGGTACCTAATGCAATAATTTCTGGATATCCTAACCGGTCTTTTACAATGCTATACACAATCAGGATAAGTAAAATACTTGAACCAATATGTAGAAGAAGATTCGTAAGATGAAAGACAAAAGAGTTTAGACCAAATAGAGAGTACTCAACTTGATAGGTTAGTAGTGTAATTGGAATGTAGAGCTCGGGATCAAATGTAGTGAATGCAGCTCCGATATTATCGAATGTCAGACCCTGGGCAGTAGGGTTTTGCGTGATAAGAAGCGTGTCATCATGCGCCTGAAAGTCGTTACCAAGAGAAGGTGCGTAGGCAAGTGCAGTTACTGCAGCCAATGAAAGCATAAACTTTCGCATGTGCTGATTGTACGATATTTTCGCCTAAAATGGCCAATATTGATGAAAATACCGGAAAATGCTATAATAAAGTGAAATGACAAACACAAAAACAATATTAATTATTGATGACGACGAGGCTCTCCGAGCTGCACTTGAAGCAAAATTTAGCAGCAAGGGGTACGAAGTAATCGCATGTAGCGATGGTGCTGAGGGGCTAGAGAAGTTAAAGACTACGCTCTTTAGTGTAATCATGACGGATTTGCATATGCCAAACCTAGATGGATTTGGAATTCTAGAGCAGAAAGCTGATACAAAAAATGCAGATACTCCTCTCTATGTTATTACGAACTTAGGTAGCGATACGTATTGCGATAAGGCGATAGACCTTGGAGCGAAGAAGTGCTTCGTTAAATCTGTTGTGACATTAAGAGATGTCGTCGAGACGATTGATAAAGAAATTGCGTAAGTTACCCTAAGAGTTGTATAAATTCCTCTTCGGTTATTACCGCTACGTCTAGATCTTTTGCTTTGTCGTATTTGCTTCCAGGGTCGTCTCCTGCGAGGACATAATTCGTATTTTTACTAACAGAAGAGCTTACTTTTCCACCGCGGTCTTTCACCATCTTTTTGGCTTCCTCTCGCGCAAGAGTTGGAAGTGTTCCTGTTAAGACAAATATCTGTCCGGTCAGAGTTTGTTCTGCGTGGCTCCCTTCTGGTTGTACGGCTATCACTCCTGCATTTTCAAACTTGTGCAGAAGCGCGCGGTTATCTTCTTCTGCTATCCAGCTACTAAGAGACTTCGCCACAACGTCTCCAATACCATCGATCAAAAATAGATCTTCAGGACTTTGTGCCTGCAATGTTGTTGCAATATTTGCCATCGTTATTCCATGAATCTTCACGCTCGTTTTCTCTTCTCCAAAAAGAGCGGCTTGTGCACCTGCAGATGCATTGCTTTGTTCGACAGTTAGTTCACTCTTTGGCCACTGTAATCTATTCGCAAGAATTTCTGCGGTCTCTCTTCCAACGTGCCGTATTCCTAGTGCAAATAAAAAGCGGTCAAGAGGTACATGTTTTGCGCTTTCTATAGCGGTTAAAATGTTTTCGGTTTTTTTCTCTTTAAAGAGCGGCAGCGTTATAAGAACGTCATATGTCAGAAAGAAGATATCTGCAGCATCCGAGACGACCTCTTGCTCGAGTAGTACGTCGATCGTTTCTTTCCCAAAGCCTTCGATGTTAAATGCGTAACGCGAAACAAGATGCTCAATCTTCTCTTGGCGCACCGCACCGCAGTTCGTATTTGGGCAGCGGTGAACAGCTTCCCCCTCTGGGCGTACAAGTTCTCCTTCGCAACTAGGACAGTGCAGAGGGAAGTGAAACTTTCGAGAGTTTGCTGGTCGAAGATTCGTCATCACTTCTACAACCTCAGGGATAATATCCCCAGCCTTTTGGACAACTACGGTATCACCAATACGTACGTCTAAACGCTCTATCTCATCAGCATTGTGCAATGTAGCGCGTGTAACGGTGCTTCCTGCAAGGTGAGTAGGACTAAGATGAGATACGGGAGTAATGGCTCCAGTGCGACCTACCTGCAGCTGAATATCTAGTATCTGTGCCGTCTTTTGTTCTGCAGGGAACTTATAAGCCCGTGCCCAGCGAGGAGCTTTGGCAGTAGAACCCAAGTCTTTCTGCATTCTTTTGTCGTTTACTTTTATGACGATGCCATCAATGTCATATGGAAGACTATCTCGTGATTTCTGAAATTCTTCGTACATACCTTCTACTTCTTTAAGGCCTTGCAAGAGTCGAAGCTCTGTATTTGTAGCAATGCCACAGCTGCGAATAAATTCCATAAGCTCTTGTTGCGTTGCAATGCCGAGAGCTTCGGTCGTATCTTTTCCAAGTTCATAACAGAAGATCGCCAGCTTTCTGCTCGCTGCAATTTTTGGGTCCAACTGTCGCAAACTTCCTGCAGCAGCATTGCGAGGATTAGCGAACTTTTCGTCTTCTTCTAGGGCTAAATTTAAATTATCAAGTTCGGCTTTTGGCATATAAACTTCTCCAGATACTTCGATGAGTTTTGGTTTATTTGGACGATCGATTTCAAAAGAAAGTGGTACAGATTCAATAGTTTTTACAGAGTGGGTTACGTCTTCTCCTTCTATTCCGTTGCCTCTCGTAATTGCGCGCACAAGAACGTACGACTCTTCTTGGAGTTCATAAATTAGTGTGACATTCAGGCCATCAATTTTTAATTCTGATACGAACTCAAATGCGACGCCCTCTTTTCCAAGTGCGCGTTCCATTTGGTCTATCCAATCCAAAAGTTCTTCGTGAGAGAATGCATCAGTGAGAGATTCTTTGGGAGTGAGATGTTTGATCTTCGGGAGTCTTCCATCGAGTGGTGCTCCTACGCGCTGCGTTGGAGAGTCTGGTGTAATGATTTCCGGGTGCGCAGCCTCTAGTGCAATGAGCTCTTGCTTGAGCGCATCCCGAACATCTTCGGATGCCTCTTCTTTATCATCGATAAAATATGCTTTGTTTAATCTCCAGATTTCATCTCGGAGTTTTTCGGCGCGTTGCATAATTTCTTCGACTTTCATATTTTGATTATACCCATAGGTATACAATACAGGTATGAATTTAAAGAATTCATTGCAACAACTTGTAGTTATCATCTTTATTGCGTCGACAATATCTGGGATGAGTTACACGCTGTTTCGCTATAAATTCCCTGGTGTACCGCGAAGTTTGCGTCAATGGAGCTATGGAATGATGGCACCGTATCAGACCTACAGAACCCATAACGAACAGCTAACTGCGCAGGGGAAGCGGCCAGATGGCACGTGGGAAATTATCAATATGGATGCCTATTTACCCTTCTTAAGAGGGGAGCGCGCTATGCGGTCGTATCTGCTTACCTTTCGCGCACAGGGGGACATCATCCTTAATCAAAAGTACACAGAGTTTGCAGGGCACATCAAAAGGCTAGAATCCGATCGCGGAAGAGAGTGGGAGTCCATCAAATTAACAATACAGATATGGCCAATGTCTCCTGCGGGGTATGAATACCTGAGACATGATCCGTTTATCGAATCTGAATTCCTCGTACAAATTCCGTAGAGCTATGTCACAACAATTAAATTTCTGGGATAACTTCTGGGTGCGGCCTGTGCCTCCTCATGCCTTGGCGCTCACCCGCATTGCCTTAGGATTATTTTTGTTGGTGTACTCGGCGCTCTATATTCCGCATCTCTCAATGATCTTTTCGCGTGAGGGATTAGTCATGCCGCTTTACATAGACCGCTACCCGGCACTGAGTTTAATTCTCTCTGCCCCTTCTCCACTTGCAGCCCACATTATCTATGCACTGTTTATGCTGTGCATGGTTGGTATTACTCTCGGCGCATTCTTTCGCCTCTCTACATTCGGAACACTACTAGGAGGCCTGTATATTTGGCAGTTGCAACTGCATGGGTTTGCCACGTCATATAATCGCATTCTTCTGTTTTGCCTTCTGATCCTTTTGTTTAGTGGTGCACACCGCACGTTTTCATTTGATCAAAAGAGACGCTCTGGGTCTTGGACCGACTGGGAACCTATCAGTATTTTGCCGCAGCGACTTATTGCATTGCAGATTACCGCTACGTTCTTAGGAGTGTCGTTACAAAAATGGTGGCTGCCACACTGGAAGGGGGGAGAGGTACTTTCCTATTCCTATATCAGTCGTTGGGGGACGCCACTTGCTCAGTGGTATGCACGGTTACCACTAACACTTTTGCATTATGGAATTGTGGTGTGGACGGTAAAAATAATACAACCACTCTGCGCAATTGGAATTTGGATCCCGCGCGTCAGAATTCCTTCAATTATTTTCCTTTCTGCGTTTTTAATTTTGGTCGGTGTAATGCTCTCAATTTGGTGGTTTATCTTTATAATTCCGGCGTTTATCTTGTTTTATAAGCCCGAGGAAGTGCTTTTGAGGTGTCGGTCTTATTTTGGAGATTTGATACCCGAAAAATCAGTAAAACATACAAAGTAAGGCAATAGTACATTTTTGCGATTTGACAGTTGCATTCTGCTGAAAATCAATCAATATCACGGCCATGATGACACTTGTAGATATCAAAGAGCAGTTAGAAAAAGTCGATCAGCAGATCATTGATTTGCTTGAGGAGAGAATGCATATTTGTGCAGGTCAGAACCTTGATGCAGACGAAGAGATTGAAATGCTTTCTCTTTGGCTAGAAGAAGCTGCAGAAAAGGGCTTAGATGACGTCAAGATGGAGAAGATCGCCAAATTCGTGATTGCTATGTGCCGTAGGACCTCTGAATAGGAGAAAATAGCGTTTTGCGCTATAATAAGGAGATGAGTTCAGTAGCAAATACCATATTTAATAAGGCTGCCAAAGCGGGAGCTTCCGATGTGCATATCGCCGTGGGAAGTCCAATCATCTTTCGTAAAGACGGAGAGCTGCAACATCAAGGAAAGCAAAAGAATACTGTGGCCAAAGTTGATGCGTTTATCAAAAGCATTCTTAGTGCTGCTAAGTACAAGCAGTTCAAAGAAGAAAAAGAAATGGATACAAGTTATAGCACGCCAACAGGAATCCGTTTGCGTATTAACTGTCATTACGAACGTGGTAACTCAAGTCTTGCTGCGCGCATCATTCCAGACAAAGTACCGTCACTCGAAGATATCGGTATCGAAGATTTAGAATATTTGTGTGACGAAAAAGAAGGACTGATCCTTTTCACCGGTCCTACAGGTGCTGGTAAATCTACATCACTCGCTGCAATGATCCAGCATATTGCTACCCATAAGGGTGGGCACATCGTTACCCTCGAAGACCCTGTAGAGTTCGTCTTTAAGAGTGAGAAGGGACTTATCCGCCAGCGTCAGCTCGGCAGAGACTTCCTAGAATTCCCTGCAGCTTTGCGTGGAGTACTTCGCCAAGATCCAAACATTATCATGGTTGGAGAAATGCGAGACTTAGAGACTATTGCTGCAGCCCTAACTCTTGCAGAAACAGGGCATCTTGTATTCGCTACATTGCACACACCAAACGCGATGCAAACTATCGATCGAATTGTGGACGTTTTCCCGCCACACCAGCAGCAGCAGATTAGAACACAGCTTTCCCTCTCTCTACGTGCCATCGTCGCGCAGAGGCTCGTACCGTGCGCTCACGGAGGTCGTACTGCCCAGCGTGAAGTACTCATTAACACTCCTGCCGTTGCAAACATCATTCGTGATAACCGCACACCAGAGCTTAAGTCTGTACTCCAGACTGGTAGAGACACCGGAATGTGTACGTTTGGAAAGCATGCCAAAGAGCTCCTTAAAAATGGAGAAATCGATAAGGAGACCTATGAATGGATGAAGAATGAGGGGTAATAGAAAAGCGATAAGCACTGATCATGAAGATGAATAACTGTGTATTTTAGTTGCATATAGTATATAAAACATTAATATAGGGTAACTGTCTATTTCAGATGGTACTTGATGTTGCCCGTAGCTCAATTGGCAGAGCATCCGACTCTTAATCGGCAGGTTGTAGGTTCGACTCCTACCGGGCACACTTCACAAAAGACCTCAAGCTTTGCTTGGGGTCTCTTTTATTAGTGGAATTTCTACAAAGAAAGTTGTTCCATTATTCTCCTTACTTTCAAATCTAATTGTTCCTCCTAGTGCTTCGGTAGCACCTTTGGCCGCATACAATCCAAATCCGTTACCATCTATGCTCTGCACATTGCTAGCTCTAAATAATTTTCCAAATATCTTACCCTGCTCAGATTCTGGGATTCCACAACCATTGTCTTTAACAAAGTACTTAAGTTTCCCATTAACTATTTCAACATTAAATTCTACTTCTCCAGCATCTTTATCGGAGTACTTAACTGCATTGCTCAATAGATTTTCTAGTGTCATTCTAACAAGTCTCTTATCGAGTTTAGCTACAGGTAAATTTTTGGGTAAAGAAACATTGAGTTTTGCCTTTCTCTCTAAGGCCTTTGGTTTAATGACAACCAATATCTCATTAATAGCTTCTGATAAATCAAGATCTGCTAGATCTACTTTCATTCTTCCAAGTTGAATTCTAGAAACATCCAAAATCATACTTACCAAGTCTGCGAGGTTTCCGATTACACCCTGCATTGATTTTACATGCTTCTCTTGTTCACCTGATAGTTTTCCAAAGTCACCATCTAACATCATTTCTAAATACCATTTTGTAGAAGAGACTGGAGTTGCGAGTTGATGGCTCACAATACTAAGAAGTTCATCCTTTTGTTTATCTAGTTCAGCCATGAGGCTTATTCTTCGATTCCAGATATGTATAGTGGTGCTAAATAATATTAATATGATGAATATCAAGGCACCAATAAATGTTAGGAAAGGCAGTAGTGTCTGACGCGTAATAATAAAGAAATCACCAGCTTGGATATCAGCTGCCAATACTGCAACGGTATTACCGTCAGCATCTATTATTGGTGCATATCCTGTAATAACTTTTCCCCATGCATCTTCGTATAGCTCTCTGCTAGTTGTAGGACCGTCATATGATTCAAAGGTTTCAATAGGGGGCTCTGGATATTCTTGCCCAGGCCATTGTAGATAATCAATATCATCAATAATTCCATTATTATCTACATCCACATCATTTGTAGGGTCATCATCGAGATTGGCATATGGGTTAATAGAATTAGCATCAGCAACAAAATCCATTTCATTTGGATTTGATGGATCTTTTCTAAATATATACATAAACACAATGTCTTGATTGTTTTCCTTCACTCTATATAACTTATTAATAACCCTTTCCCATTCTGGCTTGAGCCAGTCTTCTTCTACCATAAGCTCATTAACGTCTTCTGCCCTTATTTCTACTACAGCAGTTGTAACAATAGCAAGAAGGCGTTTTCTTAAGTTATCTGTAAGCAAGTTTACAGTGTGATTATACAAGAGCCACGAAGTTGATGTTGTGATTAAGATTGCAACTACTACAATCATTGGTCCTAGAAATTTAATAGGTTTTCTTTGCTTCATATACAATGATTATCATGCATCATTAAAAAATTAGCAAATAAAGATTAGTCGAGAGTATTTATTACTACTTCTTCAAATTTGGCTGCACGATCACACGATCGATATCTCTCTGTGGAAGTGTAGGCTGAGGGTTCTGGCGTCCACCGATACTAAGGTGAGATGCACCAATACCAAATCCTCCGTATGCATTTACTCCACGCTCCACGCCTTCTGCATGCAGGTGAGTGTTCTCTACGAGAGTTGTTTCATCATGTAGTTTGCTGTTTGCAATAAAATTTCTGGTGTAATTACTGTTTCCATACATAGTTACGTACATCGCATTTCTTGCGTACTCAGGTCCGGTGAAGTAATCCTTTAGGTCTGCATCTTCTTTGTAGGTTTGCACAACAAACACAGGTCCAAATAATTCTGTGTGATTAGCACCTTTTTCAAGCGGCTTCACAATGAGTGTAGGACGCATGATGCAGTCCTTAATATTAATCTCTCCAGGGAATTGGCTATCTAGCCATTGGACATGTTCTCGTACAAGGTTGTGCAGTTCGAGTAGATCACCTGAACCTTGTAGTGGGCCAACGCGAACTTCAGGGTCACTGTATGGTCCTGTTTTAACTTCTCCTAACTCTTCTTTAAGACGACGAGTGAATTCTTCCGCAACACTCTCATGAACCAGCATGCTATCTGGGCTGGCACAGTCTTCACCTTGGTTATATAGACCTACAGTCAAGGCACCTTTAATTGCTTCTTCTATATCTGCGTCTTCTGCTATTACGATAGGGTTATGCCCAGCACCATTTGTAATAAACAACACTTGGTCTGGGAATTGCTGACGGATTTTATCTGATGTCTCTGGAGTACCAGTAACAATAACTACATCAGTCTTCGGTGTAGAGTGTGCATCAGCGTTTACTGCTGCATGCTTTTCTATGAATGTGCGACGATTCGCAGTAGAAATGGAAACATTTGGGAAGTGTTCAGCTGATTTGGTTGCAGCTGTAAGTTCACCAAAGAAATTTTCTTTTTGCATAGCTACAGGAGGTCGATAATCCACTTCTCTTGCCATAAGAGAAGGAACTATCCCAAAACATGCAAAGGCATATAGTGGTTGGTTTCGTGGAGAAAAGACTGCAACTCTACCTACTTCTCTATTAAAGAACTGTTTGTTCTCTTCTAGGCTACTAAGCAAGTCGATAGTTCGGTCGAATTCATCTTCTGCAACCTCGTGGGTTTCGTATTGAGTAAGTACCGCAATAATTTCTGGTCGATTTGATTCTAGGAATTCTACGAATTGTTTAGCACGAGCATCGATAGCTTCGAAGTCTAGTTCAACTGATAAGTCGATAGGCGCAGTTCTAGCGAGTAACTCTTCATTTTGCTTTGGAGTCTTTGGTGTTTTAAAACGAGTTATGTGTCCAATTACTTTTGCTAGATTTACACGACCATCATCAGTTTCTACTTGTAATGGCATACAGATCACATCATCTAAATCTTCAACAGGAGTAGTCGTAACTCCATATGTATGTAGAACAGTATCAATTTGCATTCGTATTTCATCTGGAATTTGAGACACTCCCCTAAGGTGTACTTGGCCTTTCTCTACATACATAGGAGGTAACCTATCTGGTTTACCTCTCCCATTAATTCCATCTACTAGGAGTTCCTCTTGGATAATAGGATATCCATCAAGTGTCTCCTGAGTAGGGACACGAATATCTGCAGATGAGTTAGCCAGTGATACACCCGGATTAGTATTTGCGGATGAACCATACTTCTTATCGAGTTGTCTCTTAGGCATAATTTAGGCTATAGAAGGTGTTTAGTGCCAAATAGGCATTAGATATGTATCTTTATAGTATATTTATAGGAAAAAAGCAAGTATGAAATTTAGGTTAAGTAGCTAATTTAAGTGCTGAATATTCCATATAAGCCCATATAGAAGATGAATTATTGTGCCCTGACGTTCTCTTGATGTTTTATCAAAAAATGATATGATAATTTTGTCAACTGACATAACTAGTTCTTTCACTTTTTGGGGTAACTGCAATGAGAAATGCACTGAAAAGAAGCGGTGGCTTTCTCTGGACCTTGGTCAAGAGATACGCTGCTATGGAAATTTGTGGAACAATCACTGCTCTTGCAGGAGGTATGCTTGCGTACCAAGCAAGTGGCAACATTGTTCTTGCTGCTGTAGCTGCTACTTGGGCCGAAAATGTTGGCTTCTATGGCGTCGCTGCGTGGATCGAATTGCGAAAATACTACAAAGAGAAGAGTCATCAAGGAGAAGGATTCTTCGCCCATGTACGTATTTTCTTCAAGTCCCTTCGTAACCTGCTGACAGAGTTTGGACTTGCTGAGTTAGGCGATACACTTGTCGTACGACCAGCAATGATGACTCTCTTCCAGGCATTACTGGGGGGTGGAGCAGTCGGAATTTTAGTAGGTAAGCTCGTGGCCGATGCTCTCTTTTACGGGCTTGCTGGCATCGGTTACCTGCTGCGTATCTACCTCTTTGAGAAAAAGAATAAAGAACAGGATAGTTGATTCGGCCCCCTCGTGCGTTGTACGAGCGGGGCTTTTTTGTACAAAAAATTAGTACGACTTATTGCATTTCTTCTAGCGATTTAAACTCGTCTTCTAATTTAGAATATTAGTTTTTATTCAAAATCTACAACCCCCTTATTCCACCATCCTGTACTTCTTTAATTATTCTCCAGAAGATCGTCGCGGCTTCTGCTCTGTTAAGAGTGCTTTCAGTATCAAAGGTTCCATCTGGTCGACCCTTCATTATTCCAGTTGCTTTGGTAACTGCAGTATCCCCGTAGTACATATGAGAGATAGGGACATCAGTAAAGTACGGACCATCGGCGATGACTTTACCGAGGCGAAGGTTTTTGGTATCGAGCATGGCAGAGCCAATCACACGGTTGATGAGTGATGCGGCTTCTCCTCGAGTAACATTATCATCTGGTCCTAGGCTGGAAAGAGAGTCTGTCCAATAGTTTCTACGGAAGACACAGGCGGCATCGTAGGCGTAGTGTCCACCGGGTACATCGTTATAGACCATCGCGCAGTCATTACGTGGAGCGATGAGGTTCATCTTAATGAGGGTGCGGTGGAAGATGGTAATCAGCTGACCACGAGTCAACAGATCTCCAGCGCCATAGCGTCCGTCTTCGTATCCATAGATAATACCGCGCTCACGCAAATCGACTATAGGTTCTCCGGCCCACGTTGGGAGGGTATCTTTAAATGGGTTCTCTATTACTTTTACTTCTGCAGGTTTGGGCTTGCTGATATGGATTACTGCTTCGTTTGTTCTTCCATTTGCTTCTACAGAGATTGTGACGTCCCCACCTTGGTCATCTGCTTGAAACGTACACGTCTTCGCGCTGTCACATTGCTTCTCTACGAAGTATCCAAGGTCTTCTCCTCTTTCAATTTTCCAGTTACCACGAAGAGGCATGGTGTAGGTGACATAGTCTCCTTCTGCAGTCAGTAGAAGTCTTTCGCCGGGGTCTATAGAAAAATCTCCGAAGGGACGAATTTCTACTCCACGTAGTCCCGCGAGGTTATTTGCCGTGAGGGTAAATGTGGAAATTGCAGCAAGCGTACTTAATCCAACCAACCCAAGTGAAAGCCCAGTGGCCTTTCTCCAAAAGGAATGCATGGGACTAGTGTACCAACTCTTAGTGCTTTTCTCTACCCGGTGGACAAACGTCTAGTGACCGAAGGATATTTTGTAGTGCTTCGTCATACAAAACCTCTGCATCTTCTTGTGTAGTGATACTTACATTCAGCACTCCACCGTGACTTTCACGGAAGATATTATACTCACGAGTGTGGTATCTCTTTCCACCGATGTTTCGTACACCATCGGTAAAGAGGGTAGGGCGCTTCTTCCAAATGAGGCGATCAAATCGAAGCAGCTTAAATGCTGGGTCGACGGTGAGAGACTCTTCGATGCTTTGAGACATACGGTCCATACCTTCTTTTGTCATCAGATCTTCATTTTGTGTTTCACTGATAGTAATAATCATTCGCTCGCTAGGGTCATTGAGAATATCTCCATCAAACTCTTCACGTGTATCATCAAGTTCCCAGTTACCAGGGAATTTAAGCTTATAACCAAATGTGTCACTCTGATACGAAACGACAGGAGCGTTCAAGATTTCATCTTCTATAACAGCTGGAGCACTAAGGTGCAGACCTTCAAAAGGATCCGCAGGAGCAGGCGCAGGATTGTGGATAAGAACGACAGCTGTGAGAGTCGCGATAGAGGCGGCTACAGCACCGAGGTGAATGGGAAATTTGATCATCTGGTATTCTAGGAATGTTCGTATTGATATTAATAATATTATACAATGATTACTAAATATAGTCAAATAAGGCAATATCTACAATATATAGGCTTCTGCGGAGGGCTTATTGCGCTCGTAAGCATCGTTATCCCTATCCAAACACTAGGGTTCGAGTTACCAAAATTCGTCGTACTTGCAGCGTTTAGCATGGGATGTGCCCTTGTCGTACTATTAAGAAAGGCTGATATCATCTCGCCCTTCACAGCCTCGATTCATGGAAGGCTATATATTACATTTGCCGCAGTATTGGTGCTGTCACTTTTCTGGTCAGTTGCTCCTATTGCTAGTCTGCTGGGGAGTGCTCCACGATTTCAAGGAGTGTTGGTTCATCTACTATTTCTCTTTCTTGGGTTCTTTGCGGCAGATCGCATGAGCTCTGCGAGCGGGAGAAAGCTCATAATTACCGCACTCGTAAGTGCCAACGTTGTCGTCGTCTATTACGGGATACTCCAGATGATGCATATGGATCCACTCTCTGAGGTGTGGAAACTTGAGGCATTTTTGGGTCGGGTATTTTCTACCCTCGGGCAACCAAACACCCTCGGGCAGTTTATTGTTCTGACAGCGCCGTTTGCTGTACTGACTTGGTTCAAGGTAAAAGATCGCACACAGAGACTGGCGCTTGGAGCGCTCATCATGTTTAACGTAGTGTTGCTCCTTGGAACGGTAAGTCGCTCTGCAATGCTCGGAGTATTTGTCATGCTTTTGTTTTCACTTCCTGTACTGAGTAATTGGATGAAAGGGGCTGTACGTAAGGTGAACACCGAGCAGGCGTTTGCTCTGTCACTCATAATTGTATTGGCAACCTCTATCGGTCTCCTATTTTTTGCACAACGCTTTGCACTCACAATGGAATCGGGGAGGTCTGCATCTTCTCGTGCAGTAATTTGGGAAAGCACGGTAGAGATGATTGCCGAGAGGCCCATCGGATGGGGGCTGGAAACAATGGCATTTACGTCACCTGCGTTTACCGGAAAAGACTTATATAAGTATGTGTCTCTCACGACCACTGTAGATAGAGCACATAACGAACCACTCCATATGTTACATGCATTAGGACCGATAGGGTTCTTTGTGTATTTCTCTCTTATTATTTTTTTGATGCTTGCGTCACGCAGCAATGTAAAACGTGATGCTTCGGGACTGATTCGTACGACGTCGCTCTGTATTTTGGGGTATCAAACGTGTGTCTTCTTTGGATTTCCTTCTATTGCGACGGGGGCTATTTATTGGATTATTATAGGAATGCTGATCGGTCTCTTGCCGCAAACATTGAAGCCGTTTCTACTTAGGGGCACTCGTTGGATCAATATTTGTATGTTGGCCCTCGCAACAGTTACTTTTGTCGTTGCGGTGCGGTGGTCTCAGGCTCGGTGGATCCATGCATTTGCGCAAAGCTCTGTAGTCAAAGATCCTTCTATGGCTATTGCACTCCATCAGCAGGGAGTACTGATGTTCTCGTACGACCGCCAAAGTATTATCGAAGCGGCAGAGATTCATTTATTGGCTCTAGAGAAAGCAGATTTAGAAGGTAGGGAGGACCTAGTACAGAGTGTGCAGATACTTATCGATCTTTTGCGAAAAACCACAAACCATCGCGATGGAATGGCAGACCTCCTCACTGCATGGCTTAGTGCTGTAAACGGAGACAGGGGAGCGGCAGATGCAGCACTGGCATCAGCAAATACTTTTTTCCCTACAAGCATCACCTTCCACAGAACTGCGCTACATATTGCGACCGTTTTAGATGATGGTGTCATGGAAGAGGAGCATCGTATGGGAATACGAGGACTTCTTCCTGATGGGTATTTCGAAGAAGGGTCAGAGATGCGTAGGATCTTGCAGAAGCAGCACTCGTGGTTACATCAGATAGACAACAATCATTAGAGAGATTGCGAGACCCATTCCTGCACGCAGAATATCGCGAAGCACTAACTTACCGGTAGTTTTATACGGTTCATTTTTTCGAGAGAGCATCGTAAGGGCGATTTCTCTACCAGCGAGCAGCCCAAGAAATACCCATGTCGTACTCATCGGAATATTATTAATGTATTTAAAGATCACGAGAACAATGGCATAAATAAAGTCGATAGTGGTTGCAGCACGCAAATCTACAACATCAGTTTTTTCGGTGACAATTTCCTGAATACCTCCGCCGCGTCGATACATAATAAATCCCGTAACAGCAAAGAGATACGTCACTGCAATAATCAGCTGATTAAAGCTAAGAGCACGAGGAAGGAACACAGAGACGTTCGCGGTATCTTGCATCAACCACGCCCACCACAGAACACTCGTAGAGCAGACTTGCAGCGGTCGCCATAATTTTTTGTTGTAATCTTTAGAGATGACATTGCGCTTTGCAAGCACAGCGATAATAGACCACACAACAATCGCTACCCCAAAAGCTACTCCATACCCAAGGAGTGTTTTGGTAAGCATTTTTTTGATGACGACACTGCTGCTAAATGCAGCAAGCAAAAGAAACGTTGTGCTTACTGGCATCTTTAGCTTTGTCAGGATCAGCAGGATAATAGGCGCTGCCAGTGTGACAAATGTAAATGCATCTGGCTGAGGAATACGTGTGAGACGACCAAAGGCCGGGTCTCCGTTGTTAATACTCCAACCAAAGGCAAAGGTAAGAACTAAGATTCCACCGATAAACAACCACAGTGCCCACCAGGGCAATTTCTTATTACTGGAAAGAAAGGTTCCGAGTGTCTGGATACTATCGTTTGCGATTGCGCTATACCCTGCCACTCCAAATCCAAACCACATAGCAAGATGCGGATGTGGGTACAAAAAATAGGCCAGAAGACTCAGTCCACTAATCAGGAAAATAAACGGCAGCTCTTTTTTGTATGCCGCTTGACGTGACGTAACCCAAGCAATCATTTAGCACACTCTATACACTGTAAAATACAAAGTCTAGGGTCTTATTTTCTGATTTTCCACCAAGCAGTAAGCATTGATGTTCCGATAACAAGAAGTATAACAGCGACGAAGTACGCAAGAAGTTCTGGAGCTGCCAGGATTGCTAGTGCAAAGAATACGCAGAGCAAGCCATTAAAAAGGAGTCCGTTGCCAAATGTTGGCGGCCTATTATGTCCGCCGAATTGAAAGAGGTGAAACATAGTTCTATTGTACAATACTTTCATGCTTACCACCTACGTAACTTCCCACATCGAAACTCCTATTGGATTTTTAGAAATTCAGGGAAACGACAAAGGGATAGCTACCATTTCTTTTGTAGAAGAATCTCCAACAAAAATCGAAGAGGCAGACCTGCTTACTTCTTGTACCGATCAGCTTAAGCAATATTTTGATGGCAAACGCCAAGCATTTGATTCTATAGCTTTACATTTTGGCGCTACAGACTTTCAGAAGTCGGTTTGGGATAGTTTGATGAGTGTCCCATTTGGAGAAGTAGTAACGTACGGAGAACTTGCAAAGATCTCAGGACACGAAGGAGCAGCGCGTGCGGTAGGAACCGCTATGAACGTAAACCCACTTCCAATTATTATTCCGTGTCACCGTGTACTTCCATCAGATAAATCGACAGGGGAGTATGCCTTTGGAACAAGCAGGAAACAGTGGCTACTGGAGCACGAAACGCTACAATAACGAGTATGCTTTTTGGTGTATCAGGTCCGGCGGTAGAAACGCTCAATCAAATTCGCAGATCTCCTGCATGTAGCAAATTTAAAATACATACACGAGGAAGAGGAGAATGCACAAAACTTATTATTGGTATTGGACAAGTACACCCAGTACTTAGTGGAAAGTTTGAGCGGTACCAAGCCAGACGCATAGCCAATGTGCAAAGTGAAATTTATGAGATCTGTCGGTTTCTCTCTCGAAGCAATCACGTAATGAGCTTTGGTCAAGAGGGGTACGCAGGCTCTGGTCTTGCAAGGCATCCAAAGCAAATGCTCAGCCAGCTCAAGGCTGCTGCAGGACATAGAGCGGGAGTAAAAAGAGTCTTACGAAATACTGCATCTATTTGGAGAAAGGCGTTGCACAGAGGGGATACAAAAAAAGCGACATCCTCTGCCGCTGCCCTTAGTGGTATTGCACTCCTTCAGGCACTTGATAGAGGAGTGAGCATGTTCCCGATAGAGCAGGCGGATGTTCACACGGCTATTGGGAAAAATATTGCAAAGCTGCAGCATGAGATACGCCAGCTAGAGCGAAGTTCTCTCTATAAATCTGTTCAGCGCAAAGGAGGAAAAGGACTTTCCAAAGAAGAGTATGAATCTGCAGTAATGCGCAACAAGCTGATAAAACAGTTTAATAAGACCATCGCGCACCCGCAGCGAGACAGAGCGATACTTCGTGAGGTAATTAAACATGCCAAAGGTGATGTCACCGTGTTTATCTTAGGAACAGGTCATCGATCTGGATTTCTCTCTCTTACTAAAAAGAATCTTCCCAAAGGCTATGTCTTTGCATGGCTAACACCTCCGAGCCTTTGGTGGTGGAAGGCGACAGTACGAAGAATACTGTGGGCAGGAATAGCTGTAGGTGTATTACTGTTGGTTTTCGCGGTATAACAATAACCTACCTGCACCCAAAGGATGCAGGCAGGTATTGTCCGTAGCGAGAGTACTCTTAGTAGTTGTCGAGGTGGTCATGGCCGGTGCGAATTGCATCGCCGACAACGTCGGCGACATTCTCTTCAGTGGCCCAGCCAAGACTAATGTAGTGAGCATGCATGCGACCTTGCGCGCCTTGGACCCAAATGTGGTTGGCGCGTTGCAATTGCGCTTTAGCTTGTCGCGACTGCTCGATGCGCAGTGACATATGTCGCAGACCGTCTGTGGGCAGCAATTTCATTTGCTCTCGAATTACTTCAAGATCTCGAGATGAGGCACCGATGAGGTCGGCCTCTTTCTGCGAAATCATTCCTTCCATTCGTCCTTTTCCGATAACGAAGAAGAAGTCATCAAAGGTCCTCTCCTGTCGCGCCTTTTTTTTGCGCTGGCCTCTTGTAAGACCATCGGCTCCCACTTTTGCGGGACCTTGCCTTTCAGCTCTTTCTGCATGGGCTGCAGCTGCCTTTCTCTTTTTCGCTGTGCGGCTAGCCATGACATTTCCTGACTGTTAGAGTTCTCGGGTCACCCGGACTTCTGCTCCCTCGCAGAGTCCAAAAAATCAGACTCTGCAGTGAGGCTGCAGAACACGAGTGACGTGCTGTAAAAGATCGTTACAGCAATGTACTACTATTGTTCCGTATGTCAATTTTTCCCTTGTTCTAGCGCTAATTCGGGCTTATGCCGCTTAATAAACCCGTATACTTCCTCAGGGTCAAAGAAGACGATATAGGCAGGGATAAGCACAGCAAACCACCAGATATACAGCAGCATATCTACTAATACATGGAAAATAAGACCTGAGCCCATTCCGAACCATCGGATCTTGTCTTTTTTGATCCAAAACGAGAAGGGGATCAGTACTTCGAACATTTTGATCATATTTACTGCCACGTGATAGAGCGGAGACCAACCGTAACTTGTGATCTTAAAGGCAATAGGAGTTCCCCATACACCGATCATCGAGTAGTAGAGCATTTCTCCTCCTTGCCAACCAGGCAACCAAAGTTTCTGAAACCCGACACCGAGGTACGTCATCGTCAGTTGAAATCCAAACAGGCGCTGTGGGAATATAGATACCATTTTTCCCCATCGAAATGGGCTGCCATATTTTGCCCAAGATTGCAGGCTATATACTTCTCCTGCATTAGATAGAGCCAAAAACAATAAGCTAAACATGTAGAGTCGGTCGTAACTCGTATGGAAGTGGTGGTGGCTGAGATAGTAGAAGTACCATGAGATGAGGCACGCGATAAGTGCTGAAGAACGTGTGAATATTCCGACCGTTACCGCAAAGAGCGCGAGGACATGAATACCAAAAATCAATAAGGCAATGTGTGGCTCCTGGACATTGAGAATCCACGTAAACTGCTCTGGCATGAATGTCGGGATCTTTGGAAACACAATTCCAGCTGTCGAGTACATGTTCGTTACATTCGGAAGGCGAATAGCCCAGTAAAACAGGAGCCAACCACCAGCAACGATGCGCACAATTCCCATGACATGAGGGTAGCTTTCGCGCGTCCACCAGTTATTCCACGCAACTGCGAATGCTTTGAGCCGAGGGGCGATAGGTCGTATGTTCATTGTGTAAAGTATTCAGCCATAACATTTTTTGTTACTTGCTCTGCTGTGTAGTTTCCATAAAAATCATATTGCGACTTCGGCCATTTCTCCCACTGCATACGTACAGAAGTAAACTGTGCCCCGTTTGCGTTTTCTGCTTCCAAGATTCTACGAGCAATTTCTGTGTATTTTGACTTCTTATCTCCAAAGCTTGTCATGCGAATACGAATAGCATATTCACCTCTGCCAAATGGGAAGTAGGTTTGATAGTCGATCTTTGTCCAATGTCCAGATGCATCTTGTCCGTAAATCATCATCTCTGCATTGTCTGTTGTATAGTTTTGAAACGGTGCCATCATCGCGTAGAAGTGCGTCACGAATGGCCACTTCACATGAGGAACTTGTTTTTTACTGAGCGTGTAGACCAATGCACATATCGTTAAGAAGATGTACACAAGAATAAACGCCTGTCGTAACAATCGAATCAACACGCATCTAGTATAGCAAGTTACAAATTTCTGTTAACTATTTTCCGCTCAATGCTTCACGGATACATGCGCCCCACTCTTTTGCAGGTACTTTGCGACAATCTTGAGCATTCATCTTTTGTATCGCACGTGTTTCTATAGGGTCGTTCGTAAAGAATGACCGAACACGATAGGACTCACGGATCATTTTTAGCTCTCGAGGATTAGCCCTGATTTGTGTCTGGAGTCTTGTGCGCTGCGCATTGTCCATACGTTTAATTTCTGCATCGAGCTCTGCTTCTTTCTTTTCTTTTAAGGAAGCACCTACTTGGCTACTGCGCTGCCTAACAGTATCGCGCCTTCGTTTAAGGTTAGCTGTACGGCTTGCCTCAGAAGTCATGCGCTCAACGCAGCGTTTGAGTGTACCGAGCTTTGGTCCTGCACGGACGACGTCTTTAGCACCGATCCCTAGCTTTTCTCTGCAGGCGAGGTTGTACTGTGTGCGCGGGTCGGTGGAGTAGCGTGATTTTTCAGTATTCTGCTGCCTATCGATTACTTTTTGTAGGATTTCTTCTTCTTGTATTTGTGATGATGCTTTTTTACGCTTTGATTCCGTACGTGTTCTTGATGCAGAAGTCTTTAGTCGAATACAGCGCCGCAGATCACCTTTGGTTTTTCCAGGCTTTATTGCTACTCCTAGTAAGTTCATTTCTGCCCTACAATCTGTCTCAAAAGAGCTCATGCTCACAAGGTCTACACCTGCGTGTGCAGTGCTGGGAGTCAGAGCCAATAGGGCGAGGGTTAACAATGTGTACATCAACTGCAATCTTACTCTCTAAAAGGAGGTATACAAATCTAAACATGGCTTTATTAAGCCTTCTAAATAGAGTATAAAGACACCCCCTATGCCGCTCCTACTTCTCTTCATTGTTACCGCGCTCTCTGCATGTACTGCCAATGTGCCACAAAAAGTAGAGCCAGGTGAAATAGTACGTGAGCTTGTGTTTATGAATACTCCGGAAGTTGCACTTAATCTTTCACAAAGTGGCAGTACGTATCTTGGAAGATTTGCGAGCAATAGCGCTTTAAATAGTACGCGAGCTTTTGTATCAGACTTTCATGGAGAGGTGCGTATTACATTGCACCAAAACAAAACAGTCGAGTGCAGGTGGTGGGCAGAGGGGAGAGTGACAGACCCAACAGTGTATGAAGGTTCAAATGGATTTCTCGAAGCGTATTCTTCACTTTGTGCTGGAAAGTTACAGCGTGATGGGTCATTTGAGTTCCAAGGAGCCTATATTTCTGATGGACCAGGAGAAGAATTGGGTGACGAGACCTTTACACTTCGAGGAAATGCTTCCGATGAGTTTATTTTGGGAACATTACAGGTAGGTGGATTACTCAGTAATTCAAAAACATTAGCAGATCCATCCTCACTACTTGAGGAAGAGGAAGGTATAAAATTTGAAGCAGTTATCGAATAGATTACTGCAGAATATCCATTACCTGAGAAAACAACGCGATACCGTCTTCGAGTTTTGCTGTTAATTCGAGTACTGCACGGTGGTCGTCTTCGAGCAGTGGCTCTCTATCTGCAAGTTCAACGTAGTATTTAAAGGCTTCGATATCGTTAGAAAATACTGCTATAGCATCAGACAAGGCTTCTTGTGCCTGTGTATCTAGTCCTTCGGAAAATTCTACAACCAACTGATGTACAGCTTCAGCTTCTTCATAGGAGAGGAGAAGTGCCTCAGCTTCAGTAATAGTAGTATCTTCTAGAGCCTCTAAAGCCTCTTGTTGTAGTTCTAAAACTGCTCCAGATTCGATCAGATCTTCAGTAGGAGCTCCAGATTCTGAGGTTCCACATGCTGTAAGAAGAAGTGCTGAGAGGCCGAAAATAGTTACTGATTTGTTCATTCCGGAGGATTATACGCAAAAGCGTCACGGTAGATACCAATTTATAGGATATTTACATTTATATACAAATATGTTATAATTATAGAGTAATACAAATTCCCCTTTCCGTTATGAAGAAATGTAATTCCCAACAGTCGTTGGCACTCATTGCTCTCGTTGCAGTGGTAGGAGGTTATATCGGTGCTGCTACAAGCAGCGCTTACGTCGTTAATTCTGACGTGCAGCCCCCTAGTTCACGCGCTGAGCAGCAAGATAACAATATCCACCGTGATATTGCTACCGAGCTTCGCTTGCAAGAGCGTCTCCTTACTGAGCTTCGTGCAGAGCAAGAAGCTGAACGTGTTCACGCTGCTGCCCCTGAAGCAGTAGATGAAGCACAGTACTACGATTACCGTGATCATTACCGTATGTACCGAAGATGTACTCGTCTTGGTTACACACGAAATCGTCTATCAGAGTGCATCATCTCCATGTTGGAGACTGGTGAATACTCAGGAACCTAATTTCGTTCCTATTATAAGAGAAAAAGATGAATGACCCTTGGGCCGTTCATCTTTTCTTATAGACTACACTTATGACCGAAGCCCCTCTCAATAGGCACGATCACTTCGTAAAGCTTTTTCCTAAAGAGCCTGCATTTCGTCTAAAGCAAATTGAGAAGGCGTATTTCACAGAATCGATGAAAGGATGGGAAGACGTGACGACTCTTGGTAAAGAAATGCGAGAAGTCCTTATAAAAGAAATTCCATGGATGAGCTGTACTCCAGTCACGACTCTTTCAAGCAAGGCAGGGGATACACACAAAGTTGTGCTCTCAGGAAATGACGAGCAGTACTTCGAGAGTGTGCTTATGAGAAACAATCGAGACCAATGGACGATATGTGTGTCGTCACAAATTGGCTGTGCAATGGGCTGCACGTTTTGTGCAACAGGAACGATGGGCCTTAAAAGAAGTTTAAGTTCTGATGAGATTGCCGATCAATATAGATTTTGGAAACAGTTTTTATCGCAGCGCCCAGAGCTTCCTCAGAGAATTTCCAATGTAGTATTTATGGGAATGGGCGAACCACTCGTGAATGTCGATAACGTAAAAAAGGCAATTCACACATGGCTCGACTACACAGATCTTGGGCCGACTAAAGTTACCGTGTCGACTGTTGGCGTACTTCCAGTACTGGAAGGAATCCTTACAGATCCCGACTGGCCACCTGTGCGCATCGCGATTTCTTTGCACAGTCCAGAAGAAGAGAGTCGACGCAAGATTGTCCCTACAACTGCACCAAATTTTCATACGAGGCTAGCACAGTGGACCAAAGACTATGAGCTCGAACATGGAAACCGCAATCACCACATTACGTTTGAGTACACGCTTATCTCTGGTGTGAATGATAACGAAGAGGAAGCGAAGCGCCTCGTTAAATTTGTCAAAACTACCAGTGCCGTCAAAGTGAATGTTATTCCACTCAATCTAGTTGCTGGAAAAGAGTTTGTGGCAAGTCCTAGAGAGGGGATCGAAAAGTTTAAAAAAGTACTCCTCGATTCTGGAGTAGATGTCACAGAGCGAAAAACCATGGGTAGTGATATTGCTGCTGCATGCGGGCAGTTGGCCCTCACTATCAAGTCTGATGGAAAGGTGGTTGGTTAAGCCTGCTGACTATAGAGGCAAGAAGCTCCACTTGGTAAGTCATTACCATGAGAGGCTTTGAGTATTATGTCTTCTGTAAGGAATGTGCCAGTTGGCGATGGTATAATGTCTCGTAAAAATACTTCGAGTATTTCTGGTGAATAATTGTTTGAGTGTGCGCATAAATGCATAAACGAGAAGTCTTCACTCATCAGCTGTTGAAGGTTCTCTAGTAGTGGCTCTAGGTCATCGTCAATTTTCCATGTTTCTCCTTTTGTTCCTTTTCCGTATGTAGGCGGATCGAGAATAATTCCATGGTAAGTTTTACCACGCTGTATTTCACGACTGACAAATTTTTGCACATCATCAACTATCCATCGTATTGGTGCACTCTCTAGCCCAGAGCTTTTAGCATTTTTACGTGCCCACGTTACCGAAGGCTTTGATGCATCGATGTGAGTGACAGACCCTCCGCCCTTCGCGCACGCTAGGGTAGAGCCTCCAGTGTATGCAAACAGATTTAGCACATTGCACTCACCATGTAGGTCTATACACTTCTTAGTTGATTGTTCTAAGAGTTCCCAATATCGCATCTGTTCTGGAAAAATACCCAGATGCCCAAAGTCGGAACGCTTCATGTTCATTACTCCAGGTGGCACATCTATCTGCCACTCGTCAGGCATATCCTTATTTCGTATATCCCATTCCACTTTACCTTCTTCAATCGATGTTAAACTCGCGTCTACGTTTTCCCATTCTTGCTCGTTTAACGATGGGCTCCACAAAGCTTGTGGGGCAGACCGAATAAGACGGTATGCACCAACCTGCTCTAGTTTTAATTCATTTCCAGAGTCTAAAAGCGTGTATGTATTTGCGCTTTGGTCCATAGGATGAAGTTTTATAATTGGCTCCCCCTCTTGGATGGTTTGCGAACAGAGTGGATAGAGGAAATTCAAGAGCTTGGTCATGAACTTAAAAGCCTAAAATTACTATTGATGCCTAATTATTGTACTGTATAACTTATATGATTGCAGTAAGTAATACTAACCCAACGGAATTGCATTTTGCTCTTCAAACGACTTTAAGACCTCTTTTTGCAAGTACGAAGTGATATGATTGCGGTACTCGTTGAATTTGGCATCAGCCACATTGCGAGGTCGAGGTAGGTCAATGGTTACTTCTTCCAATACAGTGCCTGGTCGAGCCGATAGCAAATAAATTTTGTCGGATAGTAAAATAGCCTCTTCAACGTGATGTGTAATGAAGACAATGGTTTTCTTAAATTGCTGCCAGATGTCTGTAAGAAACTCTTGCATCATCAATCGTGTTTGGAAGTCCAGTGCAGAAAATGGCTCATCCATTAGAAGATATTGTGACTGGTTAGCAAGAGCGCGAGCAATTGATGTTCGCTGTTTCATTCCACCAGATAATTGGTGGGGATAATGATTTGCAAAGTCTAGTAAGCCCACCTTCGACAAAAGTTCAATAATTGCATTTTTTTGTTCATTTTTTGGTATTCCACTCATTTTCATACCGAAAGCAACATTACCTCTAACAGTTAGCCAGGGGAGCAAGCCGTAGTCCTGAAAAATCACCCCTACATCGCTTGTTGTTGGTGCAGTGACTCCTTGTTTTGAAGAACCTAAAATCTGACCGTCTAAATAGACCGTACCGCTATCAGGTTTAGAAACACCGCCTAGAATATTCAGTAAGGTTGTTTTTCCACAGCCAGATGGTCCTATAATTGAAACGAACTCGCCACTATGAATCTGTAACGATACATCCTTTAATACATCAACGGGTTGTTCGGAATCCTTCCAGGTAAAATGTACATTCTGACATGAGAAACCTTTTACTGGCTCTATTTTTGAAGATGCCGTTGTAGTGTGTTTAGTATTCATTTATGAGCTGATGTACCTTGATTGGTATCCCACCAAAAGAACTTGTTTTGAATAAAGCGTAGTATCACATCAATAATAAATCCTGATATTCCAATGAGACACATGCCAAGGAGTATAAGGTCACTATTAAAAAGATTGCGACCTGTCATTACTATTGCACCTAAACCATCTCGTAATCCTGTCATCTCGGCTGCTAGTACTGCCATCCATGCTGCAATGAAATTGATACGTAACATAGTAAATACCCCAGGTAAAATGTAAGGAATGATAACGTATAACCAGATTTGATAATTCTTATACCCTAATGTCCTTGCAACATTGATGAGGTGTTGTGGAACAGTGCTAATGAGCTTAACCGTCACAATGGTCAAAATAAAAAACACTCCCATAAATACAATAAAAATTGCAGTTTGATTTCCAATGCCAAAAAGTACTAATGCTATTGGTATCCAGGCAATAGGTGCAATCGGTGCTAATAGCTCCACAATTGGTAATACAAAGCGTTTGACCCATATATTCATACTTACCAAAACACCAAAAGTAATAGCTGCAACAAAGCCAATTGATAGCCCCATAAAAACACGGAAAAAACTAGAAGCAACAGATTCTGGGACTGATGCAGCCTGCGAGCCAAGACCAATTTTAAAGCCACTATCAGCAAAGTCAGCTAGGAACTGTGATGGCGGCGGTAATACCCTAGCATACTGCCATCCAAGTGCCGTTGTCAGTTCCCATATAGCCCAAAGGACTATTATAGATGTAAGACCGCACACAAATGAAATAATAGTGTCTTTGTTAGCTTTCATAGGAAAGATTATTGAAGTTCTCGGACAACAGCATCTAGTATGTCAGTTTTTACAATGTTCTGCTGCGGTTGCTCAATATAGTTTTGTTGAACCATATCCTGAATTGCCATCATCATGCCATCTACATTTGGATGTAACAAAACTTCCTTCGGCTGATTCTTCAAGGCATATAAGAGGACATCATTATCAATCTTGTAATAGTTACCACCTGTAAGTAGTTCAACAGCTTGTTCAGGGTTATTTACAATTAGCTCAAATCCCTTATAGGTTGCTCTCAAATAACGTCGAACAGTTTCTGGGTATTGTGCCAAGAAATCTTCCAAAACAACAATTGTTGTGTTTGGTGTGCCTTTCCCCCATACCTCATCGTTATTTGTTAGAACTTTTGCATCATAATTAACTATAAGGTCAGTGGTGTAAGGCTTAATGTGACTTAAAATAGCAATGTCACCCGTTCGGAATGATTCAACCATAGCAAGTAAGTCGTTGAACCAAATCATTTCAAAATCATCGTAAGTTAAACCTGCCTCTGCAAATGATCTATATAGAATCATATCAAGCGTGTCACCTCGCAATGTTCCAACCTTTAATGTTTGGTTAGGATTATTCTTTACCCATTCTGCAAGTTGTTTGATGGTTTCTACCTCGTACTGCCCTTGCATTACTACTTGTATAATTTCCAAACCTCCTGCCGTAGAGATAATACGCATTGGCACTCCGCTATTTTCACCAAAATAGGGCAGTGTAAATGGGTTGATATTAAACTGTACACTTCCACCTGCCAATGCAGCATTATTGTCGCCTGGATTTGAAAAGAAAGCCAAATCTACATCCAATCCCTCATCTTCAAAAAATCCTGCCTCCTTTGCAACAAAAAGAGGTGCCATATCCAATGCCACCAAGTGACCCACCTTTATCTTTCCAGGATACAGACCATCATTTCCTTTCATAGTAGTATCCGATGGTGACATTTGTTTTGAGCTAAAAGCAATGACACCAATGGCTACAATGGTGAATATAACGATAGCAGGAACAAATTTATTTACAGCTTTCATAATGGAAGTGGGAATATAGTGCGAGTATAGTTTACTTGTTTTGTAAATGCACTCAAAACTGTAATGTCTAACGAAAGTCCAATTACAACACTGATAGATTATCTACTAGAACAGTGGATGAACACTTTTAATCGCAAAGAGGAATCAATACAAGCTGGCAACATTGTTGCGATTAGCCTCTTGGATTTGCATAAAGAAAAGAAGATAAATATTGATACAGGTCGTGATAACTTACGCTATCTATATAGTAAGGGATGTTTCAGGGCTACTAATGCAAAGCGTTTATTTAATCTTCAACGATTAGCTGCGGTAGATGACACAGAAGAATTATGTTTGGCAGAAGGTGCATTGCCCAATGGTGTTATGCTCAAACAAGAAGAATTTGATACCTTGCGAATTTTTGAAGTAAAATTAGAGCTGCAAGGAAAGAATCAGAAATCTATTATCAAACCAGTCGCTCTTGAAAATATCGCACGACACATGGGTGACTTTGATAGCGGTTTAGGGTTAGTAAAATTCTTAAAAGACTGCGATGTTCCTGTCTATCTTATTAACTACCCTAATACTAAATGGCGTATGTTGGATGATTTATTTAGGGTATTGGCTTCATCCACAGAAGAAGAACACCACCAACTACTACTTACTATTCTTGAAGAATTTTGCCATCCGCTTCGGTATGGCGGTGACAGGGGAAAAGCACTGGAAATGCAAGATTTCATTGCAGACCAAATTTGTTATGACGATTACTACTTTGGGTATTTGAAAGGTGGTATTAGCAAGGTCGAGGCTCATGACCCAGATACAGGCATTATTCTTGCAGAAATTGAAACAGATAGGGAAACTAGAAATAAAGAGAATTACGCATGATGTGTACGACACTATGGTTGTTGATTTAAAGCGAAAAGAGTCTGATTTGATAGAGCAACTACAAGGTCATTCCAAGGCAGACGAAGCCTTCCTCATATCCAGTTCTTACATACTGGAACTTGCAAACAAGGCAGATGAGCTATTTGAAAAATCGCAAGATAGGCAAAAGAACGAACTACTACGATTCGTACTTGCGAACGCATCTGTAGAAGGGGAAAAGCTAGTCTACAAGCTGAAAAACCCCTTTGCAGGTATAGTGCTTTGCAATGAAACTAATGATTGGCTCCCGGGGTCGGATTCGAACCGACGACCCATTCGTTAACAGCGAATTGCTCTACCGCTGAGCTACCCGGGATCACGCGTACCGCAACATTATACGAAGTTTTGTTGCTATGAATAGGGAATTTGGGTGGTTATATTTTACACGCACCATGGGCACACTTATTGCGACTCACAGCTATTTTGGCGTAGATCATGCGTCCTACGGGGGCTACTCCGGGCAGGTAGAGCAGGGGAGTAAGCAGTTTAAGAGTCGGCATATGCCATGAAAGCTTTCTAAAGGCATCAAATCCTTTGTAGAATTTCCCCTGAGGAGTCTTGATGTGCATAGCTCTATCAAGGTCTGACTCACTGAGATCCGGTGCATGCTTAGATCGCAATATGCCATCGCGGAAATCTACAGGCTTTATTCGGTTCAGTACGTCCATCAGTTGCAGCATAAAGATACTTCTTCTACAGAGGCCACAGGCGCCGTCATACAAAATGATAATTCTTCCTTTCCACCTCTTGTTCAAGGTCTTTTTATAGGCAGCCCAGTCTTGGTCGAGTAGAAGACCGAGGAACGCAGTGCTCATGGCAAGTGGGAAGGAGCCAACATCCATAAAGGCAAAAATACCCCAGTGGAAACCAAGACTTCCAGCAATCAGCCATCGCTTTATCGAGTGACGGCGAATCCACAGAGGAAGTACATGCCATGTTTCTCTTGGGACCAACATAAGCAGCCAACCAAATTCAAACATCAATGTGTAGAAACACGCGTAGGGAGAAAACCACACCCATCCATCCATAATATCTTTGGACCACCGCACGAAGTGTGTGTGATGAAAACCTGCTTCGACTACTGTGCCCCCCATCCACATGACTCCTTGTAGTTTATCCCATGCAGAAGTGACATAAATGATCAGAATCTGCCACAACAAAATACGGTAGGGCCAGATGTGTGTTTTCAGTGGTGCTAAATATTTACCAGTCTTCTTCCAGTGGTTCCATTGATGCTCTAGTCGAGCGAGAGAAAATGCACTGACCTCTGGGGCAATCATCAATATAAATCCGATAATGCGAAGTACAGTATCTCCGCCCCCTAGTGGCTGAAGGTTTCGTTCGTGGAAACTAAAGAGTAGTAGTACGCAGATAATAGTCATGAGCCGAGGCCACATACCTATCATCATGCAGACAAGGCATACCATAAATACACTCCACAGTGCGACGACCGCAGTAGGATCTGTGATGTATTGCAACAGAGTAAAGCGATATTCTGAACGGAAGACTAAGTACCCCAAGTCCTGTGGCAAAATTCCTCCTTCGGAGTAATAGCGTACTACATCCGTTGCACTCCCTAACATGTAAAACAACACCGTAAATGCCCATGCAGCGCGCATCAGGCCAAAACCCGTGGCCGAAACCTCTTCGAAGAAAAACCGGTTGAGGTAAGAGATTACACGCTTCATTTAAGTGGAGGGCAGGTAGTTTGCATAAGTTCGATGTCTTTCCATTGTGGTTCCCAGTTTCTCCACCATTCGATGCTCTGTGTTGTTAGATGTCGCGGAATAACATGCCATCTCTTGCGTATACGCATTTGCGTACCTTCAGGAATGCGATGCCTTCGGCAGAAATCAAACATATAGCGCTCTTGAAGAGGGAGCATCTTTTCATCTTCCATACGTCGCATGATTTTAAGTTCTGGTGCTCTTTGCCACCACGTGACATTATGCTGATTAAGCGTAAACACGCTTACCCACCTTCCATCTATCTTCTGATCAAAGTCCATTTCAATAACGCGACGCAGTGGATCTGGAGAAAATAAGTTCCATCGTTGCCATTGAGACGTCGCCAAAATGTAAGGTCGAATGTGCGTCCTCTTGTTATATAGCCACTCAAGTACAGGAACTCCTTCAACGTGATAAAGGCTGTACATAAAGGTTGAGGAGATATGAAAAACAACGAATAGTGCAATCGCCACCTTTATAAGTCTACGGAGAAAGGTCATTTCGGCCGTTATTATATCACGACTTTTCTATGGGCCTAAGTATTACTATCTCTCTTCCGACAAATTGATCTTTTCTTTGATACAAAAGAGAAGGGCGTTCGGGGTTATCTGCAACTATCTCATCTGGTAACACCGCTTCGTAGCCAGCTTTTGTAAGTGCATCCCAAATCTTTTCGAGTCGGACATTTTCAGCTCCTAGCCTCCAAAAAGGCCATGTGCATACAAGTGGAACACCCGGAAGAGTGGCAGCTGCATTTTGTAAAAATGCTTCTTGGAGTTTTTCACTTTCTTTTACCAGTGACTTTAGTTCTGTCTTGTTTGGTTTCTTGCTGAGGTTTGGCCCAAGACTGGTTTCTGTTACGACAATATCGGGGAGTGTTTTATGCGAAAATGCTTTGGTGGCGTCGTGCTTAGTAACAGAGTCGCTCACGTCTTTTTTAAGGATCTTGAGTTCTTTGCGTATCCATTCAATGTTCTTCTTGCTTCCATTTACGGCTTTAGTGGTAACGTCACTTCCTTCTACAGGCCAACTGCGCAACAGACATTCCATTAAGATAACTCCAGTTCCACAGAAGGGGTCGAGTACAGTATAGATCTCTTTCTTCTTTCTTTTACGGGCAGCGTTTTTCTTCTTTTCCTCTTCTGGTAGTGCTTCTCGTGCCATCCATCCTCCGAAGTTTAGAAGAATCTGTGCAAGTTTTGGTGGAAGCAATCCTACAGTCGTGTCCCTAACAGGTTTTTCCATGTCGCGGTGTGTATAGGCATCGATATCTTGAATACCGATCGTTTTTCCTACCCAGAGCTCATTAGGCCTTCTAATAACAAAGAGCTCGACTCCTTTTTTTCCAGACACCACTCCCGAATCTTTGAGGAGTGCAGTAGCTGCTGGTTTTTTGTCATTTCCAATATATCGACAAGGACGCCCTTGCCTCTTCATCTCTTCTTTTCCTTTTCGGTAGGCGGTTTTTATATCTCCTCTTGGTATGTTGTAGCAACGCAATCCAAATGTGACCTTCTTCTTTACTTTTGTTACCTCTCCACTCAAAAGCTTTGGAATATCACTCATAGAAACATCTGCTTCTGTAATACGCTGTGCGAGCATGATAGTTCCTCCTAGAAGATTAATAAGGTCTGCATCTATCTCTTCTGGCGTACTAAAAAGAGCCACGGTCTTTGTTTCAAGAGACTCAAGAGAGAAACCCGGGATTGCAGCGGAAAGTTCTGCGAGACTGATATGTGGTTGGTGTCCTAGGACGGCTGCGTATTGATACATGCGCGAAGTATAGCAGTGAAAAACTTATCGTGCATCACGATCCAATACCTGATGCAACAGAACGGTAGTGATAACAACAATTACAGGAATAAGATGGATAATTCCTCGCGCGTACCCTGTTTGGTTGAGTGCCTCAACGTGCAATGCTGTAAACATATAGATCGGAAGTTGCCCTATTATTACCACAAGGACAAATCCAGTTAGGTAAGCGAGATGAGACCGAAATGCACTGCGCCATTTATAGATTATTAGCCCTAAGAAGAGCACTGGGAGTAGATTCCAGTTTCCTTCCCAGAAGGTATTAAGCCCTATCGCTTGCAAGACTCCTTCGTGCCATTCCAAAGTCATACCAGAGACGTCTTTTGCGTTTCCAAACCCAAGGTTATTCATCCACTTAAATCCTACCCAAGGGAGTAAGACTGCACTCACACAAGCGCCATACCACAGTAGTGTAGAACGCTTTTGGGAAGTACTCATTCCTCCAAGGAGCATTAGTCCTGCTACTAAGACGATAATAGGCGGCAGGTGTAACAGTATTGCTTCACTTTTGGTGTAGACCAGTAAAGCTGCGGCAATACTTCCAAGTTTGATAAACGACATACGCTCTTGCCCTTCAGACTTTGCAGCAAAGAACACCCAAGACAGTGCGAGGAAAATCACAACAGACAAGAAGCAGTCTCCATAGGCAGAAGCACCATGCATTGTGTACAGCGGAACACTGGCAAGAATATAGGTACCAAGCAATGCCCACTTTGTATTCAGTAATCTTCGAATGGCAAAGTACACCAGTACGAGTGCGGATAGATACCAGAGTATGTGCAAGCTATTTGCCAGTGCTTCATGCCACTCCCCATTAAGGTGAGCGAGCCAGGTCTTTAGTAGTGGAACAGACTGTGGATACGATCCTATTCCTGTGCCCTTACCAGGTTCTAGTTCCAGAATTAATTCTTGATGGTGGTAGAATGCCTTCGCTCGTATGTTCCAGTTGGAGAGCGTGTCATCAAAGTATGCAGGACCAGAGAGGAGAATAATTCCAGAGACGAGTTTAGCGAGTATCCAGACACTTAAGATACCGGTCGCGATTTTTTGCCATGGCTTCCAGCTGGAGTTATCAGTTATCAGTTGGCAGTTGGCAGTGAGCTTCTCTTTATTCTTCCAGTACAACCCTCCCAAGATCATCATTAGTACTAATTGAGTAACAAGCATCGATAGGAACGAAAAGCTTCCTATACCAGTGATCTCTGTTAAGAAGATCGTGAAGGTCGTAAATATTCCTCCTAGGACAAATCCCGCTACGGCACGTTCGTATTTGTAGAGGACAGGAGAGCTGCCTTCTGCAAGTCGCAGTAGCAACCATCCGCAAGCTATGGATGGGAGAAGGCCGATGGGTAACCAAAGTAGAGACATTATCGTGTAACGAAAACAAATGATCCAGGTTCAAATGGCAACATGATATCTCCAGGAGGAGAAATAGCTACTCCATTCATGGTCAGCCTTCCTTCTTCATCTGGCTTGATGTCATTGCGATTGAAGATGATCCATGTGTCGACTCCTTCGGTATCGCTGTCATGGGCTATGGGAAGTGCTGGGTATGCTTCGTATTTCATGCTTCCCCAAAACGGCCACCCGTGAGATGCAATGAAGACGTAGTTTTCTTTCCCGGTAGTAAACTCAGCAGCAGTTTTTGCAAATGCCGTAAAACTGCCTCGGTCTCGGAAGTCTTTGAGCTCGATAGGTTTGCTCCACCAAGTTTTTACATCAGTTCTAGCAAAGCTTATAAATTCTGATCCCATTCGTACGTCATACAAAAGCCAACATGCTGCAAGCAGTGTAATAAATACAAGCGTAAGGTTTTTTCTCTTGAACTTTTTCATTAAAAAGACAAAGACTGCGCATGCTGCCAGAATGGTATAGAAGAATGTATTCCATGAGTCGCCATTTGGTGGAACTTTATTATAGAGAGCATCGAGTTGCTCTTGGCTATAGGCCATAAGAGGACCCCACAAAAAGTTGATGCTGTACGCGTGGTTATTATCAAACTTGAAGAACGTTTTTATCGGAAAGATAATATTGTCTATAAGCCCTGGGCCTGTAAATGACATCTCCTGCAAGATAAGTTGAGATCCTTCATTAAGAACAAAACCGATACGATCACTGCGGGCATCCCATTCTGTTACGTCGCCCATATCGAGTATTACTTTTTGCTGAGTAGTACTTGGAGAAAAGCTGATAGGAATCTGGAAGACCTGCTCTTCTTTCATTCCTGGTGCGCGCCAAAAAAATAAGCCTCCACCTCCAGTAGGGGAGATATAGGTAATACCGATTTTATCTACAGAGTGTTTCAGGTCACTGATCTTCACAAGTTGCCCTTGTGTCTGTGTAGAGACAGCAAGGCCCTGAGGAATAAGGTTTACCGTAGTGAGATTCGCGGTATTCCATCCTTCAAGCTTTTGTAGGTTCATCAAATTCCATGTTGTGGTCTTTGCTGCATCACAGACATTTGGAGCCAAGAGGCTTCCTGCAGTAAGCGCGGTGAGTAACAGACTTCTAAGCATTTACGATGTTTGGGAGGCAACTTCTATTTCTTCTGGTCCTCCTTCTACAGTCGCTTTTATGCGGCGAACCCCAGAGGAAGAGCTTTCTTCTTTCTTGAGTGTGAAGTGACCGAGCATTCCTGTGCGAGCAACGTGTGGCCCTCCACAGATTTCCTTACTAAAGTCCCCCATAGTATAGACCTTTACTTCAGAATCGTACTTCGCATCAAATACACCGATTGCTCCTTCATCTTTTGCACCCTCCACGTCAGTTACATGAAAACTAATTGGATGGTCTGCATCGATTGCCTCGTTAACCAGTCGCTCTACTTCCTGCTTTTGTTCAGCTGTCATTTTCTCGTCGTGAGAGAAATCAAATCGCAGGCGTTCTTGGGTAATGTTAGAACCTTTTTGGTAAATATGATCTCCAAGTACTATGCGCAAAGCTGCATTGAGTAAGTGTGTAGCGGTGTGGAGCTTTGTGGTCTCTGCGCTGTGGTCTGCAAGACCTCCTGCAAACTTTTGCTCTGCACCCTTACGGCTAAGTTCTTGGTGTGCCTTAAACGCTATTTCATATTCTTTCTCAGTAATAGAATATCCCTTCTCTTCTAAAATTTCTTTTGTGAGCTCTAGTGGAAAACCGTAGGTGTCATACAAGTGAAAAGCATCTTTACCAGCAATAACATTGCCAGAGGTCTCTGCGATTACTTTCTCTAGCTGTTTCAGTCCTGCTTGTAGTGTCTTATTAAACTGTTGCTCTTCTGAAGCTAAGGTATCGGCAATCATTTTCTCCTGAGACTTAACATGTCCGTAGATGTGACCATACTGCGATACGACTTCGTCAGAAATTTGTGCGCAGAGCGTTCCCGTCGATTCGATGCCGAGTTGCTTTGCGCTACGGATAGCACGACGGATAACTTTTCGAAGGACGTATGCTTGATCCACATTCCCTGGCTTGATGCCGTCGGCAATCATAAACGTCGCAGCTTTAATGTGGTCTGTCACAATACGTTCGTGTTTAAGATCGGATGACGACGCAAGAGATCGAACACGTTCGATAATTGGTAGCATCCTATCTGTCTCGTACACGTTGCTTACTCCTTGCATCATGGCAGCTACACGCTCGAGTCCCATACCTGTATCGACATTTTGCTGTGCGAGTGGTTCAAACTGTCCGCTCTCTGTCTTGTTGTATTGCATAAATACATCGTTCCAGATCTCCATCCAATCACTGTCATTCTTCTCTGGGTTACCGTGCGGCTCACCATCTCCTACCCAGTAAAACATTTCTGTATCTGGACCACATGGACCTGTGAGTCCTGCAGGACCCCACCAGTTTTCTTTTTTTGGTAAGAATCCAATACGATCTTCAGGGATTCCTACGTTCATCCAAAACTGTGCTGCCTCTTCGTCTTTTGGAGCGTCGTTATCTCCTTCAAAGCAGGTAACAGAGAGCATAGTAGGATCTATCCCCAGAACTTGCGTTAAGAACTCAAAGCTCATAGAAATAGCTTCTTCTTTGAAATAATCACCCAAACTCCAGTTTCCCATCATTTCAAACATGGTGAGATGCGAGGCGTCTCCTACTTCATCAATGTCTCCGGTACGTATACATCTTTGAGCATCTACTAGTCTTTTTCCAGCAGGATGAGCCTCTCCTATCAAATATGGCACAAGAGGGTGCATTCCAGCTGTTGTAAATAGTACCGTAGGGTCGTTTTCTGGGACCAAACTTGCCCCTGGAACTACTGCATGGTCTCGACTTTGGAAGAAATCGAGGAACGCTTGCCGAATGTCATCTGTAGAAATTGGTGCCATAAATCTGCGTAGGCCAAAATATAGCAATATTTCCATACAAATGCGAAGGAAAGTCCTAGTTCACCGAGGTTCAAAATTCTTGACTATTCAAAAAAAAGGGGTAGCTTAATAGACTATGGAAATAACCCACGACGGAAATGTGCTGACTGTAATACCTGCAAAGGGGGAGCTTGAAGCATCAGAGCATGCTAAAGATGATGCAGTAGATGCCGTAGCGAAGAGAATTGGAGCCTCTAAGCTTGAAGAGATAAAATGTATTGCAGATCACATCAAGTCATCAGTACTGACTCGAATTACAGAAGAAGTAACAGCTCTACAATCTAATGGTGAGACTATAGATATTATACGAATTGATGGTAGAAATATGATGTTTGGTGGGTCAAGTGGATTTGGGACTCTTATGCTTTTAGAAAAAGCGATTGAAGCAAAGATCCAAATTCATGGATTACCAGAACAAAGTCTCGAACAAGTGAAGTTAAAAAGATTTCATACTGTACCAGGATTGGAATTTGAACAATTTGCCGATACGAACTCATGACAAATCTAGTAACTGTATTAGAGGCAGAGATAGTAGTTGATGACCCAGGGGCTATTGAAAATGATAATATGTATTACAGAGAGATAGGTGAGCGACTTGTGCAAATACGACATTATCTTGTTTCGGCCATAGCGAAAACTGAGCGGTTCGGAAGTCACGATATGTTGGTAATGAAGATAGGTCTTCCCATAGAGGAGGGGGCAATAAACTGTGTTTATCATGGAAACTTAGAGCGGTCTTCGGCTATACGGGATGACGAGCAAACGCGTAGCGCGATGATTGAAGACCTAAAAACATCGCATAACCCCGAAATGCACACTCGTAGTGTACGAGTACAGTTACAGTTTGTCTGTGATGGCATGGTTGATCAGCCAGAGTTACGACCTTCACATATTAAAACTGTTATTGAAGATGACGAAGATCCTAATATAGGCGAAGAGATTGATTCATTTCCAATACAAATTACTCAAGAAGGCACTTTAGACCACTCTGCAATACAAGAAGTTATTGTCACACTACAAGATGAAGGAAAAGGATTTGAAGAAGATAAAGTAGTAGATCCAACAGATCCAGATTATATAGAAAGAAACCACGGCAGAGGATTATTGCTCATGAGAGCATTTATGGACAGGGTAGAATACTCAGATGGAGGAAGGCTTGTAGCATTAAGCAAAATAGCGGAATTGCATGAGAATTCGTAAAGCTGAAAACACCCCCGCGTTATTCCTGCTTCTTTAGTTCTTCGTATTCGTTGTAAAAACTATCTCCGAGAGTTCCAAGGAACGACAGAGTGGTACGCCCTGCAGTTTTTGCTGACTTGATGTATTTATTCTTCGTCTTGTCTTTATTAGGAGTTTTTCCTGCTTTTTTGAGGGATTTGAAGCCAAAAACTACGAGTTTATCTGTAGCGTGTTGTACCTGTGCTAGGCCTGAACCTAGTGTTTTAGCCCATGCTTTGGAACTTCCGAGTTTCATAAGACTGTTACTCTACCACATAATAGGTATTAAGGGTACAATAGACATCTTGATCGTTTAAACCACTGGGGATGACAGGCTTCGACAGCGTGATTCTAGGGTTCGCTTGTTTCTGTTAGGGATGGCATCGGTTCCCTATACCCACTTGATGCACACTTATTTGCAAACACTGCAAACACTGCATTCCGTAACGCAGCTGCTAAGGGTGAAGAGTTCGTAAGATCTCTAGCTCCGCAGTTCGCTATGGCTGCATAAGTTCGCCCTCGCGCGAACGCGTCACCTTCCCGACTTCCACTACGGAAATGTGGCGTCACTTAGTGGAACGACTTATCACTTGGCGTGATGATACTGTTGTATTAGCGCTGACCCTCTCTACTTATTTTTAGTCCTATCTTTATGAGTAGAGCGATCTGGAATGGACATAACAGTATGAACACTTGCTCTACATGTTGGACCCGGGTTCAATTCCCGGCATCTCCACCACTCAATGACACAAACTCACGGCGTGCCTTTCATTATGGGAAAAAAAGTGTAGTATGCTTTACATGTCATTGAGCGAATCAGATTTCGATATAGATGAAGTCACCTCTACAGATGGAGGGGTGCTAACACAAACAAGATTACTTCTTGGTAGAGAATACATGAAGCAAATAAAGGCATTGCTAGAAGATGCTCCAGAATTTGTACCAAGTAAATTTAAAGAGTCCGATGTGTATCGCAAAAGAGGAGAAGCTCAAAAACATCGCTTAGAGGTATATAGAAAGATGTATGAGATATACAAACAAAAGCAATCAGAAGAAGCTGCGTAGCAGTGTTACACATCACCACTCTTTTTCTTCATACCTCTCCAAAACACAACTGCATACCCTACAAAGTAAAATGTAAGTGCTCCTGTGGTTTTTAGAAATAACTCACCCTCTTGTTGATACTTCAGTACAAGAATATGAACAGCTGCGAAGATGAATGCTGCATGTGTGAGCTTATGCAATCGCTTCCACCACTTGTACCCCATTTTTTGTACTGCAAAATCTGTAGAGGTCAGAAACAGTGGCAGCATGATGAGAAAAGAAATAGCACCAAACACCATGCCATCTTCCAAAGAGAGGGCAGTGTTATAAATAGCATTTGCGTCAGCAGCGATACCACGATTGATCATCTCCGAACCACCATGTGTAAGGGCAATCACCCAAGCGAGGATCCCCGTGTGTTTGCGAAGCGGTACTACATTGTTAAAAATCCAAAGCGTCGGGAATAGTTTATGAAGAAGGCTGATGAAAACGGTAAACATCAGGAGATACCATGTAAGTTCACCAGTTTCTCCTACCATTTCTCCCCATTCCAATTTGCCTTGGGAAGTACTTTCTAAAAGAATGCCCACCCAAGCAATGGTTACACAAAGCCAAAGGACCCATTTAAGATACCGTTCGTTGTAGTACTGTATCCATTTGCTCAACATACGAGGGCTATCCTATCACAGAAGTCTATACCTTCTGTAACCACCATTTTCGATTATGCAATGCACCGTAGTTGTAGAGCAGAATAAGAATATTAATACTTGTGAGAATAATAAACGGCAGACGCATCGGAAGTACGTGAGGCATATCAATGAGATGTTCTTTGATGAAGAGTGTGTCTCCAGCTACCAAGCCAATTTCTACGAGAATACCAAGCTCTATGGAGTTTCGTGTGACATCAAATTTCTGATGCAGCATTCCTGTAAACGAACGGTATCCCATCAACACAGAAACAGCTGTGAGGAACAAGAAGTCCGTACGCCAAGGAAGCGGTGGGAGTATCGTAGAATAGCTAACAAGCTTTAGGGCTATATCTGCAATTCCTTGCAAAAGAACGTTGATACTCAAGAATAACGCTAGTGCGAGAACATGGTTTGGAACACGTCGTAGTTGCCCTTCGTTTGTGTGAAGAACAGTTTTTAGTGTTTTATTTATAGCGTGATTCATTCTTAATATTATAGCAGAAAAGCTATATATTGTCACATAAGGCTTATGTAGCGTATAATTGTGGCATGAAACTTCTCTTCTTATTGTCTTCCTCTTTTCTTATGGCCTCTTGTTCACTCTTGCCGCCGGACAATCAAGATATTGCAGACAAGATGCAGAAGATCGAGGAGTTTACTGGGGAGACAGAGGAGGCGCTCTTTGCAGGTGGATGCTTTTGGTGCATTGAGTCTGCGTACGAACATGTTGAAGGAGTAATTACCGCAGTGTCTGGTTTTGCAGGAGGAGATGAGAAAAACCCAAGTTACAAAGAGGTATCCTCTGGGAAAACTAAGCAAATAGAATCAGTTCTTGTTGTGTACGATCCTTCGAAAGTTTCGTACTCAGAGCTTGTAGAATATTTCTGGAAACAAATAGACCCGACAGATGCAACGGGTTCTTTTGCCGACAGAGGCCACCAGTACACATCAGCAATCTTTTACTTTAACGAGAGCCAAAAGCAGATTGCCGAGGACTCTAAAAAAGCATTGGATGAATCAGAAAAATATCCTGAACCGATAGTGACAGATATTAGAGAGGCAACGGTATTTTATCCTGCAGAGGACTATCATCAGGATTACTACAAAAATAACCCTATTCGCTATCAGTACTACCGGCATGGCTCTGGGAGAGATCAATACCTAAAAGAAGTGTGGAAAGAAGACACTTCACACGGACTATAAGAATTATTTGCGGTGCTCAGGAGGTCGGGCTTCTATTTGACGAACACTCTGTGCAATTTGATCGAAGAAGTTGAAGAGCTTGTCATCTTGTCCTGCACAACGAATGTTCAGCGCATAAATCCATTCTTCTCCAAAGTAGAACGCTCGTTTATCAATGCATTTATCTACTTCTTCTATGACGACAAGTGTCGGCATGCCATTAATAATGGTTTCTGATTCCACTTCGATAAAGTACTGATCTTCAATAATCGAATCGACAATAACTTCGGAGTCTTCAACGCGGTATCCATCGATCCACATGTCTCTGTGGACACATTCATGGCCTGCAATACATATATCACTCTCTGGACCAAAATACATTGTCCATTCAGAAGCGATATACGGGCTTCTTCCATCGTATGATCCCCGGGCAAGCATTTGAGGATCTGGCCAGATGTTTGGGTAGGCAAAGGCAAAGAGCTTCTCGAAGTTTTCATACTCTTTAAGATTCACAGGGTAGATAACATCTTCTGCGGTCTTTGATTTCTGTGGAGCAGGTCCTAGGCGAATGGGATAATCTTTAAGGCGATAGATAAGTTCTGCCATTTCTCCTCGGTTTAAGTTCTGTGGAAGATCGATAATAGAATAGGGGATTGCGTTTTGCGCAGCGAGAAACTCTACATATGGCTGATACCAGAGCACATTCGCTGTTCCAAAGTTTGGAAGTTCAAGTCCTGTGAGTCCAAATCCTATCGAAGTCATTTTTGCAGACTCGACAAACTTTACACCTTCTTCTGGTCGAAAGAGTCCATCAGGATATCCACTAACTATTGCATTCGTCCATGCTGTGCAGATATAGGGTGCAAACCAGCTGTCGTGCGGCACATCAGGGAAGTCAAAAGCAGGAATAACCATATCCTCCTCTTCTCCTTCCTCGGGTTCAGGAAGATTCTCGATGCAATCATCAATGTAGCTTTGTGGATATAAGACGTTTACAAGTATTTTCGTAAACTCAGCACGATTGATGTTGCGTTCTGCCTGAAATGATCTGTTTTGATATCCTTCCACGATGCCTTCTCGTGTTAAAAATTCAATCGCATCAAAATACGGATGCTCTGGGCTAACATCAAAAAACCGTGCATGGGCAGTCGTACTCACAAGCATGAGACTTATTCCAGCAACCGAAACAAGGGATTTTAGAGAAGGGATACTTCTATGGTACATGAGTGGTATACTAACACTCAATTCCCCCCAACCTTATGGATCTTAGTCACTCACAAAAATATGCAGCAGAAGGCTTGTCTACATTTACACTGACACTTGCTGTGTCACTTTCTCTGCTCTTTAGTTTCCCTCTCTCTACACCAGTTCTTGCAGCACTTGTTGTTGGAATATTTGTGTATACGATTGGAGGAATCTCGGGTGCACACATCAACCCTGCAGTAACATTTGGTATGTGGTCTATTAAGCAAATAAATGCAAGAGAGGCGATGTTTTACATTGCGTCACAATGTCTTGGGGCAGGACTCGCTATGCTCTTAGTTCTTTCGATGACGGCAACGATTCCATTGGTAGGCGAAGAGTCTGCACAGATTATCTTAGGAGAAGCGTTAGGAGCATTCATCTTAACGTTTGGTGTGGCATCGGTTGCATTAGGTAAGTCTAAAGCAGATGCAGCAGGACTTGTTGTAGGAGGATCTTTGCTTGCAGGTATTATGATCGCTTCTACTATGAGTAGCGGTATCTTAAACCCAGCTGTCGCATTTGGCCTTGGCGCTACTTCACTTTCGTATATACTCGGCCCGCTCATTGGCGGTGCACTTGGTGCAGTTACTTTCCGCTGGATGAGCAACTAATTATGGATCAAGAAGAAGTACAAAAGAAAGTAGAGGCATTCCTACAAGAGCTTAATGTTCCAAGCTTCGTTGTATTTGGATGGAAGAAGACAGAATCAGAATTTGGTGTCGTGTCTTCGCATCACGAAATTCCACCAAATGCAGCTATCAAAGGTATGAGCTGGGCATTAAACGACTTTATTAATAAGTCACTCTAGGACTCATGTTTTAATCGCATTGTTGCTGCGTTTTGCTTCATCAATTCATATGCATGAATCACTCCTTCATCACGTAGTTTCGAAATAGCACCTTTAAGAGTCCTTATAACTTCACCGCACCCTACGGGGAGAGTGCCTTCTCTGGAGGCCTGTAATACATCTTCTATGGTAAGATGTTGCTCGGTTATCATCTGATAAGCACTGAGGGCCATACCAACTTGAGCAAAATCGTATCGAAATCCATCTGCTCCGCCAGCAGCCATAGTCAGTGCTGTAGCTTCTTCATGAGAAAGGGATTTACTAAGGGCACGGTTGATATCTCTACCACCCAAACAGGTCTCTGGATGCAATCTCTGGTCATTCATAGACACGTTTTACGCTCAAATAAGCCATAAATCAAGTATTTATATATATGACCTACTTAAATATCTCCTTAAGCAGCCAGTTGGCAAATCCAAAGCATACCGCCACGACTATCCATCCCCAAGGGCCTCCAAAAATCTCTAATTTAATGAGACCAGGGTCCATTCGCAGTGTAAACAAGTGAATCACGTACACAAATGCTCCATTAACGACGATTACTGCCACAATAGTTGCAAAGAAGCGTAGGGGAAGTGTGATGATATTGAGAATCGGTCGAAAGAAAATATTCAAAAGACTCATCAAGGCTCCAACAATAACGAATGCAGGAATACCACCATCAAGTCCAAAGTATTGGCCGAGGTAATTGGCTAATGCCCAAACAACAATGACATTAAAAACAAATTTTAATGTGAGCTTTAGCGGCAGGTGAGAAGATCCTTCGGAAGACATATGCACTATCTTAGCGCTTCTCGAAGCGAATCGTCACTTTTCGATCTCCCACTTCGATGGTGTGATCATCTCCCGCACTTTCGCCAATGGTCGAACGTGTCTCGGATTCTATTAGTGTTTTATGCTCTGCAATCACCTCATCACCTCCTTCTATGGCAAGTGTGATCTCGTCGGTGAATGCCAAACCAGTTTCTTTTCTGATGCGTTGTACTCCGCGAATAATGTCACGCGCATCTCCTTCGAGGAGCAGTTGCTCACTAAGTTCGGTATTAATACTGATCACGACACCCTTATCTGCAGCTGCATTTTGTCCTTCTTTTCCACGGTAGGTCAGTTGCGCTTCTTCTGGAGAGAGCGTCTCATCTAAAATCAATATTTCACCACTTGGTTGCACCGTAAAGTTCCCTTCTTTTCCTGCGTTGATAATTTCTTGAACACGTTTACCAAGACGAGGTCCTACTTTGCGAGCATCTACTTGCATAAAGCTTTCGGCGAGTTCGTCTGGGTTATCGGTAAAGTCTACCTCTTTAACGTTAAGTTCTTGGCGCAAAAGATCCATATCCTCAGCAGTCAGTTCGAATGTTGTGTTTGGAGGGAGGGCAATAGAAGCTTTTTGTAGTGGCTGACGAATTTTTACTTTCGCAGAAGCTCTTACAGAGTTTCCAAGACTGACGATACGTCTGAGTATGCGGTTTTTTTCTAGGAGCTGCTGCTCTTTACTAGAAAGCTCTTTCGTTTCTGGCCAATCAGTAAGGTGCACAGACCCATGATCTTCATCGACGAGGTTTAAGTAGATCGCCTCTGTAATGTACGGACAAAATGGTGCAAGACACTGGGAGATAGTGAGAAGCACATCGTAGAGAGTTGTAAGGGCATCATGCTGATCTTGTGACTGTGCATCACCAGATCCATCAGGGTATGCATCCAGCACTCCTTTACCGGCAAAGCGCCTACGAGAAAGTCTGATGTACCAGTTGGTAAGAGCATCGATTGTTTCGTGGAGCTCTGCACACGTTGCAGAGAGGTCAAACTCTTCTAATTCATTGGTCATTCTGTTTGCTAGGTCTTGTACTTCTGCACGGATCCACACATCAAGAGGGTGTTCACTCTTGCGCCTTGTGTCTTTAGCCTCAAACTTCGCAGCATTCGCGTATGTTACAAAGAAACTGTATGTGTTCCACAGTGGAAGTAGCACGCTGCGTACATTTTCTTCAACGACGCGTTCAGAAAACCTCAGGTCTTCTCCACGAACAGCAGGGGAGCTCATGAGTGCAAAGCGAATAGCATCTGCTCCATGTTTTTTAACGACAATCATTGGGTCTGGATAGTTTTGCAGTCGCTTGCTCATCTTTTTACCATCTTCTGCAAGCACGGTTCCGTTTACTACACAGTGTTCAAATGGAGACTTCTCAAATAATGCAGCTCCTAATACAGTGAGTGTGTAAAACCATCCTCGAGTTTGATCCATTCCTTCTGCAATAAAGTTTGCAGGGAAACTCTGTGGAGCTTTCATCTTCTTATGTTTCATCTCAAATGGGAAGTGCTCTTGTGCGTACGGCATAGATCCACTTTCAAACCAACAGTCCAACACTTCTGGAATGCGCTTACAAAATGGGTTGAGTGTCATAGGAATAATTCCTGCATTCTTTGGACGCATGCTAAGAGCTGCTTTATATCCAAGGTTTTGGATTACTGTGTGTAGAGCCCGCGTTGTTCCACCATGGGAAACAACTACGACTTTCTTTCCTGCGTACTTTTCTAAGAGCATCTCACATGCTTTTTCTGTTCTTTCTATAAATGCTGTAAAGGATTCTCCCTTAGGTGGTGTGCTGTGATGGAAGGAAACAGATTTCGCATCTTCAGATGCAGCTGGGTAGTCCTTAAGGACTTCATCAATATGTTTACCGTCCCAAATTCCTTCACTGCGTTCACGTAGCTCTTCCCACAATTCTGTAACTTCGATACCAATTTCTTCACCGATAATTTCTGCAGTCTGTTTTGCACGCTTGAGATCCGAAGAAATAATGAAATCAATCTTTTCTTTCTTGAGGGCTTTCGCAGTTTCATGTGCTTGAGCAATACCTGTCTCATTCAAGTCATTATCCGTTTGTCCTTGTGAAAGACTTTGTGCGTTCCAGTCAGTTTGTCCGTGACGCACTAAAATCAACTCTACACTCTTGTCACTCTTCCCTCCCATCCATGAGACATCATCGACAGTATCTTTGTGTAGATCTAACTGCTGATTCTTATCGTGATCCCAGTAGTACGTTTTAGGAGTAGCTTTTTCTGGGTACGGCCGGTGACTCAGCTTTACCGGATCTTCTTTGGTAAAGAACTGCTCTAGGTTCACCATCGGGTCTGCATGCGTGACAATCACAATATGTTCACTGCGGTGCTTCGGCAGTATGTCTTCCATAAAGTTATTGATACGCTCGCCAACGCTCTCCCATGTTTCCATTCCATCAAAGTGATAAATGCTTTCAGGTTTTCCTTTTTCAAGTTTGTGCGCTCTACGCTCTTTGATAAAAGTTAGGTCAGAAAAGTCGACAGCTTTGCCTTCCCATTCCCCAAAGCTTACTTCGCGTAGCCTCTCATCTACTACTACGGTTGCTCCGGTCTTTTTCGCAATAGCTTCAGCAGTTTGCTGTGTGCGTGCTAGAGGGCTGCAGTAAATAATGTCGACGTTCTGTGTCTTTAGCCAGTCTCCTGCTTCTTTTGCTTGCCCTTTTCCTCTCTTTGTAAGGTCTGTCCCTGGCAGTTCTCCTTGGTAAATAGGAATCAAGTTTCCTTCGCTTTCTGCATGGCGAAGTGTTGTGACTTTCGTAAAGCGAATTAGCTTCTTCTTCATCAAATCATCACGGCTACCGAGTACTTCGATATCGCCGTCTTCTCCTGCTCTCCAAATTGGGAGAGGTGCTCCCCAATATCTGTTACGACTAATAGCCCAGTCACGAGCGCTTTCCAGCCATCTTCCAAAACGACCATCACGCAAGTGTGACGGTACCCACTCGGTTCTACTATTTGCTTTGAGCATTTTTTCTTTAATGGTATCTACAGCGACAAACCACGACGCAGTGGAGTAGTTCATCAGTGGACTATCGCAACGCCAACAGTGCGGATAGCTGTGTCTGTACGATCCTGTATCCCATACACGATTATTTTTTTTACAGTCTTCGATAATCTTCTTTTGAGCATCTTTAATAAAGAGTCCTGAATACGGACCTGCGTGATCGTTAAAGACTCCTGTCATCTCGACATCCATGAGAATAGGCAGCTTATTTTTATTAGCAGCTTCCATATCTATTTCTCCGTATGCTCCGTTGATCGTTACTATTCCTGTTCCTTCTTTGGAATCAACATAGTCTTCTCCGTAGATGTGATATCTACGAGGGTTTGCTTTTATTTCTGGAATATCTCCGTACCAATCGACAATGTGTTCGTACGATTTTCCAACGAGTGTACTTCCTGCAAATTCATCGACAATCTCATGTTCTTCTACGTTCTTCATAATGTCTTCTGCTCGGTCTTTTGCACAGATGATATATTCTTCTCCAACGCGAACTTTGACATACGTAGACTTCGGATTGATTGAAAGACCCATTGTAGAAAGCGTGCTCCATGGTGTTGTTGTCCATGCGATGACGTACGTGTTTTGTTCTCCATTAAGTTTAAACTTCCATGTTGCATACGTGTCGTCGACATCCTGATACCCCTGCGTAACTTCAAAGTTACTGAGAGGTGTGACACACCGAGGACAGATATGCATCGATTTAAATCCTTCATAGATCAATTGCTTCTTTTGCAACTGAGCAAACACCCACCAGATACTTTCCATGTAGTCGGGGTCCATCGTCTTATAATCCCAGTCCATATCTACCCAACGTCCCATGCGCTCGACAACCGTTCGCCAGTCGCCTGCGTGACGTTGCACAGCAGATCGACATAAGTCGTTAAATGCACCAATACCCATTTCTTCAATTTGCTGCTTGTCTTTGATGTCGTGTTCTTTCTCAATCAAGTTTTCGATAGGCAGCCCATGGCAGTCCCATCCAAATCGTCGCTCAACCTTTTTTCCTCTCATGGTTTGATACCGAGGGATTACATCTTTAATAGTTCCAGCCAAAAGGTGACCGTAGTGGGGGAGACCTGTAGCAAACGGAGGACCATCGTAAAATGAAAACTCAGCACTATCTTTTTTACCAGCTTTTCCTTCGGGGTTATCAAGAACATCACCAGTCTCTGTACTGTGCTTGCGAATAGACCGCTTAAACGTATCTTCCTCCTTCCAATACTGAAGAATACCGTCTTCGAGGTCGGGGAGGCTCTGTAATGGATCTACTGGATCAAACATGTGGCAGAAAGACTACCATATTCATACAACCTTGTATCCAATACCTTCTCTATTTAGGTTAAAGATGATTCATGGCTAGCGAGATTGTTTAGCCATAAAGTTCGTTCTCTAATACTACTAAGATCTACCCATTCTTCTGCTTTATGGGCGTGTTGCCCAACGGGGCTCCACCCTACTGTGGGAATATTAAACATCCCATCTTCAGCAACTCCACTAGCTCCGCCAAGAGGTAAATTTTCATTTTCTGAGATTTCTTTTGCATAGGTATGCGCAGCTACGACAAGCGGATGATCTGCTTCAGTCATCCATGGATCTGTAAATGGTTGACCTTTGCGATCTTCTAGATTTACTTGCAGGCTTTCACTAGGAATTTTTATCTTGTCACTCAAGAGATAGGTGCGTAGCTGAGAAAGTGCCTCTTCTGCTGTCAGGTTTGGGTCTGAATGAAACATATTAAAGTGCAGCTTTGCAGCATACGGCAAACTCAGTCCGTCTGGATCTGCAGTAATACTATTTGGCAATGCTCTAGATTTTGAAGGAAGTACTCCTGTGGTATCTCCAGGGTATTGGTTATCTATAGAAAAGTATCGCGCATCATCCAAGAGTTCATCCAGTGCTCTTCCTAGATACCGCAAGCAACTTCCATCAAGGATTTCTGGATTTCTATCAGCGTTTCCAGCATGGTCATCGTTTCCACTCATGCGTACATCAAAACCAAATCGACCTGTACGTGCATGATACACAGGTGCAATTAAACCATTTTCATCGGTGGAGATTTCGGTAACAGCCATGCAGTCAGCTTCTTCTAGATCTTTATTTTGCAAAGCCTGATACAAAACTTCTGAGCCAGACTCTTCACGTGAGCTGAGTATTGTCTGGATTTTATATCGTGCGTTTCCCAATAGTGACAACTCACGAAGTGCACGGAGGTAGGAAATATTCCCAGCCCACATATCCAGTGTTCCGCGACCTTTACCTTTATTGCCTTCGATAATAAGAGCATCAGATTTTTTCTGTTTTCCTTTGAGAGGAACCGTATCAAGGTGACCAAGCCAGTTCATTGTTCCACGGTCTTCATTGGATTTCATCGGTCCAAATTCAGAAAGAATCTGAACGAGTGGGTAGTCTCTCGTTATCTCCACCCCATCTACCTCCTCGGTAACGGGGTATTGCAAAATCTTTGCAGATCCTAAATTGTACTTCTGTACAAGATTTGCAACTTCTTGAGCAGCACGGTGCTGCCCATCGTACGTATGCGGTTTTAGCCGCAGGAATTCTCCAAGAAGTTTGGTGCCGCCGGGGAAGTCTTCTGACATAAGCACCAAATTATATCATAAACCCCAAAACCCAGACTAAATAAGGACCAATTTATTGACTTTACTGCTCAAATTCGCAAAATGTACTATGCATGAGTACTGCCCATCCATCATCAGAGAGAGTAACACACGTATTTGATACTGGAGCTAATCCTGATTCATCAGAACCTGCCGCAACCCCTAATGTAAGCAATAGTGCTGGATCCTCTCCAAATACATTATCCGGTGTTTTTGGCGCCATTGGTACAGTTATGGATACAGTACGGGCACGATTTTCATCAAGGCGAACTTCCAGAGATGCACTACTTGGAAGCGCAAGTCCTGATGCTAAATTGATACAGATTGAGCTTACGCGATGGGTGCGAGAGAATGTACATTCTGTTGCAGAGGATACTGTAGATACAGCTGTTTCAGCTCTAGGAGATGTTGAAATGCATGAGGATGATATCGCCCGAGTACAAGAGAGTGTGGGTAGAATGATCACAGATGTGAAACGTATTGCGACGCTAGCGCTTGTTAAAATCCGTATGGATGCACTACATATACCTCAAAATGTTGCAGCTGCCAGTATTGTGAAAACTCCTCCAAGTGAAGAAGATATAGATAATGCAGTAGAAACGGCATTTAGCCCTATTTTTGCTGAAGTATTAACACAAGAGCCTGCAAATGAAAGGGTAATTTCTTAAGTGGCCAAAAATGTGGTAATAATCGATTAATAATCAAAATAGTATTTTGTCAAATTCATGTGTATTCATGTATTACCACATAAATTTGGACAAAAATTTGCTTGTGGATTATAATGGATTCCCTACATTTCCGTGGAATTTATCAAAATTCTCTCTTATGGGTATTCGCGATTCAGACTCCGGCAGCAGGTCAGTAGATGATGAGGAGGTAACTCCAGAAGGGCCTGCTCCATCTGACGAAGAGTTAGCATCTCTTGATTTTGATCGAATAGCCAATGATTCGAATCGAGCTCCAGACAGGATTAGAGAGACCGTAGAAAAGGTCGTTGAAGAAGGGGCATCAAGCGTGAATGATAAAGTGAATAGCACTGTAGGATTTGACTTAGATCGTTACCGTAAAAATCAAGAAATCTGTGCACCAGAAAACGTACGAAGACTTACAGATTCCCCGGAAGACCTTGCTCTTTTTGAAGAGTTTTATAAACAGTTGGAGTTATCAGAAAGTGCATTTCATGCAATTGATGACAGAAGATATAGTGACTTGAATGGTAATGTAAAAAAAGGATGTTATGTTGGCAGGCACACTCCAACAGATACTGAGCAGGATGTGATGGACAACCTTACAGGCGAAGAAGAAGACAGGCATGTGTCTTCTGGAGAGGAGATGAAAATGTTTCTTTCTGGTGAGCATCCACGATGTAAGCATTCAGATTTTATTGCATGGACTCATATAGATCCGAGCACAGGAAAAATGGCAGCAATGACCGCAGTGTTTCTGCCACCAAAAGATGAAGCTAAGATGGAAGGCCACAAAAGACAAGTACAAGAATTCTTTAGTCCTCCAGAATCAAGCCCTGCAAAATTCAATGAAGATCATGGGGCACAGACTTGTCACATTATTGATCGTGCAGATACTACCGCAGAATTTTACATGATTGGTTCACTCCCAGAATACAAAGGTGCTGCAGTAGGTGTGTATAACACTATGCTTAAGCAGTCAGAGGTTTCACAGCGACTAGACAGTGAAGAGATTACAGACTGGCATTTAAGCCGCTTCGGGGGATTTATTCAGGTATGGCCAACAGATAGAGAGGACAAGCGCGTATCACGAGAAGATGAAAACGAAGCTAGTAGAGCATTCTTTAAGAAACTGGGATACAGTCGCGTTGGACAATCTACGAACCCGAATAATTTAGCTGCACGAGAAACTCAAGGTTCAAGGGTGGTTGCTCTCAACGTTATTTGGAGTGTTGCCCATGCAGATGCTCAAGAAAATAAGGAAGCAGCAATTGAGCTTATGGAAGATTTAGACGAAAAGGCAATTGAAGCTGAAAGAATCCGTGGTACTACAATCGATGGCAGTGTGTCTTAAGCTTCTACTGTACGTTTTTTAAAGACAATCGGAAGCAAAGCTCCGACCGTTACGATAAGCCCGCTTACGAGTGTGAGACCACTTACCTGTGGGGCACTTGGTGCAAAGAGCATCTGCCCTAATATTGTCGTAAAGATAATGAGGAATGAATACCGCAGTACAAAGTCGATTTGCTTATACGAGAGCAGAGAGTAGTACATGTAGTAAGGAAGTCCTGCGATGAAGACGCTAAAGAGAACTATTTCTACTATTGCCTCTCTTGGCAATGAGTCAATTGTTGAAATAAGCAAAAGAGGCGCTGTAAGAATGGTACACAGTAGACTGAGTGCAAAGAAGTACTGAATAGCGCGAGCGCCAATGTTAACCTCTTTTTTGTACGCTTCAGAAACGACGGAGAATAGAGAGAAGGCTATTACTGCAAGAAGCATAAATATCATACTACTTAGATCCCAAACCGGAGTGAATAGAGCAACAAGAGCTACACCAATAAACAGGAGTAACCATGTGAAAATCAGTACTATCCAGTGCTTTCTATTTACAATAGTCGTTAGCAAAATACCTGCAGCAGTCATTGGAATAGAATAGTGTGCAGGTTGGGTTCCTTGTAGGGCAATGTAGGACGTAAGGGAGATACAAATCATGAGTAGTACAGATATCCACAGCGATAGATTGCGAATAGGGATAGAAATGTACTGGTCTTTTTTTGTCATTCTCTGCCATAGGAGTGTCAGTCCAGAGAGCACAGTGAGAGCCCAACAGCGCAGCAGAGTAAGGTCAACAGGCGATACATCGAACTCATGAATAATATGATAAGCGATAGCGGGGTCAAATCCCCATACTAGTAGAAGGAACCCAGCACCAAATAAGAATTTCATTCGAGAGTTCGCAGCGACGACGTGCACATTTTCTACTCCAGCAGCTTCCAAGTCTCTTGAGATAGATTGCTGCTCTTTTGGTGTAAATGGATGCACAACGCAGATGTTTCCGCGGCTCATAGCAAATGGACGGAACCGCACACTGCGTAGAGAAATTCCGTAACATTTATATACGTCTAGCGTCTTTGTTACAGAGTCGTAGTCATCAAAATTCATCGTAAAGCATATTTTGGTTTTGATGCGCGTTACAATATCTTTTGATCCTTTCTTAGAAATAGCAAAGAGCGATTCGTATACATCAGATGGTTGTAAGTGCCCATCGGCTATTCCTTCATAAGCTTGGTTCAAAGAAGTATATCCAACTTTTTGTAGGGCATCGAGCAGTGACTGCTTGTTAAATTCTTCGATGTATCCTTTTTTGTGGGCGGTGAGGAAGTTTTGTAGAAGCTCTTTTCCAATTACTCGTCTTTTTGTCCCAGAGAGTTGTGCGAGAGAGCTGCGAATCATTGCTGTTGCTAGCCCCGAGCTAATCCAATGCAGCCATTCTAGTGATACCGTTTTCTGCTTACCAGTAGTCACACTAAGCGATACCGCATTATGCAGAGGGGTATGAAATGGAACCTCTATACCATCGATCTGAATAGACTGAATAAACAGCGCCTTATTTCCGTAACAGTAAAAAGCTCCATCAAGAGCTGAGGAACCTTTTGGAAGTAGTACGTGACGGTCATCTGTACCGTGAATCACAATGGATTCTCCTAATATATCGTTTTGCAGGCTTTCCCAATACGCTTCACTTTGCATTTTTGTGTCTTTGGAGAGTGAGGAAATTTGCCCTGTCCACGGAAGAAGGTAATCCATAATTCCTCCAGCCAAGTTGTCGAAACAATGGGTAGCAATACCGAAGTGCGCGTATTCATCCATTTCTTCTGTACGAATTTTACAGCGTACACGCGTACCTTTCTCCAAAATTATTGTTGTGTGCAAGCCGCGGTATCCATTGATCATCGGCGCATTAATAAAATCTTGGAATGATGTGGTCTCTCGTGGATGAGTTTGGTGTAGAGCTCCAAGAATTTGGTAACACTGTGACACTTCCTTACAAAGAAACACGATGACCATGTCTGGGATACCTGTTACTTTTTTCTGTCCAACATTTACCTGAGTAGAGATCTTTCCCCAAGACTGAGCTTCGTAGAGCATCTCTGTCTTATCCATGAGTTTTGGATTATGTGCGTCGAGCTTGTCGCCAAGGACTTTAACGGCACGAATAGACCTTTGCTCGTTGCGTTCTTGCTGGGCACTCAGTTTTGAAAATCGATCTTTTTCTAGAATAGAAATGCACAGCGCTTCCAGTTCGTCACGCATGTCTTGCATACTTAGACGGTCTGCAATTTTTACATAAATATCCATCGTCTCTTGCGCCATAATTCGCTGCTTCTCTGGAGTGAGATGTTCAATGGTTTGCATGTTATGCAACCTGTCTGCGAGTTTAATGGTAATAACACGAACATCATTTTCGATAAGATCGAACATTTTTCGCAATGTTTCAATCTGCTCATCCATGGTGGGATGCGCAGCTACATCTTCTGGTTCGAGCTTTGTTACGCCATCGATAAGAGCTGATACATCTCCATCAAATTCTTTGTTAATCTCTTTAAGTGTGAGATTCGTATCTTCTACTGTGTCATGCAGAAGAGCAGCAATCAGCGTATCTGAATCTGCTCCCATATCGGCAAGAATATGAGCGACAGCAATAGGGTGCATAAAATAAGGCTCTCCAGATTTACGCTTCTGTTCTCCGTGTGATTCTTTTCCAAGTTCAAAGGCATGCTGGATTCGCTTGTGGTCCGCACTGCTAAGGTGCCGAAGGTGGCTTTTGAGCTCATTCCACTGCATAACGAAGACGAAGTATACGCTGTTTTACATCTATAGAACAGCTGTTCTTGGCTTGTTTTTGCGGTCTATTCGAGGATTTGAAGAATATACGCCTTCACATTTCCAAAAATCTCTGATTCTTGGTCCAAAGCCTCGATATCGGCTTTGGTAAACCATTTTATGTCCTCACCCTCTTCTTCAGCTAAAACGAGGTCTTGAGCTTCATCTATTGGACGTGCAAGAAAGAGAAAGTCCATATGCTGGTGGGCAGGCTCGTCTCTTTCTGGGCAATCGGGGATATTTTCGAGCAGCATGGCTATTGGAATTTTAAGCATTTGGCCTTCCCGTGGGCAGCTTGCAAAAAGATCTTCAGATGCTCCTCCAACGATCTCTACATCTAAGCCCGTTTCCTCTTTGCATTCACGCTTGGCAGTTTCTTCGGGTAATTCATCTGGGTCGGTATGACCACCTGGTGGCATCCATCTTTGGAGTCTCTTATGCCAAAGAAGAAGAGTGCGATTGCTCGAATCGACGATAAAGGCCGTTGCTGTGAAATGTCTTTTCATAAATCTGTGATATACTTCCATTCCAATTTGCACTTTCCACTTTATATCATGGTACTCATCAATGATAACTCATCAGTCCTTTCTATCGGAGATAATCTTCCACACTTTAGCTTGCCCGCGACGGATGGTTTAGAAGTTGATTCATCCATGATCAAAGACCCTGTTCTTTCAGTCGTATTTACTTGTAACCACTGTCCATATGCTCAAGCGTATGAAGAAAGGCTTAAGGTTATGATGGAGCAGTTTGAGCAGACACAATTTATTCTTATCAATAGTAACGATGCGTCGGAGTACCCAGAAGATAGTTTCGACCGTATGAAAGTAAAAAAAGAAGAGGCAGGTTGGCCGGGAATGTACTGCTTCGATGAATCTCAAGAAGTAGCCAAGAGCTTTGGAGCTCTCTGCACACCACACTGTTTCGTGTTTGATATCGAGCGCAACCTTAAATACAAAGGACGCATCGACGATAACTGGGAGCACGCGCAAGAGGTGACAGAGCATAACTTGCACGATGCAATTCAGGCTCTAGAAGAGCATCAAGAACCTGCAAACCACGAAGAGCATGCTATCGGATGTTCTATAAAGTGGAAGGCGGGTGTAGCGGCTTAGTTGATCAAATTTATTGATCAGTTATTTCCGCTAGGGGAACTTCAACTTCTACTCCTTGCATCGCATGTACCATGAAGAGATCTACCAGAACCAATGCATCATCTGTTAGGTAGAACTTCTCGATGGGATTACTCGTTTCTGACGGATATTCACCCAAATGTGCTTTGGTAAATTGTTCCTGAACGAAAGGAAGAAGATCTGTAGAAGTAATATCTTCAATCTGTAACGGTTGTCCCGTAGAGAGATCAAATACAAATGTATCAATAGTATTATTTGGATACGCAGCCCCATCAAAGTACTTAGATTTCAGAAGTAGTACGCTTAAGTATTGATCATCAAGGTGTGTAACGCGGAAGCTCACAGTGGTATTTTCTAAGAGTTCGGTTCCTTCTTCTATGAGAGATGCATATTGCTCTTTGCAATTGCGTATTTCTTCTTGGATTTGGTGTGCGAATTTATCAAAATAGCTATTAATATTTATCTCTATCTGACGAGAGGAAAGACCAGAGATACTTGGGTACTCTCCTTCTGCGCGGCAGGTTATACCTTCTACGGTTACCTCTTCTAGAAGAGAAATAGAGTCTACAAGTGCATTAAGCTCTTCGGTATCGATAGAGCAGGCACAAAGAGATAGTGCGCTAAGCGCAAGGAATAGGTTTTTCATAGGAAAGAAAGCTTACCTTGTAGGAGATAGCTCAACAACTAAAATCTCAGGCCAAGCAAGAAGCCTGCTTCGTGCACCGCTTTCGCCAATTCCTCGGGTAATTGCGAGGGTACGGCCATCTTCAAGTGGGAAAAGACCTTGATCAAAACTTCGACCAAGGCTTGTAGGCAGCTCTGTAAGCGGCCCATAGCTAGGGATGCGCAGTTGCCCACCATGCGTGTGGCCACTCACAATCAAGTCAGCAGCAGCACTCTCTAGTTCATCGATTACGCTGGGATTATGAGAGAGAAGTATCGTGTAGGTATCAGGTGGAATATCTTGCAGGCTTGCAGGAAGATTGTGGTGCCCTGTCCACAAGTCATCAATACCAGCGACGGCAATGTTCGCATGGGTCAGTGGCAAGAGTTTGTGTTCGTTACGTAGGACTTTTACAGAAAACTGCTCAAGTTTTTGAGCGATGTTTTCTCCACGGTCTTTTCCAGAATAGCGTTCTCCTGTTGGAGAAAGGTACTGCCCAACATCATGGTTACCAAGGACTGCAAACACACCAAGTGGAGCATTGATCTTTGCAAATGGTGCGAGATGAATGGGGTCTGCAGATCTTGTGAATACAAAGTCACCCGGCATTAAGACTATATCTGGAAGGAGTCCATTGAGTTTTAATACAACGCGTTCTAAAAATGCATCATCTTTATAAGGCCCAACGTGCGGGTCGGACACAATAGCAATCTTTAACTTCTGCGCATTCGGATGTGTGACAGATACTTTTGTAACCACAATGATCTGTGGTTCTATAAACGACGCGTACGTAATAATCATAAATCCTAGAAACCCGAGCAGACTAAGGAACCCGAAGAACTTTTTTTGTTTCCTGCGCGCAACAACCAAGCTTCCTATCCCTATGGATAGGGTAATAGTCATGATCAGCAATATCGCTAGATCCCAGAAGAAGATGTCAGTGTTGAGGAGGAACATCCCACCGATTGTAGAGTCCAGCACTACTTCGAGCCAGATGTTTTTTCACTCAAGTTCCACATCATCTCAAACCAACTACGAAAGGTGTTGGCTAGGTTTCTATTTTCTATTCGTACAATAGATTGTTCGTCGTCGTACGAAAACAAGGCGATAGTATCTCCGAATACCATTGTATCGGTTTCTAGAATCGTAGATTGCGGGAGTAGTCGTATCTCGTACCCTGGGTGTTGTTGCACTTCTTTCATAAATGATCGTCCTCCAGCATTGTCTACAAGAAGATCTCTTCCTTTTAACTTCACGTTTTTTCCGTAGAGCTTGGTTACAATGTTTTCTCCAAATGCTTTGTACATCGCTTCTGTATTAAACACACCTACAAATTCTTGTTGTAACACATCTCTGTACACTTGCTTCATTCCTTCTATCCCATGCAGCATGGTGACACGTGGCTTTCCTGCAAGCGGACTTGTGAGTGATTCAAGATAGGGGATAGCGCCTTCTAGCATCTCTTCTACCTCTTCGAGTTCGTTCATTTGATCTCGTGCATACGAGAGAAGCCTCTGCGGAGATTCTGCTACGAAGTTCTGCATCTTTCCTTTCTCTATCTCCGAGACGATTCCACGCTTCTGTAGCTTCTCTAGAAGAACGTATGTCAGGGTTCGTGGCTGCTTTGCAGCTTTCGCAATAGTGCTAACACGACCAATCTTCATATGAAGGAGAGCGAGATAGACCTCTACCTCTCTGTCGTCTAATCCTAGACGCTCAAGGATGCTTCGTATTGATCGCTCTTTGAAGACGTTTTCACCCGAAATTGTCTGGTTTTCGCTCATAAGAGTAGATTTGTCAAAATATTTTTACAATTAAATTATACATGAATCAGCCAATAAAGTCCAAGTATGGCTATGCACGTAAATGCTGTTTGACCATAATTACATAATAAGTAAAGTACAGACATCAGCTCAGTCGAGTTGATCGTTCATTTCCACCACCGAAATCAGCAAGGAACCCAGCTCATGACCACGCGACCAGAAATCGACCACCGTTTTGTTTCAGTAAAGATGTTTTCGAATCTTTCCGCTCGTGATACAAACGAGCGAACGACGTATGTAGGTGATGTCGTCCGAAGGTTCGACATCAGCATCATCGAGACCGAAGTAGCGAAATGGCTCTACAATCACGAGTACCTCGAGATTGTCAGCATTCAGCAGACACAAGGAATGTTCGAGAGTCGTACCAATCGTTTTCCATGGGTTACCATTTCCATCTTCTACAAAGACATTACTGAAGAAGCGTATGAGAAATTAGAAGAGGAAAAAGAAGCCTGATTTCGAAAGGAGGAAATCGAGCCCCAACTTCTGTTGGGGCTTTTTTTTACTTCTTCTTCAGCACTTTCTGGAGATAGTCGCCCGTAAAGCTTCCTTTGGCATTCGCTACTTCTTCTGGCGTACCTACTGCAATAATCTTTCCACCACCACTACCACCTTCTGGACCAATATCAATCACGTGGTCGACGGACTTCACCACGTCGAGGTTATGTTCGATAACCAGTACGGTGTTTCCTTTTCCAACAAGACGCTGCAGTACATCGAGAAGCTTTTGAATATCGTCAAAGTGAAGACCTGTAGTCGGTTCATCTAAGATGTAGAACGTCTTTCCTGTTGCACGCTTGGTAAGCTCTGTTGCAAGTTTTACACGCTGAGCCTCACCACCAGAGAGCGTTGTAGCGCTTTGTCCGAGGTGAATGTATCCGAGTCCTACATCTTGTAGTGTCTGAAGTTTCTTTTTAATAGAAGGGATAGCATCAAAGAATTTTAGAGACTCGTTAATAGTCATCTCTAGTACATCAGCAATGGTTTTTCCTTTGTAAGTAATCTCGAGTGTCTCGCGGTTGTAGCGTCTTGCTTTACACGCTTCACATGTTACAAACACATCAGGCAAGAAGTGCATTTCGATACGCTTGAGACCGTCTCCTTCACACTCCTCACAGCGACCTCCTTTTACGTTAAAACTAAAGCGCCCAGCTTTGTAACCACGAAGCTTTGCCTCTGGTGTGGCTGCAAACATATCTCGGACATCGGTAAATACTCCTGTGTACGTAGCGGGGTTAGAGCGTGGCGTTCTTCCAATAGGGGATTGGTCGATAACAATGGCTTTGTCTAAGTGTTCAAGTCCACTGATGCTTCCGACATTCTGTGGCTTTGATTTTGCTTTGTTTAATGTGCGTTGAAGTTCTGGTCCGAGTATTCCGTGAATCAAACTGGATTTTCCAGAACCTGATACTCCTGTTACACCAATGAATGTCCCAAGCGGGAATGACACATCGACATGTTGCAAGTTGTGGTGATGTGCATCTGTTACTTCGATAGTATTTCCGTTTCCTTTACGGCGTTCACTTGGAATTTGAATCGATTTCTTTCCACTGAGATATTGCCCTGTAACAGAATCCGGATTCTTAATCAGTTGCGCGGGAGTTCCTTGGGCAACGATTGATCCTCCGTATTTTCCAGCACCTGGTCCAATCTCAAGAAGATAATCTGCCGCTTCGATTGTTTCTTCGTCATGCTCTACAACGATCACCGTATTTCCAAGGTCACGGAGGTTGTTGAGTGTAGCAATAAGACGTGCGTTATCACGTTGGTGTAGACCGATACTTGGTTCATCAAGGACATAGAGAACACCCTGAAGCGCAGAACCTATTTGAGTAGCTAGTCGAATACGCTGAGCCTCTCCACCAGAGAGAGTTGCTGCACTACGAGAGAGCGTGAGGTAGGTAAGACCAACGTTTTCTAGAAACGATAGTCTAGAGATCACTTCTTTTAGTACTTTCTTCACAATTGTGTATTCGTACTGCGTAAGCTCCGTAATGTCTTTCATTGGAGTATCGCCTTTCTCTCGTTCCTTTTTAGGCGTGAGTGCGACAAAGAATTGCTTAGCTTCGTTAATACTCATGCTCGTTGCATCAACAATATTCATGTTTCCAACTTTTACACCAAGAATCTCTTTCTTGAGCCTCTTTCCCTGACAGTCGTTACAAGGAAGTTCAAGCATGTACCCCTCAATTTGGCTACGCATGTAGCTACTATCGGTTTCGCGGTGTCGGCGTTGGAGGTTAGGGATCACTCCTTCATAGGTAGTTTGGTATTCTCCTTCAAACTTATTAGAGTCCCAGTTAACACTAAGCTCTTCGTCACAACCATTTAAGATAAGGTCACGTGTCTCTTCTGGAAGTTTGTTCCATGGCTTTTGGAGATCGATTTTCTTTTTCTTCGCAAGCGCCTCTAAAATTTTCATCATGAATCCCATGCGACTCGCAGAGGTTGCCCACGGATGAATAGCACCTTCTGCAATAGAAAGCTTTGTGTTTGGAACAACACTGGTTTCTTCCACCTGCAAAATAGATCCTAGTCCATGACAGATTTCACATGCACCGTGTGGTGAGTTAAAGGAGAAGCTTCGTGGTTCGATAACTGGAATAGAACATTCTGGGTGGTCATGACAGACGTAATCTTCAGAAAACTGACGGACATCATTTGTATCTGCGTTCATTACCATCATCAAGCCGCTTCCCTTATTAAGCGAAAGCTCTGTGGAGTCTGCAAGCCTTGTACGGTTGGGGTTTGCTTCTCCGTCTTTCATTTCTAAGTCTCGTACAATCATACGATCGATAATAATTTCGATATCGTGTGATTTCTTTGGATCCAGCTCAACTTCTTCATCAACAGTAACAATTTCTCCATCGATACGCATACGCACAAATCCTTCTCTTCGGATCGCATCAATAATCTTCATGTGTTGCCCTTTTCTTCCTCGTACTACAGGTGCAAGAAGGAAAATCTTTGTGCCTTCCTCCATATCTGCGATGATATCGACAATTTGTGATGGAGTTTGCTTCGTAAGTTCTCCATTACAGTCTGGGCAGTGTACGTGTCCTGCTTTTGCCCATAGAAGACGCATGTAGTCATAAATCTCTGTCACGGTACCTACCGTAGAACGTGGATTTCGCGGTGCGGTCTTTTGATCGATAGAAATAGCAGGACTAAGCCCTTCTATACTCTCTACTTCTGGCTTTTCCATCTGAGAGATGAATTGGCGAGCGTATGCAGAGAGAGATTCCACATATCTACGCTGTCCTTCGGCAAAAATCGTATCGAAGGCAAGAGAAGACTTACCAGAACCCGAAAGCCCTGTTACAACCGTAAGCTTGTTTCGCGGTATTTCTGCGTCAATCCCCTTGAGGTTGTGCATTTTGGCACCTTTTACAACAATTTTTTCCATACAAAAAACGTATATATATAAAAAAAAGCCGCGCGTCCGCGCCGCCTTACGGGCTGAGCTTAGCAAGATAAAGCCGTTCTGTCTAGGGTTAGGGTGTGAATGTTGGTACTATTATGACCGATGGCAAAATCACATCTTTCCTTTAAGGGATCACTAATAGAGGCGGAACTCGTAGCAGCTAAATTTAAAGAAGGTGGAGTTGATGTAGAAGTTACATCACGTGGAGATATTCAGATTATCCTTTTTCAGGAACCAGAAGATTCACCCTGTAGAGTACAATTGCAGAGAGCAATAGAAGCTCAGCCAGATTCGGATTTAGAATCAAGTTAGAGGAATATTCCATCAAAAAGGAGGATTTTGAAGGGTAGTACCGTAGAATAGTGGTGTGTTTACAGGAATTATCGAAGCAACGGCACCCGTGCTCTCAAAGACCGATTCGCAGCTACTAGTAGCGCGGCCAGAGCTTTTTGCAGACATCACCATTGGGGCAAGTATTGCTGTATCTGGTGTGTGCCTCTCTGTTATCTCTTTTGATGAAGACTCTATGACATTCGATGTTGTAGAAGAGACATGGAAAAAATCAAAGTTAGGATCATTACAAGAAGGAGATCTTATAAATCTCGAAAGAGCATGTCTTGCAGACTCTCGTTTAGATGGACACGTAGTGCAGGGGCACTGCGAAGGAGTGGGCGAGTGTATTTCTTTTGCAGACAATGTACTGACAGTTTCTGTACCAGAAGAGTTGAACAAATTTTTTGTACAAAAAGGATCAATAGCATTAGATGGAGTATCACTGACGATTGCAGATACACAAAAAAACCTCGTTAGTGTTGCACTGGTTCCTCATACATTGGAGCACACGACATTAGGCTCCATAGCTTCTGGAAATCCTATCAATATAGAGACCGATATTGTTGGTCGGTATCTTTACGCATTCACCCATGAAGAAACTGCCCTCCAAAACTGATATTACAGAACTCATAGAGATGTCTATGCGGCCTGCATGGAGAGTTGGCATTGTGTATTCTTCTTTCTATAAGGAAGAGATCGAACAAATGCTAAGCGGTGCAGTCGAAACATTAAAAGCAGTAGGTATGGAGGAGGCAAACATTAGTTCGTATCCAGTACCGGGTTCTTTTGAGATTCCACTTGTTGGAGCTGCCCTTGCAAAGAAGGGTAGTGTTGATGCACTTATCGGATTGGGGATTATTGTTGATGGACAAACGCATCATGCGCGACTAGTAGCGGAAAACGTATCACGCGGACTCATGGATGTGCAGACACAATACACAATACCGTTTGCCAACGAAGTGTTGTACGTAGACTCTCTTGAGCTCGCAAAAAAGCGACTCTATAAAGGAGAGGAGGCGGCGATCAGTGTTCTACATTCGCTTGCGCAACTTGCAAGCCTACAGTCTTGACACCTTGTGAAGCACATAAGGTTAAGGGTATGATCTATGGTAACCCTCCATGAATAGACTAACTATCATCGCTTCTTCGGCTCTGAGTATTGCTCTCGGACTTACATCTGTTGCAGTTGCTGCATCAGTATTTCCAGATGTTCCACAAGGACATTTGTTCCAAGAGGCAGTAGAAGAACTTGTTCGTGCAGATGTTATTGGTGGAAACCCTGATGGCACATTTCAGCCGGATAACGATGTGAACCGTGCTGCCATGTTAAAGATGCTTTATAAAGCAAAAGGAAAAACACCAGACCCTCTTAGTGTTCGCTGTTTCCCTGACGTAGAGATTGGAAGCTGGTACGAACCGTATGTTTGTGATGCTGCTGCACGAAAATACGTAAACGGATACGCCGACGGAACATTCCGTCCGAATGTATCAGTTAATCGTGTAGAGGCACTCAAGATGATCATGACGGTGTTTGATATTCCACTTGAAATCATTAACGAAGATAACCGAGAGATCGTAAACTTTGCAGATGTTTCACTATCTGCATGGTACACACAGTATCTCCTTACTGCGTACAACACACAGATCCTCCCAATTCCTGGTCAAACTGGTGCACACTTTGGTCCAGACGTTAACTTGACCCGAGGAGAATCTGCAGCGTATATCTTTAATGCATTGCATGCAGACCTTATGGCGGTGAGAAATCAAGGACAGCGCAGTAGCGAAAGCAGCCAATCGGAAGCTTCTTCTTATAGTAGCCAAGCTGCAGACACTACTTCTTCTACAGAATCCAATAACGATAACGACGACAGTGACGATACGGTAGCCGGTGTATTTGAAGAGTCTCTTCCATTCGATCGCAGTGGTAAATTCAACCTCAAGCAATCTGTTTCATACAAGTTTGAAGTCAGTAGTGCAAAAAACGTACAGATAGAAGCAAGTTTGCAATCTGGACAACCAGGATCCATTACGTGTCGTTTGTACCTTGTAGAAGAGTCTGGTTTCTCTGATGAATACTTCCTCGGATTTGAAGAGGGAAGCAATTGCCATATCAACGCAACGCTTAATCCAGGAACCTACCAAGTACAGGTACAGCCATCACAGAAAGATACAACATTTATGGTAGAAGCAGCAGAAGGAACAGGTGATGGAAACGATGGATTCCGCAATGCACGTCCTATTGCTGCAAATGCGGAGCGAGCAGATATCCTAGGAGCTTCTGATCTCGAAGACTGGTACACCTTCTCGCTTACTTCTGAGCAGAGACTCAATGTAGAAGTACAAAATCCTATAGAGCTTCGTTGCATTGTGTACGCAATGAGCGATGTAGACCTCGCAAGCTTCTCTGGGCCACAGTGTAACCAAAGCTTCTTGTACCCTGCAGGAACGTATTACATTGCTGTTGGACGAAAGGCTCCAATGGACGCACAGCAGAGCTACACGATTAAATTGGCAAAATAAGAGCTGAAACATAAAATCACACTATAATATAGCCGATGAAGCAGAATATCTTTGTTCCAATTCCTCAGGCGCTAGAGCATGTTAGACAAGGTGAGATGATCATTGTTGTTGATGGTGAGCAGCGAGAAAACGAGGGGGACTTAGTGGTAGCTGCCGAGCATATGACAACAGAGAAGATGGCCTTCTTTATTCGGCACACGGGTGGAGTGGTATGTCTTTCTCTCAGCAATGAAATTGCGGACAAGTTGGAACTTCCCCCGATGGTTGAACGCAACACCTCTGCACGTGGAACACCGTTCACAGAAAGTATTGAAGCTGCAAGCAATGTCACGACAGGAATTTCTGCAAAAGATCGTGCAACAACTGTTGCCGCTGCAATTAACCCTGTAGCAATCCCAGAAGACCTTAGTCGACCTGGTCACGTGTTCCCGTTGCGAGCGCAGGACGGTGGAGTACTTGTGCGTGCAGGGCACACAGAAGCATCGGTAGACCTTTGTAAACTTGCTGGCGTACAAAAAGGTGCAGTGATCTCTGAACTTATGCACGAAGACGGAACAATGATGCGTGTTCCTGACTTACAAAAGTTTTCTGAGGAACACGATATTCCATTGGTATCGATTGCAGACCTTATTGCGTATCGCAGAAAAAACGAAACGTTCATTCGCAAAGAAGCGGAAACTATTTTAGAAACGCAAACAGGAGAGTGGACGATGCGCGTCTACAAAGAAACTATTCAAAACTCAGAACACGTTGCACTTATAAAAGGAGATGTTAAACCAATGACACCGACACTTGTAAGAGTACATAGTGAATGTCTAACTGGTGATGCATTTGGATCTGTACATTGTGATTGTGGTGACCAGCTGGATGCTGCTATGCAACAGATAGAAAAACAAGGAGCAGGAGTTGTGGTGTATATGCGACAGGAGGGACGTGGTATAGGACTTACAAACAAAGTACGTGCATACAACTTACAAGAGCAAGGGCTTGATACTGTAGAAGCAAATGAGAAGCTCGGCTTTCCAATGGACCTGCGAACGTATGGTATCGGTGCGCAAATTTTAAAAGACTGTGGCGTCGGACATATATTACTTATGACAAACAATCCAAAAAAAGTTGTGGGACTCGAAGGGTACGGTTTACATCTTATCGAACAAGTTCCGTTGCACACTGAAATTAAAAGTGAGAAACAAAAAAAATATTTACAAACAAAAAAAGAAAAGATGGGACACATCATGTAACGCGTTTGTAAAAATTTGTGTGTAACAAACGTGAATGTTTTTCGTTTTAAGTACCCCAACAAAACATGTAAAAAACACAAACATGAACACAAAAGACGCAATTTCATAAAAACGGTAAGAGAATGCCCAAAAAGTTGAACACATTTTTTGCATTTTTGCGTGTTTTAATTTGTACAAAAATGTAGCGAGTTTTTCTCTCTTGTAAAACAAAAACAGAACTTTGATGCAAAAAGTAGTTTTTACACAAAAACATAAATTCATTTTTACGCTTTACGAAAGAACTTCACGAATAATTTTAACCACGTAACATAGTGAACAACCCTTCTTATTTATTACCCACCCGTGCTATGCCAGTTCGCAAAAAAAAGAAAGCGACTAAAAAGCGTAAGGTAGCAAAGCGTAAGCCAGCTCGAAAAGCTGTTAAGCGTAAGACTGCTACTAAGCGTAAGCCAGCTAAGCGCAAGACAGCTAAGCGTAAGCCTGCAAAGCGCAAGCCAGCTAAGAAAGCTGTTAAGCGTAAGACAGCTGCAAAGCGCAAGCCAGCTAAGAAGAAAACAGCTGCTAAGCGTAAGCCAGCTAAGCGTAAGCCAGCTAAGCGCAAGACTGTTAAGCGCAAGACGGCTACAAAGCGTAAGCCAGCAAAGCGTAAGACAGCTGCAAAGCGTAAGCCAGCAAAGCGTAAGCCAGCTCGAAAGACTGCAAAACGCAAGACGGCTACAAAGCGCAAGGCTACAAAGCGTAAGCCAGCCAAGCGTAAGACAGCTCGAAAGCGCCGATAATATCGCTACAAGATCTTGTTGCGTAATCAAATACCCGCCCGAGGCAACTCTGGTGGGTATTTTTGATCTTTTTCAGGTTTTTTCTGTAGATATAGATATACTAGGCGCGTGCCCGCGTGGCTCAACTGGATAGAGCATCGGTCTTCGGAACCGAGGGTTGGGGGTTCGAGTCCCTCCGCGGGTACCATAATCTAAATCGATCAATTATACTTACTGTATGAGCTTAAAAGATGACAAAGACGGGCTATCATCTTCTTCACGAAGATTAGATAGGGCAGATGGAGGGAAGAGAGATGCGCTCAAAAAGCAGATCAAGAAAACAACGGGTATGGAAAAGCAGTCAGATATGCAAAAAGTAGATCTCAAAGCAGATATGGATTTGCAACAACTTAAAAATCAACTTGCTGGGAAAAGTGATGAGGAAACAAAGCGTAAAGAAGATGCACAGGAGCAAGCTAAAGAAGAAAGCACTACACCAAAAACAAAAACACTAAAAGAACGCGAAGAAGCACTAGAGCAAGATGCACATGAAGATTTTGATGCTGATGCTCAGATACAGAGAGAAGAAGCGAAGCAAGATCTTGCAAGCGAAGAAACGACACCAGAGCCTGGGTAAATGTACTGTATACTTACGTTATGAAAACTTTTCGCCGTTGGTCACTAATTGCTTGTCTACTTCTTGTGCCTGTCACATCACACGCAGAACTTAACGACGTCGAACATTACGAACACAAAAGCTCAGTCAATTTGTTAGAAGCGCGCGGAATTATCAATGGATATCCGGATGGTTCGTTTCGTCCATACAAAGCAATAAACCGTGCAGAGTTTTTAAAGTTGCTGATGCTTTCTGTGTACGGAGAACAGGCGTATCAAGGAGGAAGTGAGCGATGTTTTACAGATTTTACGGGAAACTATGAGTGGTACTGGGCGTTTGCATGTACGGCAAAGATGCTCGGGATAATTCATGGGCATCCTGACGGTTCTTTCCGTGGAGAGGATACTATTATTCTTGCAGAGGCTTTAAAGATGAGCTTTGAGGCATGGAAAGTAACAATTGGTCGTGATGATCCTAATCGTCCGTGGTTTCAGCGGTATATGGATGCAGCAGCGCCTCTAGGAATCTTTAGGCGGTTTCCATTTACTCCAGATTACCAACTGACAAGAGGGGAGATGGCGTTACTACTCACTATGATGGGAGAGCCCATAGCGACTCTCAGTGGAGATGCTCCAGACCCGAGTGGTGTAAAATTTGTAGCGGTAAAGTTTCCTCCTACAAACATAGCGGTGTGTGGTAACGGTTACAAAGAGGGGACAGAACAGTGCGATGATGGAAACACAGAAGACGGAGATGGATGTAGCAGGTTATGTATTTTGGTTTCGGAACCTATTCGTCATGGAGCATTGCGCTTAGAACAGCAGCCGATCTCCAGTGGTGCACAGGCCTCTGGAAACGTGGATGTTCCGTTGTTTAAATTTACTGCTATAGCAGGAAGGCAAGATATCTACATTACGACACTGAAGCTTAAAAGTTCTGTAGGGTCGCTAGGATTTGCAGAAAACTATCGCTTGATGATAGATGCAGATGGAGACGGCACAGTAGAAACGTTATTTGGCCGTGCAACTCCTAGTGGAGAGACGCTTACCTTTGCCAATCAAAACATTCTTGTGCGTGATGGTGCGTACATCGCGGTAGAACTGTGGGCTGATATCGATACAACACAATCTGCAAGTAGCATTGCGTTGGCCTTTGATACAACACAGCTAGATTTCGTAGAAGGTGTAGACAAAATTGACGGAGAAGATGTCACAGGAATTAAGTTAAACGATGATGATTGCACACTAGATTCTATTTGTTGGATAACCGTTATTACAGACGATGATCAGACGGTAACAATCCGCACACAGGGAAACTTGTTTGTCTCTAAAGATTCAACGCCACTCGGAAGCAGACAAATTATCGCAAGTACAGAGACACCGTCACTTCTATTGCTACAATTTCGTTCTGATGCAGAGGACGTTAAGGTAAAAGAATTAGCGATAGAGGGCATTCCTAGTAGCGTCGATCACTTACTCCTCTTTGAGTCTACAAGCCCCTCTTCGTTCGCTACAGCACGCCTCGTGAACTGTGGCAGTGTCGTCACTGGAAGATTTTGTAGTGATAACGAGTTTATTGTTCCACAGAATGGCGAAAAGAGCATTGTCGTAAAAGCAGTACTCAAACCAGATGATACTGGCGCGGTATCTGGCCAAACCGTTGCGCTTTCTGTAAGTGCAGTAACATCTGGAAATGTCGCAGTTACTGCGGAAGGGTATTATTCTGGGCAGCAGTTACTACAAAACGACGGAAATGCGTCTGGAGATGGAGAAATTTTTGTTGGCACAGAATCTATAGCAAGTAATAGTTTAATTGCAGCACCAAGCCATACGGTAGTCCTCGCAAAGATTGTTGATATTACTAACAGCAATACAGACCCTGATGATTCTATTATCACGACAGGCGCTATGACATTTGGGCAGTTTGCCTTCCGTGCTGCAGACCACGAAAATTCTGCAGATGGATTTAACAACGTAGAGATTACAAAACTTACTTTTACAGTAAGTGCAGTAAACATGGAATTTACCTCTGGTTCTTTCTATATCTTTAATGCACTTAACTCCGGAACAATCGCGGAGTGTACAGAGAGTGCGACAACTGGAACCATAACATTGACGTGTGATGGACTCGATGCAGAAGACGTTAGTACATTTATTTCTCGCGGAGGAACATTAAACCTCTCATTGCATGGGACAATTTTAAATGCACAAGTATCTCCGGGAGTGAGTATCTTACAGGCGAGTCTGCAAAACCTCAGTAACCCAGGTATTACAGGGACGATTAACTGGAGTGATGGAGAAACAAGCTTTGGTTGGGTGGATATTGGGAAGACCAACGTAAAGTCGACGAACTACCGGCTCGACTAAGCTATATTCCTTATCCTCTCTTTGGCTGTATCTGGTGTCATTAGGTCTGCCTTGCCAGTGGCTTTCCATACTTCTGCAAGTGCTTCTAGGTCATCTATTTCTACTAAATCTAGACCCATAACTGCTTCAAGATACGTAAATAGTGTGCCAGTTCGAATAGCTCGCTTTCGATTGATAGAGAGATCAGGATTGATCACTCCCAATTTCTTATAAAGCTCTTTTACCTTTTCTCCAGAGAAGGGCATTGCAGATAGTTGATCTTTGTATTGCGTCATGTCTGCCATCTGTTTGTCATCGGGGTTTATGTTAAACACGTATTTTAATAGTTGAGCATCGTTGTAATCATCTTTCCAGATCGACTGTCGCATATCGTATTGAATAACATCTATTGCCACTACTTTCTCCAGTGCAGCCATAGTCAGCTCTGGGAGCGTAAATGACTTGTTATCCCTAGACGAGCTTACAGAAGCTACGAGTTCATTGTTTTTAACAGAAAAGATAACAGGGTGATTTTCGATGGTAACTTGTACGTCTCCATTACTAAGTTCTTTTTTAGAAGCGTTGTTCGCAATAATAGCACTTTTCATCTTTTGGCTTATTGTATTGGTTACAGGGGCTATTGCGCCTGCTTCTTTACTATCGTCAACAGTCAGTACCTCTATGGCTTTGGCAGCAGTAACGACAGTAGCTACTTTTGCTACGTTCTGAACTGATTGAGGCAGATTTGTAGCTACATCTGTAATAGAGCTGGTTACACGGTCTTTGGTTTCAGTTAACATGTATCTTCCTAGATCTAGACGTCCTTCCAGAGCTTCGCTCGAGATAGCTTCTGTTAGAATTTTTCTTAGCAATTTTCCTCGTTGCGCATCTGTAAGGGAATCGTCTGAATATGCATCTGCATATGCTATGTAGTAAGTTTTATCAGATACATCCAAGAGCTTTTTCATAATCTTATGCTCGCGAATTTCATCTACAGACTTTATATCTGTATGTAGGACAAATGCTATTGTATTGACGCTTAGAAATGCCTCATCGGATAACTGATCTTTAGCATCTAATGTAGATTCATATCCTATTAGCTTTTCCATTGCCCTTACTTTATTTTGACGAAATTCCTTTACGGAAACATCTGCTTCAGCCAAGCGTTTGAGTATTTTTTCTCGGTGCTCTTCCGGAATATTAGATTCTGCCATTGCTTTATTAATTGCATTCTCTCGCAAGAGATCTACAGCATTACCATGCATCTTGATAAGGCCTTCTTTTTGGTCAGAGTCAATACTCCTTCTAATGCCAGACCCATCAAGGTGAATATCGATGTCTAAATCTTTTCGTGCATTCTTAATAAGAATATTGGTCAAGATATAGTCACTTGCTCCTTCTTTAGTAGCCATATAATCTAATACTTTTTTTGGAAGAGTAGGAGACGTAAGCGCAATAGTACGTGCTTGAGCCTTTATAAGATCTCTATTTAAGAAAGAAGGATCAGCATCAAACGTACCGATCAACCCAACATGCAATCCGGTCTTCGCCATTTCACCAGCAGCGTAGTCCGCAACTTCTATAATAGGGTTTTGCATAGCGGCTAACGCCAGCAGTTGTTTGCTTTTTCTATCAATCCCACTTTCTACAATTGCTGGTAGTACTAATTCAATAACCTCTAAAGACTCTAATGTAAGGATATTTTCAACATCCCTGATCTTTTTCTTATCTTCAATCGCTGCTTGCACGTAGGCCTTTAGTTCTTCCATTTTTCCTTCCTCCGCTTTTGCTTTTACCGTATTAAGGAATTCTGAGCGAAATGCCGGTGCTTCTTTGCGTTCGATTCCCATGTTTTTTTATGTGTGTATCACTCATTATTATACCATAAAGCCCTATATAATGGAATATACGGGTATTTGATGTATTTGAATAAATGGCTGGGGCGGAGGGATTCGAACCCCCGATGCTGGTACCAGAAACCAGTGCCTTACCACTTGGCGACGCCCCAATAGTGCTGCAACAGATTATAGTGTCTAGAGCGCTTTATCCAAGTGATTTCTCGCTTTTAGCTATATCAGCTGATATTCCTCGGTAATTTCGAATCCTAATTCGCTAATTTTTGCTCGAGCAGCAGAAACAGCCTCTTGTGTTACATTGCGCAGTGGAAGCTGTACACCGGAGACATCGTGTCTATTTACCCAAAATATTCCACTACTTGTCGCAGAAGATGCTCGTAGATGACTTGCGATGAAATCATCATCTGGATTGTGACGAACGATAAAGTAGTACATCCCTTGCTTCTCTCGAATTTCATTAAAAATCTTCGTTCCAGACGTGTGTACTGGCGATTCATATGCAGCTGGTTGCAATACTGTTGCTTCCATGAGAGAAATGGGAATGAATAAAAGAAAACCCTTTCGGTGAGAAGGGGCTTTGTAGTTTCAAGTTTCTAGCGGCCTACCTTCCCGTTAGGGCGGTCTTCTTCATCATCTTCTTACTAGTGCTGAAGAGCTGCATTACCTGTATAGTAAATACAACTTCTCTTATGCGCAAGGTTATTCCCATCATCGTAATACTGCTTGATATAGCGCTTATCTGCTTCTCGGCGGCTATACTTTCTGTCGTTGTCGCTATGAGTGTGATGATCTTTGATGCGGGAGAATCTGCTGGAGCTTGGGGTATGTTTGCTACGATAGCCACTATTTGTATATTGCTACTTGTATCTGCAATGTACTATGCGGTTCGGTATTTCAAGAAAAAGCGTTACGTGGTATCTGTTCTTAGTAGTGCTATCCCGCTCATCGCTTTCTTGTTGATGCAACTGCTTGTTAATGCGGTGTAGACTGAATAAAAAATGTATACAATTAGAAAAAGGCCTCACACGTCTGTGAAGCCTTTCTCGTTGGAATTCCGTTCCCAGTGTTGGACGTAAGCAGTAAGTAGAGTAGTAGTCTTTTAAGTAGTTGAGAGTTCAGCCAACGGGCTGTCCCGCTCGGTAGACAGTAGAACGACAGAGTTTTCACGCTGCTCAATGGTGACACGGGCAGATTTAAGCCCAAGTGTTGCGGCAATACCCTTTCGAAGGTTCATGTGCGTTTGGTGTTTTGAATCTCGCATAAACGCAGAGTGTTTTGATGCTTTTTCAAACCACCATTTAAGACGCTGTTCGATAGGGGGCGTAGGATAGTCTCTTCTTGGTTCTGGGCTGCAAAAGCTGTAACGGTCATGTAACATGTTCAGTACTCCTAAAGTAATAGAATTGGGGGTCCAACAGGGAGGACTACAGGCTTTTGTTTTTAATAAGAGCCTACAGGCCACCCTGTTTGAGCTTGGGAACGAAAATGTAAATGAACAAAAACACCTTCTGTAGTCGAGAGGGCGGAAGAATTAACTAAATACTTTCTACATTACCGCCCTGCCGACACCATCTTGGTGCAGCGAGAGTAAGCGGTAATTGCGATAAGTTGAATCACGAGCACAGTGTAACCCAGAGTTTCTCTGATGCAAACTTTTTATTGACCAGCAGCTACTTGAAGATTTTTCATCCAAGAAGAAATTTTCATAGAGAGCTCTTGAGAAGCTTGCGCTATGGATTGGGTAGCCTCTTGCTTGCAAGCAATAGGACCGAGGAATGCTGGTTCTTCCCCAATGCTTTTCATTTCACTTTCATCATTAATAGTATGCGAAAGCTGTACGAGCATTTTCGAAACCGGGCAATTGTGTTTCGGTTTTACGTACCTCGACATGCCATAGGGGACTACACGTACATTGGGATCTTCGCCTTCCTCTACACCTCCATATTGGGCAATGAAATCTGAAAGACATCCTTCCCACACCGTAGCCTTGGCTGAATTATCAATAATTAAAAATTTACTATCGTGTACTTTGCACACCGTAAAAATATGCCAATGTTTAAATCCTTTATCTGGACTATTTGCCCACGTACTTATGGTGTAGACAGGAACGTGATGTTCATCCAGAAGTTCACAGGCCCAGTTCGCGTGGTCGTTACAATCCAAATCTTCTTGGGGAGTACTTTTCGAATCCTCTTTGGATCGTCGATAGGTAGCTGCATACGATATTGGACTTTCTAACCCTCCTCCATCATTTGTAGAAGATGCTTTAGGATCAGCCACGTAGTGATACACCCTTTCGGCTACTTGCATCACATTATCTGGCTGAACGCGTTTTTTCTCTACTTTTGGAGCTGCCGAGATAGACTTTCTTCTCTGTGGAATCATAGATGGATACGCAGGGTGTTGTACTTCTTCGTTGCCTTCATATGTAATAACAATATCTGGAAATTCTTCTTTTAAAATGTCCAACACTGCTCCGAGTTTTGGAGACGGGTGCTTGTTGCGCTCAGCTTCAGACTCTGCAGGCTGACTCATTTCTATACCCGTTACTACGGTAGTTGCTCCGAGAAAAAAAAGCTTTTTCATAAAGCGTCTCCTGCTTTCTTGTTGTTTCTTAATTTCTAATCCTGTCAGTTCTAATTTGGGCGCTTTGTTACTTCTTTGAAACTTGCGAAGTAAACTGTTAAGCATAGATGAATGCTACCCCCAAAGAAGTGTGTATTGCAATAGCGTTCTACTTGCCATCAAAAGTAGCAACGACTACTTCGCTATCTGCAGTAACTTTACCTGCAACTTTAGCTTCTACTCCGGCTGACTTCAGTGCAGCAAGAGAGGCGTCTTTGTCACTTTCAGAAACGATCATCAGCATTCCATTTCCCATGTTCCATGTGCGGTAGGCTTCTTCTGTTTCTATATTTCCTAGCGCAATCAAATCTTTAATTGCATCGTGTGGCTCAAACAAATCAGACAAGTTTGCACCACAACCAGATTTTTTAAGTGTGCGTTTTAGATTTTCTGCAATTCCTCCTCCAGTAATGTGCGCGAGACCTTTGATGTTTACTGCTCGATCTTCTCCGTGTCGTCCCAAAAGGGAAAGCAGTGCACCGTGATAAATAACACTAGGCGTTAGCATTATCTCTCCCCAGCTTATTCCGTCTTTCCATTCATTAGCATGCCAGTCTGTACCGTGGGCATCGCTCAAAATTTTTCGGATCAAACTAAATCCGTTACTACGGGCAACGCCAGACTGCAGAGCGATGATCACATCACCTTCAGAAATAGCACTGGTATCAATGACGCGGTCTTTCGCGACAACTCCAACTGATGTTGCATTCCAAACAGGGGAGTTTACTGCCCCTGGCACTTCGGCAATCTCTCCACCTGGCATGACAATCTTCTGGTCTTGGCAGGTAGTAGAGAGTCCTCCGAGTAAGGCATCTATCATCTGCTGATCTATTCCTGCAACGTCTAAGGTGTTACTAAGAGAAATAACCTCAGCTCCTGTGCAAATAGCATCGTCTGCCACCATCGCTACGAGATCGGCGCCAATCGTATCAAATTTCTGCATAGCAACGGCCAACTCCATCTTGGATCCTGTTCCATCGTCATTCTGAACAAGGTAAAAATCACCCATATCCAGAAGCCCTGCAAAGCCACCATCGTCACTCACAGGCTCTCCAATCTTCCCTGACCTGCTAGAAAATGTCTTTTTAGCATGTTCGTAGGCAATGCGTGAAGCGGCGTTTCCGCCTTCGATGTCGACGCCGGAGTCTTTGTAGGTAGTCATGCATTTAGTATAAAGAGGTCTTTATCCACTATCCACTATCCTCTATGCTTTTCTTATGATCCGAATACTTCTTGCCGTCGTTGCTGCAGCGAATTTCTACGCTGCGTACCTATTCTTTATGACTCCGGAGATTATTGGTATTTGGTACACATTGCCCCCTATAGATAATACACACCGGTTTCTTACGATGATTATCGGAGCACTTCTCTCGGTATTTGGTCTTGGAGCACTGCTCGCATTCTTTCGACCCGTAAAATACTGGAGCATCATTATTATGCTTCTACTGATGCATTTTATGATCTTCTTGATCGATGTCATCGTACTTGCTCGTGGACAAATGATGTGGCAATCCATAGTTCCAGAACTGATCTACTTCCTTGTAATGTCTACCGCACTCGTTCGGTGGTTCCCTGTAAAAAAGAAAAAGAAGGAACCAGAAGTACCTGTAGAGGTAGCTGCGGAGGTCGTCGAAGAATTACCTGACGAACTTTAAGAGCGAAGGGCTGTTATCTTCACCTTTTTCTTATCTGTAGCTGCAGAGACAACTTTTTTTAGAGGAGCTTTCGCTGCACTGTAGCCACCTTTACTATCGCGAGCTATATTCCCATCGCGTAGTTCCACGACGCGTGTTTGCAATGCATCGACTAGGCCTGTGTCATGTGTAGCAATGATGACGGTGGTTCCGCTTGCGTTTATTTCTTTAAATAACTGCATGATGATGGCAGATTGATCGGGGTCGATGTTTCCGGTTGGCTCATCTGCAAGAAGAATGAGTGGGTCATGTGCAACAGCTCTTCCAATAGCAGTGCGTGCTTTCTGTCCTCCAGAAAGTACATTCGGCAGTGTGTTTGCTTGGGCTTCGAGTTCCATACGGTCGAGAACTGCTCGTACAGTTCGTTCTATTTGTGCATCATCTATGCCGCATACCTCCAACGGAAAGGCGATGTTTTCTGCGACTGTTAAATTTTTAAGTAACTTATAGTCCTGAAACACTATTCCAAGTCTTTGTCTAAATATTTGCAACGCACGTGGGGGAACAATTCGAAGATCCACACCATCAATTTCAATCGTTCCGCTATCTACTTGTTCAGCCCCCGTAAGAAGATGGAGGAGAGTAGATTTTCCAGCACCAGAAGGACCAGTAATACAGACAAACTCTCCAGGTTCTACTGTAAGAGAAATATTCGTAAGGACGTTCGCCGCTCCGTAAGATTTTGATACTTCCTTCAGTTCTATCATGGGCCTTAGTATAGCACGATCAATTCGTTAAGATCACGTAGATCTCTTTGCTGCGGTCTCTGCTTGCTCTTGCTTGAAATGTTTTTACCTCGGTCCATTCCTCTTTGCATTCTTTCAGGAATTCATCAAAGTCAGCACCTCGCAGTACTTTAATAACACATTTTCCTCCCGGTTTAAGTCTTTTGCGTACGGTCTCGAGTACAGATTGAGACAGTTCTATAGATTTCCACTGATCGACGTCCTGGATTCCACTAGTCTTTGGGGCAAGATCAGAAATAACTAATCCGACCATCTCTGGGAGGATCTTATCGAGGGCATCGTTGTCAGTTATATCTGCCACAAATGTGGTTACTCCTTCTATTGGTTCTATCTCTGAGAGATCTACGCTAGTCACTTTTCCTTTGGGCCCTACTTGCTCAGCAGCATATTGGGACCAGCTACCAGGGGCAGCGCCAAGGTCGAGCACGCTCATTCCCGGTTTAAGAAGCCGGAACCGGTCATCAATCTCCATCAGTTTATAGACAGACCGAGCACGGTACCCTTCTTCGGCCGCTCTTCGAGACCATTTGTCGTTGGGGGTGTAACGCTTGGGCATAGATTAGAGGAGGGGATTTTTCTTTGGTATTCCAGTTTCTCGTGGATACTTCTTATGAGTTGCGCTCGTTTTTTCAAAGATGAGAAGCTGTCTCTTTCCCCAGTCATCAGGGAGTTCGTATTCGTATTGCTGCTGTAAGTGACAGGAGAGTTCTGCACGAGCAAGCAACGACTCTTCCATCTCGGTATCCATCTTCATACTTTTCCAGGCTATGAGATGGCCACCAGGTTTAACAAATGGTGCACAGTATTCCAGCAGGACATTGAGCGGTGCTACTGCGCGAGCGGTGACGATGTCGTAACTATCACGATGTTGCGCATCTCTTCCTTTTTCTTCGCATCGCCCTGTAATAAGGCGAACATTATTTAGGTGCAGTGCAATGGTCATGCGTCCGATGGAATCAAGTTTCTTTTGCGTTGAGTCTAATCCAAAAAACTTACATTCTGGTTTGCAGACTGCTAGAGGGAGAAGAGGAAACCCTCCACCGGTACCAATATCTAATACTTTGAGATCGGAAGCTTGAAAAATTTCTAGATCTAGTGCGACGAGAGAATCAGAAATGTTTCCGATCCAAATGGCATCTGGTTCGCGAATTGCAGAGAGATTGAGCTTTGTATTTTCTTCTAGAAATACTTTTTGCAATTCCCGCAGCCGATTTTGTTGATCATCAGTAATTGTCATGTCAAACTTGAGCCAGCTTACAGAGGAAGAAAGCTATTCACTAATCACTAATCACTAAAATCATGCCACACGGAAAACGCATCGCAGAACTTCTGGTCGACATTGGAGCTGTAAAGCTTTCGATAGACCCTCCTTTTACTTGGGTTTCTGGAATCAAGTCTCCAATCTACTGTGATAACAGAATGATCTATTCACACCCAGAGGCACGAAATATTGTTGTTGATGCGCTAGTATCAAGGATCAAATCTCTCCACGTGGAGCCAGATTGCATCGCGGGAACAGCTACAGCCGCTATCGGGTGGGCAGCACTTGTAGCAGACCGAATGGATCTTCCATTTGTGTACGTTAGAGCTAAAGCCAAAGAACACGGAGCTAAAAAGCGTATTGAGGGTGATCTGAAGCCTGGATGGGACGTTGTGGTGGTCGAAGACCTCATATCTACTGGTGGAAGTGCTATTTCTACCGTAGAAGCCCTAAGAGAGGAAGGAGAGAGCCATACAGCTGATGTAGTAGCAATATTCACATACGAGATGCTCGTTGCTACCGAAAAAGCACAGAGTGCATCGGTAAACTTCCATCCTATCGCTACATTTGGAACTCTTCTGGACGTAGCACTCGAGCAAGGAAGGCTAGGCGCTGAAGAGATCGAGAATATAGCCACATTTGCTGAGAATCCGAAGGAGTGGGCTGCCTAAATAGGGGAGATATGATAATTGCTAAAATACAGTAATTATTGTATAATATATTATAAATGGAAACACCAATCGAAATCACACCTCCGACTATGCCTATTCAGGTAAGCCCGCCGATTCCAGTACAATAGTATTATGGATATTGATGCACAAAAACATGTGCTTAGATCATTTCTCGAGATTGATCATCTCGATCTTAAATTTGTTGAAAAAGCAGACTTTGGAGACTTCGGTAAAGGGATAGATGGAGTCAGTGCCTATTTAGATTATTTGAATAGCAATCCTGATTCAGCAAGAAGCAGATTAATTGAGATACTTGATAGTGAAAATCGAATTAAAACTGCCTGAGAAACCTCAAGTCTCCTTCGTAGAAACTTCGTAGGTCTGGGATCTGGTGTTTTATCATAAGCGGCCTCTCTACTCCAAAGCCAAACGCAAACCCTTGCCACTCGTCTGGGTCGATATCGACGTTACGCAATACATTCGGATGCACCATTCCACATCCTCCCATCTCGAGCCACTTACCTTCGCGGCTGTCTTCTAAGTCTCCTTGCCACATCATATCCATTTCCATACCCGGTTCGACAAACGGGAAGTAGCCTGTGCGAAAACGAAACTCTACATCGCGGCCAATGAGTTCTCGTAGTGAGGTAACGAGTACTGCTTTGAGGTTTGCGAGTGTAATGTCTTTGCCAATCATCAATCCTTCAAACTGATGAAACATTGGAGAGTGCGTTGCATCACTATCTTTTCTGTAGACCTTTCCAGGGCAGATCATTCGAAACGGCGGCTTGTGCTCTTGCATGTACCGAATCTGTACAGGTGAAGTGTGTGTGCGTAGCACGGTATTTTTAACACCTTTAATCCAGAACGTATCTTGGCCATCGCGTGCTGGGTGATCGTCGGGAATGTTTAACTTATTAAAGTTGAGGTCTTCGGTTTCGATCTCTGGCCCGTACGCTGTATCAAAACCCATGCGTCCAAATACTTCTTCTATCTGCCTGATGAATTCAGGAATGAGATGATGATGTCCACGCTGCTTCTGTGGGAGCTCCAATGTGACATCGATCCCTTCACTGCTTCCTCCGCCAAGCTCAGACTTTTTTTCATCGAGCATCTCTCCGAATTTCTTCTTCCACATATTTAATTCCTGAGCAGCAGCTTTCTTCTCCTCATTAGGTATGTCCTTCAGCCCTTTGAGCGCTTCGGTCATTGCTCCTGCTTTACGACCAAAGAGTTCGTGATCTATAGCTTCGATATCACTTAAAGAAGCTGCAGCTGCAATGCGCTCTTCAAAAGCCTCCCAAGAAGTAGATGTGCTCATTGCAGATAGTCTAGTGCTCAAGTGCTAATTCTACCAATACAAACACTCCGTAAATCATGACACCAATCCACCATGTAAGAAGTCCAAGGAGGTGAAAGAGGAGGAGAAGGCTTGTAGCACTACCAAAGAATATGCCTTGGCGTAGCGAGATAGACGTGAGTTTTCCTGTATCCCATGTGTGATGAGGGACATATTTCCAGAGCCCCATAAAGAGGAGCGTTCCCACAGTTACTGTGCTCATAAAGATGCTGAGAAAAAACGCAGACACTGCTTGAGCTGGAGCGAGAAGGGGGCTGACACGAAAGAGTACGATCAAGAGTGATGTTGTTGAGAGAAGAGCAGCCAGAGAAATTCCGAAGATCAGTGTGTTCATTGTATAAAATTTTTATTCAGTTGGCGGGGCTATGCCTTGGGAATCTAAGAATATTTTAAGCTGAGCAAAGTCATCATGAAGCGCTTGGCGTAATCCTCCATTGTGCATTGCTGCAGCTGGGTGATAAATCGGGAAGATCGTTACGTCATCCGTAAGAGGTTGAGGGTGACCATGGGCATCGGAAATACTAAGTTTGTCGAAGAAGTGTCCGAGGCTATGTCTGCCAAGTGGAACAATGACTTTCGGTTTTATAATGGCAATCTCCAGCATGAGCCATGGCATACACTCTGCCTTTTCTTCTGGGGTCGGGTCACGATTATCTGGTGGGCGATATTTAACGACATTGCTGATGTAGACGTCGCTACGTTTCCATCCCATCGATTCAATCAATTCATCTAAAAACTTTCCAGCAGATCCAACAAACGGGCGACCGAGTTCATCTTCTTTCTTACCTGGTGCTTCTCCTATAAACAGAACATCTGCATTGTGGTTCCCTTCTCCAAGAACAGGGTTGGCATTTTTACTGAGCGCACAACCATCCCAAGATTTTAGTTTTTCCTGTAGATCGGGGAGAGTTAGTTCCATGGATGATCATTGTATCTGTTCGTACTTTCTTTGGCTACCGCCCAAAGAAAGTACCAAAAAAAACCCACCGCCACCAATTCCCCTCCGCCGGCCGCAACACCCCTCCGTGGTGGCGGGACCCACCCGAACCAAGAGAGTATTTAGTATTTTGCTTTCACAGCTTTGATGCGTTCGCTTACTTTCTGTTTAATACTTTCATCACATTCTCCTAAAATCTTTGCTGCAGCGATTGCTGCGTTTTTTGGACTGAGCACAGTCATTGATGGTACTTCGGATGGATAACGGATATTCGAGTGAATATCGACCATGTATTCTTCAAGATTCTCATATGGAGGACAGTTGATCACAGGGTGAACAAGACTCGCTGCCGCTACTCCTGCAAGACCGTTACTCATTCCAACGACGGTAATAACTACCTGTGGCTGAGGATCTGCATTCAGCTTATCCATTACCTCTACAACCATCTCCGGAACCTTATGAGCAGACGCTACAACGGTTTCTGATGGAATATCAAACTCCTTGAGGACATCTGCGATTTTGTCCGCAAATCCCTGATCTGAGGTGGAGCCGAGAAGGAATGTGACTTTCATGGGTTTATTATACAGTTTTTTGATTGGTGGAGCTACAGGGATTTGAACCCTGGACCTCTTGCATGCCATGCAAGCGCTCTAGCCAACTGAGCTACAGCCCCACGTATTAAGGAACTAATGGTGCGCCCGGCAGGATTTGAACCTGCGATCTCCTGGACCGCAACCAGACGCTTTATCCGAGCTAAGCTACGAGCGCACGAGGAGAATATGAGGCAATAGTGCGAAATGTGTCCAAGCTAATCTACAGACACAAAAAGCCCGCAAATGGTAGCATTCTTATTTGTCTGGTTCTAGTACATGAATCAGCTTTTTCTGGATCCTGTACGTAGAATGGTATCTAGGCTATAATAGAGAGAAATGGAAATCCTTCATGCATTCTTACTCGGCGTCTTCATCAAGTTTATTACAGGGATTGATGATGTTCTTACTAGGGTACCTGTTGTAGCAGCCCTGACAAGGACGCGTATGGGTAAAATAGCATTTGTAACAGGATCAACACTTGCTGTAATGACTGCGACGGGTATTGCATTCTTCTTTTCTTCGTTTGTTAATGGTGTGCCTGAATATCGGTATGTTGTTACTGGAGTAATCTTTATTCTTGCAGCTCTCATCTATTTCGATGTTTTTGTGCACAATCCTCGATCTCAAACAGAAAAGCAGCTGATGAAGCTGAACACTATATCTACTGAGCGCTTCTTGAAATTACTTGGTATGGGGTTTGTCGCGTCGTTTGTAACAGTGCTCGATGACGTAATCGCATTCTTGCCACTCTTCTTGCTTGATGCACACCTTGTACTCTTCGGTCTATTAGGGATCTTTGTGATGACCTTAGTACAAGCAGTGCTAGTTGTGACGAGTGCAGAGCGAATCGCGAAGATTCCTTATAAAGAAGAAATTGCATCAGCAGGTCTCGTGCTCCTCGGTACGGGGATACTCCTAGGCTGGATCTAGTCGTAAAACATCTTGTGTAACAGAATGCATATTCGGCATACTATTTTTAATGTCACTGAAAAAACTTACCGTACTAGGAATAGTTTTGAGCACGTGTTTATACGTAGCGTGGCTTGCGTTTCCTATAACCATAATTTCTGCTGACATCGGAAGACATCTTGCAGACGGAAAAATCTTCTTCGGGAATCCTGAATGGAGGAGTGCCCTACTTAGTACAAACTTCTACTCACTTGCTGTACCAGACTTTGCGATTATCAATCACCACTGGGCTGCAGGGCTATTGTTTTGGATTATAAAAAGCATTGCAGGATGGAAAGGTCTGCACATATTTCAGATAGTATTAGGACTTGCATCCCTTGGGTTTATTGTTGATATTGCACGGAAAAAATCAACAACCCGTATCGCTCTGCTTGTCACACTTTGTGTATTACCTCTGGTTGCCTATCGCCACGAAGTGCGACCTGAGTATTTAGGATATCTTTCACTCGGAGTGATCTATTGGCTACTAGAGAATAAACAATCAAAGCATCTGTGGTGGATTCCGCTTATCATTATTGGGTGGGTGAATGTTCACGCATCATTCCCTTTAGGAGTCGGTTTATTGTTCCTCTTTACGTTTGATGCATTCCTTAGAAAGTCAGCACAGAGGATGCTCCTGCTAAAAGTATCGGTGGTATCTGTGGTTTGCACGGTTATCAATCCAGCGTTTATTTCTGGTGCGCTCTATCCACTCTCTATCTTAAGTGATCCGGGCTACGCTGTATTCGAGAATCAATCGATCAAATTCTTAGGAACCATCGGCGTAAGCAATTGGACTTTTACATTTGTCAAAATCTCTACAGTGCTTGCACTGCTTAGCGCTGGAATTTTGGCGTATACAAAGCAACTAAAGAATAATCGCCCTCAGCTTATGATTGCAGCACTAAGTATAATGATGGCATGGCTGTCTGTGAGGCACATAAGTGTGATGGGATTTATGTTAATTCCGGTGTTTGCCATCGCGCTTTCACAAGTTAAATGGCCAATATCTCGCAAGTGGATCACGATACTTGCTACTACCGTCTTTATTGTTGTTGCAGGGTTACAGGTGAATCATCTAAAAAGTCGATGGATTGTATTAGGCCTTGAGCCGAAGGCAAACGACGCCGCTGAGTTTATGAAAGACCACGAGATAGGAGGGCCATTCTTTAATAACTTTGATATCGGTGGATATATGATTTATCACTTCTTTCCTGAGCATAAGCCATTTATCTACAACAGACCGGAGTCGCATCCTTCAGACTTTTGGAGAACAACCTATATTCCCATGATGCAGGACAGAAAGATATGGAAGCAACAGCTCGATGAACATCAGTTTAATGCCATAGTGTTGTATTACGGTGACCGTACATCCTGGGCGCAGGACTTTTTGAAATCTACTATTCAAGACTTTGAATGGGCCGCAGTATTTGTCGACAAGTCGGTTATTGTTTTCGTGAGGCGAAATAGTGACAACGAGAAGTTGATACAGCAGTTTGAGATCCCGACACATAAACTCATAAAATCTTAAACTAGTCCCAGAGCAAACTCTCTGTATACTAGAAACAATGTTTTCCTTCTTTAACAAAGACCCATCTCTCCTCGAGGCCTCTCGCAAAGAGCGCCACGATGCTATTGATAGACTTATCTCTCAAGGGACATTCCACAGTGGATACTATCTGCTCCTGTTACTTGCGACACTTATAGTAACCCCTGGGCTTCTTCTGGATAACGTCGCTGTTATTATTGGAGGAATGATCTTGGCACCACTGCTGATCCCACTTCTTTCGATCTCACTCTCTCTTGTCTCTGGAAACACTGCAGGATTTATTCGATCGATGAAGATTCTGATGATCTCCATCGTCATTACCATTAGTACGTCTGCAATTCTTACAACTATCCTTGCCGAAGCAGGCCTTGTCGTAAACTGGATTCCTGATCGCATTAATACGGGGGTATACATCTTTATCGCATTTTGTAGTGGAGTTGCCGCTGCGTTTGCTTGGGTAAAAGAAAACCTCTCAAGCTCTGTTGCTGGTGTTGCCGTTGCCGTCTCCTTGTTGCCACCTCTTTGCGCTGTAGGAGTAGGCTTGGCACTTCGTCAGCCAATACTTATGAAAAACTCTTCCATACTCTTTCTCGCAAACCTTGTTGGAATTTGCATGGCTGGCTTCCTAGTCTTTTGGATTCTTGGATTTATCGATTCAGGACACGAAGAAGAGAAAGCACTCAATAAAGTACAAAATAAATAAGGGCATCAGCCCAATACTGGGGTGATGCCCTAGAGGTTGCAGTAGACCACTCTGCTCTCCCTGTCTCTCAACGCATTCGGTGCGTAAGTCCTTTTTTATGTTTGTGTATTTTTTCTAAAGATTAAGGCTCTTCAGAATGCCTGTTATTTATGTTTGTTTGTTTTTGTACGGTGGTCTTACCGTACTAACAGAGAGGAACGAGAAGTGACTAGAACTCCAGATACGAGACCCGGAGCCCGGAACATCGTCCCGGGAAGGGGACCCTACCTACATGGACCTTTCGAGCGATAAAGCCAGATCAGCCATGCTTGTAAGGCGTCACTTCTCATTTCTCCCTGCGTTAAGTTTGGTTAACAATTCTTTTAATGATCGAACTAGATATTGTATCACAAAAACGACTTATTTGGAACCCCAAAATGCGCTATCATAAGGGCAAATGGCAGGCAAATTAGTACTCATCATCGGCTCCAGTGGCGTAGGAAAGAGCGTAATCCTCCAAGCTTTGAAGGAAAGGAACCCCCAGCTGCACTTCCCAAAAAGCGCTACAACTAGGGATAAACGAGAGGGAGAGGGTGATGACCTCTACCATTTTGTCTCTGATGAGAGCTTCGATGATCTCATCGAAAAGGGCGAGGTATTGGAGTACGCCGTTGTCCACGGCAAGGAGAGGTATGGAACATTGGTTGAAGAAATTATCCCTGCTATCGATGAGGGTAAGGTTGTTGTGCGAGAAGTAGATGTTCAGGGGTTTGATAGCATTCGAAAGCACAAGTTTTTCCGCGAAGAAGACTCAGGCTACGAGCTACAATCCATCTTTATCTTGCCAGAAAGTAAGGCACAGCTTATTGCTCACATTACGGATAGAGCTCCTATTGCCGAAGAAGAGTTGAATCGACGTATCGCCAGCATGGAAAATGAATTAGATCACGCACCAGATTGTGATGTGCAAGTTATCAACAAAGAAGGGAAACTCGACGAGTCGATAGAAGAGGTGGAGAAAGCGATTTTTGGGTAGGCATTTTTTATCTTTTCTGTAGAATCTATACATGGCGAGATCAAAAATAGCATTGCTCTACGTAGGAGGATCCATCGGAATGAAAGTGAACCAAAAAACAGGTCGCATCGAGCCTCTGGAGTCTTTGTCAGAAGTGCATCGCTTTTTGCCAGAGCTCCAAAAAGAAGTCAGTCTACAGTTTTTCTCTGTAGCAAATGTAGGATCTTCTGAAATTACTTCTGATCATTGGATAGAAATCGCACATGTCATAAAGGAAAACTACAATGAGTTTGACGGGTTTGTCGTAGTGCACGGAACAAACACCATGAGCTACACAGCATCAGCACTAAGCTTTGCTCTGCAAGGCCTTAGCAAGCCTGTCGTGCTTACAGGTGCTTTGCTTCCGATTAATGACTTAGTAGGAGATGGAAGAATGAATATTGTTTTTGCCATAAGAGCTGCCCAATTAGATATCGCAGAAGTATGTGTCTGCCTGGGTCCGCATGTCTTTAGAGGGTCGCGTATCAAAAAAGTAGAAGCGTCGTTTATGGAGACGTTCGAAAGTCCAAACTGTGCCCCTCTTATCGATTTTAGTAGAGAGATCCACACAGCAGATCACCGGATAGTTCGCAGAAAGAGGACACTCGACTACAAGCCTGAGTTTGATGCAAATGTGAATCTTCTTACGGTGTACCCAGGTATGCCACAGTCATTCCTCGATGCAGTACTTTCTTCCGGCCCTCATGGGATAGTCCTCAGAACGTACGGCCCAGGAATGTTATCTGCAGATTTATTCCCATGGCTCCAGCAAGTTACTGAGCGCAAGATTCCTATTGTGATTACATCGCAGGCATTGCGAGGAAAAGTAGATCTGCACAAATACCGCAAGCAGCTCACGCTTGAGCAGCTGGGTATTATCTCTGGAAAGGATATGACGTTTGAATGTGCGCTCGTAAAACTGATGTGGGCCCTAACACAAGCCAAAACCCCGCTACGTATTCGAGACCTTATGGAGAGGAGTCTTGTAGGAGAATTAGATGACTAACCGTTGTTAGAATTAGTGCGAGGATCCATAAATTCTTCAAACCGTTGTAGTTGTAGCTGATCGAGAGCTTCATCTTGCATCGCACTTATGCGATTTACAGTTTCTACAGGGATCTCTGCTTTTACTGGAGCAACAGCTACTGTTTCTGGTGCTTCTAGATCTATTTCTAGTACGTCAGCTGGCATGATGTAATGGGGGAAGAAATGGTATGAATGCAGTATCTCTCTATACAGAAAAAACAGAATCACAGAGGGGTGCGATAGATGTATGTACCAATTATATGGCTCTATGAATACAAAAAATCATGCCACTCGAACTCGGTTGAATAGTATGTAACCTAGGATTAATCTGTTGAGTTTTCTTCTGAATCTCCCATCTCCTCTTCGTGTTTGTCGATGAGCTTTTTCCCAACAACAGAACCAATAGCTCCACCAATAATAAGACCGGTCACAAGACGCTTAACAAGCTTCTTGCTTTTTGTCTCCTTCCGATAATGATCAAATGGCCACATCTTCTATATTTTACAGGAATTTTCGTTTGTATAAAGGGCCTGAGGTACAAAATTTGGCATTCTAGAGCTAGTTTATTTAAGTAGTAGTGATAAACACGGTTCCCAAGCCTCTTTCATTCCGCATAGCATTAAATCGCTCGGCATCTTTCTTGGACACTTTTGTACAGTTTAAATCTACACTTTCTAGCTCTGGCATATCAACAAGTTCTCGCAAGCCCTTACTTGAAATGCGTGTAGAAATGGCATTGATATATCTAATCTCATCCATTTGAGAAACTGGTTTCATCCAGTCGTCATCAGCATTGGTTTGACTAAATACCACCCTGTTCAGTTTTTCTATTCCTGCAATATTCTCAACACCTGCTACAGTGATATTCTCATTACCAAAGCAGCATAGCGATCGAATTCTTTGTGTGGTATCTACATGTTCAAGAACTTCATCAGAATGGTCTTTCTGTAAACGAAGGCCTACATACAAGCTATCGCGTACATAGTCTGTCATGCCAAATTACCCATTTCTTTCTGCAACATTGTTGTAAGCATTTACTAACGTTGATTCAATATGTTCATTTCTTTTTAGGGAAATATATTCACTTCGAACTGTTTCAAGATTAGGACCTGGATCCATTTGTAAAATATGTGCTACTTCACGAGCTATTTCTGCTCGAGAGTCTCCTGTTGCTTCAAGAAGATCTGCAAAAACACCCATAGCGTCTGGATCAGGCCAGGAGTCATGTACCCACCTTTGAATGCAGTACTCTCGTATTCTAGGATTTTCTAACATGGATATATTTTACAGCAAAAACATTATAATGCAATATAAAACATATAAGTCAAATCTACTATAGAGCGATATCTGGATAGGTCTTCAGATGATCCATTACGATCTTCTGAATTTCTTCAAGCCTTTCGGGGCTACGTGCCTCGATACAAATAGAGAGTTTAGGAGAAGTATTGCTTTGGCGAACACCTGCCCATGCTCCTTCGCCAAAGTCGATGCGAACACCATCTGCATCATTCACAGAATAGTCTTTTGCAAAGTGCGCAGTAACAGCTGATACGATCTCTGCTTTTTTATCGTCAGGGCAGTGAGGCCTATGTTCTGGAGCTTGATAGACTTTCGGAAATTCATCGCAGAGAACAGAGAGTGGTAGTCCGCTTTCTTTCACGATTTTCATAATGCGCAGAGCGGCAACAAGCGCATCGTCAAATCCGAAGTAGTCTTCTCCACAGAAGAAGTGTCCAGACTGCTCTCCTCCAAGTAACGCGTCATGTTCTACCATAGCGTGTTCCACAAAGCTGTGACCAACGACAGTCATAACAGGCACACCTCCCCACTTACTGATCTCGGTTTCTAATGCTCCAGAATTGCTCACCGTAAACACAACAGACTTTCCTGAGTGACGACTAAGATGGTCTTTTGCAAGTAGTAGCATGATCTCATCTGCTGTACGAATAACTCCGTTTTCATCGACGAGTCCAACGCGGTCTCCGTCTCCATCAAATGCAAGTCCCATATCTGCACCTGTGTCTTGTACTGTTTTTTGAAGCTCTACTAGAGTGTCGTATTTACTTGGGTCTGCTGCATGGTTTGGAAATGTACCGTCGGGTTCTATAAAGAGTCCTGTTACATTCGCACCAACTTTTGTGAGTGCTTCTTGGTACACAGGACCGGCAACCCCGTTACCGGAATCTATGACGATATTCATGCCATCACCTGCTCCAGCAAACATCTGAGAAAGATGATCAAGGTAGGGGGTAATTGCATCAGTCTCTTCGACAGATCCCTCTCCAGTTAGCACATCTTCCTGTTCTATTTTTTTGTACAACTTCTGTAAATTGTCTCCACTGTAGGCCTCGGCATTGCGTATTTGTAACTTAAGACCGTTGTCTTCTTTAGGATTATGGCTCGCTGTAATCTGCACACTCCCATCTATCTTCTTATTGCATACAGTAAAGTAGCTGATGGGACTTGGTGTTTGGCCAATTTTTAAAACAGAGCATCCAGCAGATACTAATCCATCAATTACTGCTTGCTCGAATTTTGGTCCGTGGGTTCTCGCGTCACGCCCAACAGCAATTGTAGGGCTATCAATCCCATAGAGATCTCGCACAGTAGAACCAAAGGCCTTTCCAATCCACAGACACGCCTCTTCAGTTATCTGAGAGTCAGCAACTCCGCGAATGTCATAGGCCCGAAAGATGTGTTGGTCGAGTTGTGGCATTGAAGGAAGCTTACTGATTTTTTGTGCGAAGTGCATCTCTAAGATGAATGGAATTACTGTATACATTTTTTGTTCATGTATACTAGGTTCATGTCTCCTGTATTCATTGTCGGCGTACTCAACACCACTCCCGATTCTTATTTTGATGGCGGTAACTATGATCAAATCGAATCTGCTGTTGATCGAGCTATTCAGATGATAGAGGAAGGTGCAGATATCATCGAGATCGGTGGAGAATCGACGGGGCCTGGATCTAGTGATGTATCAGAGCAAGAAGAGATCACACGAACGATCGATATTATTAAGGCGATTAAGTCTGCATACCCCGATCAAAAACTCTCTATAGATACTTACAAGTCCGCTGTAGCGCGCAAAGCAATAGATGCGGGTGTAGTCATGGTAAATGATATTACAGCTGGCAGAGGGGACCCAGAGATGTTTTCTAGCATTGCACAGTCAGGTGTCGACTATGTATTGATGTACTCTAAGGATGCGACAGCACGTACTACGGTCAGTGATCAAAAATATGATGATGTCATTATGACGATCAGTACATTCTTAGAGGGGCGTATGGCACAGGCAATTGCGTCAGGTATAGATCAATCTCGTATTATCATCGACCCAGGCTTGGGTCATTTTGTATCAGCAATCCCTGAGTATTCTTTTGCTATTATCGACCACTTGTCAGAATTTACGCAGATCGCTCCGGTGTTTATCAGTCCTTCACGAAAGTCATTTCTTGCAGGGCCAAATAAGCTTCCAGCGTCGGAAAGATTACCAGCTACCATCAAGGCATCATCAGACTGTGCAAAAAACGGAGCGCAGTACATTAGAACGCATGACGTAGCAGCTATTAAAGCAGCGATTTAGAAGATACCGTCGATCAAAATAGACAGAAGACCTGAGATTACCAGCATAAATATCAAACCAATAAGAACACTGATAATAATCTTTTTTGCTTTTTCTGCTCTGCTTTCATCTCCAAGATTAATAATAAGATAGATACCGGCAATAGCTATGACCACTACGGCAATAAGTGCCACGAAGAATACAATAGTAAATATCACTCCAACAGCAGGGTTAATAATTCCCTCAGGATTTCCAGAGAGAATAGCTCCTGTAAGAATAAACTTGATAGTAAGAATCAAAATACCCATGAGTACAGACATTACGGCCTTACGGAATGCCTGTTGTCCTTGTTCACCACCGTAATCGATAAGGGCTTTTAGTCCGTAAGAGAAAATAGTCAATATTGCGATAACTGCAGCAGGTGTTTCTGCAAACTGAATAAATCCCTGAACTTCTCTTCCAATAATCTGAGCTCCTCCAACAGGATTTGCACCTCCATCGAAGTTAAATGCAGTCATATATCCAATGCGAATTCTGTTTGCAATATTGATCATTACGATACCGATTAGAGACATTCCAATTACTTTACGAGCATTAGCAATACGGTTTTCATCTTGAGCAACTACTGCAAGAAGACCGGCAATCATAATAACGAGGATTGCTACTCCATTTACAAAGGGGAGAGTGTTATATGCAATGAATGCTGCAATATCTCCAAACCCTCCAGTAACTACACCTCCCAAATCTCCAGCTACATATGTAGCACCTTCACGACCCGCACTAATAAGTGCATACGCTTTAGGAGCGTTGAGAAGTAGGCCGGCAAGCAGTAGTGCACATGTCATTAGAATGGAGCACGGAATGTAAGTTTTACGAGTGCAAGAGCCATCATGCACACAGCAAGTACAATAAACGTAGTGATAATAATCTTCTTAGCCTTTTCTGCGTTCTGTTCATCTACAGCGAATACCAACCAAAGCCCCGCTACAAAGAGTGCAATCACTCCAAATGCACCGACGATTGTTCCAACGAAGTTTGCAAGTCCAACAGCTTCTGTGCTGGCAATACCAATGTTAACACCTGAGAATGCAAAGACGAGCCTATCGGCAAGTATGACAATAACGGCTCCTACCATTCCATAGATAAATTGCTTCTTTGCTTTTTCTACTTGGGATTCATCCTGTGAGGATATTAGACGGTATCCTTGGTAGAACATGTTAAAGAGAAGAGCACTAAATAGGAGTACACGAAGGGCGGTGATTACTCCAAATAGGATTGTATTTGTTGGTGCTTGGTTTACCACTATTCCAGTAACAGCGAATGTATTGGCAAAGAAGAATGCTCCTCCAGCGAGGATGGTACCAATCATTGCATAGGCATAGGCATTGTAGACTTCACTAATTGTACTGTCGTTATCTGCTCCCATAATAAGTTTAAAGCCATAGTAAATAAGCATGGCAAATAAGATTCCTGCAAAAGCAAACTTCGACCCTGAAATAAGAATACCAGCGATAAACTGATCCGTGTTATCCCCAGGACATTTAAGGTTTCCAAGAGGGCATGGGTTAATATTTTGCGCCAAAGCAGGTTCTACAGTTACTGCAGCAACGACTCCGGCAATGACAGCTAAATATCTGTACATATCGCTCTATTATAGCAGAATTTGCAGTTTCTAGCTATAACCAGCTACAATACCGACCTATGCAAAATACAACAGCCCCAAGTCATCCAATTACTCTTAATAAGAGCACAGAAGCCCAAATTTATGGGTTATTCGCCCTCGCCCTCGCCTTGACATGTGTGGGAATCCTTATAGGACTACAGTTCTCAGCTGTGCTTATGAATACAGGTATCCACTTTTTCTTTCTAATTGCAGAACTCGGGCTGATATTCAGTGCGAGATTTTGGATGGATAAAAGCCCTCTTAACTACGTATTATTCGGGCTTTTCCCTCTGCTCTCCGGATTTACTATCACGCCGTACATTCTTTCGGTACTTGCAGGATACGCCAATGGAGGAACTATTCTTATGAATGCATTTAGCTCTACGGTCTTTATGGCAGGGGCAAGTGCGGTGTTTGCTAGGACTACGAGTTGGGATCTTGGCGGCCTTGGAAAAGCTATGATCTTCGGTCTTATTGGCCTTATTGGCCTCTCGCTCTTGCAGCTCTTTGTTCCAGCTCTCAGAACTACAGGTATGGAACTCGCGATCTCAGGATTTGGAGTCGTCTTCTTCGCAATCTTTACGGCCTACGATGTACAGCGCATCGCAAAGCTCGGAAAGATGGGGGCGAACCCCTTTATGCTCGCGCTCAGTCTTTACTTAGATATCTTCAACTTGTTCCTCTACGTACTCAGGTTCATGTTGGTGTTGTATGGAAATAGGCGCTAATTCCATCCCTTTGCTTTAAGCCCTGCAGCCGCAGCTGCAGTCTCTGCCTTTTGCTTACTGTTGCCTGTACCTTCGGCGATCTTCTCTTCGCCAATGAAGACTCCACAGGTAAATGTTTTTTCGTGGTCTGGTCCTTCTTGCTCTAGGACTTCATAGTGCGGAGTGAGCCCTTCTGTTTCTTGAGCCTTTTCTTGGAATGAGCTTTTTTCATCGACGTGTTTTCCAGCTGCTTGCAATGCTTGAAGTCGTGTGAGAATAAACTCATTACAAAACTGTGAGGCAGCTTCGAAACCTTGGTCAAGATACAATGCTCCGATAAGTGCTTCTAGTGCATTGGATAATGTGGAGTCTTTGTCTCGTCCTCCACTGCGGTCTTCTCCTTTGCTCAAATAAAGATATTCTCCTAGCGATATTTCTTTTGCAACAGAGGAGAGGTTTTCGCGATTAACGAGAGCAGAGCGAAGGTTCGTCATTTCTCCTTCTGTCTTCTGTCCTATATGAAACAGGTAGTCAGTAGTCACAAGTTCTAATACGGCATCTCCTAAAAACTCTAGTCGCTCGTTATGTCCGAGAGACCTTGTTTCTCTTACAGCACTTCTGTGTGTGAGAGACTGCGCAAGCAGGTCTTTATTCTTAAACATAATGCCTATGGTCTTTTCGAGATTAACGAAACTAAGAGCTGTCATTACGCGTAGTGTAGATGAGGGTTTGCGTTTGGGCTAGACCTCTTAAGAGTCTGTGTTCTTAGCCATGGCATTCAGTACGCCGTTTACGAATTTTCCAGTCTCTTCAGTACCGTATTCTTTCGCAATTTCGATACATTCGTTCATCACGACAGCAGGTGGGGCGTCATCAGCATGTAAAAGCTCGAAAGCGCCGATCATAAGAACAGGCCTCGCAATAGGATCCATTTTTTCGTAGTCCCATTCTGGAGCACATGTTTCGATATCTTTTTGTAGCTCATCTTCCATAGCAATCGTTCCTTCAAGAAGCACTGCACAAAATTCTTCATCAGCTCCTCCAAGCTCACCAATATTTTTTGCGAGGGCATCCATAATATCCATATCCTTGTGTCGACCTCGTTCAAATAACACCTGCATGACTGCTATTCGCGATAAGTGGCGTTTTCTAGCCATAAGAGAGGGGGTGGTTAAGCCTTTACTTTAGTAATACCCTTGAGGGTCTTACTCTTTTTGTTCTTAGATTCAGCCTTTACAGAGAAAGGTGAGTTGGCTTTGTTCTTGAGCTTACGAATCTGCTTTCGCTGGTATTCGCTGTGCTGAGCCCTTCCGGAACTCTTTGCTCGCCGTTTCTTTGGTGTAGGTCGTTTAGCCATAGAACATGTGGGGTTATCCCATCTTAATCTCAATATCTACACCTGATGGGAGGCTCAGGCTTTGTAGACTTTCGATGGTATTGAAAGTAGTTTCAGAAAGGTCGATGAGTCTTCGGTGTGTTCGCATCTCAAACTGGTCACGTGCATCTTTGTGCTTAAAGGTAGAACGCTGCACAGTGAACTTCTTAATCTTTGTAGGAAGTGGAGTAGGGCCGTGAACAACAGCACCACTACGCTCTGCAGTCTCGAGAATCTTTGCTGCAGCCTCATCTAAGACCATATGGTCAAAAGCACTCAATCGAATGCGGATAGACTGAACTTTTTGGTCGTCCTTTTTAGTTTTCTTTGTGCTGCCAGAGACAGCAGATTCCGCTATAGCATCATCCTTTGAGTCTTTTTTTGAAGACTTCTTCTTAGCAGATGATTCTTTCTTTGGAGGGGTCATAGCGGTAGGGATGAAAGAGCGGAATAAAAGTTGGGGACGTTGCCGTCCCCTAAATGCTTATTTGTTGATCTTCGTAACAACTCCAGCACCAACAGTGCGTCCACCTTCGCGGATAGCGAAGCGAGTTCCTTCTTCGAGAGCAATAGCATCTCCAAGAGTTACTTTAAACTTAACGTTATCTCCAGGCATTACCATTTCTACGTTCTCTGGAAGTTCAACAGTACCAGTTACATCTGTAGTACGGATGTAGAACTGAGGTTTGTATCCCTTAAAGAATGGTGTGTGGCGTCCTCCTTCATCCTTAGTAAGGATGTAGACCTCAGCGTCGAATTCTGTGTGAGGAGTAATAGATCCAGCCTTAGCCAAAACCTGACCACGCTGAATTTCTTCACGCTCAATACCACGAAGGAGAAGTCCAACGTTGTCACCTGCAAGACCTTCATCGAGAAGTTTGTGGAACATTTCTACTCCAGTAACAATAACTTTTCGAGTCTCACCGATACCAACAAGCTCTACTTCATCGTTAACGTTTACTTTACCCTGATCGATACGACCAGTAGCAACAGTTCCACGACCCTTAATAGAGAACACGTCCTCTACAGGCATTAGGAATGGCTTCTCGATCTCACGCTTAGGATCTGGGATGTGAGTATCAAGAGCTGCAAGAAGCTCCTTAAGCTTCTCGATTTGCTCTGCATCTCCTTCTGTAGCCTTAAGAGCAGAACCCATGATGATTGGAGTAGTGTCTCCAGGGAATTCGTATTTTGAGAGAAGTTCGCGTACCTCTACTTCCACGAGCTCAAGAAGCTCTGGATCTGTCACCATATCTACCTTGTTCAGGAAGACAACGATGTACGGAACGTTTACCTGACGTGCAAGAAGGATGTGCTCACGTGTCTGTGGCATCGGTCCATCTGCAGCAGATACAACGAGGATAGCGCCGTCCATTTGGGCAGCACCTGTAATCATGTTCTTTACGTAGTCGGCGTGACCAGGACAGTCAACGTGCGCGTAGTGACGCTTTTCAGACTCGTACTCCACGTGTGAAGTAGCGATTGTGATTCCTCGCTCGCGCTCTTCTGGAGCGTTATCGATAGCAGAGAAGTCCTTTTTCTCACTGTCAGGTGAGAAGTTCATAGAGAGAGCAGCAGTAAGAGTTGTCTTACCGTGGTCTACGTGTCCGATGGTTCCCACGTTTACGTGAGTCTTATTACGGTCAAATTTCTGGTCAGCCATGTTTAAGTTTTGGAAAAATGGTCAAATCGATAGGAGGTTACCCTCAACTAGCCGCAAAAGTCTAGTGAGAGACACCAAAAGAGTCAAGATATTTACTCGTATTGATACTTTAATCTTCATATTCCCCATATTCATCAGGGGGTTCCCAAGCAAATTCAGCTGCCCATGGCTCAGAAACATCTGTTGAGGACTCTTCTTCTTGATTATTACGCAATATAGCCTCTGCATATAGTGTGCTAAATATATCGAGAATACTTCCAATCTTTAATGTTTTCTGGGCAGCACAAAGATCTACGTAGTCTGTACCATCTATTACTACAACCCCATCTAACACACCTTCAATTTCTATACGAAATCGTATCCACGTATCACCTTGGCCATCTATAGATATTTCATGGTCGACTCCATCTTCATTTTCTTCAAATTCTTGATATGACATAGCGACATCTTGCCTTAGGAAACCTGCTAGGCAATAGGTTTACCTATCTTTATCATAGAGAGGATATGAATCGCCAAGAACGCACACAGATCTTCACAGAGCAAATCTGGCAGTGGTACAGCCGCCACAAGAGGGAACTCCCTTGGAGAGACCTCCTTATAGAGGAGGATACTCAGCGGGCATATCAGATAATGGTCTCAGAGATTATGTTGCAGCAGACACAGGTAGAGAGAGTAAAAATTGTGTACAAGAATTTCCTCTCTAGCTTCCCATCAATTCAAGATCTTGCCTGCGCATCAAACAAGGATGTTATTCTCGCATGGAGAGGAATGGGTTACAACAATCGTGTGATCAGACTGCGTGATAGTGCCAAATCTGTTGTAAAAAATTACAACAGTTTTCCGCTAGAAATGGCCGAAATACAGGCGCTCCCAGGTATAGGACATTACACAGCTAGCGCCATCAGAAATTTTGCCTTCAATCTCCCGACACCCTGTATTGATACAAATATCCGAAGAATCTTACACAGAGTGTTTATTGGGCCTGAAAATGCAGACGGTACATGGAAAATGAGTGATAAAGAATTACTACAGGTTGCAGATGCAGCTTTACAAGAAGCTCTTAAAGGAGGTGACACGAAGAATTGGCACGCAGCCCTCATGGACTATGGCTCATTGGTGTGCACCAAGCGCAGTCCAAAGTGGGATATTTGCCCGCTGACACAGGCAGGAGTAATGAAAGCTGCCTATAAAGTACCTACGATTTCTCCCCAGAGACGTATTTGCAAAAAAGAACCTGGACGTATGGTCGGGGCCAAATATATCCCAAATCGTATTTTTCGTGGAAAGGTGATCGAAGAGCTCCGAGATGAAGATGCAGGATTGAGTGTGAATCAAATCGGAAAGAATATCTGTATCGACTGGGACAAGAGTGAACACACCACTTGGCTAGAGGGAATTATCGAAGCACTCAAAAAAGATAATCTTATTAAGGCTTCAGGCAAACGGCTTGTGCTTGCCGAGTAACTACTCATCCATCATTCCTTTTTTTGCTGAGGCTTGGCTGCGAATGACGACGACACCAGTGGCAATAAGTATGAGAGCCAAGAAGATCATAAAGATCCAGTATCCAATTCCTTGTGATGACTCCTCGGGTTCTGGAACTGGACCAAGAGGTTCAATATCTGGAAGAGCGTCTGATGGGGTATCGACGTAGACGATGTCGCCTATTCCTGCGAAGTCATCTTGTTCTTTTGCGATTGGATCAGAAGGTGGTATTACAGAGTCCTCTATTTCTGGTGGAGTAAATCCGGGTGGTGTGTCTGTACCAGTTGGGACAAAGGGTGCTGCAGAAGAGCTTGTCGTGTCTTCCCGGGAACGGGACCGCACTGCTTGCGCGCGCGGCTTAGCAGAAGATGCGGTGTTAGATTCTTCTCGAAGCACTGGAGCATCGTTCGGATCAAATGTTGGAAGTGTTATGTCTTCAACAAGAATAGAATATGATCTTGCGATTGCAGCGTTGCGTTCTGCTTCGTTTCTGTGGCTTAAGAAATACTCAAGTGGTGGGATTTCTTCATCCAAAATAAGTCCATACGCAATAGTGTCTTCTTCTTTATTGGAAACAATTAACGCGTTCATCTCTGGGAGATAATACAAAAGTTCGCGCTTGGCACTGAGCGTAAGAGCGTCATCAGTAATGGCAGCAATTTCTTCTACCTCACCAAGAAAAGTGCAATCTGGACCTACAATTTTGCTGAGTGCGCCAGGTCTTTGTAAAAAGATATGCGTAATCAAAAATGCATGCTTTACATCGTGATCCATAGCATTGAGTTTTTCACAGTCTGCATTTTCTATATCCAAAGCCATCTGCTGCGTTTCGATATCTGCCATTGGAGGCGCTGAGTATTCCTGTGGAATTGCAGGCATGTTTGGGTCTGGTTCTTCTGTCCCCATATTCAAAGGAATATGCGCAGATGCACACATCGGAAAAAGTGCTAAGGCTGCTATGAGCATTTTGAAGGACATACCCTCAGTATAGATCGTTAGTGCGTATGAGTGCTACTGTGATTTTTCTTCCTGCCCAGGAAGTGGTGTCTCGCTAAAACCTAAAGGTGCGTCATCATCTGTAGGTTCTTGCGCTTGAGGAGCCTCTTTGGTTTCTCCCATAGCTTCTAGTGCGTGTTCGAGACGCTCAGAAGATTCTTCTACTTGCTGCGTTTTTTCTGGTGCAGGGATTGGTGGGTTTGCACTTTCTGTAGCTGCCGCTGCAGGACCTGATTTCTTCTTTTTCTTAAAGAAGAATGCGAATGCAATTCCCGCTAAAATTACACCTCCACCGAGAAATTTCATACGGTCAAGAAGTGCCATGGCAACAGATTTCTTTTTAGGTGCCGCAGGCCGCTGAACTTCTTCTTCTGCTTGTTCTTCCTGAGTAGGCTCAGCTGTTCCTTCTTCTAGTGCTTCTTCCTCTTTTTGTAGCTCTTCGAGTAATGCTTCCGATTCCTTATCAATATTATTATTTGATGGGAGTGTTGGAATGAGTACTTCAGGAACTTCTTCAAAAGGACTGTCATTAGATTTTGTATCTACTTCCGGAAGAGTGCTTCGTTCAATCTTTTCTCCAGAACGAAAAAATACTGGAGATGCTTTTACAGGAGGTGGAGCCTCAGGTTCTGGTTCACCAATTTTTGCTGATTGACCCCCACTTATATCCTGTTGAGCAGGCGCAACTTCCGTGTCGGTGTTTTCGGTCCCAGGTACCTCAAGATCTGTAAAGACATCGGCAGGGGATAGGTACGCATGTGCAGAACCACTAAAGCCTATTGCGCAAAGCGCAAAGGCAAGAGTGCTGAGTTTTTGTAGAGTTTTAAGCATCAGGTTTAGTGTTAGTCTTTATATATATTATAACACTTTTACCTAAATCAGGCAAATACCTATATTTGATCTACAATCTTCCTATTTCGCTTATGTGCGATGAGTGCGAATACACCCAGTGCAACGATAAATCCTCCACCTAAGAGCGCTAGGTCTAAGCCTAGTGAAGATGGAGCACGATGCATTTCTGCAGGCTCAAGCAGTACAGGGAGTGCCTGTACAGGGGCTTCTTGCACCTGAGCTTCTTGTACAGGGGCTTCCTGCACGTGCTCTTGTTTCAAGCTCTTCAGCTCAGGAAACACCTCTCCCGGAGAGAGGTACGCGTGAGCAGTTCCTGCTGTAAAGCTTGTAAGAAGTACGCTGAGAGAAAGAATTGTTTTAGTCATAATTTACGAGCGGTACGAGGTAGATTTAACTGATGTCTCTGGATACTCGATCCAGTTGAATTGTTCTGTAGAAGACTGATCCTTATCATACCATTGAATATGAGATGTATTGAATCCAAATGTTCTGTAAAGGGTTGCACCCGCTTGGTCAAAGTCTTGAAGAGAAACTTGTAGTAGTTTAGATGTAGTTGCAATGCTTTGAGTAATATCTACATTCAGTGTGAATGTTTCACTGTTACCATCATCAATCTCAGTGTTAAGGGTAGATGTACTAAGATCAATACATTGAACAAAGAAGTTACCACTAATATTTGTACCATCAACTTCTTGCCCAGCAGGATAGAGGCCCTTACAGCTCGTAAATGAACCGTCAGATTTATTATAGAGTCTAAAGGTTTGGGCTTTCATAGGGACATTTGTAGCATTAACATTAAAGATAATTCCATTAAGAATTGCATCGTTATCTCCATTTTCAGAGTTATTGTGTGATGCAGCAGTAAAGGTAAATGCACCTATTTCCGCATCATCACCAATTGGTACCGCTGGAGGGGTGCCATCATTTGCATCCGGTATCTTGACCCCTTCAACTGAAGAGAATTTCGCAAGAACAGTACTATTCATTTCTCCTTTTGGAAAATCACCATTTTGCCCTGGGAATTCAGTTCCAATAAATATTTCTCCATTGGCAGTAGAATCACCATTATTTTGTGATAGGTCATTAGAAGAGCTTGCTCCACGTGCTTCTATAGCAGGGGCATTACTACTTGGACTAAAGAGTGATAGCTGAATTGTTTCATTACTGCGTCCACCGTGGGTATCTCTTTTTATCAGTGGACGAACAAGAAGATCTACATCGTCACCCTTAGGAATAACAAACTGCTGACTTTCCATATTTGCACAGAATACATTGTTGCCTCCTGCGCCAGCACATCCTCCTCTTGTCGCTTCTCCAATCTTTACACCACCGTCGATGTAAAGTTCTAGACGATCGAGAGAATTGACCACTACAGAATTCATAAAGCGAATATCGGTAACATCGATGTCTTCATCTTCTGCGTGGAACTCTAGACGAAGAACTTCTGCACCCAATTCACCTCCGAGCAATTGACGTTGGCGCAGTGGAGTGTTGTCTTTCGTTACAAAGAGACTTCCTTGGCTAGAGAAATTCCAGACGATGCTGTCGACAGTGCTAACCGTAATATCACAACCTCCTGAAACACCACCTCTACAGGCACCATCATCTGTTTTTATTCCATTGAGATTCTCACCATCATCAAGTGCTTCTAGGTGAAGGTAGTCATCAAGTCCTATCTCGAATCGTAATTGAATCTTGTCTTCTGACAAGCTAGAAGAAACATCTCCATGTACCTCAAAGGCAATTGCCTGATTGGCAGGGAGTACGTATCCGCCTCCAGCAAGATTGCCAAAGGAAATTCTACCACCTTGGAAGGTCACACCATCTTCGAGAATAGTATCAACAAGGTTGTTTCCATCAGTGTCTACCCATAGCGCGTAGTTTTGAAGATCACGTAGATCACCTTGCTGTTCTTCGAACTCTGCTTTTGCAATAAGAAGATCTTCTGAGCTTGCAAATGCCTCAAACCGAAGAAGGGAAATATCTTTTTGATTTTCTGTCGCAGTATTAGAGGTTCCAGTTGCCTTTTGTGTAATGAATGCCTTTGGAACAAGATCACTACAGTCACTAGAACTTGAACATTGATCATTACCCAGTCCACTTACGACCACACATTGGGAATCGCGACATTCTGTGTGAGTCTCAGGACCAGGACCAGGGTTTCCTGGTGATCCAGAAGGCCCAGGACCAGGACCAGGATTGCCACCACTTCCGTCAAAAACGGTATGGAAGTTGCTGGCTATGTTTCCTCGCGGGAAAATAGTTGAAATCAGATTACCTGTTGTGTCATCTATTACACGCAATTGATACGTTGTTACAGGATCAATGAGTCCACCAAAATCACACTTGGTAAAACTTCGTATTACGTTATTGCCTTCAGCAACATGTGTAGGTTCACCGCAAATATTAATGCGGAACTTATCCCCATTAGTAATATTTTCTTGGAAGTCTGTTCTAAATTCCCAGTCTTCACTGTTTTGGTTCACGACAATGTTATCAAATCGGTAGATTTGGTATGTTCCTTTGTCTGAACCTGTTGTCTTGTGTCCCATTGATTGGGATCCAGTAAGGCGCGAACCTGCTTTCGATTCTCCTGTAGTCATATTATAAAGTTCTACACCCTCAAGAATTTCATGTATTTCATCTGTAGAACTAGAACGTCTGCCGTTTAGTGCATTGAAATCTTCGGTAGTACCCTGAACGAGAATAAAGAGATTCTCAATGTTCATAGGGCTTCCTCCTTTTTCAAAGTTTACTTTTCCAAGTACTGCATTTTGTGTACCTGGGAGGTAGGTAGTAGATTGTGGTCCATCAATGCTTATACGAAGAGATGCAATATCATCTGGAGGACGATTACATGCACCATCCGCACATCCAAATTCACAATTGTGCGTTAGTCCTTCCATAAATCCAAATGAACAACTGTATTCTGCGAGGACAGTGTCAGATACACAAAAGTCTGTTGAAGATTGACCATTGAAGGTAGCTGTTCCTTTCACAAAGACGTCATCTTTTGAGCCAATAGGACTGTATGTACAGGTTTGTGCTTGAGAGGTTGATGTGCTTGATGAGCTACCGGGGCTACTGCTACCTCCCTGTCCAGGAAGAGTAGGAATCAGCAAGTTACAATCACTTGGATTTCCCGTACATCCATACCCTGGTTCTGCTTGGCAATAGGCATTACACCCATCTTGGTCAAGACTATTTCCGTCATCACATGCTTCTAGCCCTCCTACGACACCATCTCCACATTGGTTACAGTCCTCGTTACATGAATTGGTGTCTTCACTATTTTGACAAATACTATCTCCACAATACTCGCTAAGCTTAAGGCCTTCACCACACTGATATCGCAAATCCTTTGCACTCATAATGTAATACCTCTTACCTTCTTTAAACGTGTTTAAGGTATTAATCGAATTGTACTGCGGATTGCTTGCGAGTTCTCCAGGTGAGACCCAGAAGTCTCCAGTAAACGGAGGTTCGTTTCCTGTAAATTCATATGCCCATGTAGGAACACGCCCAAAGTCATGTATCCTTGTACCTACAGATCCTCCATTGTTACAGGTAACGAAGTTGTGTTCGTCTGCCTTAATAATAACCGAAGCTGCCGTTTGAGAAGCAGTGTAGTCATTAATCGGAATACTCGAAGTGGAAACTTGTCCACTGAGCACAGACTCATTTCCGAGTATCGGAATAAGAATGCGACTCTCAGGAGAGAGAGTGTTAGAAATAGCAGTAACACTAGCCGTAATTGCAACGAGTGCAAATGCTAGAGCACCGAGCTTCTGGAGATTGTCTGACATAGGATTGTGGGTATGAATTTGGATTTCTCATTATTATAGCACTTTTTGTCCACAATTTCTATAGCTACGGTGTTTTGGCTACCTTAAGTCGCTTGATGCACGACGCGTCGCTCGCGAATAACGTTCACCTTAATAACTCCAGGGTAGGTGAGTTCATTTTCGATCTTCTCTGCGATGCCCTTAGCAAGCTTTTCTTGCTCGAGGTCGTTTATTTTATCGGTATCTACATAGACACGAATTTCACGACCAGCTGAGATAGCGAATGCTCTGTGCACACCATCAAAGCTCTTAGCAGTTTCCTCAAGCTCTTTAAGTCTCTTTATATATGCTTCGATTGATTCTCGGCGAGCACCAGGGCGAGCGCCAGAGATAGCATCGGCAGCAGCAACCACAAAGGCTTCTGCAGACTCGATAGGGATGTCTTCGTGGTGAGCTGCAACACAGTGTGTTATTTCGTCAGAGACCTTAAACTTCTTACAGATCTCCACACCAATTTCTACGTGTGTTCCAGACACCTCGTGGTCGAGTGCTTTACCAACATCATGGAGTAGACAACCGGCTACAACGATCTGTGGATCTGCACCGATTTCTTCTGCCATGACTCGTCCGATATTCGCCATTTCCACACTGTGCTTAAGGATGTTTTGTCCGTAACTGGTGCGGAAACGTAGCCGTCCAATAATCTTAAGAAGCTCTGGTGGAAATCCTGTAATTCCGAGTTCTTCTGTTGCACGCTTACCGAACTCTAGCATCATCTTTCCGACTTCTTTTTTCATCTTTTCTACAACTTCTTCGATACGAGCAGGCTGAATACGTCCATCTTTAATCAGCTTTTCCATAGAAAGCTTAGCGACGTAACGACGGGCAAGATCATATCCAGAGATGATGATGGCACCTGGAGTATCATCGATAATGATATCGACTCCAGTGGCAGCTTCGAATGCAGAGATGTTTCGTCCTTCTTTACCAATGATCTTTCCTTTAATGTCATCGGAAGGAAGCTGAACAATAGTAGAAGTAGACTCGGAAGCAACTTCAGCAGCGTAGCGCTGCATCGCTTCTGCCATGATGTTCTTCGCTTTTTCTTCTAGGACTTCTTCCATGCCTTCTTCTTTTAGCTTTATCTGGCCTGCGAAGTAGTCAGAAAATTCTGATTCTATCTCTGTTTTTAGCTGATCTTTTGCATCTTCTTGGCTGAGCTTTGCCACACTTTCTAGTGCTTCCCTATGCTTAGCAGAGGCATCAGTCAGTTCTGTTTTAAGGGTTTCTACCTCTGCTCCTTTTGCATCAACGGCTACTCGCTGACGCTCTACTTCGTCTACTTTTTCTGTGAGCTGTTTTTCCTTTTCTTCTAGGCGACCGGATTGCTGCTCTAGTTTTCCTTCTATCTCACCAGCTTGTAGCTTTGCTTCGGAGATAATCTCTTTAGAAGAGGCTTTAGCTTCCGCTTCTGCTGCGCGAACTTTGCTCATAGCTTCCGCTACTTTGCCTTCTACTTTGTGTAGCTCGCGTTCCTTATTAGAAATCTGCTGCTGCACTTTGTCACTAAGTTTTTTACCCTTAGAGAACCAGAAGAAGCCAACCAAAAGGCCGAGAACTACTCCTGCAGACATTCCGAGAAAGACTATTATATATTGTTGATCCATGATGGGTTGAGAGAAAGTACTATAGGTACTTCTGTGCTCTAGGTGCATTCATTCTATGATCTGTAGTGTCGCGGTTCTTTGAGATTATTAGATCGAATTAAGGCTTTTCCTGCGTCTTTCCTAGAGTGACAGAAGGTGTCTAGGACAATAATAGAGCAACCCATGGGAAAATGCGACATAAGTTCCATACTTTCGCAGAACTCTCTACAGCCCTCTATGTAGCGGAAAACCCAGTTAGCCCTGATGTAAGCCAAAAATCATACATCCATTATTGCTAAATATAGAGTGTAATGATCGGCCAATGCGATTTCTTATCTTTTGTCTTGTCTTGGCTCTTCCGTGTACTGCGTACGCTCAGGTTGTCATATCTGAAGTGCTGTGGGCAGGATCTAGCCTCTCTACAGCTGATGAATGGCTGGAGCTCGTAAATATTTCTGAGGAGACTGTCAGCCTTGCGGGCTGGACGATAACCAAGCGTGCCTCAGATGGATCTGATACTACGATGATTTCGTTTCCAGAAGATACACAGATACAGGCTGGCCAGTATTTTCTGATCTCTAATTATGATTCAGAAAGTTCTACACTAACTGTTTCTCCTGATCTGATTTCTACTGCAGTCTCACTGGCAAATTCCAAATTATATTTACAACTTCTCGATGCAGAAGGTGAGGTAATAGATGCCGTAGACGACGGAACAGGGGCACCGTTTGCCGGTGGGAAAAATCCTTTTACGAGTATGCAAAGAATCGATCTGTATTCATCTGGAGAAGAAAAAAGTAATTGGGAAAGTTCTGACGGAACTCCGCGTGCTGCACGGGAACACACAGAAATTCCAGAGCTTCCTCTGCCAACTTTACCGACTGAAACATTCGATGTTCGCATAACAGAAGTGCTGCTCGACCCTAAACTTTCCGAAGACTACGAGTGGATTGAGGTGGGAAATTTAGGAGAAGAATCTGTCGATATAACTGGTTGGATTCTTTCGGATGGTTCGCGTTCTCATACCATAGAATCACGCAATGCAGAGGGATATATTTTGGAGCCAGGTGAACATACTTTGTTTTTTCATTACCAAACAGGAATCGCTCTAGCAAGCGCTGGAGAAGTAATTACTCTGAGCAATTCTTCGGAAGAAATCGATAGATTAGATGCTTCAGAAACTGGGGAAGAAATTAGTATCGGCAGAGAAGAAGACGGTTCTCGTGGACCGTTTTGTGTCCCGACTCCTCGTGAACCAAATTCAGAAAAATTGCTCAATCCTCAGATAGAAATTCAGTCGGGAAGAAGTACCGACTACATAAAAGTTACACTGAATTTGAAGGCAGAAGTTTCCGAAGGGTCTTTAAAAGACGCCGAGTGTTTTTGGGATTTTGCAGATGGTACTACGTCAAAAAAATGTAATCCACCTTCGCATAGTTGGGATTACTATGGAGTGTACAAAGTAAAATTGCGCGTGACGACGCGATGTGGAAATGAGATAGAGCGGGGGATTGATGTTGTGGTTTTGCAGAAAAACAAAAACCTGAAGAGTAGCAGTAGCAAGAGTAGTAGTAAGAGTTCGGTAGAAACATCTCGCTCAATAAGTTCAGTGTCATCTTCTAGCTCTAAAAGTATAAAGATTGAACAAAAAATGTATTCAATAAACTCCTCTAAAGTCAGCAGTAAAAACCCAGTAGATACTCTTCCTATTCGCTATAAAAATATCACTACCTCACACACTCCATCTTCCTCGTATTCCTCGTATAGCTTCAGAAATTTCCAACCTCAGCCCCAATCTTCATCTTCAGAAACTGGTCTTCCGTGGGTACTTCTTTTTTCTCAGTCTGCTCTATGGGTGGTTTTTGCTGGGAAGCGGTTATTGTAGAAAATAGTAAAATATTGTATAATATAATCAATGAATGAATCAGATACAAACAAAGACACAGAAGGCGATGATGAAGGTTATCTAAATCTAGAAGATTTTGGCGGACTTGCTGATGAAGATGATCTAGATCTAGATGAGCCAGATGAGCAAAATCCTAAAACCCCAGTGGTAGAGGAAGATGCTGACCTTAAGCAAATGCTTTCTGATATAGATTCAATAAGCAGTAATACTGCTGATGACGATGTATTAACTTTTGACTTTGATGACGACGAAAAGGAGGAAGATGGAGTAGAACTAAATCTAGACGATGATAGCTGGCTCCTTGACGATCCTCTTCAAGATGATGAAGAAGTGACAGATGTCTCCGAAAGTGAACTTGTAATTGTAGATGATGAAGGTGATACGAGTGGAGATAGCTTAGTGCTAATCGACTTAGATGAACCTGAAGAGGATTTTGACGATCTTTCTGATGATCTACGGTTAGTTTCTGCTGTAGAAACGGAAGATGAGCATCGCGAATCAATGCAGAGAGATGTCGAAAGGCTATTTAGTAAGAGGGGTTCTGATGCTGATCGAGAAGAGGCTAGAGCCAGAGGCGAAAGGCTTTCTGAAGACTTAGATCCAGAGCATGAGCGTGTGGTTATCTCTGCAATGAGAGACAATTTTCCAATACTTGAAGATGCAATAAGTTTTTCTGTAGATGTCCAAGGGAATATTGCCACAATATTTTTTGAAGGAGATAAGTCTGCATTGAATCGGTACGAAGACTTGGATTGGCCTTTTGATGATGAGGTTCCTTACCAAAGATTTTACAAGCAGAATAGAGATAGATATACAATGAGGCCTGTAGCACCAGTTGCTTCTGCATCTTCATCTCAACAGCCACCAGCTGGTTCTGGTTCTTCATCAAAAGCATCATCATCTTCATCAGGATCTTCATCAAGTCAGCCACCAACTAATTTTGGAGGTGCACTGACGCCACCAGTTATACCACCACCTGCTGGTCCGCCTGCTGCTCAGCCACCTGTTCCTGCACCTAATGCTCCTAGGCAAGGTGCCAAACCAAAATCCGCTTCAATAAATCCTCTGCCTCAAGCACCAAAGATTGCTTCGATGAGAGATCATATCGGGTCAGGATCTATGCGAGCTGCTGGGCTAAATACACTTAAGGGACCTGTGCAGGCTCCAGCTCCTCCAGCTCCTACTGCAGCTAACCCTGCAGCCCCTGCTTCTACACCACGAAATACACCCGCTGCACCTGCTGCAAATGGAGCGAATCCTGCTAAACCTGCTGCAAAGAAGGCGAAAACAGCTGAAAAGCCTAAAAAGCCTGCTGAGAAGAAAAAGAAGTAGGTATTTGTAGTTAGTAACACTTATTGAGAAAAAGTGCTTTTTCTGCTACAATAGTTAGATTTAACACAAAAAAAATACATGGTTATAAACGAAGGAAATCAAGGCGACTGGCAGAAGCTCGATCCACGAGTAGCTGATGTTGTGCAAAAGCAAGAAGCTGAAATGCTGAAGAACATAGTTGGTATTACAGCTACTCATGTGCAGCAGTTATTTTCTGGACCCACTAATGATGCAACGGTTGCTGGAAACGTAATCAGGGGTCTAACTCCTAAGCTAGATGGAGGGATAGCTGCAGATGTTGAGCGTCAGATACAAGGTGACCTTGTTACTGAACTTTCAGAAGTAAGAAAGCAAGAAGAGGCACTTCCTGCAGGTGGCGCTGCTGAGCGTCTGCAGAGACAGACTAAAGAATTTGCTGCAGCAGTACGAAGAGCGATTCCTGCAGATATTTTTGCACGAGTACATGAAAGTCGAGATCTATTAAAAACTAATCACAGACCTACAATTAACATTGGAGCAACAAACAGAAAAAGTAAGATAGACCTTTCTCATTCATTTTGGTTGAATAGAATTCAAGATAGAGATGAGCTTATTAAAAGTCTTACAAATGTGCCAATCGGAGAGGCGGGAATTACCCATCCTCCAGAGCTTCCAACGCACCCTTTAGCTCCTGCAGATGCAGCAGCTATTGCGGACTCGATTACGCCATCTGGAAAAAAACTATGGCAGGTACTTCTTCGTCATAATACAAAAACTCTGCTAAGTGATGAGCAAGTAAGTTCAATAAATGTAGAAGAGGCAACGCAATTGGTATTAAAAAATGCAGAAGTACGTAAGGCTATTGCTCCACCGGATACGAGTTTGAAACAGACAGAAATGAACGAACTTGTCGAAGAGAAAAATATAGCAGCAGCTATTGAAAGATTGCAGTCGGTAGACATGCCAGAGCTAGGAGGTATTGCAGATTGGGGAGCTGTTGGAACAAAGCCTCTAGGTATAGCAGGAGTAAATGACGATATATCTAACCTTGCTGCTGCAGTAAATGGTACACCTATAAATATGGATAGTATTGGAGTAACTGGCTTTGATGTTAGTGCAGATCCAGCAATAAGATCTTCACAAATTTCGAGCTTTAATGCTCAGTTAAGAGATAAAAAAAGAGAGTTAGAGGAAATTAATCAAAAAATGCAGCGTTATAGTAGTGTTCTGGCATCAGTTATAGAAGACATTCGTACTGTTGAAGATCGAAAAGCATCTGGTTCTGGAATGGAGGTTCTTGCCATGTTCCCTGGTGGAATTGGAGCTGGAGTTTCTCCGCTAGATACTGCATTTACTAAAGCACGTACTCCAGATGTTATTGCAAATCAATTGCGAACAGTGCTTACACTTCGCTCATCTGCGAGTGAATACGATGCGGATATCGCATCACGAAGAACAGCGATTGATAATGCTGGAGATAACCCAGATCAACTCACTGGTCGCGAAGCAGTACTTAAAGTATTTGATACACATAACAGACAAGTACAGAGACTGGATGCTCGTAGATCAGAAGAGGCGACTCACACTCGCTATGCACGAAACGAAATGAATAAAGAAGAGCACGATGCAAAAGACGAGGCTGTTGATGACCTTATCGGAAGGGATCAGAGACTTGGAGAGAAGGCAGGTAATATTGGTCACAATATTGGTCACGGAAGTCCTCAAAGCATTATCTGTAAACTTGCCGAGTCAGATGCTATTGGTGCATCAACCTCAGGTACACGGAGAATAAAATGGTTAGGAGGACGAGGTAGGGATGCTACTCCAAAGTGGTCAGAGCTTTCTTACCCTCGATTGATTACAGCATTCGCAGCAATGCGATCTCTTAAAGATAACACTGGTAGTCCAATCCATTTGCGTAATACAACGTATTACCAAAACCAAATGCGCATTATTACAAACTTACTTACAAGTAAGCACGCAGAACAAGTGGAGCGAGACTTCGCAAGAGAACCAGAAAGTGAAGACCAGCGCCAAGTACGCAAAGGACAAGGAGAGCGTAACCGCAAGCAACGACTTTTTCGATTACTTATGCACAACGAAGTGCCTTCTACATATACAGAAAGAGCAAACAGTGCAATTGCAGAAGCTGCAGGAAGGTGTAACAGAGTTCGCAGGGCAACAGCAGCTACATACAATTGGACAAAAGACTTTACCGTAAATCGTGCAAAAAATGTCTTCCTTGGAGAAGGTTCTAAGCTCAACCCGATTACCTATCCTGCAAGAACAGTTAAAGGAGTAGGAAAAGGGGCGTGGGCCTTCCTTAATTCAGAAATCTAATCATGCGAAATACTTTTCTATATAACCGGCCAATGAACATGTTCTCTGAGAAGAGACTATGTCGATTTGCAGGAAAAATGGGAAGTGGACCAGAGTCACTCAAGGATGTGTACGAAGTTGTACGCAATCACGAGAAGCTCGAAAACAACACAGACTTGCAGGCAGCGTTAGACTTTTACGATAAGCCACTAATGCGTACACAGTTCCCTGAGTTTACGAGCCAGTCACCAGAGAGGCCATACATGATCGCACTACTCCTTAATGGAATGGTTGATACCAAGGTCCCGCCTGGAGAGTCACCAGATTATTCAAAGATAGAACTTAAGGATATTGACCCAGCAGATCCATTCCAATTTATGGAAAAATATGGGTCAGATCCTACAAAGATGGGAGCATTTCTCCAGTCATTTTTACCAGTAGAAATTCAAGAAAGCATTCTACCTAATGATGGCACAGACCCGAACTACGTCCAAAAACTTGGAAGCCGGTATTCTTCAATAGTAGGAGATGCACGAATAAATTTCCGTTCTGGTAAAGAAGTAGATAATTCACTCTTTGCAGTAGTAAACATGGCTTGGATGAGACATATTCAGCAAAAAATACAAAAAGACATGAAGAGGTTTGGAATTCGTGTGAAAGGCAAAGAAATGGAATTCGCTTCTGATAGAGCAAGAAAAACAACACTAGACGATGTGCTTACACGAAGGGAATACTTAACGCTTCTTAGCCAAGGTACACAAGATGTTACTGCGGCAAAATTCTCTTCTGACACCGACCTATTAAGGAAGGCGAGAGACAAAAGAAGTCTAAGCAAGCGTACCGGTGGTATCTTTACAGACATTTCAGTCTCTAAATACGGTCCAACAGAAACTCTTAGTCAATTTGGTGTTGAGATAGGAGAAAAAACTCGTCAGAAATATATCGATTCACGTACAGGTGTCCGTAGAGATTCCGTAGGCAAGGTAATGCCAAGCGATGAACCGGTAACATTTGTACCGTCTGCTGCTCAATGGCCAAGACGCCCAGCAGATGCGTATGTATTTTTGAATGAACACATGCCAACAGTGCGCGAGAGCTCTAACTTTATCTTCTTGCGATCTCTGGAGTGGCATTACGTATTAACAGCGGAAGAGAAGAAGACAAAAGGAAAGCCAAAGCCTCTTATGTCTATTGAGAATACCGATGCAGCCCTAGCTCTAGTGTCTAAAAGCCTTACAGACTACGAGGCAATTATGACAGAGAGCAACAGGCAGATCGTAGACTTTAAAGAAGACATGACCGTAACCCAGAAAGCTGAGGAATTTATGTCAGGGTCTTGGGAATATATGAAAGACTTCTCTTCACATCCACTTGGATCTTCTCTTATGTGGGTCACAGCAATTGTTGCTGCACGTGGATTGATGAATGGTGTATTTAAAGGAAAGATGAAAATGTGGAAGTTCCTCCTTGTTGGTGGTGCTGCAGTGGGTATGTACCAACAGCACAGTAAAGGAAGAGCGTATTGGGATTCTGCACTCGATGCATACGATAAAATGCTCGGAAGAGAGTCACTCTTAGATCCAAAGGAACGCACACTTGCTAATTACTGGCTTCGTGAACTACGAGAAGTAAAAGGTGCCCCAGGACAGTTCGATGAGCTTACTCCACAAAAAGAGCAGCTGTCGCTTGCTCTTATGGGTCAGGTTCCTGTGGATCAGACGCTAGATTTCTATAACAAGTGGAGAGTATACAGAAATAATCCTGATGGAAATCCACCAGAGCTTCCTATCGATTATTACGAATTCCTAAATCACTTTGGTCACGACGCTACAGAAGAAGAAATAGGAGATGCGTTATATCTCACTATGGAAAAGTTCTTTACAGAGCGTGGACAGATGGCAAAAAGAGAATTGCTGCACTTAGATATTCCAGGTGGAATGTACGGAGATGCAGGATTGGGATACGCGTACATCAGAGAGAAGTACATGGAAAATAGATTGCATGAACGTCTCCTAGAAAACATGGGTGTAAAAAGAGAGGTACTTATGGACCCTAGTTTTGTAGGAATTATGAAAGGAGATATCGTAATGACAGACAAGGAAATGAAAAATAAGTTCCCAGAAATTTTCAAGCTCGTTAAAAAACTCCGAGTAGGAACTGATGCTGAGCGCAAGAAAAATATGGATGCGCTACTCTTCTTTATTCGATTCTTAGAAACACGCGAGTCCACAATTCCAACTGCAGGTTATCCATTTAACCACGTGTTCTTTATGGAAGGAAACCCAGAGACTATGGCTCTTATGGATGCAGAAGGTGCAAATAAAGCGAGTCTTTGGCAGCGAATTTTCTCATGGGGAAGTGATGTTCCTCCAGATATTCCAGCAGGTTCTCCAGGAGGATCAGGAGCAACAGGTGGTACAGGAGGAGGTAAAACTGCTAGTCCAAAAGCAGCTCCAGCACCTAGTACCAAGGGAGGTAAAACCGCTAGTCCAAAAGCAGCTCCAGCACCTAGTACTAAGGGAGGTAAAACCGCTAGTCCAAAAGCAGCTCCAGCACCAAGTACTAAGGGAGGTAAAACCGCTAGTCCAAAAGCTGCTCCAGCACCAAGTACTAAGGGGGGCAAGACCGCTAGTCCAAAAGCTGCTCCAGCACCTGGTACTAAGGGGGGCAAGACCGCAAGTCCAAAAGCTGCTCCAGCACCAAGTGTAGCTCCAAAAAGTACTGCTAGCCCACGTTCGATTCCGTCTTCAGGTGCTAAGAGCGCAACTTCTTCACCATCAAGTGCTGCAACTACTGGAGCGAAGAGAACAACTTCTTCACCATCAAGTGCTGCAACTACTGGAGCGAAGAGAACAACTTCTTCACCATCAAGTGCTGCAACTTCAGGTGCTAAGAGAACAACTTCTTCACCATCAAGCGCTGCAACTACTGGAGCGAAGAAAGTAACATCAGCACCATCGAGTTCTGCTACCTCTGGAGCGAAGAAAGTAACATCAGCACCATCGAGTTCTGCTACCTCTGGAGCAAAGAAAGTAACTACTGCACCATCAAGTTCAGCAACCTCTGGAGCGAAGAAAGTAACTACTGCACCATCTAGTGCAGCTACGAATGCTCCTAAGAGAAACACAGGATCTACTGCAAGCTCAGCTACTAATGCTCCGAAAACAAACACTGGCTCACCATCGAGTTCTGCTACCTCAGGTACTGGGAGACAAAGGCCTAACCCATTTGGTACAGCTAAGATAGAAGATGATGAGTAAGTAAGAGGACATAGTAAAACAGCGCCATCTTTCGATAACGCTGTTTAGGTTGTTCCGGTAGGCCCGGGCACAAGTGCCAGGGCCTTCAATTTGCGCCGCACATTGCGAGCAAACACGACTACGTCGTAGGAGCAGCGGGTTTAGACGCTGCCGCCTTCAAAGCATCTTCAACGGCTGTTTTAAGAGCCTCGGCTGCTTCGAGCTTTGCTGCTGCTGCTTCTTCTGCTGCTTTGTCTTCGGCCGCTCTCACGGCTACTGACACAGCATCTTCCACAGCTTTTGCGGTTGCTGCATCTGCATCGGCCAACGAGGCTTCTGCTGCTGCAGCTTCTCTCTTCGCGATTTCGACTTTGTTCAGATCGAATACTTCTCCACTGGGTCCGTTGCCGGTCCCGTAGAACACGCCTACGCGTGAAGCTCTTTCGAAATCTGGAACATTCCACTTACCATCAGTTGGTACGTGGTAGAACACTTTGCTCTTGCGAGCCATGGGGTCGTTGTCGAAGTAATCGACGTTTACGGTGACCCACTGGAACGTTTCGTCCACTTTGAACGTAATAATTCCTGTGTCCCAATCCATGTCGGTCAGCTCCGGTTCCTCAACGACCGCTCGCGCACCACGGGGGGTTACGAGATGTCGATAGGAGGCGAACTCGTCGATGCCGACGAGTCTGAACATGGCAAATGCGCCAATCATCAGTGCTCCGAAACCTAACAGGACTGATCCGTACCATTCCATGTGGGCCTTATCACTCGAGGTGATTTTGATCCCACCGATTCCAGCGATACAGCCGAAAATTCCTATGATCAGGAACAATTCCAGGGACTTAAGCAGTCCGAGGACTGTACCACTGCCTGTTTGCCATGTAGCCCGATTCCAGTACGGAAAAAGGATAGCAAGGACAAACAGAGCAACTGCGATGCCTGTGAGACACCATTGGACTTTTCGAGCCTTCTTGGTGGCTGCGGCTTCAGCAATTTCTTCTGCGGTCAGGGGGGTAGCGGGGGTAGTCATCGTTCGAATTCCTCAATCAAGTGTCTAGAGTCTGCGGCGTCGACTTTTGTCGACTAAATACCGCTTTTTCGCCTGTACTGCATACACAACGCACGTCAAAAATGCGCTCCATGCAGTACAGTTAGAGAGAATACAAATTGTGAAGGATCAACTACTATTATTATACACTATCAATAAATTATGTCAATACGACAAAAAGAGCTTAAAAGTATGGTTTTAAGTACAAAAACGGCGTGGAGGGGACAATCCACGCCAGAGACTCGCAAGAAGCAAGTCTCGAAGAGTTAACGCCAAACGTACGCATTCCGGTACCAATAGTAGTGCCGGTTATAGTACGAATTAGGTCGGTAGGCACTATGCCTCCAGAGCGAGCTGTTGCTCCAGACCCGACCGTTGTGTGGGCAATCGTAATACATACGACCTCCCAAACTGTACACGCTTCTTGTCGCGGTTCCACCGTTGCAGTGGCAGCTGATACTTCCGCATCGTTGCGCCGTAGTTCTGTGATTCACCGTACCGGAGTGGTTATGCTGCACCGTTCCGGTCGTGTGCGTACGCGTGTAGTTGTCGATCTTCGTGCTGCGATGACTACTGGCGTAAGCGTCTGCCTTCGCGATGACTTCGCGACGGGTTTCTGTTCGGCTGTGTCTCACTCGTTTGCCGAACTGCTTGAGTTGCTCTTGACCGCCTGTAAACAGCTTTCCGTCGACAATTGGAATTTCGATAGAACTCCCTTCGACATCATGGGTTGCTCCATCGTTTTCGCTCGGACCGCTCCAACTGGATCCGACCGCTCCGTGTCGTATGACGATCTTGTAGACGGGGTCTTTTTTTGCCGCCTGGGCGGAAGACCCGGTAGCCATCGAACTGACGACGGCACAAAAAATACTCAGTTTCAGTAAGTGTCGCATAACGACCTCCTCTTAGGTTGTAGATTGTTTCCCCCCACGCTTTACCAGCTCCGACTTGTTCCCCAACAGTCGAAATTAATAAACTATGAGGACCAGTTCTTCGGAACCAGTATTCGTGGGAAGCAGTGCAAAAAGCACTGTCAGTGCTGTTAAAGACCCTGTATTAGTGGAGTAGAATATCATATTATGCAAAAATGTCAATTACTAGAATACTTCTAAATAGCTTTTTAAGGACAAATTTGCATTTTACGCCCCTTCCTATAAGCTCTGTTCGACTATGGCTCAGCTCATCCTCTCAGACGGCACAATTTTCGAAGGAGAGGCTTTTGGTGCAAAAGTAGATTCCGATGGAGAAGTTGTCTTTAACACTGGAATGTCTGGATATCCAGAAAGTCTGACAGACCCCAGTTACAGAGGTCAGATTCTTACGTTTACGTATCCGCTTATTGGAAACTACGGAGTACCAAGCGAGGAGAAGAATGAATGGGGATTTAGTAAGAATTTTGAGAGCGAGAACATTCACGTGCGT
>JABIBA010000010.1 GCA_018652955.1 Candidatus Peribacter sp. | reverse complement strand
TTTACCAGCTCCGACTTGTTCCCCAACAGTCGAAATTAATAAACTATGAGGACCAGTTCTTCGGAACCAGTATTCGTGGGAAGCAGTGCAAAAAGCACTGTCAGTGCTGTTAAAGACCTTCTATTAGATAATAATGATATCATATTTATCAAAAATGTCAATTACTATAATACTCTCAAACAGCTCTTTAAGGACAAATTTGCATTTTACGCCCCTTCCTATAAGCTCTGTTCGACTATGGCTCAGCTCATCCTCTCAGACGGCACAATCTTCGAAGGAGAGGCTTTTGGTGCAAAAGTAGATTCCGATGGAGAAGTCGTCTTTAATACAGGAATGTCTGGGTACCCAGAAAGCCTGACAGACCCGAGTTACAGAGGTCAGATTCTTACATTTACGTATCCGCTTATTGGAAACTACGGAGTACCAAGCGAGGAGAAGAATGAATGGGGATTTAGTAAGAATTTTGAGAGCGAGAACATTCACGTGCGTGGAGTAATCGTCTCTCAGGTAAGCGATGACTTCAGTCACCATACTGCAGTGAGCTCTTTGCAAAACTGGATGGAGCACCATGGGATTCCAGGGATTACCGGTATCGATACGAGGGCGCTCACGAAGAAGCTAAGAGAGCATGGAGTAATGCTCGGACGCATTGTGCAGTCAGAAACCTCAAGCTCTGCAGAAATTGCTGATCCAAATGAGATCAATCTTGTTGCAGAGGTTAGCTGCAAAGAGCCAGTGACGTATGAACCGACAGAGAATAAGCAGCAGGCATCTATCATCTGTTACGACTGTGGAATCAAAAATAATATCATCAGAAGTTTCTTAAAGCGTGGAGTAACGGTTCACCGTGTTCCATGGGATTTCGATCTTGCAACTTCAAATCTCGAGTACGATGCAGTGTTTATCAGTAATGGACCGGGAGACCCGAAGCAGTGCGGTAAGACGATCGAAAATATTAAGTGGAGTATCGATCAGAATATTCCTACTTTTGGAATTTGCTTAGGCAACCAGCTACTTGCACTTGCGATAGGAGGGGACACGTACAAATTAAAATACGGACATCGCGGATGTAATCAACCATGTATCGAACATGACACCCAAGGAGGCGAAACCAAAAAATGTATTATCACATCGCAAAATCACGGGTTTGCGGTTTCAGAAAAATTACCAGAAGGCTGGAGGCCATGGTTTACCAATGCAAACGACCAGACAATGGAAGGAATTCGCCACGAGTCTGGAAAGTTCTTCTCTGTACAGTTCCACCCAGAATCTACTCCAGGCCCTGAGGATGCAGACTATCTGTTCGATGAATTTTTGAAGGTACTTCAAGTGGAGCCTGTTGCTGTATAGTACGAGCATGCCTACACCAAGTTTTACCTTCGAATGCATCAGCAATACTGTCATCGCGGAGAATATTCATGAACTCGAATTTACAAAGCCAGAGGGGATTGAATTTACAGAGGGTCAGTTCTTGTTATTAGATGTTCCACTTATAGGAAACACAGAAGACATACAGCCAAGAGCATACTCAATTGCCTCTAGTCCAAATGATGAGACTCTTCTTTTCGTCATCAAACTTGTTCCAGATGGCAGAGCAAGTACGTGGGTAAAAGAGGAGGTCAAACAGGGAACGCAAACACGCATTCAATGTCCGTTTGGAAAATTTGTTCTCGACACAGAAACTTCCAAAGAATACGTAATGATGTGCACCTCAACAGGAATCGCTCCGTTTAGATCTCAACTCAGGACTATCTTGCCCAAGGGGGAGACTCGAAAAATAGATCTATTCTTTGGATTGCTCAATGAAGAAGAAATTTTCTGGGAAGAAGAACTGAAAGAGCTTGTAAATCAGTATCCTAATTTCTCGTATCACATATCAGTAGGGGACCCGGAGAGTAGCTTCGATGGATTTAAGGGATACGTACAGCAACACGCAGCTGAAGTGATCACAGATTTTAGTAATAAGCAGATCTATATTTGTGGAGCTCCTATTATGGCTAAGTCTGTAAAACAAGAAGCGATCGAAACTTGGGGAGTCGCAAAAGAGGACGTGCACATGGAAGGTTTTATCTAAAGCGTTACAGCACCCGACTCAATACTCTGCAGTAACTTCGGATATTCCTCTTTCTCTAGTGCTTGAATTTTTTGTTTAAGGGAATCTTCCGTCTCACCTTCTTCTATTGTACACTTTTTTTGTACAAGTATTGGCCCTGTATCTACGCCTTCATCGATAATGTGGATCGACATTCCACCCTCTTCATCACCACTTTCAATTGTATCTTTTATCGCATGCCCACCTGGGTGCTTCGGGAGAAGTGCTGGGTGCACATTGATGATGCGGTTAGCCCATGCAGTCACAAACCATGGTGATAAAATAAACATCCAGCCGAGAGCTGCGATGAGTGTATGGTTATCAGCACCTAAATCTTTACAGGCTTGGTCGATCCGTTTGTCGTAATCCTCTCGTTGCTCACCGTCTATTTTTTCCACAATAGCAACAGGCCAACCTGCTTTGTTTGCTTTTGCGACACATTCTCGATCTTCTTTATCGGATACAAGACCCAAGCATTCCATTGTTAAACTTCCATCATCGACCGCTTCCATAACGGCCTGCATTGTTGTGCCACGAGAAGAGGAGAGAATAATAAAGTTCATGTGGTCACTGTACCTTCAAATGACGCCGTGATAAATATCTTTCTCGCGCTCTATGCCTTCTACCCATCCAGAGAAATCATTCATCGAAATATCATGCCCTCTTATTATTACTGCAGGAGTAGATTGATTTGTATTTCCCATAATAAAGTTCGCTGCAGTCGCCAGCTGATCTGCAATCGCTTCTTCGGTGACACTCATCGCATTGCCAAATAAATCAGGCTTTCCGATCATTGACACAAAAGGATTAAGCCCACTAACAGTAAGCGCAAAAGAAATGACACCTTTTCGACGAGGAGATAACCCTGAGTCTGTAACTATCACCCCAACGTTTCCTCCCAGATCTTCTCGTAGTTTCTTCGCTGACTTCACAGGATCTGTTGGCCAACCAATTACGTGGCCCTCTTTGACATTACTTTGGTCTAGTCCTGCATTCGGAACCAAGATAGAACCCTCTTTCATTCCATCGGGTTTAAGTTCCGTAAGCACAATGCCACTTACTGATTGAATAACCTTTCCATTCATTCGCGCAGTCTCATCTAGGACCACTTGATAATACGCACCTGGTTTACTGTGTGCTTCTCCGAGCTGCGCAGCTTCTGAAGATACTGTCACATCATCAAGATGAATTGCCGCACCTTCTACTGTCGCAATGGCCTTAGATGATACAACAACAATATCTCCATCAAGGATATCACCTGCACTCATTAGTATACTTGCAAGATCATCGCCTGCTTTGAGAACCGGTGTAGTGATAGGGAGAAGTTCCATGAGCTCTATCCTAGCTACCAAAGCTTCACTGTGTCTTCTTGAATGAGGAGAATATCGCGCTCGACTTCTTCGGTGCTTAAGTTTACTTTCACAAGATCCAGCTTCATTTGTACCCTAGAAGGGTTATGCAAGACGATAGAATCTGGAGCCTCCGGCACACGGAAAGAAATACCTGCCCGAGGCGGGAGCTTCCACCTCGTAAACCCGAGTGAAGGAGTTTCTGATGTTACGGTGTGGATCGGTGCGTTCTTTACTTCACGACGTACCCACGTGCTCGGCACGGAGATAAGAATAGTTTCTCCACTCTCAGAGAAAAATTCTACGGAAGCCATCTCTTCTAATATGCTTACTTCAAGCGAAAGAGAAAGTGGCTTGTCGTGTTCGATACCGATGTCGACAACGGTTCCACGAAGATTTCCAAGAAGGGCAGGAGCAGAAGAAGACGATGCAGCAAGAACCACGACGGCCAAAAGTCCAACGCTTGCAGCAGCGCGGTTTGTGCCAAGTCTTATAGAACGAAGTGATTGCAACATGCAGTAATTCTACCAGATAAGTCGCAGTAATTTTCTCCTTTTAATTCTAAGTTTATGGTATACTTATACAGATGGAACTAGACCCTCACACCCTCCAAAAAATACTCGATCGCATAAAGCAGCAAATGCGATGTCCTCAGTGCGGTAAAACCGTCCCGATCGACTTTGCATCTGTTCGTGTTGTGTCTGAAGACGCAATGCTTCTTCAGTTAAAATGTGATAGTTGTAACGCATTTATTGTGTTGCACGCTTCTTTGCAAGGTGTTGAACAAGTAAAGGCACAACTCAAAGAAGAGGCAGAGGAGGCAGGAGAAGAAGTGGTCAACGCATCGTCAACATTAGAAATGAGTAAAGAAGAACTTTCTACATTGAGCGCAGCACTCGAACAGTCTGGTGGTTCGTTTGATAAGCTCTTCGAAGAATACGGTTCAGACTCTTAATGTGTTCAAAAGATCACTCCTTGTTTTGGCATGCATCACTCTCACAGCTTGTGAAGAGGGCGATATAGCTATCGGTACTATTAAAGATTACGGAACAACAGCATCCGGTAGTATTAACGATGCAATCAAAACAGGAAAGTCAGTGACTGATGGTGTTGTAGAGATGATTGAAGATGCAAAAAAGCGCATAGATCAGGTACAAAGTGGGGTTAATTTACTGATGCAAGGTAAAGAACTTATTGAAGAAGGAGTGTCTGGAGAGGAACAGGAATAGAAAAAACCGTTATATTTTCTTGCAAACAGGTGGGTTCTCCTTATAATTGGCCAGAAATCACCGAAGCGAACTCACTGGGATAGAAGACCAGACCGAGGATTGCTGCGGTATTCTGTATATGCATTTTTTCCACTCTCACTATGTCAGGTCCAATTAATTCCGGTAAGAAATCCTCCGCTACAGACAGTTTTGATGCTGTAGCTCTTTCTATCGCTTCACCAGAAGATGTACTCTCTTGGTCACGCGGTGAAATTACCAAGCCAGAAACGGTCAACTACCGTACGCAGCGCGCTGAGCCAGATGGGCTTTTCTGTGAGCGTATTTTCGGACCTACAAAGAACTTCCAATGTTTCTGTGGAAAGTATAAAGGAGTGCGATACGCAGGAGTGGTTTGTGAGAAGTGTGGTGTAGAAGTTACACGTTCTATCGTTCGTCGTGAGCGCATGGGACACATCAACCTTGCAGTTCCTGTTACACACATCTGGTTCCTCCGAAGTTCACCATCTCGTGTGGGACTTCTTTTGGACCTTCCTATTAAGACACTCGAACAGATCGTATACTTCGCAGCCTACATTGTTGTAAACGTAGACCTTGAGGCAAAAGAAGTAGTGGATAAAGACTTGGCATCTGTAATGGAGCAGCGCCAAACGCAACTCAAGAAAGAATACGAACAGGCAAAGCAGCAATTACAAGAAAGCTCTGCAACACGTGACCAGCTTGATGCACTCGATGGAGAGTTCGCCAACAAGATGGACTCACTAAAGGCAAACCACAAAGAAGCACTAGACGACCTAAAGAACCTTCACATTGGTTCTGTACTTTCTGAGCTTAAGTTCCGTGAGATGAACATGAAGTTCGGACACGTATTCCGCGCCGGAACAGGAGCGGAGTCTCTTAAAGAAATTATTATGAATACAGACATGGAGCAGATGCTTGAGCGTCTTCACAAAGAGCGCCAAGAGTCTTCTGGTCAAAAGCTCAAGAAACTCATGAAGCGTATTAAGTTAGTATCCTCTCTTATTAAGGCAGGTATTAAGCCTGAGTGGATGATCTTAAACCGTCTACAAGTTATCCCACCAGATCTTCGCCCTATGGTGCAGTTGGATGGTGGCCGATTTGCAGCCTCTGACCTTAACGACTTGTACCGAAGAGTTATCAACCGTAACAACCGTCTAAAAAAACTCATGAGTATCGGTGCTCCAGAAGTTATCTGCCGAAACGAAAAGCGAATGCTTCAAGAAGCGGTCGACACATTGCTCAACAACTCAGCTCGTGCAGGAAAGACTCTCTTTACTGCAGGAGACAGGCGTAAGCTCCGTTCTCTTTCTGATATGCTTAAAGGAAAGCAAGGACGTTTCCGTCAGAACTTGCTTGGTAAGCGTGTGGACTACTCCGGTCGATCGGTAATTGTTGTTGGTCCTTCTCTCAAGCTTCACCAGTGTGGTATTCCAAAGGGAATGGCTATGAAACTCTTCAAGCCGTTTGTTATTGGAGGGCTTATCCGAGATGAGCTTGCCTACAACGTAAAAGGCGCTGAGCGCATGGTGCAAGAAGCAGGAAAAGAAGTATGGGATATCCTCGAAGAAGTTATCAAAGAAAAGTACGTACTCCTTAACCGTGCTCCAACTCTTCACAGACTTGGTATTCAGGCTTTCCAGCCTCAGCTCATTGAAGGTAAAGCGATTCAGCTTCACCCACTAGTGTGTGCTGCGTTTAACGCCGACTTCGATGGAGACCAAATGGCTGTTCACGTTCCACTGTCTGATAAGGCACAACTAGAAGCCAAAACTCTAATGGCTGCAAACACCAACCTTCTAAAACCATCTGCTGGTGAGCCGGTAATTAACCCTTCACAGGATATGGTGCTTGGGTGTTACTTCCTTACACAGATTCACAAAGGAAAGAAGGGTGAAGGAATGACATTCGCTAACACAGATGAAGCTCAACTTGCGTACGACCTAGATGTCGTCGACTTGCAGGCTATCATTAATGTTCGTCTTAAAGACGCAGAAGGAAAAACAGAAATCGTCGAAACATCTGTTGGCCGTGTTATCTTAAACAGCATCCTTCCTGAGGAGCTTGCTTACGTTAACCAAACTTTGAGAAAGAATGATATGAGTAACCTGATGGCAGAAGCACTTCGCCTAGCAGGACCAGAGAAGACTGTAGTTCTTGCAGACCAAATGAAAGATATGGGATTCAAGTTTGCAACAATGTCTGGTGTGTCTATTGCTGCTTCTGACATGATCGTTCCAAAAGAACGTGGAGAATTACTCGAAGAGGCAAACGAGAAAGTACGTCACATTAACAACCACTACTGGAAGGGTCTCATTACTGCAGAAGAGCGATATCAGCATGCGATTCGTGTGTGGGCTGCTACCAAGAATGAGATTAGTGCCGTGATGGTAAAAAGCTTCTTGAAAGATGATGAAAACGATATCTCTTACGTTATTGACTCCGGAGCTCGTGGTAACTGGGGACAGGTCACACAGCTCTCTGGAATGAAAGGACTCGTAGCCAGTCCATCTGGACGAACAATTGAGCTACCGATTCAAAGTAACCTTAAAGCTGGATTCTCTGTACTTGAGTACTTCATCGCGACGCACGGAGGACGTAAAGGTAAGTCCGATACAGCGCTTAAGACTGCGGAAGCTGGATACCTTACACGTCGTCTTGTTGATGCCGTACAGGATATCCTTATCCGTGAACACGACTGTGGATCCGAAACGACTCACATTATTACTCGTGAAGATAGTGAGCGTATTGGAGAGAAGTTCGAAAGCCGAATCTTCGGACGTATCCTTGCTGCTGATGTTGTCCACAAAGGAAAAACTATCGCTAAGCGTAACGATCAAATTGATGCAATCTTGCTCAAAGAAATTTCCGGACAAGAAGTTCCAGAAGTTGCAGTGCGCTCTCTTATGACATGTCGAACAAGAAAGGGTGTCTGCCGTATGTGTTACGGTTGGGACCTCGGAGATAACTCTATGGTAAAACAGGGAACACCTGTTGGAATTATCGCTGCGCAGTCCATTGGTGAGCCTGGAACACAGCTTACTATGCGTACGTTCCACATGGGAGGAGTAGCTGATGGTGCGGATATTACACAGGGTCTAACCCGTGTAGAAGAGCTCTTCGAAGCAAGAAGCCCACGAACACCTGCTATCTTGAGTGATATTGCTGGAGTTGCGAAGATCTCACGCTCTGGTTCTAAAACACTTGTTCACATTACTGAAAAAGATAAAGGAGAAGATAAGTACATGATCCCTACTGGATACGAGATCCTCCTTAAGAAGGGTGATGAAGTAAAAGAGCGAACAGTGATTGCAAAATCTACTTCTGATAAGAGCACTGTTAAGGCAAAGATTGCCGGTAAGATCAGTGCTATCGATGGAAGTATTGTAAGAGTACTGCACGCAGAAATTCAGGATCGTGAGTACGAATTCACTCCTCGTGAATCTCTCCTTATTAAAAACAACGATAAGATCGATGTAGGTCAGCCTATTAACCTAGGTCACTACGACCTTAAAGACCTGCTCGCGAAGCAAGGTTCTTACGCTGTAGAAAACTACATCGTTCAAGAGGTGCAGACTATTTACGCTTCTCAAGGTCAGACAATTAACGATAAACACCTTGAAATCATCGTACGAAAAATGTTCTCAAAGGTACGTATTATCGATGCAGGGGATACAACATTCCTTCCTGCAGAGACAGTAGACCTCGGAGATGTAGAGTACGAGAACGAATTGCTCGCAAAAGAAGGTAAAAAGCGTGCCACTTTCGAACAGCTCCTTCTCGGTATCACCAGAGCTGCCCTTGCTACCGATTCTTGGCTAGCTGGAGCGTCTTTCCAAGAAACCATCCGTGTTCTTGTAGAGGCTGCAACAACAAGAAAAGTCGATAGTCTACAGGGTCTTAAGGAAAACGTGATTATTGGACGCCTTATCCCTACAGGAGAGGTCTACAGGAAGCGATTTGGCTTCGGAGAGGACGAAGAGAGCAACAAAGGAGCTCCACAGGATTCTGAGGCTAAGAGTGCCGAGGAAGCTGTAGTTGAAGCGGAAATAACTGAATAAAAAATTTGTTCAACTAAATAGAGACCTTCAATAGATGGAGGTCTCTTTTGGTATGGGCAAAATGGTCTATTTTTGCTATAATGATCTGATATGTCTAAACAAACACCACTCACAGATACTCAGCTAAACATGCTCGAAATTTACGATGCATTGATGTTTGAGTTCGAACCAGACTTGGTTTCGGACATGATTCCGGAGCTGGACTATATTCATCAAGGTGAATCAAAACAAGAACGCAAAGAAAGGCTCCAGCGATACGCAGAAGCTTTCGAAATGTTTTTTGCTGCGTTTGAAGATATGGCCAAAGGCTGGGAAAGCAATTCCTTGAATATTAAACAGGAAATCGTAAAAGAGTTTGCTCAAGAAGTAGGATTAAAAGAAGAAGATCTTCTCACGTCTATTGAGAAGGAAATTGATGATTCCACTGATAAGTAATTATGCGATTTACACGTTTTCTCTTCGGCAAAAAAATAGATTCAAGTGCGGAGAGACGCATGCTGTTTTTCACTACAGTTGGGGGATCACCAGATGATTTACCAGAAACTCCAGGAGATCCATTTAAACCTTCAGGATCAGATGAGCTTACAAAGAGTCTAAAAAGACTTAAGACAGAAAACACTACAGCTGGGAAGGAGATAGAAATGATTTTACGCGCATGGCTTTCTAAGGCCGAAGGAACAAGTTCCGAAAGTATTGGATTTCACCAGTCAGCAGATGGACGCAGAACAAACGTAACACGTCTGTCCTATGTTAATAATAAGATTATCGCAGCGTTGCAAGGCATTGGTGTGCCAGAGGCAAAGATTTCACAGTATAGAAATGCACTACCTATAAGCAATGATGAGATGGTTACATTGATGGTAGACCAAGCTGAATTTATATCGAGAGAGTCGTATGACACGATGATGGCACAAAGATCAGAACGAACGAGCAACCCAGGCCCTAAAGATAGGCGTCGCATGGAAGCATTGCGAAGAAATATTGCAAGATATGAATCAGGATCACGTAGAGGTGGTTTTCGCAGCAGAGCTACGAATAGTAGGCGAGCGAGAAATGCGAGGCATCAGCTTCGCTTATTCGAAAGTGGTAAAAAGTCTTACGATCCTGTTCATGGCCAAGCGCGAAGTCGCTATGTCAGTGGACGTGGAAAGTTTTGGGAAACATACAGTAGCAATACTGGGAAATGGAGCCGCTCTACAGAAGTAGAACCTGTAGATTTCGCAGCTATTCGTGCGCGACTTGCTATTAGAGATAAGAGTAGTGAGAAGGTGTATGGCACAAATAGTCTTACAGGAGAAACGTACAATAAGAGACAATGGGAAAACTTGCAGATCTTAAGGGGCTGGCGGCGTGATCCAGTCCAAGATGCTCGAAGGCGTAGTGCACGAAGGGTCTCTCACATGATGGGTGGTGAAGCAAATGGATTTGGGTATGACAGGGTAAAGGGAATCATATTTGATCCGGCACGGCGAAAGTTCAATGCAGATTTCAATGCTAAATATGGAACGCATCGTCTCCCAGATCAACGGTGGACAGCGGCGGATGTCGGGGCTACCAGACAAATGCTTATGGCAAAAGCAAGAGGTGCTGATGTAGATTTTAATAGAGGAACTATCGACCACATTGCTCCAGAGCGTCGAAGAATACAGGAAAATCAAGCGAAGAATGCTGCAACACGGCGAGCAGAACTCGAGATTAAAACGGCTATATCACAATATGCAAAAGACATAGGAGTTCCAGCAGGAACAAAAGTAGCAATACGGGGTGGAAATGTATATATCGGTAATAAGCAACAGTTACAGCTTTCTACAAATTATGAATTTGTAGATGGTAAGCCTGTATACACATTTACTATTATCAATCGGTCACTAATTAGTAAAGTATCAGTAGAAGAACATGAAGATAAAAAAACAGGTAAAAAAACACGCTCCTTAAGCAAAGAAGGTTCATCTGCTAGTTATTCAACTTATGAAGAAGCCAAAAAAGCCGGAAGGGACATAGTTACTAGTGATGCATATGCAGAGGTTGAAGGAGGGGGTGAGACAACTCTTTCCGAGGAGGTAATTACCGAAGGTGACACAGAAGAAATTGAACAGCTCACAAAACAGGAGACACTTGCAAATTCCATTCGTCAAAAAGCAGCTCTTGTACAGTCTGCCCTTGATGCAAAAGGAAATATGGAGTCTGCAACAGCAAGACCATGGATGTCTTTCAATCTAGAGTCCAGAAAAGTGATAGTACATATGCCTGGAGAAATTAATGATTACACTATTCTTCTTGATGAAGATGGAGAAAACGTAATTGGTATCTATCAAGGCGCAGACTCATTACTAGATGACGAAGACGAAAATCCATATAATGCTTTCAAAGAGAAGCCGTTAAATGAAGCAAGGGCTACAGAGCTTGTGTCCATGTGGGCAGATTGTTCACGGGTTACAGCTTTGGATAAATTACTAAAAACGCCATCGTTAGGTGATTACAAGCTTGAAAAAGACGGCAATATGAGTTGGCTAGGAAGAGCTGATTTAGTTAATGCATCTGGTGATACCACTTATGAGTTACACGTAGGTGAAACTAACATTGTTATTACTGATATCAATGATAACGATAATAAGTCCGTAGAATTTGCAGGAAAAACAACAGAGCAAGTATTTGCAGAACTCTCTAGCGAGGTTAGCAACCTACCAAAGATAGAACTTGCAGATGATGCTATTTCAAAAGAGCGCATGAATAAAGCATTGGAAGAAAAGCTTAAAGCAGGATCGACTATCGCAGGTTTGCCTATAGGCAAAACATCAGATGATTACACTTTGGGAGAGAAGAACGGGAAGGTAAATCCTCCATATTATTTAATTGTAGACAAGAGCTATATTGCCCTTGTTGATCATGAGACATATGACTCAGAGCTCACTATTCCCTATGAAGGGAAGACAATCGATGATGTATTTACAGAAATTGAGAATGCTCTAAGTAAAAAGCCTGAACCTCAGGAGGCAGGCGATGGCATTAATATAGAAAGTGCATCAAAAGATGATGTAGTTACAGCCTTAGGAAACATGGATGGTGATAACATCGGAAAGTTTACGTTATCAGAATATAGTACTGATGGCACTTCTTTTAATTTAAAGAATGAAGGAGGGAATTATTCAGTAAGTATTAAAGACGGTATAGCCATAACACCTCCAAAGGGTGAGCAAATTTTTATTCCTTTTAGGGGAAATACAGTTACAGATGTAATTGATAAATTTATAAATACAGTAAAAAAGCTTTCAGCACCAGCTCCAGAGACTACAGAAGTAACTACTCATGATATTGGAGAAAAGGTGAGAGTAGGCTTAGAAAATTCCTTGAAGGAGTATGGATGCACCGTAGAGATGAAGCGCCTTGACCCTTTTGATGATTCAGACCAAATAATTACAGTGAAGTCTAAAAAGGGAGATACAACTGTAAGAGTTTCTCAATCTGGTTTTATTGAAAATATCATCTACGAAAAAGAATCAAATGCAATTCAAGTAAAAAGAAAAACTTCTCTAGATGATGTAAGCAATGCATTGATTACTGAAGTTGCAGATCATGTTATAGAAAAGCTACAGCTTGAGAAGAAGGGGGATGAGACTAGCATTCCTGCAGTGCCTCCAGATCCATTTAATCCTCCAGCGGACAAGCCTCTTTCTGACGATGAATTAGCTAAGCTTATCGATAACAATCCAGATGAGCCAGCAGACAAAGCAAAAGCACCTAATACAGATAATGCACCCGAGCCAACAGTTGTGCCGAATGCTCCAGATCCACTTGATCCAGATGCAGCCCTGGCTTCCATCCCTCCTCCACCAGAAGCACTTGAGATAGCACGAAATGCAAAACTTCAAGGAGATATTCTTGTAGCACTAAAGGCAAAAGATACATTTGAAGATTTGAATGTTTCTGATAATGGTGATGATAAAACGTTTGACTTGAACAGAGGTACGTTCAAGGTAGGATCGATTACGGTTGGACAAGAAAAAGTGACTGTGAGTTTTACGACAGGTTTCTCTAGAGAGGTTGCGTATGCAGCTGGAATGAAAGCAGAAAACATTGTGTCGCTTATAGAGGGAATAGTTGATGCATCAGAAAAAAATAACAGCAAAAATTCTCTAGCAGAAACAGTAAGCAAAGAATTAGAAATAAAAGGAGCTTCTGGATATTCTGCAAAGATAGAACAAGATGGAGATGCATTCCTTGTTAACTTTACACATAATAAATATGGAACCTACACTATAGAAATTGCAGAAGATGGAAAAACAATTAAAGGATTTAGAAAAGTAGAAAAAGTGAAGGATGATTCTTATGATCCATCTCGATTCAAAGGAGAAGATTTCTTTACCCTTAGGAATGAAGAAAACGCAGCTTTATCTGAACCAGCACGAAGTATAATTACACACTGGCTCCCAGCGCCTTCCCCAATTCTCGATCAATATATTCAACAGGAAGAACTTAAAGATCAGCTTGCTGAAGAAAAAAAGGTAGAACAGAGAGGTGTGCGTCATGACTCTATGGAGAAAATGATTTCAAGTCAGATTAGCTCAGACTTCGTAGTTTCCGCTTCATTTGTAGACAGTCATGACAGATACACTCTTACAAAAGGAGATCAGGTTATTACGGTAGATACTCAGGTAGATGACAATATGAAAATTGATAACGTAGCAGTAGGTGGCAAGGACATTACTATGGCTACCGGTTCAGTAGAACTCTTTGATATTGCTAAAGTCGTTGCAGAAGTTCAACTCCAAACAGGAAAAAATGCACCACCAGAACCTAATTTGTTTAGTGGTAAAGCTCCAGATGAGGTTCCAGTATCAACGACTGATAACTTGGAAGACCTTCTGAGTATAGATTCAAATACAGGAGAGAGGTTGCCAACAGCTAATGAGAAACCACAGGAGCAAATAGCTGGCAAACCTGTTCCATTGTTCCCAGATGAAATGCCGCCTCCAGCTCCACTTTCTGATAAGGAGGCTCAAGCTACTCTTAATGATTTGCTTTCTCCAGATAAAGATAAGTCCGATGGACCTGATGAAGTAGAGCTTGCAGGTACAGACGGAGAATAAATACACAATTGTACTGATTTTCCTTTACTTAGAGTCTTAGAGGCTTTACAGTCCTTTTCGTCTGATCTTGGGTACCGATAAATGGTGCCATCGGGCGATTCCACGTATTACTATGCCTACCGTTAATCAACTCATCCGCAAAGGCCGTCAAGATAAGAAGAAGAAGAGTAAATCTCCTGCGCTTCAGTACGGCTGGAATGCTCTCAAGCTTAAAAACGTGCCTACTAAAAAAGGAGCACCATTCAAGCGTGGAGTATGTATCAAAGTAACAACAATGACACCAAAGAAGCCAAACTCTGCTTTGCGTAAGATTGCACGTGTGCGTCTTACTAATGGGCACGAAGTGAAGGCCTACATCGGAGGTGAAGGACACAACCTACAAGAACACTCAGTAGTACTCGTTCGTGGAGGTCGTGTAAAAGACCTTCCTGGAGTTAGGTACCACATTGTTCGTGGTGTTCTCGATACTGAAGGTGTGCAGTCACGAAGGCAGAGCCGATCTGCATACGGTGCTAAACGTCCTAAGAAAACTTCTTAACCTCTATTATGTCTACATCTGTAAAACAGTACATTCCAAAGGATTCAGACCTCGTTATCGAGAAGTTTATTAACTGCGTCATGATGCAAGGAAAGAAGGCTACAGCCCGAAAGATCTTCTGGGATGCGATGGATATCATCAAAACTCGAACAAACGATGCTCCTCTAGAAGTATTCAACAAAGCGATGCTTAACATCACTCCTTTGGTAGAAGTAAAGCCAAAGCGTGTTGGAGGATCTGTATACCAGGTTCCTGTAGAGGTTAACCCTAAGCGTCAGCAGAGCCTTGCGATCCGTTGGATCATCAAAGCTGCTCGTGACCGCAAAGGAATGCCAATGGCTCAGCGTCTTGCTATGGAGCTACTTGAGGCATCAACTGACCAAGGAGCTGCATTCAAGAAGAAACAGGATGTAATCCGTCAGGCACAGGCAAACAAGGCCTTTGCTCACTTGGCTAGGTAGTCTCAAATACCGAATATATAGGTTATAGACATATTTTTTAAATATGCTATAATATATTAATGGTTGTAAGACATCTCGAAACACTGGGAGAATCTGGTGGAAAGCTTATTGCAGCTCCAGTAGATAAGCTTGTAAGTGTTATTTCTGGTAAGAATGCTCCAGTTATTCGTCCTAGAGCAGGAGAATTTGCTGGGGATCTCTTAAAGACACCATTTCGCATAGCAGGGACACTCGCTTGGGGCGCCATGAAGGGTTCTGCAAAGCTTGCTTGGGCTGGAATTCGTAATCTACCGATATTTCCGGCGTGGAAGGCTGAGAGAGATGATGTAATGGCTCAATCTACCAAGAAAAGAGATTCCTTAGCAGATTCTATTCAGCCAGGTAAGGAAACCACATAAGTAACTTAAAAAGAAAACAGGTCTCTGTATTGCAATTCAAGCCCAAATTCCTTAGAGTAGGCTGGAATTTTTCCCAATCTAGAACATGGACCTAAAGAACGTACGAAACATTGGAATTATCGCGCACATCGATGCCGGTAAGACAACAACCACAGAGCGTGTGCTCTTTTATACAGGAGTTAGTTACAAGATTGGTGAGGTTCACGAAGGTGAAGCAACCATGGACTGGATGGAACAGGAGCAAGAGCGTGGTATTACTATTACCTCTGCTGCTACCCAGTGTCACTGGAAAGCTGCAAACGCAGAAGGAGAAGAGATCGATTGTACTATTAACATTATCGACACACCAGGACACGTAGACTTTACTGCAGAAGTAGAGCGTTCACTTCGAGTTCTCGATGGAGGAGTTGCCGTGTTCGATGGATCACAAGGAGTAGAGCCACAGTCCGAGACTGTATGGCGTCAGGCAGACAAGTACGATGTTCCTCGTATTGCATTCATCAACAAGATGGATAAAACAGGAGGAGACTTTACGATGTCACTCGGATCTATTCACGATCGACTTTCTAAAGATGCAGTCGCTATTCAACTTCCTATCGGAGTAGAAGGGGACTTTAATGGAATGGTTGACCTTGTACAGATGAAGGCGTTCACCTTCTCTGGTGTTCACGGAGAGATCATGACAGAGATTGATATTCCAGAAGATATGAAAAGTGATGTGAGCGAGTACCGCGCAACACTAATGGAGAAAGTTGCAGAGTGTGACGAGAGCTTGCTTGATGCGTACCTCGAAAACAGCGCCCTTACAGATGAGCAGCTTGTAAAAGGTTTGCGTACCGGAACATCATCAGGAAAGCTTTATCCAGTACTCTGTGGTAGTTCATTAAAGAACGTTGGAGTACAGAAGATGCTTGATGCAGTTGTTGCATATCTTCCATCTCCTTTGGATATTCCAGCAGCTACAGGAATAAACCCAGACAACGACGAAGAGGTAGTGCGCAAGTCCTCAAACGATGAGCCACTTTCTGCTTTGGCTTTTAAAATCGCTACAGACCCATACGTTGGTAAGCTCACGTTTATCCGTGTGTACTCTGGAGTTCTAAAATCTGGAAGCACCATTCTTAACGCTTCTCGAGATAAGAAGGAACGAATCGGTCGTATCGTAAAGATGCACGCAAACTCCCGTGAAGAAATCCAAGAGGTGCAGGCAGGAGACATCGCTGCGGTTATTGGACTCAAAGACACACGTACTGGAGTTACACTTTGTGATGAGGATGCACCAGTGCAGCTTGAAAACATTACATTCGCAGAGCCAGTTATTAGTATCGCTGTAGAGCCAAATACTAAGGCGGACCAAGAGAAGATGGGTATTGCGCTACAGAAACTGTCCGAAGAAGATCCAACATTCCGTGTAAAGTCTGACGAAGAAACTGGTCAGGTGATTATCTCTGGAATGGGAGAACTCCACCTTGATATTATCGTCGACCGTATGCGTCGTGAATTTAAAGTAGAAACAACAGTAGGTCAGCCACAGGTTGCTTACCGTGAAACTATTACAGAAGAAATTGATCACGAAGAGAAGTACAGTAAGCAGACAGGTGGTCGTGGACAGTTCGGTCACGTACTCTTCAAGCTTATTCCACAAGAGCCAGGTAAAGGATATGAATTCGAAAGCACGGTTGTTGGTGGACGTATTCCAAAAGAATTTATTAACCCATGTGATAAGGGATTCAAAGAGGCAATGACTCGCGGTATCTTGGCGGGTTACCCTGTTGTAGACGTTAAAGTAAACTTGTACGACGGTAGTTACCATGATGTGGACTCCTCAGAGATGTCCTTCAAGATGGTATCTTCAGTTGGTTTCCGTGAAGCAGCTAAAAAGGCAAAGCCTGTTATCTTGGAGCCGATTATGAAAGTAGAGGTTGTTACTCCAGAAGAGTTCCTCGGAGACGTTATGGGAGATCTTAGTTCACGTCGTGGAATGATTAAGGAGCAAGCAGACCGTGGAACTGCAAAGGTTATCCTTGCAGATGTTCCACTCGCTTCTATGTTTGGTTACGCAACAGAGGTACGTTCTATGACACAGGGTCGCGCGAACTACAGTATGGAATTTGGTCATTACTACAAGGTACCAAGCAACGTTGCAGAAGAGATCATCAAGAAACGCGGAGGAGGTGCAACAGAGGAGTAGTTTGACAGAATAGCTAAATTATCGTAAAGTAAGGAATAGGTGACATGGAGACCATTGTGGTCAAGTCGCCTATTTCGGTCTTTACTAGATGTGCAGAGCGCATCGAATCAGGAGAATAGCATGAAGCTTCATGTTTCAATTACTGCGTTGGTGTGGTTTAGTCTCATCGGTGGAATCATCGGTGGGCTCCCGTTCGTCTGGATTTCAGACCTGCAGGAGGTCATTCCTTTTCACACTGACCTCAAGAACATGCTCGTTGCCATCGTAATGGTGTGCATCGTTGTTGGATACTTACTTGGAGGTGAGGCAATTGCTAGAAGTGATTCCCCAAAACGGAATCGTTGTCGAATTGGCCTCATCTTCGTTGGGCCAATCGCCATTGCATCATTTATCGGTGCTGGCGCATTCATCTTCTAATACTCAACCCTGCAAAGGCTTGAGAGGCCGGCTCGGCTGATCAACAATGTGTTGATTGGCTGGGCTTTTTTTTATAGATTGACACTTTTTGTATTACTGTGACAACACGTTGTAACAAGGTTAGGTTAACTGTACTATTTGTTTGATATGGGTAAGCGACGCTTTACAGAACAAGGTTGGCAGAAAGATCCATGGTTTCGCGGACTATGTAGCGCACTTGCTTCTTGTAATGGTGAAGACGAGATAGCGGAATTTCTCCGAGACCTCGGAAGCCTTTCGGAGTTGCAGTCGTGGAGTGAGCGACTAGAAGTCGCAAAGCTACTTAGCCAAGGATTTACCTATAGAGAAGTCGCAAAACATACAGGAGCAAGCACTACAACAGTGACAAGAGTTGCTAAGTCTATCGAAAACGGTACAGGAGCATATCAAAAGTATTTAATGGGACTACGAAAAGAAGCTGCATTAAATAAATTTGAAACACCAGAGGAGGTAAAGCCTAATAATGGGGAAGCATTGAGGAAATATCTTTAGTTACTTTCTTCTCGTTCATTTTTGCCTTGATGCAAAAACGAACCAAAAAAATCAAGACGAGCGCAGACTCGTGCGAAGCAATAAAAGAAGTATTGTTCTGTGGGCACTTTCAACCAAGCTTGCTTCGCAACTTGGCATTCAAGTGCTAAACACTAGTCATAACCCTATTCTTCGCTCTCAAACAAATGCGCCCGTCTGCCACTGTAGTGTGGACGAAGATTACCCCGCCTTAGGATCTGCTTAGCGACGCAGTGCTAAGTTGCGTAGCAATCTTAGTCCAGGAGCGCTCGGGTACATTCTGTCTTTGCTTCTTCGTTCACATCTGTGGCAAAGATTTTTGGTTACTTTTCATCTGAAAAGTGACAGAGAGAGATATACTACAGACAATGAATCACGAATATTTCATGCACCGCTGCATTGAGCTTGCCCAAAAGGGCAGGGGACTCGTGGGCAATAATCCTCTTGTAGGATCTGTGCTAGTTCGAGAGGGAACTGTTATCGCAGAGGGCTATTACCGCGGAGTAGGAACCGGCCATGCAGAAGTAGATATGATCAAAAATTGTGAACAAGATATACTGCCAACTGATGGGCTATACGTAAATTTAGAACCTTGTTGCCATACCGGAAAAACACCCCCGTGTACGGATGCAATTATCACATCAGGTATCAAAAATGTTTTTATAGGAATGAAGGATCCTGACGAGAGAGTTTCTGGACAGGGGATTGCCGCACTGCGATCTGCTGGCATAAAAGTAACAGGCCCAGTAGCAGGTACGCTCTGCGAGAGGCTCAATAAGGGGTATATCAGTCTTCGGACTAAAAGCCGTCCGTATATCACACTTAAACGCGCTCAGACGCGAGAGGGGGCAGTGGCGAACACTGATGGCACGAAGCTGTGTATCACCTCTGATATCCAAAACAAATGGTCTCACACACATCTCAGGTCCTCCCATGATGCGATCCTTATAGGGGTACAGACTGTAGAGATAGATGATCCTCAATTAACCATTAGAAATATTGATACCAACTCTGAGTTTCAGCCTCTTAAAATTATCTTTGATCCTGAACTTCGCATTAACCGTGATGCAAAGCTTCTTGATAATCGAACTATCATTATTACAGCAAAAGAATCAGAACCTATTGGTGAAACAAAAGTAATTACAGTTCCTCTTATTGATAATCATTTCGATTGGAACGCTCTTTGGCAATATCTGACGACCGACAACCGACAACCGATCACTTCTATCCTTGTCGAAGGTGGATCAAAAACCTGGGAAGCATTTCAATCCGCAGGAATAGTCGATGAAGAAGTTATTCTTATTGGTTAGATTTTAGCGGCAACTCTCTGACCTGCCTTGTACACTCTTTCAAAGAGTCTGTGGCGTAGCGGAAGACGGTGTGATTTCTTGTATCCATCAGTAAATGCTGCAAACCATTTTCCACGGTTGCGTACGGCTTTCATGCTTTCTTCTCTTTTATCGACAACCAAACCAAATTGTCCTCTGCCTGGAGTGCAGCGGCCTTCGTAATACAGCCCTGCTACAGTTCCGCCGTAATAGCGGATACCTTCTCGAACAAACATAGTAGTAAATCGCATTAATCCCTTCCATACAGCTTTGGGTGCACCGCCAGTAAAAATAAAGTAAAACGGTTTTCCTTCTAGTGTTCCTTTTGTTCGAGTCTCAGGATCTAAACCAAAACAGCCCATCCAATCGATAAAGTTTTTTAAGTGAGCTGGAACACCGAAGTTCCAGATAGGAGTAGCAATCAATACACCGTCAGCTTCCTCAATCATGTTCTTTAGTTGTGAATACTGTTTTGGAAATACACAATTATCTGTGTAACAGTCTACGGTGAACTGTGGCAGTTCAAATTCAATAAGCCTCAGCTTTTGTACGTTACAGGCGCAGGCATCCTCAGCTCCTTTAAGAAACATATCAGCTAAAAATTCAGAGTTACTTTGTTTATTTGTACTGCAAACGAGAACAAGGATATTCATAGTGCAATGATAGCAGAGTTTTTCTGTAGGGTTGTAACCTATTTCTCCTTTACACAACTGATACTTTTGTACCGTGACACGACCATTTTTATAAACATCACTTCATGGTACACTTGCTCCCTTTTGCAGTACGCTCAAAAAATATTCAGTCTTTGACAAGACGTATCTGCGGGGTGAAGTAGCCGTTGACCATTCAGCAATACTTCAATATCTTGTGTGGTTGTGAGCCCAGTGCCACAACATAGTGTGTTAACTCCCCACCCCCTTATCATGAACCCCGCTAATGCCTCGTCTTCTATTAATACGTCTGAAACGCAGAACGCGACGAAGGCTAGTAGTGGTATGCGTATAGAACGTATGTTTACTACTCCCGGTAGTGACCCACTAGAACAAGTAACATACGAAAAGCGCACGAGTCGAATCAATAACACAGATGGTTCTGTGGTATTTGAAATGGAAGGTGCAGAAATTCCTGCTGACTGGTCACAGGTTGCAACAGACATTGTCGTAAGTAAGTACTTCCGCAAAGCAGGTGTCCCCCAGTACGACGAAGCAGGCCAGGTACAGAAAGATGCAGACGGAGAGATTATCACGGGGCCAGAGCGTACGGTAAAACAAGTCGTACGTCGTTTAGCTGGTTGTTGGCGCCATTGGGGTCAGCAGTACGGTTACTTTGATACCGCACAAGACGCTCAAACATTCGAAGATGAACTTAGTTTCATGCTCGTGCACCAGATGGCAGCCCCTAATAGCCCTCAGTGGTTTAACACGGGACTGCATTACGCCTACGGTATTACAGGAAAGAAACAAGGACACTATTACTGTGAGCCAGAGAGTGGTGCAGTGAGCCAAAGCCCAGATGCCTACACACATCCACAGCCACACGCGTGTTTTATTCAATCTGTTGATGATGACATGGTAAACGAAGGAGGAATCATGGATCTTTGGGTACGAGAAGCAAGACTCTTTAAGTTTGGATCTGGAACAGGAACAAACTTCAGTAGCCTTCGCGGAGCAGGGGAGCCACTTTCTGGAGGAGGACAGAGCTCGGGGCTTATGAGCTTTTTAAAGATTGGAGATCGTGCAGCAGGTGCCATTAAATCTGGAGGAACAACAAGGCGAGCTGCCAAAATGGTGTGTCTCGACTTAAACCATCCAGATATCGAAGAGTTTATTAACTGGAAGGTAAACGAAGAGAAGAAAGTAGGAGCGATGGCAAAAGCTGGATACGATACAGACTTTAACGGCGAAGCCTACGCGACAGTCTCTGGTCAGAACTCCAATAACTCCATTCGTATTCCTCATAACTTCTTCGAGTCTGTAGAAAAAGATGCCAACTGGAACTTGTTCTGGCGTACAGAACTAAAGACTGCAGAGAAAGAAGGACGCACTGCGCAGCCTAGTAAGGCACTACGGTCTCGTGACCTATGGGATCAAATTGGATACGCAGCATGGGCATGTGCAGATCCAGGGCTTCAGTACGATACAACCATCAACGATTGGCACACGTGCCCAGAGGATGGACCGATTAACGCATCAAACCCTTGTAGTGAGTACATGTTCCTCGATAACACTGCTTGTAACTTGGCTTCAATCAACTTGATGAAGTTTTACGATGCAGAGCACGGAACATTCGAAGTCGATAAGTTTAAGCATGCTGTCCGTATATGGACAATTGTCCTAGAGGTTTCTGTGCTTATGGCACAGTTCCCTAGCAAAGAAATTGCAGAACTTAGCTATATGTTCCGGACACTCGGTCTTGGATACGCAAACCTCGGAGCAATGCTTATGCGCATGGGTATTCCATACGATAGTAAGCAGGGACGGGCAATTTGTGGTGCGATTACTGCCATTCTTACTGGAGAAAGTTACGCTACCTCTGCAGAAATGGCGGAGAAGCTTGGAGCATTTAAAGGATATGAAAAAAACAAGAACCATATGCTCCGTGTTATGCGAAACCACCGAAGAGCTGCGTACGCGTCACCCGATAGTGAGTATGAGGCATTGCACGTTAACCCTGTAGGAATAGAGCAGAACGTGTGTCCTTCCTACATGCTTGAACCTGCAAAAGAATGTTGGGATAGGGCTCTCGCTCTTGGAGAGAAGCACGGATATCGTAATGCGCAAACAACGGTTATTGCTCCAACAGGAACAATCGGCCTTCTTATGGATTGTGATACCACTGGTGTAGAGCCAGATTTCGCTCTCGTAAAATTCAAGAAGCTTGCTGGAGGTGGATATATGAAGATCGCAAACCAATCTGTAAAACCTGCTCTCATTACACTTGGATACAACGAGACAGAAGTAAATGAAATCATGAAGTATGTGATGGGTACATTAACGCTAGAGGGTGCCCCACACATTAACAGAGAGTCACTCAAAGAGAAGGGATGTACAGACCAAGATATTGCGAATATAGAAAAGACCCTTCCAGGGGTCTTCGAGCTCCCATTTGCTTTTAACAAGTTTACCCTTGGAGAAGAGACAATGAAGAGACTTGGCTTTAATGCTGAGCAGATAGAAGATATGAATTTAGATGTGCTTGTGGAACTTGGATTTACGAAAGACCAGATTGATCAAGCGAATACCTACATCGCAGGAAACATGACTGTAGAGGGTGCTCCACATCTTAAAACAGAACACCTCACTGTATTCGACTGTGCAAACAGGTGTGGTAAAGATGGAAAGCGATTTATTTACTACGAAGGGCACATCCGCATGATGGCTGCTGCTCAACCATTCCTTTCTGGAGCGATTTCTAAGACGATTAACTTGCCAAACGAAGCAACGGTCGAAGATATCAAAAATGCATACTTCCTCAGTTGGAAACTCTGCCTAAAAGCAAACGCTCTCTATCGTGATGGTTCTAAAATGAGTCAGGCGCTTAGCAATAAGTCCGATAGTAAAGAAGACAAGAGTGAAGAAAAAGAAATTGAAACTAAGATCATTGAAAAGATCATTACCAAAGAAGCTCCTCGAAGAAGAAAGCTTCCAGACGAGCGCTTGTCTATGACACATAAATTCTCTGTAGCAGGTCACGAAGGATACTTGCACGTTGGTATGTATGAAGATGGAGCCCCTGGTGAAATCTTCATCAAGATGGCAAAAGAAGGGTCTACACTTTCTGGGGTCATGGATACATTGGCACTGAGCCTATCCATGAACCTCCAGTACGGTGTGCCACTTGATGTTCTTTGTGAGAAGCTTGTACACACACGTTTTGAACCAATGGGAATGACCATCAATAAAGAGATTCCAATGGTAAAGAGTCTTATGGACTATCTTGGTCGTTGGCTAGCTCTCAAGTTTATGACAAAGACAGAGGCAAAGCGTTTCCACAATGGAGAGCTTATCGATAAGGCCTATGCCACAGGAAGCAAGAGTAAAGATGCATTTGCTATGCGCTTACCTGTTGTCGATGAAGGAACCTCTGCAGCTACTGATATGGGTAGTGCAGTAAAGGAACACCTTCATGAAGCAGTTGTAGAAGATGAGGCAGGAGCAGACACACTCGAAGGTAAAATCGAGAATGCCAAACTTCAAGGATACACCGGTTCTATTTGTACGGAGTGTGGTTCTACCAAGATGAAGCGTAATGGCTCTTGTGAGCTATGTCTTGATTGCGGTGGTACTTCTGGCTGTAGTTAGGATAGAATCACTGTATGTCTGACTCTTGGCTCGATAAATTACCGGGTACTGCAAAGCAAAAACAAAATGCAAAGTACAAGATGAGTGCTAGGGCGTATGAGAAGTTGCGTCAGAAAGTCGTAGGACCCGAGAAGGCCAAACAAGAAATGCAGAGGAATGAAGCCATGGCACAGATAAAGTTTGGGCTAGAGACAGAGCCTGAATTTCAAGAAGCCTTCAAGCAGCAGATAGAAAAAGATATTGCGCAGCAGGGGATAGAGGCGGTGCTCAGTAATCCAGATATATCAAATGAGATGAAGCAACAGATTGAATCAGGTTCTTTTGATATTGATGTTACTAGTCCTTCAGAAGATGTTCCCGATCAGCTTGTAATCAAGCCAGAGGGGAATGTTGGGGAGAAGATTCCGTTATCTAAGAGTCTGACGGAGTCGTATCTATCGCAGTTGTAGGTCGGCATATTATGATGTCCATGAGGTAGTGTGGGGTAGGTTCATATGTTCTAACGGGTTACCCCTGTTTTTGTTACAGTTAAAAGGCAACAAATAGAACTCCGAATGCCGATGCCCAAAGTAGAAAACGCATAAGTGTGTGGGTAGCAGGTATTCACTATCGTAATTGGTCGAAGTAAATACTGCAAGGGTACATGCCCAAAGAGCCCTTGCCTAAAACAAAAAAGTCGAACACAATTTTATTTCATGTATACAATTTTTCTACGACTTTAAAACAGTTAAGTCATCATCGCAAGCAGCCATGTTTGGGATCTCTTTGCCACAAGCTTCGCAGAGGTGAACGATCATCCAGCCCTTCTTTTTACGATGATCGATGCGGTCTGGTTTCATCATGCTTTTACAGGTTGACGCACGGTCTCCAGGCCCCTTGTCATCTACATGTTTGCTCCATAAACACTTCGGACAGTGGTTTCTGTAGCTGCCATCTTCAAGAGGTTTTACGCTTTCTTTGCAGTGTCCACACTCAAACGGTTCTTGGCGAGCAATAAAAACCGTTAGTTATTAAATTTAAAGTGCATCACGTCACCATCTTTGACGATGTATTCTTTTCCTTCTTGGCGAAGTTTTCCTGCGGTCTTTGCTCCTTGTTCTCCTCCGTGTTCTACAAAATCTTCGTAGGCAATCGTGTCTGCTTTAATAAATCCTTTTTCAAAGTCGGTGTGGATAACCCCAGCAGCTTGAGGTGCAGTGCTCCCTTTAAGAATATTCCATGCGCGCACCTCCTGCACACCTGCAGTAAAGTAGGTCTCATACCCTAGGGCTGCGTAGGCAGCGTGGATCAATCTATCGAGTCCTGAGTCTGTCACTCCGAGATCTTCTAAAAACTCCTGAGCATCTTCTGCACTTAAGTCTTGTAGGTCCTCTTCGATCTTTGCAGATATCGTAATGAGCTGATCGTTCTCTGTTAGTCCCATTTCATCCTTTACCTCATGCACACTTACTGTGTGTAGTTCGTTTTCTGCGACATTACAGGCATAGATAATAGGCTTATAGGTAAGGAGCTGAGCAGTCTTTAAGAAGGCATGCTCTTCTTCTGTGACATCTGTTTCTATTGCCATCTTACCTTCATTGAGCACTACTAATATCTTTTCAAATACAGCCAGCTCTTTGATCTTCTCTTTGTCTCCACCCCTGGCAAGGCTTGCCAGCTTATCCATTCTGCCATTGAGGGATTCTAGGTCTGCAATAATCAACTCTGTCTCGATAATTCCCCTGTCTCTATTCGGATCTGTAGACCCTTCGACATGAGTAATATCACCGTCTTCAAAATGCCTCACAACATGGCAGATAGCATCGACTTCTCGAATAGCTCCGAGGAACTTGTTCCCAAGACCTTCTCCCTTAGAAGCTCCTTTTACGAGACCGGCGATATCGACGAACTCTATAGCAGTAGGAATCACCTTCTCTGGCTTCACCATATCAGCGAGCTTTAGCAGCCTCTTATCTGGCACCTCTACAATCCCGACATTCGGTTCGATAGTACAGAAGGGGTAGTTCTGTGCCTCTGCACCCTTAGAACGGGTCAGTGCGTTAAAGAGGGTAGATTTACCCACATTTGGGAGGCCGACGATTCCGATCTGAAGGGACATCTGGGAAAATGTACAGGATTGCCCAATGGTTGCCAAATTATTAGTCGTTTGGGTTGCTAGGAGTACTTGACAAAAACAGGAAAAAGTATAGGATACTACTCCTATGTTCAACAACGATTACGTTCGTCGATTTGCGGCCAGTCTAGCTCTCGTATCCCTTGCCAGCCTTACGGCAGGACAGGCTCTTGCAGCTGGATTCCCAGATACACAGGGTACAGATTATAATGCTGCATTCTCTTACCTTAGTGCACAGAATATTGTACAGGGGTATGCAGATGGACTTGCAAGACCTAACTCTCCACTCAACCGTGTAGAAGCTCTTAAGGTTATCCTTAAAGCAGAAGGAAGCTTCGATACACGTATTGCCCACTTCGCCAAAAACACCCCTCCGGTTCCCCTCTTTACCGATAGCGACCAGACCCAGTGGTATGCTCCGTATATCGAGGCTGCTTACGAGAAGCAAATCGTAAAGGGATATCCAAATGGAACATTTGGTCCTGCGCAGCTCCTTCGTACAGAAGAAGCAGTAGCTCTCCTTATGCGTACCTTTAAAGAGCCAACAGAAGCTACAACTGCAACATTAAGTCCGTATATTGAGAACCAGTCGAACCAGTGGTTTACAGGGCCTATCAATTCAGCCATCAGTAAGAACCTTATTATGCACAAAGGAAAGCTACGACTAGGAACTGCCATTACTCGTGGTCAGTTCTTCGATATGGTCTATCGCCTTCACTCTTCTAGAGCTAATAACAAAGTTGCCTTCGATGGACCAGAGCCAACCGCACCTACAAATGCACCTGCACCCGTAGCACCTGTTCAGCAGGTTACGGCTCCTAATTTACCACCAGTAGTCCAGCAGAATGCTGGAGGATCCACAGGAGTTTCTTCGTTCAATAATATTATTAAACCGTCTCAGCCTGCCAACGTTACCATTGCCCCAAAGATAGATCACCCATACGCCTCCGAGAAGTACTTCTCTATTTCTATGCCTTCAATTGGTGTTACAGATCTTACGATTACACACCCACAAGATGCCGTTTCTAAAGACGGTGTACTGGCAGTACTGAAGCAAGGTGTCGGTCACCTCTTCTCGTATCCAGGTGGAGGAGGAAAGATGATGGTATACGGACACAGCTCTGGATACCCATGGGATGTCTCTGAATTTACAAAGATCTTCCGTCGAATCAACGAGCTAAATCCAGGAGACAAAGTATACGTTACGTATGCAGGAGAGTTGCACATCTATCAGGTAACTCACGAGCAAACTATTATCGCCAAAGATGCCAACAAAGCCTTTATGGATGAGGGAGTAGGAGAAGAGCTCATCCTCTTTACCTGCTGGCCTCCAGATAGTATTGCTCAAAGATACTTGGTACATGCAGTACCAGTAGAGACTATTGCTTTACAGTAATAAAAAAGCCTACCCAATCCTTCGTAAGATCTCTCGATCCACGAACTCTTTTTGGCGCCCGTACGTAAGACGAGAGAGCTGCTTGAATGCTTCTCCTGCTTGGTCGTCTTTTGGATACGTTGTATCCAGCCAAGGTTTTGGCACTTCGATACTAAACGGCCGTGATGGTTGGTTATTAACACTTACCTTCATTGCTCCTTGGAACGCGTCCATGTTTATAAGGTCTTGGTCAGAAAATACTGGGGCCATTTCTTTGGCACACACTTCTGCATCTTGTGGACCAATCTTATAAAACATCATGGTTCCAACGTTACCGAAGATTGCACCCTTCAGGCTGACAGCTCCAGAGAGCTTACTGTCTTTCTCGAGCTGGTCGATATACTGGTGAGCAAGGATGAGACCGAGGCGATACTTACGAGCCTCAGACAGAATAGATTCGATAGAAGGAGTTACGAAGTTTTGGAATTCATCGATATACATAAAGAAGTCTTTACGTTCTTCTTTTGCCAAACGTTGGCGGCGCATAGCAGCTACCTGAATTTTGCTAACGGCAATCATACCAAGAAGCTGTGCATTAATATCTCCGACAAGTCCTTTCGAAAGGTTCATCAGCAAGATCTTTGATTCACTCATACAGTCAGCAATATTAAATGCAGACTTGGTTTGTCCGACAATATTTCGAATGAGAGCGTTTGTATAGAACTGTCCAAACTTCGCGGCGAAGTAGGGGATCATCTCTGCTTTTTCACGCTGTCCTGTTTGGGCCATCTGCTTTTCCCAGAAACTACGGACAATAGGATTTTTGACTTTGGTTACTTTATATTTCTGCCATTCTTCATCCGTAAAGAGTTTTACAAGATCGGTGATAGCACCGCCTTCTTCTTCATCTTCCATAAGAGTAAGACATCCGTTTCTAAAGTAATCTTGAATACGTGGTCCAAAGATTTCTTCTCCAAACATCTTCACCATCATGTTCATGGCATCGAGGGCAACAAGGTCACGCTCTTCAGGTCCTTCTGCCTCAAGGATATTAAGACCCATTGGGCGCTCTGTATCGGCAGGGTTAAAGTAGATCACATCATCAGCACGTTCTCGTGGGATGTACGGAAGTAGGTCTTCTATCAGAGATCCGTGAGGGTCAATAACACAGACTCCTTTGCCACTATGAAAGTCTTGCCGTGCCATGAGCTGGATAATCGAAGACTTACCAGTACCAGTCTGTCCAATAATATAGAAGTGTCTAAATCGATCTTCGTTGGCCATGAAGATTTTCTTCTTCTCTCCACGAACAGTATTCGTCCCAAGATATAACCCTTCATCAGGGATTCCCTTTGGAACTGGTGCTACTTTAAATCGTTGCCACTTAATCATATCTACCTTGTTATATTTAATGTTTGGTAAGTGGAAGAACGTTGCTAGCTCAGCAGTCCCCACGAGCATCTTCTTATACATCAGCCATTGGCCAATGCTTCGGCGAGGGCTTCTGCGGATAAATCGTTCTACGATCTTTCCTTTGCTGCTCATCTGTGGTCGCTTAAAACTATTACCTCGCACAACATCAAACTGTGCAAATGCAGTCACAATTCCTGCGAGAACATTTTGCGCTTTGACTGCTGTTTCTGCAGACCCAATTGTACGAATGCTGCAGTAGTATCCTGGGTTGAGTGCTTTTTCATCGAGCATCTTACTGCGTTCTTCTTGTACTTGGGTTACACGGTTTCCTGTTGCATCGTTTGCACTATCAAGGCTGACTACTTCTGAAGTCTCAGAAGAAGTAAGAAGAGAGAACACCGCGCTCATCCAAGAAACAGGGTTGTACCATTTGGCGTGTGTCTTCTTTGGGTTGATCATTTTTACAGCTGCTTTCTGTAACTTTTTCTGCCAACCAGATGCAGCAGGTCTAATCACAAATTGCACTGCAGCCCCTTCATCATCTTTGAGTTTAGAGAATGCATTGGTAATAGCATTGAGGGGATCACTCTTCATCTCTGCATATGTCCTAAAGCTAAAGCTGTAGTCTTCGGCAGGGAAAAGTGTTTCAGATGCTGTGTGAGAGTCTGGCGTAAAAATATTGTAATCCTCTACTTCGTTGATAATCACATCAGGATAAAACGACGTGATTTGCTTTTCGACAAGGTGCGCAATAGATCGTGGACAGACAATAAAGAATAAGATCTCTCCGCCGAGTGCTGCGTATTCAAGAGACAAATAATGCTGCCCCTTCCAAAATCGAGATACTCTTGAGTTAAAGATTCCATAAAGAGACTGATACAGGTGATCCATTACACCAACGACTTCTTTAAAGTCCTGACCAGAAGAGAATTGCTCTGACGTAGATTCCTTATCTTCTTTACTTTCTTTCTTTGGAACAATGACTTGGAGAAATACCATTTCCTCTCCGCGAGATCTATCTGTATTTCGACGGCACGTCCATAGCCCCAGGAAGCCAAGTATTCCGGCAGACAGTAGGCCAATGAGGATATCTATTAGTTCCATTGAGGGTATCTTACCATTATACCACGTCTAAAGAGTATCTGATAGAGAATTTGCTCTTCAGATAGCTTATAAGATAAGAATATTTACTGCTTCTCTGCCCAATACTGTTTGGCCTTTAGAAGCGTCTCAACCATCTCGAGTAGCTTACGGATCGTCATTTCACTCTTAATAAAATAGTCATCAGCTCCAAGAGCTTGTCCTCGCTCCTTGTTTTTATCATCTCCGAAGTTTGTCAGCATGATGATAGGGAACTTTCGTCCTTCTTTTGGATGCTTCTCTAATACGCCAAATCCATCAAGAATAGGCATATTGATATCTAGAATGAGGATATCTGGCTCTTTCTTTTGAATCTCTGCAATGGCCTCTTCACCGTTTTGAGCTGTACGGATAGTGTATCCGCTCAGAGTGAACTTCTTTGTATAGACCTCGCGGAGAACCGCGTCGTCTTCAGCAATAAGGATATCTGTATTAGCCATATAGATTATTATACCAGAAAAGCAATTAGAAGTAAATCACTTAAAATGGAGGAAAGATGTGGATATTATAGAAGAATCGATCATCTATACCCAAAAAACAGGTTGCAACACCTGTATTCTGGGTTATTAAGCGCAGTGTATTAGACGGCGATTCGTACGTATTTAACGATACTTGCGTCTCCAAGAAGCTCTCCAACAAGCTTTCCTGGCTCCTTAACAAACTCTTGAGTCGTTAGAGCGTTCTCTTCGCGGAATTTCTTCTCTTTTCCGGCCATAATCTTATCCATGATCTCAGCAGGCTTACCTTCTGCAGCAAGCTGATCCTTCCAGATTTCACGCTCTTTGTTTAGTTCTTCCTCAGATACCTCTTCAGGAAGTACATAAAGAGGGTTCATAGCAGCTGCGTGCATAGCGATGTCTTTTGCAAGATCTTCAGATCCACCACTAAGGCCAATAGCAACTCCAATCTTTCCGTTGCTGTGAACGTATACTCCAGAGACAGCAGCTTCTGCAAGCTCCATCTTTCCGAGAGTAATGTTTTCTCCAAGCTTCTGTACGAGAGCTGGAATCTTCTCATCAACAGCGGCTTGTGCCTTTTCGAGGCCACCACTAAGGAGAGTATCAGCAAGCTCCTGTCCTAGAGCTTTGAAGTTATCGTCACGAGCTACGAAGTCTGTCTCGCAGTCGATACGAACAATAGCTGCTTTGCCATCGCTGCTTGCTGAGAATACAGAGCCTTCACTTTGGTCGCGTTCTGCCTTTTTAGCTGCGGCAGAAGCTCCATTCTTACGAAGGATCTCAATTGCCTTTTCTTCATCACCACCAGCTTCTTCGAGTGCCTTTTTGCACATCATCATAGATACTCCAGTGCGAGTTCTTAGTGAGCCGACAGCTTTTGCGTCAATATTTGTCATGGGTAGTAGGGGTTAAGGGTTAGGGGTTACTTCTTCTTTGCAGGAGCGCTTCCGCCCATTGCTTCTAAAACAGTGTTCATAATAAGTTCGATAGACTTTACCGCATCGTCGTTTCCAGGAATACACTTGGTAAACAAGTCTGGATCTGCGTTACTATCACAGATTCCATATACAGGAATGCGAAGCTTGTTTGCTTCAAGGACAGCAACGCGGTCGCGCACTGCATCGATGACAAACACTGCGTCAGGCATAGCAGTCAAAGCAGATACACCTCCGAGAGCAGTATCGAGCTTTGTAAGTTCTTTACGAAGTTGTGTCTGTTCTTTCTTGGTGTACTTTTCAATTTCACCAGTTTTAAATGAACTCTGGAGATCAAGATAGTGCTTAATACGCTTCTTGATAGTGTTCCAGTTAGTAAGAAGTCCTGGGAGCCATTTCTTAGTAACAATGGGCTGACCAAGAGCTTCAGCGAACATTTCGATGTACACAATGCTCTGTTGCTTTGTAGAAACAAACAGGACAGTTTTTCCTTCGGCCTGAAGCTTGCCAAGAATTTCGCATACTTCGTCCAAAGCTTTTTTTGTCTGAACAAGATCAAAGATGTGTACTTTGTTTTGTACGCCATAGATATAAGAGGCCATCTTCGGGTTCCACTTGTGACGTGGGTGACCGAGGTGACAGGCAGAATCTAGAAGATCTTTTTCTGTAACAGTAGACATAATAGTAGGTTAGTAAATGGTGATGAGAATCCTTATCTTCCTTTTGACGTCTTCTCGCATTAGTTGTGGAGGAGTCCTTTGAATCGAGATTCTTAGGCCAGGACCACAGCGATCGGTCAAAAGTGCCGGATATTTATACCTATTAGAGCCTCAGAGCGCAAGGAGAATGCCCTGCAAATGTCCATTTTTCTTAGCGGATGACTACCAGAAATAGATGGGGGAAATACCGCTAGTGACTTTGGTGTTTTGCCCACCTAACATGCCGCCTCACCCTCAACAATATGACGTTTAACTATCCACCTAAAGATAGCAGAATGCGGCAAATGCGTAAGAAATTACGCAGAATAGGACGAGATCTATCAATCCTTCGATACTACATAACAGACCGTGTCCCACACGAGCAACAAAAGGAGTTTAAACGCCAGCTTCAGCTGGCTTTTGACGCCGGTAGAGCATTCTCCGAAATTCAGAATATTCCGACGCAGACTCCTGTGGACGACGAAGGAATATTGAAGATCGGACCAGAGCTCAAGACACATATTCTCGAGACACGTCAGATCTATTCTGAAGTGGATCAATTGCGAGAAATCGTATCAGATATTTTCCATGATCAATCTTTTGCAAAGCTCAAGCAACTCATACACGACCAAGAAGAAAAAGCTTCGGGGACGCGTACGGCGAAGATAGAGATTTAAAAAATCCCGGCTACGTACGCGTCGCGTAGCCGGGAAGTAGTAACAAGCTTGATTTTCAAGCAGCGGTCGCTTACATCACTAGCCGGCGCAAAGCCGACCAGACATTCGAAGAGCTTCTTTTAAATTCTCTCGGACCGAAGGAAGGTACTCGTGAATCACGGGACCTTCCCATTCGATATCCACCAGAGCCTGCATGCAGGCAGTATGGTCGATACCTTCGTCCAAGTACGGCTCGTTACGGTTGTCCTTGCCGGCCAGATGAAAATGGCCGATAGCGTCTTTGCCAAGATGGCGAATCCACTCTGCAGGGGTCTTACTCGGTTCCATGAGTGAGAAATGGTAGGAGTCAAACAACAACTTGAGACGAGAACTCCCGACTTGATTGATGACCGCTTGGCACTGAGCCAGTCGGTCCCCTTGGTAGCCAGGGTGACCTTTCATCGGATGGTCACGTTCGATACTCGAAAGCAGTTCAAGCGCGAGGGTGACACCCTTTTCCTCTGCATGCCCGACGACTTTCTTGTAGCCGGCGATGCAGTTTCGCACACCGCCTTCGAGGGAAAACTTCGAGCCTACTTTTTCGCTGAACGGATTCACCCGCTCGTCACCGAAGAATACGGTGACGCAATCGCAGATGCCAGATTCGGCTGCCGCGTCAATCATCTTCGTGGTGTTGGCGACAAAGAGATCGTGGTTGGCAGGGTTGTTCGGACCCACCATGAAGGGCGGGTGTCCTTCGCCGTCGTAGTCCAACATTACGAGGGATGCGACTTTGAGGTTGCCGGTACTCATCACTACCGCGAGTTCGTCGGGGTGGATGAGATCCAAATACCCCATGCCGGCGTCCGTAGCCAATTTCATGACTTCGAGGAGGCTGCGCTTTTGCAAGCCCTCGTACTCCACCTGGAATTGCCAGGCGGATGTCCCTTGTTGGGAAAAAGGAATCAATGTCGTCATCGTACTTCTCCAATCTCTTGAGTGATGTGAGCAATGCTCACTTGTGAAAGATCATGGATGCGACAAGCATCCAACCGCTTATTAAAGCCATATTCCCACATATTACAAAAAGGTCAACTACGGTTTGGAAGATAATATTCTAATTCTTCCAGTATTCGGCAATCTCAGCACGAAGATCAGAAATCTTTACACGTTTCTGTTCTAAGGTATCGCGGTCACGAATAGTCACTGTGTCTGGGTCTCCTTGTTCTGCGTCTTCTCCAATGGTTCCAAAGTCTACGGTAATACAGAGAGGCGTTCCGATTTCATCCTGTCTGCGGTAGCGCTTACCGATACTTCCGGTGACATCGAAGTCTGTTACTAAATTTGTTTGATCCAAGAGCAACTGATGGATCTCTTTTGCTTTGGCGACGAGGTGCTCTTTTTTGCTGAGGGGTAAGATTGCGATATCGATAGGGGAGAGGCGCTTATCAAATTTCATTACCGTACGCACGTCTCCATTCTCGAGTTCTTCTTCGGTGTATGCCTCGATCAAATACGTAAGCACGCTACGGTCGCAACCAAAGCTTGGCTCGATAACATGTGGAACAAATTTGCGAGTAGCATCGTCTGGGTCTGTGTATTTAAGTTCTTGGCTACTAAATTTCTCATGCTGAGAAAGGTCGTAGTCTCCACGGTCAGCAAGTCCAAAGAGCTCACCCCAACCCCACGGGAACTGGTATTCGATATCAACTGTTTGGCTACTGTAATGGCTGAGCTCATCTTTGTCATGGTCGCGAAATCGCATACGAGAGGTATCGACTCCAAGGCCTTCGTACCAACTCCAGACTGCTTTTTTCCAGAGATCAAACGCTTCTTGCTTATCATCGGGTTCTACAAAGTATTCAATTTCCATCTGCTCAAATTCTCTTGTACGGAACGTAAAGTTACCTGGAGTGATCTCGTTTCGGAATGCTTTTCCGATCTGTCCGATACCAAATGGCAGACGCATTCGAGAAGTTGTGAGAACATTCTTAAAGTTCACAAAGATTCCCTGAGCAGTTTCTGGTCGCATGTAGATATCATCTCCTTCTCCTTCTACGACACCCTGCTGAGTCTTAAACATCAGGTTAAAGTGTTTCGCTTCAGACCAGTCGTTATTTCCACACTTAGGACAGTTAATCTTTTCGGCTGCAAGCATTGGTTGTACTTGGTCGAGTGTAAGTACAGCTGCTGCTTCTACTCCAAGCTTTTCTTCAAGGAGCTTGTCTCCTCTATAACGCTCTTTACAGCTTTTGCAATCCACGAGAGGGTCTGCAAAAGAACCAACGTGTCCACTTGCTTCCCATACTCTTGGATTCATGAGGATTCCGCTATCCAGTCCCACCATATCAGGTCGGTTATGAACGAAGGTGGTCCACCAGTTTTGCTTTACGCGGTTTTTAAGCTCTACTCCGAGTGGGCCGTAATCCCATGTATTAGCGAGACCTCCATAGATATCAGATCCTGGGAAGATAAAGCCTCTGCGTTTGCAGAGAGAGACGACTTGGTCGAGGGAGGTTGCTGGCATGTGGGGGTGAGAGTAGCAGTATCAGAGGAGGTTTCCTACCTCAAACCCCTTAGATCCATGAAATGTGACTCTTTCTAAATATTGCAAAATGTGGTATAATAATGATGCTTTGAAACAAATACTACAAATTGTAAATATCAGGCTCAAGTACGCCTTTGTCGCTATGGCAAGTGCATTTCCTATTCCTGCAGCTGCTGCAGCGCCAACTAAGCTCTTTGCGCAGGCTTCAGACAAAGGATCTAGCTCAATAATGTTTGCCGTAACATTTGTCATTATCTCTGCAGTACTAATAAAGATATTGGCAGGAATCATCAAACATTCTTCAGAACCTCAAGAGTCTATAAATACGGTTCCGTATCTTCCGTCATTCTCGACAATTATCACAACCGTTATTTGCACGGCATGTTTATTCCTCTTAAGTCTTAAGACTATGGGTGGCATTGCTCCATTTAACGGACCCAGTGGACAATCAAATGCAGCGGTCTTCTTTGGTATCTTAGGTCTCGTAGCTGTATTTGCAGAATTTCTATGGCCGAAGGCAAAACACTACGTGTTTGCAGTCTCTATAGGAACGCTCGTTACATTTATCCTCGTTGGATTCTATTACATGCTCTTTGATAGAAGTGTCCAGCAGGATCCATTCTTCATGGCACTTGGAATTGTCTGTGTTGTTATGACGTGGAGATTCCTGTTTGGTCCATGGCGTCCAAAGGTAAAGGCAACAGTTCTTGGAACATTCATCTTATGGCTTGGAGTGCACATGATTTTACGTGAGCCTCCTACACAGCGAACTGCTCATCTTCTTGCAATATTTGTTGCATTTATCCCAGCAGTTATCTGGTGCATGCTCTTCCTAAAAGAACACAAGCAACGCATGAGTCTTGTAATACTGATGTTCTTTGCTGGAATGCTCTCGACTGCTCCTATTCTCTTTTATGATGCAATGGTGCGTCACAAGGTAGAGTTGCAGTTCTTCCTCTTTAAAATCACACCAGAAAACTTCACACGCAGTACCAATGCGTTTGTCAGTGGAAACCTTGTTGGTGTTTCTGGTATGAAGTCTACATTGGTTGCAACGCTAATTTCATTCTTGATAGTTGGTCTTATAGAGGAGTTCTCGAAGTTCTGGGTACTAAAAAAGAGTGGTCGAAAATTCTTTAGTTCGATCGATGATGTATTGCAGCTTGGTATTATCGTTGCTATTGGATTCGCTTTTGCAGAAAACGTTATGAATCCAAGTTACTTCTTGGCATTCGTTCGTTCATACCTCATTAACCCAGAGGTTCCTCAGTGGGGAGCGTTTATGGGGAATGTCCTCGGTCGTGCGATCCTTACAAACATGGTGCACATTCTCTCAACAGGAGTTCTTGCATACTTCTACGGAAAGATGTTGTTTGCAGGTCCAGTTCTAGAAGAGGAGCACAACGCAGGAAAAATTCACCCTATCCCTCTGATACTTCATAAGGCATTTAGACTTCCAGAAAAGCTCGTGTTCCGTCGCGAGAGCATGCTTATCGGTCTTGTTTCTGCGGTAGTGCTCCATGGAATGTTTAACTTCCTAGTAACACTTCCAGATCTCCTACCAGGAAACCCTCGTACTATGGGTGACCTAATGGGGAGTAATCCTGATTCTGTTTTGCATTACATTGCTCTTCTTATTATTCCGTCACTCTTCTATGTAGTTGGTGGATTCTGGATACTATCTATCCTCTTCTATAAGAAGCAGTGCATGAAAGAACGAGGTGTACTCGTAGAAGTAGATGAGTTTGTTCCGACAGAAAACTTTTACTCCCGGTACGCAAAATAGTCATGCCAGATATACTTCCTATTGATACGGTACTAGAAAATGATCAGTCAGAAGCAATGGCTGTTGAAGGCTTAGAGAATTTAGAAGCAGGAGATAGAAAAGCGCGTAAACACCTCTTAGCAGAAAAGCCTTATGAAGGATCACTCATCTCTAATAACAGGTTAGTATCATTTTTCGGAAATGACCTTAATGGAAGGATGATACAAAAATTTGCTGCTATCCAAGATAGATCCACTAATAAAGACGGATCAGAAACACTCAAAACAGACAGCGGTACATTTACGATTTTAGCCGAAGGTGTTCAGCCTTCAAGCGATCAAGTAGGGTATGGTATTCGTGGAGCAGCGAGGAAGCTCTATCGAGCAATCGCGGGGTAGTAATTCCGGTTGCTAGCAACAGTGGTTTGAGTCCTGTACAATAGGTTCAACCTCTTCTCTTCATGAAACGTCTTTCTCGTATTGTTGCATCTGCACTTTTAGTGCTTCTGACGACTACTGGTGTTGCGCAAGCGACAACTGCTCATGACGCGTTGCGAGGATATGGCGAAGGCGACGTGGTAACACGTGGAGATTTTATACGTGCTGCAGTGCAGGTATTGAATTTAGAAAATACAGAAGTAGATGAGTCAATAGATCTACCATATCGTAGAGTTGCCAGAGGACTTGAGAAATATGTACGCGTTGCACACGAAAAAGACGCCCTCGAAGCATTTGGATACGACCTTCTTCTTGCACAAGGAGTTTCGCGTGGAGATGCATTGCGGATAGTAACGAGTCTCACGGATTTGAGCTCTTCAAACTCAGTAGCCTTTAAGGATGTTCGTAGCGGAACACCAGAAGAGGAAGCAGTGCAAGTAGCTGTTGAGGAAGATTGGATGCAGCCAATTCGCGATGACCTCTTTGGTGTCCGTAGAAAGCTCACCGGTCGCGAAGGGATACTTTTGCTCAGAAAAGTATCAGGAGATAACTCTAATGCGGCTCCATCTATTAAGACAAACGCAAAAACCATCAAGGTAAACTTTGGCTCGCAAAAGCGGCTTATGAATTTGCCGAAGACTCAGATTCTTGAATCGATCTGGAGTGTGATCGAAAGGCAATATCTATACTCCGATAAGATTGATGTAGACGAGGCAGCATTTGGTGCTGCAGAAGGACTTGTTAAAAGTCTTGGTGATAAATACACCACGTTTATGCGACCAGTACGTGCAAAGCAGTTTCAGACGCAGATTAACGGAGAAGTAACAGGTATAGGAGCTCAAGTAGAATACATCGATGGTGTTCTCACTATTGTGTCTCCAATAAAAGGATCTCCTGCAGAAGCTGCGGGACTCGAGCCTGGTGACCAAGTGCTCAAGGTAGATGGTGTACCTCTTGCAGGACTTTCCTTTATGGATGCAGTCGAAAAAGTGCGTGGACCTAAAGGTTCCACAATAAAGATGACTATTCGCAGACAGGGAATTGAGCTGGACTTTAATGTGATGCGCGACATTATTCGAGTGCCAGAAGCAATCATTACATGGCAGGGAGATATTGCCGTTGTACAACTCACACAGTTCGGACGTATTACCCAACAAGAATTGCGACCTCAAATGGAAATAATTTCGGAGAAGAACCCTCAGGGAATAGTCCTCGATTTGAGGAGCAACCCAGGTGGACTGCTCTCAGCTGCTAACCTTGTAGTAAGCCTCTTTGTGCCAAAGGGCACTCCATACGTAGAGGTACGCTCAAGGCAAGATCAAAGCCTTTCTCTAACAACTCAAGAGCAAGTAATTGATGACAATGTAAAACTTGTTGTTCTTGTAAACGAAGGATCTGCATCTGCATCAGAGATTGTTGCAGGCGCATTGCAAGATCTTGGAAGAGGAACCATTGTAGGAGCTAAGACATTTGGAAAGGGGACTGTGCAACAGGTATTGCAATTTAATGACCAAAGCAGCCTAAAAATTACTATTGCTGAGTGGTATACCCCAGATGGTAATAAGATTGATGGAATTGGTGTATATCCAGACCTTGGAATTTCTGAAATAGATGGAAGAGACGAACCTCTCCTTAAGGCACTGGATCTACTTAGATAGAAAAACTACATATTGGAGTAAAACTGCTTTTTGCGGTTTTTATCCCTGTACTCTTCACGCTTAAGAGCTTTTTGGCGTGTAAGACGCTTAGTTGGCTTTTTCTTACGGTGACCACGCTCGCGCAAAAGCTTGAGAAGCCCAGTTTTCTGGACCTGACGCTTGAAACGCTGTTGTAGAGCGTCATTGCTTTCGTTGCCTCTCTTGTGTGCGTGAACTGTCATTTCTGGGGAAGCTTAGGGAGAGAGAGACAGTAAGGCAAGTATTTGAATTAAAAAAAGCAAAGTTCTCTTGCATTGATTCAGTTGCGTTTCCACTCTACAATCCACTTCGATATGGCCAAAAAAGAATCATATTCAGCGGATCAAATACAAGTCTTAGAAGGCTTGGAGCCAGTGCGTAAGCGCCCTGGAATGTATATTGGTTCTACGGATGTCCGTGGACTGCATCACTGTGTATACGAAATTGTGGATAACGCGGTGGATGAAGCTATGGCTGGCCATTGCGATACGATTACTGTGAAATTGCACGATGATGGATCGGTGAGCGTAGAGGATAACGGACGAGGTATTCCTGTGGATATTCACCCAAAGAAAAAGCTTCCTGCGCTCGAAATTGTACTTACGACACTCCATGCTGGAGGTAAATTTGGAGGAGATGACTCTGGATACAAAGTATCTGGTGGTCTTCATGGAGTTGGTTCTTCTGTAGTAAACGCCCTTAGTGATAAAATGCGCGCAGAAGTCTATCGTGATGGAGAGATCCACCACCAAGAGTACAAGCGTGGAAAAACCCAGTACGCTCTTAAAAAAGAAGGAAAGACAAAGAAGAATGGAACCAAAATCCAATTTTGGCCTGACGGAACAATTTTCGACACATTAGAATTCTCTATGACAACACTGATGACACGTTTCCGTCAGCAGTCATACCTCACACGTGGTATTACCATTGCAGTACTTGACGAGAGGAAAGAGCGACCAGAAGATGATAAGCAACACCCACGTTTGTATCGATTCTCCTTTGAAGGAGGTATCGCTGCATATGTTCGTCACTTGAATGAATCTAAGGAATCAATTGGTACTCCAATCTGGTTTGAGAAAGACACAGACGATGGAATGGTAGAGGTAGGACTTCAGTACACTCAGGCTTTCCAGGAGCATGTTGTCTCATTTGCGAACAACATTCACACAGTTGAGGGTGGTCATCACCTTTCTGGATTTAAGGCAGCTATCACTCGTACGATTAACGCCTACGCTCGCAAAGGAGGTTTCCTAAAAGAGAAAGATGAAAACCTAACTGCAGATGATGTTCGAGAGGGGCTTACTGCAGTGATCTCCGTTCGCCTTAAAGAACCACAGTTCGAAGGACAGACGAAGTCAAAGCTTGGAAACGCAGAGATGAAAACAGCAGTGGAGCAGGTCGTAAACGAAAAGCTCGCTGAATACCTAGAAGAGCACCCAAACCAAGCAAAGGAAATTATCGGTAAGTGTAGCTTGGCAGCTCGCGCTCGTCTTGCAGCTCGTGCGGCTCGCGATAGCGTGATCCGAAAAGGAGCTCTTGAGGGAATGACACTTCCAGGAAAGCTTGCTGACTGTAGTAGTCGTGACCCATCTGAATGTGAAATCTTTATTGTTGAGGGAGATTCAGCTGGAGGTTCTGCCAAACAAGGGCGAAACCGAAACTTCCAAGCTATCCTTCCGCTTCGTGGAAAGATCCTTAACGTAGAACAGGCTCGTCTCGACAGAATGCTTGCAAACAACGAAATCAAATCCCTTATTATTGCAATGGGTATTGGAATTGGAGAGATTAAAGATCTCTCAAAGCTTCGCTACCACCGTATTGTAATCATGACAGATGCTGATGTAGATGGTGCGCACATCCGTACCCTACTTCTTACGCTCTTCTACAGGTACTTCCCAGAGCTTATAGAAGCTGGGTATCTCTACATTGCACAGCCACCGCTCTACAAGATCTCTAAAGGAAAAGACCAGCGTTACGCATATACCGATGAGCAGAAAGAATCCATTCTGACTGATATGGGAGTTAATCCAAATGACTCAGCCGAAACCGAAGAAGATGAACCAGAAGAGGAAGAGGGCGAAGAGGGAGAAGCAAAGACGAAGAAGAAAGCTGCACGTGCAAACATCCAGCGTTATAAGGGTCTTGGAGAAATGAACCCAGATCAACTATGGGAAACAACAATGGATCCAGAAAACCGCATCATGCTTCGTGTAACAATGGAAGACGTTGAGGCTGCAGATAACGTATTCTCAACACTGATGGGACCAGAAGTTCCACCACGCAAAAAGTTCATCCAGACACACGCTAAAGGAGTAAAGAACTTGGATATATAAACGGAAAGTGCAAAGTGCAAAATGGAAAATCAACGAGTTCTATAGAGTAGAAGAACTGATATTTTGCTTATTCATAGCGAAAAAAATAGAAGGACGTACATACGAATTATCAGAGTCTATTGGCTAAGGCAGAGTATTGAATGATCATAGATGCATGACTCAAAATATCATACAAGATAAATCCTACACGTTTGGATTACAGATGGTTCACCTTTGCAGAAATATTGCTGAGAAGAATAAAGAATACATACTAACAAGGCAGTTGATGAAATCTGGAACAAGTATAGGGGCAAATGTACAGGAGGCTTCTGAAGCTCAAAGTAGAAAAGATTTTATCTCTAAATTAAGTATATCTCTAAAAGAAACAAAAGAGACCGAATATTGGTTGAGACTAATACGTGATTCTAATTTAGCATCTACACCAATAATGAATGGTCATATTGATCTATGTAATGAACTTAAGTATCTATTAATTGCTAGCATCAAAACTGCAAAAAACAACAACAAGTAATCTTTTTCCACTTTCCACTTTCAGTTTTCCACTTTATTCCTCGAATCCGTCTCGAAGCACGTAGGTGTCGAGGTTTTCTTTTCCGATCAACTTAATAATTTCTGGAACTGCTTTATCAAACTTCATCTCTTTTTGTTTTCCTGCTGCCATATCTCGCAAGATGATCGTTCCAGCCTTTACTTCCATCTGACCGAGTAGCAATGTGTACTTTGCACCAAACTTATCTGCAAGGCGCATTTGGCTTTTGAGACTTGCTTCACCAAGAGCTCCAAGGGTGTGTACACCAAAGTCACGAAGTTCAGAGATTAAACTTAGACAAGTCTTTTTAGCACTAGGCCCAAGCTGAGCTACGAACACATCGATTTGATCTTTGTGTGGAGCCTGTACTCCAGCTTGTTTCATTTGGTAGATGATGCGTTCCATTCCACCAGCAAATCCCACTCCAGGTGTTGGCTGTCCGCCTAGCATTTCGATCAGAGGGTCATAGCGACCTCCTCCACCAACGGCGTTCTTTCCTCCGGTGTCGTTATCCCAGAATTCAAATACTGTTTGGTTGTAGTAATCGAGTCCTCGTACCAGTTGCGTGTTTTCGACAAACTCATCTCCAAGCTCTGCGAGATATTCTTTAACAGTCTCGTGGTACTCTTTGCTCTCATCACCAATAAATTGATCAAGAGTAGGAGCATTCTTTAGGAGAATGCGCGTATCTTCTTCTTTAGAATCGAGAAGTCGTAGAGGGTTAGTTTCTAGACGAGTTCTATCGAGGTCAGGGAGGTTACGTTCTTTTCCAATGAAGTAATCTTTAAGAGCTGCGATGTACTCTTTGCGGTTTTCTGAAGTTCCAATGTTATTGAGCTGCAACGTAAGACGATCTTGAATACGAAGGTCTTTAAAGATTTTATTACAGACGTGAATAAGCTGAGCATCAAGTGATGGATCACTGAGACCAATCACCTCAAGGTCAAATTGGTGGAACTGACGGTAGCGTCCTTTTTGAGGACGGTCGTGACGGAAACAAGGACCAATAGAATACAGCTCCACAGGCTGAGGCAATTGCTTCATACCGTGTTCGATGTAGCTTCTACAGATACTGGCTGTAAATTCTGGTCGCAAAGCGAATTCCTCCATTCCCTCTTCGCTGTGGTGGGACCCCACCATGAAGAGTTCTTTCTCTACGATATCGGTGTGCTCACCAATTCCACGCTCAAAGATCTCCTTTTTCTCGAATGTAGGTGGGTCTATACGCTTAAATCCTGCTTGCCTACAACGGTGCCTCACAGCCTTTTTGATATAGGTGTGATACTGGTGATCCTCGGGGAGGACATCAGAAGTACCCTTTGGTGTGCGATATTTGGCTTCAGACACGCCAAGGAGTCTACCCTACTTAACGCCTTTCGGGAAGGGTAAAACTGGAGGGCTATTTGACACTAACTCTTTAGAAGGATATAGTACCCCTACCCAGTACCCCTACTACCTATGTTACCTGATCAGAAAGCAAAAGCGCTGGCTGCATTAAAGAGGTTGGATGGTCTGAGTAAGAAGGTTGCAACTCAAATGGATGAGAATGAACATTGTCCTGAAATTCTTCGTAACGTTCTTGCTATGAAGGGGCATTTGGATGGTGTTCAAGAGCACATTCTTGAAAGCCACATGCACACGTGTGCAGAAAAAAATCTATCATCTCCAAAGGACAAGGATGCATTTATTAAAGAACTTCTTACGGTAATTGGATTATCTAAACGTTAATCTCTTATGGATCATCAGAATCATCAGCAACAACAAGAATCATGTTGTCATGCCTCAAAGAAAACGGATTGGCTCTTGTGGACTACCGGAATAATTCTGGTAGCGACATATGCTGCAAGTTTCTTTTTACCTGATTTTCTACCACTTATTCCTTATGGAAGCGAGTTTGCAACAAGCGTTGTAGAGCTACTACATAAGATGTGGTGGGGAGTTGCTCTTGGTATTATCTTTGTAGGAATATTAGCCGGTGTTCCTCGTGAGCTTGTGATGTCGATACTTGGAAAAGGTGGAACGATGAATGGTCTGTTACGAGCAACAGCTGCAGGAGTACTTCTGGATTTGTGTTCTCATGGAATTTTACTTGTAGGAATGCAGCTGTATAAACGTGGAGCAAGCCTTGGTCAGATGATGGCCTTTCTTATCGCAAGCCCCTGGAACTCCTTATCGTTGACACTCATTCTTTTTGCACTTGTTGGAATAAAGTGGACACTAACAATTCTTGTGTTATCACTCGTCATGGCAATTATCTCAGGTGTGATTTTTGACAAGTTAGTCGCTAAAGGAGTGCTGCCTCCAAATCCAAACAGTACTGGAGCGGAAAACCACAATGGATTCCGGAAAGAGCTAAAAGAGTACATACAATCTATTCATTGGTCTCTAAATGCATTTGGAAAAATGCTCTACACAGGACTTACTGAATCTACAATGATCCTTCGTTGGATCTTCTTTGGTATCGTACTTGCATCAATTATTCGTGCAGCAGTTCCTGTAGAGCTTTTTGCACAAGTGTTTGGATCTACAGTTGCAGGACTTGGTGCCACATTGCTCTTTGCAACAATCTTAGAAGTTTGCAGCGAAGGATCTATGCCTGTTGCTGCTGATTTCCTTCTGCGCGCTAAAGCACCGGGAAACATGTTCGGCTTCTTGATGGCAGGAGTATCTACAGACTACACAGAGATGCTTACCCTTAAAGAAACAACCGGAAGATGGAAAATTGCATTTTTTCTTCCACTAGTTACTCTTCCTCAAGTTATACTAATTGCCTTGATTCTTAATCAAATGTCTCTATAAATAGTATCAACCGATGAACATCTCACTTCTCACTCTTACAGGCATTACACTTTCCACGATTTGTGCAAGCATCTGCCCTATGAATATCGGTATGCAACCTATGGATATGGGAGAGATGCACATGGCAGCACAAGATATGGATCACGATATGGAAGCTGAGCAAGAGTGTGAAACATGTGATATGGAATCTGAAGACGTTGCGTTTTCTACTATCACTACTGAAGTTCAACAAACATCTCACTTGCTAAACACTGTTATGTCACCTGTGGCAGTTGTTTTTGATAGCTACACCATTAATAGTCCAAGACCATTTCTCGCAGACACAGGGCCTCCTCCCTTATCGGTATCACTTGTAGGGACGGTCATATTGAGAGTGTAAATCTCCGCCTTTTATTTCATGCTTCATCGCATATGCGTTGATGCATACTATTTATTTATTTTTCCCCATTTCTCTTATGAAAAAGTTTTTATCTCCACTTCTCGTACTTTCTATCCTTCTTGTTACAGGATGTGCATCTGATGTCCCAATGACTGAAGAGCAACAAGCAGCCAAATACGGTATTACCGTAGAAGAGTTCCGATCAGAAAAGCGTGCTGCTGCCCGTATGAATATGAGCCTTGAAGAGCACATGAAAATGCTTGATTCAGACGACATGAAGATGATGGACCACAACTAATTCCTCTTACTACTATGAACAACGTCATCCAATTACTATCACAGGCAAAGTTAGCCCTCCTCAAGAGGCGCAAGCTTGCTGTTCGGTCAGTGGGTGTTCTCCTTATCGTAATCATATCTTCAACTTCTTACGCCACAATGCGTGGTAGCGACTCGCTATCACCTAATCAGACCAGTAAGCTAGAAACAGAAGAAGATCTCAACACTCTTACTACTGTGGCACCTGAATTTGTCAGCGATTCCTCCTCTGTAATTCTACTAGGGACAGTCCTCTCTCATGAAACAGCCAACATCTACCCTCGTCGCAGCGGTATCGTTGAAGACATATATGTCGATATCGGCGACAGGGTAGAAAAAGGTCAGGTTGTTGCATTACTTCTTCCAAAAGGAGTTGAAGGCCAAAGCGCTGCAAAGATTGCCGAGAAACAAGCTCGAAAATCTGAAGCACAGTCCAACCTTTCTACAGCAACCCAAGTTGCAGAGGAAACTATTATCAGCACTCGTCAGAAAATTAATGAAAAAGAAACTGAGTTGTTGATTGCGCAGAGAGAGCAAGATTCTCTTCTTCAAAAATTTGCTGAATCAGAAGGGAATATCACACAAAAACGTGAACAGGCATTTACTGTAGTGCAAAACACCAGACAGCTTATTGAGTGGATTGTTCTCGGTAGCAATAGTCGCAGTGGCATGCATATGCGCAGTGATGATCTGTTGAGAAACCTTGGAATACAAGACAGTAGTAATACATCTCGCTATTCCATCATAGAAGCATTCAATACACTTACAGATTCAGAAAGGGAGTATGCCAATGCTTCAGATATTCAGAAGCCAGTTGTGATAGATCGAATACTGGCACAGGCATTAGATGCTCTCAGTGTTACAAATATGCTCTTGCAATACACTCCATCTGAAGTCACTGCTAACGGCTTTGACCGTCTTACTCACGTCCAGCTTACAGATCGGATTGGCAAAATTACTGCAGCACAAAATTCTATTTATGCATCAAAAGAGAAACTGGAGGATGCACGCTTTGCATTTCAAACGCTCACATCCTCTGAGCCTGAAATTTTCGCTGCATTTCGCAGCGGGCAATACGAAGGCCTAAAAAGTAACAAGGTTCGGATGCTCGAAGAGCACATCCGATCTGCAAACAATACCCTAGGTCTTACAGAAGCGAACCAACAACAAATAGTCGAAAGACAAAAGAGTATGTTGGATATCGCGAATACAATGTTGCAGTCAGAATATGCTGAGAGTGGTCATCGCAAGATTCTCTCTCCATTCTCTGGAACTGTTTCTAAGCGATTTTTGAATGTTGGTCAGATAGTTTCTCCTTCTATGCCAGCCTTTGAAATGACTGACGTACTTACGAGTCTCGCAAAAAATGCAAAAGCAGAAGTACAATTTGGACTTCCTGAATATCTTCTTTCTGCAGTAGATATCGGTGACCAGATTACCTTCTACTTACAGGAAGACGAAGTGCAAGAGTATAGCGCAGAGATAACACGCAAAAGTCCACAAGTGGATATGAAATCTCATACGGTCACTGTCCAAGCAAAAATTCCTGACGATCTTAGTCTTCCACATCAATCAAGTGTGCGCATTCGTCTGACTGATAATAAGAAGCCGATCTACCGCGTGCCATCTTCCGCAGTAAAGCGCGAGGATGACCGTAACTTTATCTGGCTGCTTGACCTAGAAACCAATGAGCCCATGCAACTTACTGTTTCAGTTTTTGCTGAAGACGGTGAATTTGCAGAGATTACTGGAGCCTTAGACAAAGAAAGCCAAGTTATTCTCGATCCTCCCGACCTCTTCAATGATTAACTACCTCATTACCAAGGCGCTTGAAAATAGATTCATTACTCTGCTTTCTTTTGCCGTAATTGCAATTGGCGGTGTCGTAACCATGATGCATACACCTGTAGATGCTATCCCAGATCTCTCAGAGAATCAGGTGATTATTATGACAGAGTGGACCGGACAAACCCCTCGCAATATCGAAGATCAAATAACCTATCCACTTACTGTAAGTATGCAAGGACTAGCAGGTGTACGAGATATTCGTGCATCTTCTATGTTAGGTGTTTCTATGGTAACCGTTATTTTTCATGACAACATTGATATTTACTTTGCTCGTGACCGCGTCTCTGAGAGATTAAGCTTGGTGCAAGCTCAGCTCCCTCTGGGTGTAACGCCTATTCTCGGTCCTGATGCGACAGGTGTAGGGCACATCTTTATGTACACACTAGAAAGCGATACGCACACACTTACAGAGCTTCGCTCTTTGCAAGATTTCGTCGTTCGATACAGTCTTCAAAGTGTACCAGGTGTTGCCGAAGTTGCTTCTGTTGGTGGATACAAGAAAACCTATGAAGTAATTCTTAACCCACAGAAACTGCAACAGTTTAATCTCCGAATTACCCAAGTTATGGATGCTATACGAATGGCAAATAATAATGTCTCAGGTAAAGTCATCGATACTGGAGGGCGAGAAGTTGCCATTCAAGGAATTGGATTCTTTGAAAAAATAGAGGAGATTGGAAGTACCGTTGTTGGAAAGCGGTCAGATGGTATGGCACTTACTGTCACAGATATTGGTGAAGTACGTGAGTCTGGAATGTTCCGCAGAGCAATTCTTGCCAACGAAGAGAAAGAAAAAGTAGGTGGTGTTGTTGTTATGCGATACGGAGAAAACCCTCTTAAAGTTATCGATGCTGTTAAAGAGCGTATAAAAACGCTTGAAGAGTCTCTCCCAGATGGAGTAACGATTAAACCTTTTTATGATCGTACAGATTTGATCTTGTCCGCGATTGCCACACTGCGAAGCGTGCTGACACAGGAACTGATTATTACCACAGTCATACTTGGGCTTTTCCTCTGGCACATGGGCTCAACGGCAATTACTGCCATAGCACTTATCATGGGAGTACTGATGACATTTATCTTCATGCGCCTGTTTGGTATCCCTAGTAATATTATGAGCTTGGGAGGTATTGCCATTGCTATTGGAACAATGGTTGATGCGGCAATTGTTATTAGTGAAAATGCCTATCGCAAGCTCTTAGAGAACCCGCCAAAAACTCTTGCAGATCGAGTAGCGCGCATTAAAGAGGCAACGCTTGAAGTAGGAAAGCCTATTGTGTTCGCCATCTTTATTATAATTCTTTCTTTCGCTCCAATTTTTACTCTGACGGGACAGGAAGGAAAACTCTTTACGCCACTTGCCTACACAAACCTGTTCGCAATGCTTGGAGCTCTTATCGCAGCACTTTTCTTAGTGCCAACATTGTCTGTATTCTTTCTGAAGGGAAAACTCCGTAATGACGACGAAATTCCTATTGTTCAGTGGTTACAGAATAAATATAAGCCGATCTTGCTCTTAGCTCTTGCACGAAGAAGGCTAACGCTTGGTATTGCAGGTGCACTTGCCGTCATTGGCTTTGGTGCAATGACCCAGATCGGATCTGAGTTTATGCCACCACTAGATGAAGGAACGCTGTGGTACATGCCTATCTCTCTTCCAGATGTATCAGAAGAACGTGCTCAGGAATTACTGATTGCTACCAATAAGATTATTTCTGAAATACCCGAAGTACAAATGGTTGTCGGTAAAGCAGGCCGTGCAGATACAGCGACAGACCCAGCACCTCTTGCGATGTTTGAAACATTTATCACCCTCAAGCCAAAAAGTGAATGGCGCAGAGGCATGACTAAAGAAAAAATTATTCGTGAAATGAATACGAATATACAGTTTGATAATTTATGGAATAGCTTTACACAGCCAATTATCGGTCGTATCGATATGCTCTCTACTGGTATACGCACAACACTTGGTGTGAAATTCTTCGGTGATGACCCCGTAAAACTTGAGGCACTTGCCATTGAAGCAGAAGCTATTCTTTCAGGGGTTCTTGGAGCTGCTGATACTGTAGCCATTCGTACAACGGGCTTACGGTATTTGGATATAGACCTAAAAGACGACCTTCTTGCGCAGCACAGCATCATGAAAATGGATGCCTTGAAAACAATTGCTGCAGGTGTTGGTGGCGCCATGATTACTAAAACTATAGAAGGACGAGAGCAATATGGTGTTCAGGTGCGCTTGCAACAGGCGTTTCGCCAAGACGTAGAAGATATAAAATCTCTACCACTACAAGGTATGAATGGTGAACGAGTTCTCCTCAGTAGCGTTGCAGATATCAAAATGACGGATGGCCCAGCAGTGATTCACAGTGAAAATGGAATACTAAGATCTGTAGTACAAACAAATGTTCGGGGTATTGACATGGCTTCATTTGTAAAAAAAGCGGATGCAAGACTTGAAAGTGAGCTTACCTTGCCTCAAGGATATTCGTACGAATGGGCAGGGCAATACGAAAACCAGTTACGAGCTAAGCAGCGACTTTCAATAGTAATTCCGCTAGTGCTCTTCGTTATTTTCTTGCTTCTGTACCTCACCTATAAAGATCTCAGCTTAGTATCTATTGTAATGCTGACCATTCCTCTTAGTCTTGTCGGAGGTGTGATTGCGTTGTTTATAGCTGATTTCAACTTCTCTGTAGCGGTCTGGGTTGGATTTATCGCACTCTTTGGTAATGCTGTAGAAACAGGTACTGTGATTGTGGTGTATCTGGAAAATGCATTTAAAGAACGCTTTGCAAATGCAGCCATTACAAAGGCAGGTATTCATGAAGCAGTAGTATCAGGGTCTCTCCTCAGGCTTCGCCCTATTCTGATGACAGCATTTACGTCTGTCATTGGCCTTATTCCTATGATTGCTTCAACGGGCACAGGTGCAGAAGTAAGCAGACCTCTAGCCCTTGTTGTTATGTCAGGATTGACGACATCGGTGCTACTTACATTAATTGTATTACCTGTGTTATTTGCTATGCTTCGTGAACGACAACTATGAAAAACTATCTCGCCGCACGCATAACTGGCCTTTGCAGCATAGCAGCTGGACTACTACATGTTTCCATTGTTGCACAGCAGCACTGGACACCATTTCCTCCTCTTGAAGGAATGTTCTTTATGGTAGGTGGAATAATGCAACTTGTATTAGGTGTACATTTTTTTCGTCAGCCCAAAATGCGTACGTATCGACTAGGACTTGCTATGAATGGTGGAATGGCAATACTGTGCCTTATTATGCTATACCTACCTGTTCCCTTTGTTGGCGAATCAGAAGCTATGGGTTCACTAGCATTAATTGTTGTCACCTTAGAACTTATTGCAGTTGGGACATCACTACGTTGGCTGCATACCCACGAACATCATGGAAATGGAAGAAAATTGCATGCCACTCTTGTTGGGACACTAGGTGTTGTATTATTTTGGGGAGCTGGTTTCTACGGAGGTGCTCAAGGAGCAGCTTTACTTATGCCAAACAGGTCAGTAGGTCACGCTCATACTAACAAGGAGGAGCACTTGCCTCCGCGAGTAGTAGAAACTGGAGATCCACACGGAACTGAAGAAGCTCAAAACCACGACCCAGATTATGATGATCATCATGAAGATGATAATGGCCATTAGGTTATTTATTGGTAAAACTGGGGCGAGAAATGGGGTTTGAACCCAGACCTTCACGGGCCGCTAACCGCGAACGCTCTAACCAACTGTATATAATAAATCTGGGGCGAGCGATTCCTTAGGTTACTTTATGTTTAGCTTCGAAACGAATGTAGGTTATTTAGGGAATAACCAGTATAAGCGAATAAATAAGCCTATTATGTAATTTAGGTAAAAATTCCCCCACTACTAAGGATATATAGGCATCTATAACCTTGATTGAAGGGCATAATTCCAAAAATCATAAAAATCCTGTATAATAATCTGATGGCCAAAGAAAAACCACAAGAACAAAAATCTGCATTTGTAGGCCCAATACAGGAAGATAAAAAGCATGTAGATTATAAACCTGGCTGGCGTAAACGATCACTTGTATCAATGCCTATTGTTGGTAGTAATCCACTGGTATTCCCTAAAAAGCAGTGGAATCCCGATGTAAATCCTGGGCAAGAGTTTGCAGCATCTATCCCAAAGACCCTTTCTTTACCTAAGTATAATAACTTTTCAAAACAGACAAATACATTAAGTGACCCTAGGGCAATGAAACGCATCAGCATATTTATTGATAAAAATTACGGAAAAGGAGTAGGAAAAAAAATAGCGAATCTTTCTCCACGTGAAGCGGTAGCACTCGCTCATACTATTCTTTCCGAGCGGACAGAGTATGACTCTAGTCAATTGGCGTTAACCAATAAGGGGAATAAAAATATGGACATATCGCAACAGCTAAAAAGAAGTGGTGGAAGCTTATCGGATGATGATATTTTGCGGGAACGATTAAAAGGACGGCATAGCAATGATGTGTATAGCCCAGAAACTATTTTAAAAAATAAGGACGATAAAGATACGGTGTGCCGAAATAAGGCACAAATGATGATTGTAATATTCGAAGCTATTAAATTACTACAAGCTTCTGATACAAGTCTTTTACAGACCACTCGCATTGGCATACTAAGTAACAAGATTGCAGCTAGTGGATTTCCCTACGGTAGACTGCAGCCAGAAGATCTAGAAGTGTATAAACTGTTTACCACTGGTGAATTAGTAGTTATGAGGCCCGATTCAAAGATAGATCGCAATACAAAGGAAGGCAAAGAAAAATCCGCTCTATGGAGATTGAGACTTTTAACTGACGAAGAGAAAAAGCGTGTAGCAGTACAGCCAGATTTAGAAGCAATCCTACAATACAGTTACGGAGATTATCGAACAGAAGGTGGTCCACATGCGCTTGTTCAAGTGATGTCACAAGATAAAAATGGTCGTATCCAAGTATTTCCGTTTGATGTAACAAATGAGTCATTTACTGGTGCAGAGAAAAGTGGGCGCACATATATTTGGGATGCTCTCAACGACTGGAAACAGGATACCAATTGGCTTCAAATGCGATTGGCTGCACATGAAATGGTAAAAAACCTCCCAGAGGATAGCTCTGAGAAAAGGAAAATCCTTTCAAAATTCCCGTTACTTTTTATTCTGTCTGCTAGAGAACTTAAGAAATCACCTAATCAGGATGAGATAGACTATTGTAAACAGCAATTGCGTTATATAGAGAATCGCCACAATAATTCACCATGGTATAATCCACGGTATACGAGTGAGACAGAACAGGAATTACTAACGAATCTCGCCTTATTTTTTATCGAATGTACCCCTATAGAGAGGCAGTTGTCTGATGAGGCTCTAGAGTTATGTGAAAAGATCAAAGGTAAGAGAGATGATATTCCCAGCCTTAATCACTACAAAGATAAGACTGCATTTTTACACGATATTCTTGATTCGAAGAAATAGGATTTATTAAAAAACTGGGGAGTGCGATTCCTTAGACTACTTTTTACTATAAAATGCCTTACATATGGACACAAAGAAAGAGTACAAAATGTTTTCATGGAAACAGGCATTGATCATCATGCTTTTCTTTCTCCCTCCACTTTGGTGGGTTCTTGTGTACGTATTGGCGTATGGCATATATGTATTTCCGCTAGGGATATATCTATTTTTGAATTATAAAATGATAAAGCAGCATAAGAGTAAGTGGTCGGATTGTACTTCCATGATTATTGTTCAACTGTTGTGGACTATTGTTATTGTGCTTTTTAAGTATTCTCCAGCGTTGATGGTGCAAAAAATTCTCTAACGAGTTAGTAAAATCTGGGGCGAGAAATGGGAGTCAGATGGGCGAATGCTCTAACCAACTGTATATAATAAATCTGGGGCGAGCGATTCCTTAGGTTACTTTATCTTCTCCTTCGAAACGAATGTAGGTTATTTGGGGAATAACCAGTATAAGAGGCTGGATAGGGCTAAATAGGTATCCTACGCAATAGATTCCCTTGAGGGATCTACACTATCATCATCAGTCTTTGTAATTTGCATGATGACATTATTTTCGTCTGGAACATATACACTTGGGTTTGTATTACCCTCAAAGACTTCGCCTTTTTCATCCGTAATTTCTTCCATATTGGTAAACTCTTTATCGAACACCGTTCCAAGGGTAGCGGGTCCATCTTCTTTAGCTGCTCCTACAGTATTTGCTAAAAACGGACTTCCGTATTTATTAGGTTTAAAGTACAAAGAGTATTGGTTGTATTCGGATTGTCCAATTGCTACAGGTTTTGGTGCAGAGCCCATATGCCTGTACATATTTCGAATAAAATTCGCATTAAAACAACAGGACAAGATCAAAACATCTCTCTTCTCTGGAGACGAAGCAATCTCTTTTCCAAATGTTGCATCTCGGGCAGCAAAAGCTTCTCCTATTTCCTGTGCTGATATACTAATGGTGTCTTTGAATTCTTGAACTTCAGAGTCACTAGCTCCGACTCCAGGACTAAATCCATCAATTGATCCATCAGATAGATAGATAGCATCAGGTCCACCATGACCATCAAAAACGAATGTAAATGGAGGAGGTGTTGTGCGAATCTGGTCGAGAATCTTCTGCTTTGCCTGAGTAAGATTCTCAATCTTATCTTCTTCAGCTACTGTATCTAGCTCAGGCCTAATAAGAGTAAAGCTGCCATCTGGGCCAATTTGTTTTTGCATTGCGGTAACAAGAGCTTCTTTTCCAAAAGCATGCTTATCTCCAGATTCTTTAATGCGTCGTTCTTCATGCATTACTTCTTCATGTGCTCCGAACACTACATTTCTTCCTTGGAATAGAGGGGTACTCCTTAGTGCCTCTCGCTCCTTGGCCACACGTTCAAATTCCTTTTGTACATTTTCTTTAGTAATAGGAAGCTTTGTAAAGTAGAGGTTCCTTGCAATAATTGCTTTCATTTGAATCAATGCAAGCTCTTCGTTCCCTCCTTTTGAGGATTGCTTCATAAGAGGGTGATCTTTAGGAATCCATTCATCTTTAACCTCAAGTATATTACTAAGTGCAGGGTCTTCCCAAAGTTCTCGCATCTTCTTTGGAAGCTCTTCTCCATACGAAGCGCGTGTGAGTATTTTTGCAATTCTGTACTTTTCTAATCGGCGTTCACATTCTTTCGTAAACTGCTCTAGCTGCTGAGGTGAAGAAAATGTTTTTCTTATGTGTTCATATTTATCTAAGTCTTGGAGAATTTTTTTAAGTACTTTTTCATCAGCATTATTTAGAGCAATTGTAACTAGCTCATTTGCAAGTGGCTGTCCGAGCTTAGAAATATCATCTATTCTTGCAAGAATCTCTCCCGGTGCTCCTGCAGCAATTTTTTTGAGTATACTTTCTCCGTCTTTCAGTAGTAGTACTTTTTCACAGTAGATGATGGCATATGCATTATTATTTACCTGTATCGTATGTGGCTTTCCATCCCGGTATTCCATTTGCACTCCAAATTTTGGATAGCTCACTGAAGTAATATTTCCATCCTTTTCAAAGTATGTGCTTTCCATTGAATAACCATCAGTATCCCTCACTGATTTGCTCGTGATTTGATTAGTATCTTTTAATCGGCTTGTAGTAGTCGATGATTTACCTTCATGATATTCTGTGGTATCTGAATATCTCTCAGGACTTCCTGTTGTAAGACTATTGTTTATATATGTTCTTGTGCGGACAATATCTCCTTTCTTGTTGTGGTAGACATCATCTCCCTTTAAAGAGCGTACTTCAAGAGTTTCTTGGGAATCATCTACAGTATTGAATCGTTCCCCATTGGTATACCCCTGCTCAAGATCGTACTTTTTATCTTTAAGTACTCGTAATTTTCTTTGTGACTTTTCTGCTCGGTAGATTGCCTTATTCATCGCTTGATAAAGAGTAATTTTTTCAAGATCCTCTTTCGTAATTTCCCCCTTTTTAAGTAATTCTTGTGCATTTTTGACTGTGCCAACATCGAGATCAAACGTAAGTTGCTGTATTTCTGCATATAGTTTTTTAAATTCTTTTGAAGAGACATCCATACCATTTGGTCCTCGTGGCATGTTCTTATTAATGATGTCCATTTCTACCTGCATTGCTTTCTGCTCTGCTTCATATTGCTTTGCATAGTCTGCCTTAGGTATTTTTTCAAGAAGTTCGAAAGGAGTAACGCGGTACGATTCTTCTACTCCATCTACTTCTGCTGTAAAAGTAAATGTTTCTCCATTTATAGCTATAAGTGATTGTGCATCTTTCTGTAAATGTTTTGGAATAATATTCTGGATACTTTGTATATTGATAAGAATTCTTTCAATTACTCTTGTCGGATACCCATTGGGGACATCTACGACTATATTTTTGCCAGGCATCGTGATTTTCTTAACAGTCCCAAGACCTTCTATTTCTAGTGTTACCTTTTCCCCGTTAAATTCCATTGTTCTTGTTGCACCTTTTCCTTCCAACTTGGTAACACCCTCTTTTTCTGCAAGGAGACGGGAGAGTATTGGCTGCAAAGATGAATACACACGGTCATTAAGACGAGAAAGCCTTTCTTGCTTCTGAGATTCGTCTTTATCAAAATCTGTATGGAGTACTCCAAGTGCATCATCTAGCTGCTGTAGAGCTTTGTTTTTTATATCTTTATTTTCAATGTTGAGGAGACCTACCTTGAGTTTATTGATATCATCTACGATACGATCTTGGTCGATAATATCTTCCTCCTCCTCTGTTGTAGAAATCTTTTCATGAAGACTATCTACAGAATCGCTAATTCCTTGCTCTAAAGGATGTTTTTTGGGTCCTTCAAACTGAAATATAAGCCTCTTCTCTTTTATGCCAAATCTGAATATGCGCTTATTACTCATCGTCAAAGAAGTGTTCAAGTGTAGAAATATCTTCTTTATTTTCTGCCTTTTCTGCATGAGAAAATGCCCACGACTTTATTGTATGGAGAGTATCTATAAAACGAGCATATGCTCCATGGCGACTTGCAGAGTATTCTTGATCTATGGAAGCTCCTTCTTTTTGTTCTAAGATAAGGGTTTGCTTAATTACCTCAAGCTCTTGTGCACTTAGTGAATCCAGAGAGGAAAGCAGTGTATCTTTGTCCTCCTTACTTATGCTGATACTGCCAGTAATGAGGCTTGAAACAGAGTTTTCCATATAAATACAAATCTTATTATTTTACCATAAAACAGAGCTTTTTTCAATATGCACTACATGGTGGTATAGCAAATAAATGGCTTAGGTAAGCCAAGAAAAGTCTGGGGCGAGAAATGGGGTTTGAACCCACGACCTTCCGGACCACAACCGGACGCTCTAACCAACTGAGCTACTCTCGCCATATTTAAACAGCCCGCCTATCCTACTAGGGCAAATGGACTTAGGGAAGGCTTTTAGTCTGCTTTACGCAGGCTTTTCGCCCTCTGGTGTATGCGGTTCCTCAACTGGAGGAGGTGGAGGAGGTGGAGCAGGAGGCTCCATTGGCTCAATATCTTCCGCTGTAACAAAGGCAACTGGCTCATTAAGATCTTCTGGAGCAGGCTCTGTTGGAGCAGTATTCTCAGGTTGTTTTAGAGTCTCTCCGTTAGCCTCTATTTTTCGTGTCTTTAAGTTCTCACGATAGCGTTGGCGCTTTCGGCGCTTTCGGTCTTTCTCTCGCTCAAGAGCTTCTGGGTCCTTCGCTTTTTCTGCAGGAGCAGTAGGAGCAACTTCTTGTGGAGGCTCTACTGGAGTTGCAGGAGTTTGCCCGGCTGTCTCTGCTTGCGCTATACCTGCCTGTAGCCAATCTGGTGCATTTTCAGTATCTGCCTCGAGCTGATCTGCTGAAGGGTTTAATGCGGTGTGGTCTACATTTGGTGCAGGCGTATCTACTTGTGCAGATGCAGGTGGTGCTTCCACTGGTGGTGGAGGCGGTGGCGGAGCAACTGGCTCAGGCACAGGCTCGGCGACTGGAGGCTGAGGAGGTGGAGCAGCAGGTACTTCCATTGGAGGTGCAGGTGCTACAGGTTCTGGTGAAGTAGTGTTTTGACCGAGTCCTTCCTGAAGCCATGCCGGAGCAGCAGCTTCGGCAGTACTAGCAGGTGCAGGTGGTGTAACTGGCTCAGGTGTAGGTTCAACTACTGGAGGTTCTGGCACTGGTTCTGGAGCAGGTGCAGGTGCAGGTGCAGGAGGAGCAGGTTCCACTGGTGGTGGAGGAGGTGGAGCAGGTTCTACAGGAGGTGGAGGTGCTACTGGAGGCTCAGGAATTTCCTCTGCCTGTATCTCCATAGGTGGAGGTGCGCCATCTTGCACAGACTCTTCTGGAGTTTTGACAATTGTCTTTTCTGCTTGTTCCATAGTTTTCTCTAAAGAGAATCCTTTCTTCTTCGCTTTTCCAACAAGGAAGAAGATAAGTGCACCAACGATTGCAGACCCTACTAAGCTCAAAATAAGTTTGATGATGAGTCCAAGAACAGATGATCCACCTTCTTTTTTAGGTTTCTTCTTGTCTGGTGTTGGCTCTGGATCTTTGTTGTCGGGGTTTTCATCGCGGAGTCTATTTACAGAAATAGTATCTTCGACAGTTTCAATAACCCGACCAGTTTTTAAGTCGCGCACTTCAACTTGTACTTTGTACTGACCTGAATCCGCAAAGTCGTGAATAGGATTGTCTAGCAAACTCGTGCTGCCATCACCAAAGTTCCAGTGCATGAGCAGTGGCACTTCTTCTCCAGCTGGAAGTTGCAGAGAAAAATGCACTTCTCCGTTATCACTCTTTGTCACCATTATCTTCATATCTCCTTTGTTGATATTTGAATTCTCAACAGTATCGCGTACTTCCTGCACAGGCTCTCCAGATCTTTTGCCTACAGTGTAGGTTGTAAAGTTCGTGGTGTTATCTGCAAAGAGTGCACCAAGGCGAATAGACCGCTCGGATCCATCGACAAACCAGACGTGTAGAGGATTTCCTTCCGATCGAAAAAGCGTATTGCGAGTATCTTCATCATTCTGAAGGTTCCCATCATTATTACTATCGAAGTCGATATCAAAGTCGAATGCAAGCACCTGTACGTCTTCACGAATAGGGGTAATGCTAATGACTTGTCTGCCAAGGCTTAGGGGGATTGCACCTCTAAACTCTGGAGGATCTATGATAACAATGTCCCCCGCACTTCCTGGGACTGCTCGATCTTCAACTTTGCGCTGACGCACTTCCACAAAGAACGTACGCTCTGTTTTCTTTCCGTTGCTGTTTACCTCTGCTACTAGTACATAGTTTCCTTCACGAGAAAATCGAGTCCGAAATACTGCATCTCGACTAGATTCTATAAGGTTGTTTTTCTCAGAGAGTACCCAACTCGTAGT
>JABIBA010000013.1 GCA_018652955.1 Candidatus Peribacter sp. | reverse complement strand
ATGAAGAGATGTGACTTGTCTTCGAGATCAGACTTAAGGATTGCAGTTACAACTTCATCAGGCTGCAGTTGTAAGAGGTTTACAATCGCCTGCCCCTTTGCAATACGTGAGCCCTGTGGAAGTTCATATGCTGGAAGCTTGAAGACACGACCAGTGTTCGTGAAGAACAATAAGTCATCGTGGTTCATCACGTGAAGCAATGTTTGAATCTCATCTTCATCCTTAGTAGTCATTCCCTTAACACCCTTTCCTCCACGTTGTTGAGATCTAAACTGCATAGGTGAGAGCCTCTTTACGTACCCTCCAGTAGTGAGAGCAACGATCATTGGAGAGTTTGGAATCGTATCCTTTGCAGAGAACTGTCCAACAGCATGTTTAACAATAGTTGTTCTCCTCTCGTCACTGTACTTATCTTTAATCTCAGCAAGCTCTTCACTCGCAATAGTATCGATTTTTGACTTGTCAGCTAATATCGCTTCACATTCTGCTATGAACTTCATCTTTTCTGCGAGCTCATCCTCAATCTTCTGACGCTCAAGACCAGAAAGTGTCTGCAAACGCATCTGCAAGATCGCATCTGCTTGGATTTCTGTCAGCTTGAACTTCTTAACAAGATTCTCTTTTGCGATATCTTTGTCTGCACTCTTCTTAATAGTTTCAATAACAGCATCGATATCATCAAGAGCAATCTTTAATCCCTCTAAGATATGTGCTCGCTCTTTTGCTCTATCACGATCGTACGTGATACGACGTGTAATAATTTCTCTTCGGTGATCGATAAAGATCTGCAACATCTCCTGCAAGTTAAGGAGTCGAGGCTGCAATCCATCTGCAAGAGCAATACAGTTATAACCAAAGCTGCTCTGCAAGTCTGTGTGCTTAAAGAGCTGGTTGAGTACTTTTTGAGGGTAACAGTCTTTTTTTAGTTCAATCATGATGCGAATTCCCTCTCGGTCTGACTCATCACGGATATCAGAGATACCAGCGATAACCTTGTCGGTAACAAGTCGCGCCATCTTCTCAATCATGTTGGATTTATTTACCTGATACGGAATCTCGTTGATACGAATGTGCCAACGACCATTCTTTCCTTCTTCGATCTCTGCTTTTCCTCGAACAACAACAGAACCACGTCCTGTTAGGTACGCTTGTTTTAATACTTCTTTGTCATACACAATTCCACCTGTAGGAAAGTCAGGCCCCTGAATGAATTCCAAAAGGTCCTCAACAGTAGCATCAGGCTTTTTAATAAGATGAGTTGTAGCATCGATCAGTTCTCCAAGGTTATGTGGTGGAATGTTCGTTGCCATTCCTACAGCGATTCCCACTGTTCCGTTTAGGAGAAGGTTTGGTACCTTGGCAGGAAGCACAGTAGGTTCATTCTTAGAACCATCATAGTTTGGTCGGAACTGAACGGTGTTTTTTTCGATATCTTGTAGCATCTCCTCCGTAATCTTTTGCATTTTTGCTTCGGTATAACGCATGGCCGCTGGGTTATCTCCATCGATGGAACCGAAGTTACCCTGACCATTAACGAGCATGTGTCGCATAGAGAAGTCCTGCGCCATACGAGCCAACGCATCGTAGATAGATGAGTCACCATGTGGGTGATATTTACCCATAACGTCACCAACTACCGCTGCAGACTTTCGAAACTTCGAACTGCTACGTAGTCCAAGCTCATGCATAACGTACAAAATACGTCGGTGCACAGGCTTCATTCCGTCACGAGCATCAGGAAGAGCACGTGAAACGATGACACTCATCGCGTAATCGAGGTAGCTTTCTTCCATCTCAGCTACAATCGGACGAGGAGCTAGACGACCAATATTAGCGATAGTCTCACCTCCTTCTGCGAGAGGTGCAGGCTTTTCGATACCTGAATCTGATTCAGGTGCTTGCTCTTCATTTTGAGCCTCTTCAGGAGATTCATCCCCAAAGGACATCTCTTCTTGAGCGCCGTCGTTGTCGTCTTTTTTAGCCATAACAAACCCTTGCGGGATCTATGAGATCATACCGAAAAATCGTCAGGAAGAAAGGGGCAAAACCCCAGTATTTTCTTTGTTAAGCAGTCTTTCCTCCATCAAGGAGATGCTTGAGCTTAATGGCTACCGCATTCTCCAAGTTCGATCCTATCGTATCTGTGCTCGCAATCTGACCGTAGCTATCTTTCTCCTTTAGTACTACAGACCAGCACGTACTCTCTGACGATGTGTTATCTGGCTTTCGAGCCACTACAACAATGGGTGAAGTAGGATCCTTAGAGCCTTGATCTACAAATACAGTCACAACACTTTCATGTACCTCAAATTGTAATCCAGTACTTTCAACAAGTTTTATTACTCCATCAAACTGAGCACTTCCTTCGTCAGTCTTATCAGTCTTAGAGTTAAATTGAGCAGCATCTAGTGCTAATGCCAATGGAAGGCCTGTTCTTAACATAGTGTTCGACTCTAGTAGTATCACAGGAATTATCAAGAAACAATGACGGAAATCCTCTCCCCTTCCACTACACTCTGGTTCGTATGCTTTCTATCGTCTCCACTCCTATCGGCAATCTCGGGGATATCACATTGCGATCTATCGAAACATTAAAGAAATGCGATGCCATTGTCTGTGAAGACACGCGTGTCACAGGGAGTCTCTTGAAGGCATTGGATATTGAGAAGAAGGAATTCATCAGCTGCCATGGCTACACCGACGACAAGAAGATCGACTACATCATCGGTCGCCTAGAAAAAGGAGAGCACTTAGTACTCGTCTCTGATGCGGGAACTCCTGGGATAAGTGACCCAGGATATAAGCTCGTCTCTAAGATTGATCCTTCCCTTATGGAAGCACTACCAGGACCGTCTGCATTCCTTGCAGCCCTCTCTATCTCTGGTCTTCCTATTAATCAGTTCCTCTACACAGGATTCCCTCCTCTAAAGAAAGGCCGACAAACATTATTCAAATCGTTTGAAGAAGAAGAGAGAACTATTGTTCTGTATGAATCTGTACACAGAATAGAAAAGACTCTCTGTGAAATAGCGGACGCTCTAGTAGAGCAACCTGAACGCAAAGTTGTTATCTGTAGAGAGCTTACAAAGATGCATGAAGAAACCGTGCACTCTACAGTCGCTACCTTAAAAGAAGCTGCAGCCTCTATAACAAAGAAAGGAGAGTTCGCTATTGTGATTGGTCCGAATCGTTAAGCAGATTGCTGCGTAGACTTCTTCAGTCGGTAATAATCCCTATCGATTCGAGTAGCCTCACCACCTTTAATCAGATTCAGCTTTGAACCTTCGAAGCGCGTCTCCTTAATAATGTTCTCAGCTGGATCCCCCTCTAAACGATCTAGCACTTCCTGGATTCGTTTTTGAGATGTACCGCGTATCCATCCTAGTAATATATAGCGCAGACGACTCTTCTTTGAGCGCTCCTGATTAATAATCTCTTGTAATTGAATCACTGTTCTTTCCATATTTGCTGATAACAAAGATCGCACCTCTTCATCGAGAGGGTTGAGTTGTTGCGGTGTGGAATCCTGAGATTCATTCATCAGAGAATAGTGGGAGAGAATCGATATGTGTTCCGTTGTGGATCAACTCAAAGTGCAAGTGTGCACCAGTCGTTACCAGTCCGGCGCCTCTAGTTCCTTTTGCTCCACCGCTCTTTCCAATCACCTGTCCAGCTTCAACGGAGTCTCCTGTAGCAACGTGTATCTCTGAGAGATGACCGTAGAGTGTTGCATATCCTTCTTTGTGTCCAACAAGCACGTAGGAAAATCCCATACCTGCATCACGTGCAAGATATACGACACCATCAGCAGCAGATTTAACAGGCGTCCCCTGTGGAATCGCAATGTCTATACCCTTGTGTGGAATACCAAAGAACTTCTGATAACTGCGGTCACGAAAGCCCGCAGTAATGCGCGCCTTGGCGGGCCAGAATAATGCAAATGCATCTCCGATAGCCTCTGCATATTTATTGTGCTGTGCATCGAGCTCTCCATCTATCACTCCCCTTCGCTCTTGCCTACGTGTTATCTGTGCATCAATACGAGCAAGGTGCGACTGCAGTGCTGCGATAACTTCTTGCGTATGCTTCATCATCTGACGTGCGGCAGCGAGCTGCTCTGTACTTGCGCGCACACGATCTTCATTGCGAGCGACATCAGCTTCTACCAAGCTCTGTTGCTTAGAAAGTCTCTGGTCTTGGTGACGTAATGAAAGCACATGCTCTGCGAGAGACAATGCACTTTTTGTTGGAGCTGCCGAAAATACACCAGCCCTATAGACCATACGTTGCAATAATCTCTTCGCTTTATTTGCAGATAAAGATTGGCTGAATCTTTGCTTCGTTAATTGCTGCGAAAGCTCAACGGCATTTTCCTCTGCACTGCCATGCAACGACTCTTGCTCCTGCATGTTGCGCATCTCGCGTTGCAATCTCCTACGTTCTACTTCGATGGTATGGAGACGATTGGCGACTTTAGTTTTGTGTGCCTGTTGCATTCTTCGATCTCGAAGAACAGTACGACCATGGTACTTTTGGTACTCCGCCTGTTCTACCATTCCATCAAACTGCACAGCTGTTTCGTCTCGCGCCACCAAGCTCGCAGTCATTTGTGCACCAGTGATAAGTACGGCAACAAATAATGCTGCTGCAACAACCGGTAACCGGTGAATAATATGTAAATGCATTTCCCCTCATTATAGCACAAAACAGTGTATTTTTGAATGTCTTTGTATCTGCTATACTCACTATCCATGATCTCCCATTTACGCGGAACAATTCACAGGCTGCAAGCTGAAAAAGTGACTATAGACGTCAATGGAGTAGGATACGGAGTCTCAGTACCTATGAATGTATGGGATGAACTCACAGATGGAGAGGAGGCTCAGCTCAGTATTTTGACCTACGTCCGAGAAGACCGGTTGGATTTATTTGGATTCACAGACGATACCGCACGCACATTGTTTGAACGATTTATTGCAATGAGTGGCATTGGACCAAAGACTGCCTTGGAACTCTGCGCCGTTCCTAAGAGTTTGCTAATGCAGGCTATTGGTTCACAAGAAGCTAAGCTTCTTACGAGCGTAAAAGGAATTGGAAAGAAGACTGCAGAAAAACTTCTCCTCGACTTAAAATCACTTGCAGAAAAACAACCAGAGATATTCGGAGCAGCAGATAGTGAAACAACAATTACCAATCATTCATACGATCAAGATGCTATTGATGCACTAAAAAACCTCGGATACGACACGGGAACAATTATGCAAGTTCTTGCAGATCTCCCCGAAGATATTACTTCCACAGAAGATCGCGTTGCCGCAGCAATACGCTCCCTGTAACCTGTACTCTCTATGCTACAACTAGACATCTCCGCCGCCATGGGTAAAGCCATTACCCCAAATAAAGGAATTCCTGAACAGGAGTTCTCTGCCATTCTTACAAGCCTACGCAGATACATTGATGACTTTGTAAAAGAGCGTAAAAAAGGAGAGCACGAATGGGCACTCGACCCAAGTAACGAAGACACAATTGCGAAAGTAAAAGAGATTGCTGCATTTGCATCCGAGCAGAAAATTAAAAACATTGTATGGGTAGGAATAGGAGGATCTGGACTGGGACCAAAAGTAATTCGCGAAGTATTCGAATCTCCAGACACTCCAGAGTTTGTCCTACTCGATACGATCGACCCATACATGCTAAAGATGTACGACGAGATCGTAGATTGGAAAAGTGCACTCCTCGTCGTCGTCAGTAAATCCGGAGGAACACTAGAACCTATGAGCGTCTTCTTCCACTGCTGGCAACGTCTAAAAGAAGCTCACGGAGCAAAAGCTGGAGACTTCGCAGTAGGAATAACTGACCCTAAGGCTGGAAACCTACGAAGCTTCTGTCTAGAGAACGGAATTCGTATGGTAGCTATCCCCTCTGGAGTTGGTGGGCGATACTCTGTCTTTACTCCTGTAGGACTTCTTCCTGTAGCCCTCCTTGGAGGTGACGTGGATCAATTCGTGCAAGGAGCAAAAGACTTAGACGAAAGCTGCAGTAATAACATTCCAGATGAAAACCCAGCAGCTATGCTCGCTGCCGCACAGTTTTTACTAGATACCAAACGCGACTGCAAAGTACGGGTGATCATGCCGTACTCTCAGAGACTTGAGTCTCTTGCACGGTGGAACCAACAGCTCATTGCAGAAAGCCTTGGAAAAGTAGAGACCAACAACCCAATTCCTTTGGCTGCCATAGGAACACAAGATCAACACAGCTTGCTCCAACAATGGATGGCAGGCCCAAGGAAACAGTGGCACATCTTTATTCGAGAAATCGAAAAAGAATCATTTACCGTACCAACAGAAGTTGATGGATCATTCAGCTACATCGCTGGAAAAGAATTCGGAGACCTCCTAGACGCATGCTACAAAGGAACAGCGGGCGCCCTTACACAAGCAAAGCGGCCTCACGTTACTATTGCTGTTGAGCGACTCGATGCCTATCACCTCGGACAATTATTCTTCCTCTTCCTTACAGAAGTAGTACTCCTCGGTAAACTCTACCGCATAGATCCATACGGTCAGCCTGCTGTAGAGATAGGGAAGAAACTCACGAAAGGTATATTGTCTGGAGAAGAGTAATGTTCCTCACGGATTCACAAGATAACCCTAAAATGATAATTGCCAATTACACTCTTTCGGTCGTATAATTAGATCGAATTTTCCCACCAATACTTATGTCACAGACAGTAACCGACTCAGACTTTGAAGCAGAAGTTCTTAAATCAGAAACTCCAGTACTCGTAGATTTCTGGGCTCCATGGTGTGGACCATGTAAAGCAATGATTCCTATTGTTGATGAACTTGCTGGTGAATACGAAGGCAAAGTAAAGGTCGTAAAGATGAACGTTGATGAAAACACTGAAGTACCAGGAAAGCATGGCGTAATGAGCATTCCTACATTCATTATCTTCAAGGGCGGAGAGGCAGTTGCAAACTTTGTAGGTGCTAAAAGCAAAGAAGATGTGAAAAAGGAATTAGATGCGGTATCATAGTCGTATGTGGTTCTTCAAAATCTGCGCGATGATCATTGGCGGCCTTATGATTAAGTACCGTGAACGTATTGGTGAAAATATAGGAGAAGCGGAATGGATGAAATACGTTGGCGGAGTCTACAACCTCGTTATTATCGTAGGTATATTCATCTTCTTTTGGTCTATCGCCTCTCTTACGGGAACAGAGAAGATCTTCTTCTTCCCCTTCTTCATTATATTTGGAGGAGCATTTCAGTAATATTTTACCCATAGACCATGGCAGATTCTCAAACCCAGCGAAAAACAACTGATACTGTATTTGAAGCTCACATAGGAACACATCCTCGTGAAATAGAGCCAGATGCTGTACTCACAGATATAGAAGGAGTTACAGAAGATACTGTTCTTGATATGTTCGTAGAATTCAACGATGTAATCATGCCTATTTTTCCAGATCCTGATCAACAGAGAACGGCAATGAGAGAAGGAATGCGTATGGATGCTGAGGCTCTTGAGAATGGGAAACTCAAAAACCTACAAGTAAAAACCGGAGGCCCTTGGACGAGGCAACGTGTTTCTGCACTATTGGCAGGATGGATACATGAGCTCCCTGGAGATAATGGATCCTCTTAAATAAAGAAGATCTTGAGAATTGACTTTGCTTGAGCGTTTTTTTCAGTATTATAAGCCGCGTCTAACAACGATGTGGGGCTGTAGCTCAGTTGGTTAGAGCACCTGCTTTGCAAGCAGGGGGTCAGGAGTTCGACTCTCCTCAGCTCCACCATTACAAAAATTACGTAACAATCTCCTCTAGCCGACCTTGATCGACTGCGTTTTTGATCTCAAGCCCAATCCTCTCTCCTACACTCATAGCCTCTCCGTGCAGGTATCCAGAATACGGAGTAGCACGAACTCCAGGAGACCCTGGGATTCTAAAGCTGACATCAAAGATGACAATGTCCTCTCTGCCGTCTTCTGCAACCACCGCTCCTTGCAATGCGAATGGTCCGATCATTCCTTTGCCTGATGGATCTAAGTCTTTTGGTAGCGTGTTACATTGTGTTACAAACTTCTCTCCCATCTCGAATGCCTTCTCGAGGATAGACTCTTTGACCGTGCAGGCGATGTGTCCTGTCTCGATCATCTTGAGTGGCACCTCTTTTTGCGCTTGCACTTGCTGATCTGCTGTCATTCGTAAGAACCCATCGAGGTTCGTCTGACGTCGTGTGTCTGTACCCATCAGCTCAAGCTCTCCTGTCAGTGGACTGTAGAAGTAGTTAAAGTTCACGGGTGCTCCTACGACGAACTCTTCGATAGTCGCCTCTCTCCAGTTGGCTGCAACTTTTCCTTCAGCTTCTAGGGCTGACCCTTTAGATTCCCATTCCTCTTTGCTGTTTACCAAAAAGAATGCGCGCTCATATCCTCTCTCCGCTTCTGCAGCTTTCACGAGACAGAGCCTGTCGATGTCATCTGCACTAGCAAAGATTTTCGGCGTGCGAATTCCTGCATCTTGAAGCAAGTGATATTGATTGTACGGCTGATCGCGCTCTTCTATTTTAAGCAGTGTCCGTGATCCAAAGATCGGAATCTGAAAATCATTTTCCACCTTCGAGAAGTCATCGAAGTAGACCCAGAAGTATCTGTTGTGTACAAAAATTGTATTCATTTCTTTCAGCTTAGATTGAACGTCTTCATCAAGTACTCCATCGAAACCAGGCTTCACAATAACTTCATCGATACAGCCGAGTTCTCCTCGGCTTTTATAGTACTGAGAAAACGTTTTCTCTCTCCCCTCGCGGGCGACGCACACTGTGTTAAATCCAAACTGCTTTGCTCCGTGGCATACATCCAAAGCGCTGTGACCACCGAGCACACCTACAGTGAGTTTCGATGTGTCGTAGCCGCTAATGAGAGTCGATGTATCCATAAAAGTAGTGGGAGTATAGCAAACAAAATTACTTCTTCTGCTTTTTCTTTTCACGAGCCTGAGTATCTTTCTCAGCAATAAGATTGCCTACTTGTCCTGAGATATCTCCGTCGTACCAATCTCTTGCAAGAGTATCTTTCTGCGTTACCTCTCTCCAAAGCAATTCTAAAACGGACGTTGCAGATGACACCTGAGAAATAGTAATGAGCAGTCGTGCTCGATCAGATTTTCTTTGTTTCGTCTCATCCGCAGAAGAGAGAAGATGATCACATGCTAAGCGAATATCGTTTTTTGTCTTCCCTTTAATAGCTGCTTTTATCGCCTCTTCATCTCCATTCGAATCCAAAAGTGCATCACGCAGCTCCCAGTCTAGTTTATTAAAACGATTAAGATTGGGGCTAGGAGTCATAAGATAAAGGGTTATCCGAGTATGTCTTCAAGTTTTCCGCCTTCTATTGCCTGCTTAATGTCCAATGCAATACGGCGCCCTGTACTCATCGGTACATCATACTTGAGTGCTGTGTATGGAGATCCTTCTACGAATGGATTTGTACCTGCAACGATACGAGCGCTGATTTCAAAACAAAAGATCTCAAGCTTTCTGGTCACGATACACTCAAGACAGAACGGTCCAAACAATCCTTTACCGTTAGCGGTAATATCCTTACTCACTTTTACAACACTCTCCCCCATCTCAAAGAATTTCGGAAGTAATGACTCACGAATCACAATCGGAATATTTCCAACAATGGTGTAACTCGTATGAATGTTGGCTGCTAACTGGTCTTCCGCTTTTATGCGACCAATAGAGTCTGCATTACTTTCGTAGCGTTTGTCGAAACTTAAGATCTCCAGCTCTCCTGTAATCGGAGACTGGAAGAAGTGTGCGTAGACCGGAACTCCAACGATGTATTCCTGAATAGCGTAGTCGTTATTGTCTGGGTGCTTCTTGTTTTTTACTTCCCAGAACTGCTCTGTCGACTTTGCAACGAAGTATCCAAATCCACCTCCTGCTCCATGGAACTTCACGATCACAGGCTTTTCGATCTCTTCTGGATCTGTAAAGACGCGAGGGAGCTTGAGCCCAGACTTCTCCATCCACTGTCGCTCCATACTGCGATCGCTCTCCCATTCTAATATCTCTTTTGTTCCGTAGTACATCGCCTTCATTCCCTTAACGCGATCATGTCCCATGTAGGCAATAAACGAACCATGAGGAATGATAATGGCGTTTCTTTTGATCAGCTCTTGCTCTAAAGCATCGTCCCATTTATCAAAGCTATCTACACTGATTATTTCATCAGCTACGTTGTATCCCTTCTCGTTGTACACACGCTCTGTGCCTTTTTTGCAGATAGCGAGTGTCTTGAATCCTTCATCTTTAGCCCCTTTGAGAATCTGCAAAGCACTGTGACTTCCGATCGTTGCAATCACGAAATCTTTTGGATTAACAGAAGCCGGCAATGGAGAGTCTCCGTTTGTCATGGTATTTCACAAATTCTACACTAAAACGGCAAGATGGCAAGTGATTTTGCAGCCTCTATTACTGAAATGCAGGCCCTGCCTGGACTGATGGCCTCAATGGAACCATGTTATTTTGATCTAGCTTTCCAAGCTCTGTAACGGTCGGAGCATATGCTCCGACAACAATCCCCGTTATCTTCCTTCGTTCTAACATATTTGAGGGATCAGTGGCAGGATCAGTAATTGTAGAAACGGTCCGTGTTTTCATAGCATTAGTCACCTCTTGTAGATCAATCCTATTGCCAGAGCCATAGGCAGCTCTCTTTTCATTAGCAAGGAAGAGGACATCATGAATGCCCGCTGCCACTGCATGCACTTGCTTATGGAGTGTTTCATCAAACCTATTTACAGTTTCTCTTGGTAAACCAGCGTTCATCTTAATGATATGCCCATATCGACTATCAAACCCTTTAGCCAGCCATTGCATACGAGGGTCTGCGCATAGCCTCTTCCAATCCTCTGGGTACGCTTGTGCGAATGCTGCAACTGACTGCCAATGCGTTAGCCCTTTTTCCTCCTTAAAGCTCGTTGCCTCATCCACAGCGGCTACTAAATCACCCGCATCTGGGTCTTTCAAAAACAAATCATGTGCTAACTCCAATTCACACTCCCACTCACGCAAAGTGAGCTCCCGAAGGTCAACACCGCTATTGGCAGAACTAAGCTTTTTCATAACAGTTGTTAACGCTACTCCGATCAAATTTTGTATGCAAGGTATTTTGCTGTACAATACGGCTAATTCCTTTCACAAATTCTATGAAACGCCTCTCAGCATTCTTTGTTCTCGCGCTTATTCCTGTCGCAGTTCTTACCTTTTTAAATCCAGAGTCCGTAGTTAAACAAGAAGTGATGACAGAGAAGTATCACTCAGTTGCTGGAGCAGATGTTGTCGCCTTTGTACGTGACGGATGTCCACACTGTGCAGCATTTGAGGAATATGCAGAGGAGCATGGTATTGATGTGATGTACTACGAAGTAACAAATATTGATGCACAGAAATTTTTCTCAGACCTGCAGCAGCGTGCACCTGCACTAAACCAAGGAGTACCAACTATTGTTATTAACGGAACAGTAAGCCAAGGATACGACACCGATGAACACGGAGAAGCAGTAGAGGCGCGACTTGCAGCATGTGTAGATGCAGAAGAAGGATGCATCTCGTTTAAAGACTTTGTAAAAAGTGATGCCACAACAGAGGTTATCGCCGCAGGAGAAAGCTGTGACGAAGACTGCGATGCAGACTTAGACAAGTACACACTCGATCTATGGTTTGTCGGTAAGACTGACCTAACTCTTATGAGCTTGCCTGCACTTTCAATCTTGCTTGGGTTCCTCGACGGGTTTAACCCGTGTGCAATGTGGGTACTTATCACGCTTCTTACGCTACTGATAAACACGCACGACAAGAAAAAGATTTGGATTATCGGAGGAACATTCTTGTTTATCTCTGGAGCTGTTTATTACCTATTTATAGCAGCGTGGCTAAATGTATTCCTGATGATTGGATACAACTTCTGGGTACAAAAAGTGATAGGAATGGTCGCAATTGGAGGAGGTGCGTTCTACTTATACGAAGCATTTGGGAAAGATCCAAACCAATGCAAAGTAACGAACATGGGTGCCAGACAACGCACGATTGCCAAGATGAAATCAATCATGCAAATCACGCAGTGGCCCGCTCTTATTCTTGGAGTCTCTATTCTTGCAGTCTCTGTAAACATGATCGAGCTTGTCTGTACTGCAGGTCTTCCTGCGGTGTTTACACAGATACTCGCATTCAATGACATCACAAACCTTGCGAGGTACGGTTACATTGGACTCTTTATTCTGATGTACATGATTGACGATTTAGTGATCTTCGCCATTGCGATTTACACATTGCACGCAACAGGAATGACAACGAAGTATCGTCGTTTCACTTTGATCTTCGGAGGAGTTCTGATGTACGCACTTGGACTACTGATGATCTTCGCTCCACATCTTCTGACGTTTGGTTAAATTGGAGGTGCCGGCGAGAATCGAACCCGCGAATGGAGGTTTTGCAGACCCCTGCCTTACCACTTGGCTACGGCACCATAAGGTTCGCCAATAGTACCAGAAACATCTGAACCATTCACAGAAAAGCTACAGTCATTTTTCTACTCCTCTACTACAGGCTCTTTAAACGTCATCTCTCCTAAGATTAACATCAAGTTGTCTTCAAGCGTTTTAGCAATAGAAACTGGAGAGACGGCAGTAAGTGTGTATCCCGTATCTTCCACTGTTGTACTTACTTGGTAAAACCTTCTTCGAGGCTCCCCTTCTATTGGCTGACCTGTAAACACATGCAGGCTCACCTTCTCACCATCAATAGTAAATTCTCGTGTATCAATGTGTTCGTATCCATCCAAAACTTCGACAGAACGCATATTGGCATTACTGTACTGAGCGGCATCAACAACATTTGCAAGTCTCTCACGAGTAACTGCTACTGTAGGAAATTGACCAGAAAAGGATTCCGAAGACTGAAAAGCAGCAATAGTCTCGTCAGGTACTCCTCGCTGCCTAAGAGTCTCTGCATTCAAAATCTCCCATCCATTGGGTAAACACGTCCCAACAGTGCCATCCCAATATCTCTCATCACAAGCAACAGTGTCCCCAGAGCCTCCACAGGAGACAAGAAGGAAGCAGGCCGATAGGAGAGCTATTCGTTTGTGCACTGAACACAGCATAGACAAAGGAGCCTTTGGCACCAAGTGCGCTTAGGATCCTGAGAAATATCTAAGTAGACAAAAGTGGCAATATTGTTTATAGGAACACCTCTAGAATTGAGCAAAACCGTTAATAATGGTAGAATACTATGATTTATGAGAAAACAAACACACTCACTGCTCTTCGGATTACTAATGCTGCTTCCAATCGCTGCACATGCTGCAACGATTGATGCACTCGATACTGTTGCAGGTCTTGCAACAGAAGTAGTCATCGAAGACCTCACACCAGGTACATCCGCAGCGCTCGAAATCCACTCTCCTCTCGGGACAAGCTTTTCACACACACTCAATGTTGGAGAGCACGGTATTGCACATACATGGGTAGCGGGGAATGATTTGCAGGTTGCCGGTGAGTACGCACTATCCGTAGATGGATCTAATCAAGGCTCACTAACCGTACATCCTGATAGTGTAGATTTGATTGCCAGCTTTATCGATGCGCCACAGAGCGCTATTGATGTTGGAGAAGAGATGACCGTTACTGTAGTTATTACTGACCGCTTTGGAAACGCTCTTGCAGGACGATCTATAGAACTTGTATCTAGTAGAACAGATGATCTCATCCAAGCGTTAGCTCGTGAGACAGACGTCTATGGAGAGCAGCAGTTCCTTGTAAGGGCTGCAACCCCTGGAGAGATTTCTCTGCGGGCAATTGATTTGATCTCCGGTCAGGTACTGCAAAGCGCTACTAAGATTGCCGCAGGTGATCTTCGTGGAGGAGTAGGAGGACCTGTCGCCTACTCTGCACCTGTTGCTCAGCAACAACAGTTCTTCCGAGGGAATCCTTACGCAGCTTCTTTGCTTGGAGGCACAAGCCAATTCCGTGCACAGGCAAATGAGCCACGAAGATTCGATCATATTGAAATCGATGTAATCGGGAAAACTCCACGAGAAGAAATTGGTGCGGACGGCAAGCTCACAAAAGTAATCGATATGGAGCAACAGAAAGCAGAGAGCATGTTGCTTACCGCTGTAGACCAATTCGGTGAGCCATTCCTCGACTTTGAAAGCACAGTGTACCTCGCATCTACAGATCCTGAGGCAACACTTCCAGCATTCGGTGTCTATAGTTTCCGCTTCGAAGATGAAGCACGAAAGATGTTTACACTCGGACTGAAGTTTGCAAACGAAGGTCGCCAAAGCATGGTGCTGACAGAACGTGCTGATGAAATTCCATCAGACCTATCTCTCGCACTTGGAACATTGGAAGTAAATGTTATTCAGAAACAAGTCATTTCGCAGCCAGAACAGAAGATGGCTATTTCTGCGCCAAAGAACAATGATATCTTTGCAAAGACAGACGTCACTATAGAAGGAAGTGGTCCCGCATTTATTAACATTATTATCCGTGGAGGACTTGAAGAGGTTGCAGGAGAAACAGATCGCCAAGGAAACTTCTCTATCCCTATCAAGCTCGACCCCTCAAAAGCTGATCACGTTATTTCTGTAGAAGATAAAGATGCAACAAATAACATTGCTGAAGTCTCCTTCTCTATCGACGTTGATGCACCAAAGATTCTCGCAATTACATTCACACCAGAAAACCCTATCGAAGGATCTGATGTTCTCGCGATCGTAGAATCAGAGCCAGGTCTTAAGGAAATCACAATGCTGTTTAACGATGAGACCTTTGCACTGACGAACACTGACCCTAGTACTGGAAAGTACCAGAAGCTTCTTAATGTACAAGAGGCAGGATCGTATGATGCAGTCGTAACAGCTGTCGATGCACTAGGAAACACCGGTCAAAGCACAGAGACTCTTGAGGTAGGCCTTAGAGGGCTACCAAAGGTCCAGAGTGTCGTAGCTGAAGCACAGATCAATGCGATTGCTCTTAGCTGGGATCCTGTGACAAATGATGAGATCGATGCCTACCGTATCTACGTAGGAACATCTCCTGATGAATTTATCTACACTCTCGATACAGACAGGCCAACAGCAGCAGCAACCGTTGCAGGGCTTCGCCCAGGAACTACCTACTTCTTTGCAGTTACTGCTCTAGAAGGACCACGCGAAAGCGAAGAAAAAAGTGACATCGCAAACGCTACAGTTCTTGGAGTAAAACTTGAAGTAACTCCTGGTGATGGATCTCTCTTTGTTGAATGGTCTTCACTACAACAGGACATCCCTCTTTCAAACTTCATCCTACAATACAGCACAGAAATAGAAGCTCTCGATGACCCAAGCAAAGAAGACATAGTAGAAAAGAAAACACTCAACGGAGAACTCCGTGCATTCACACTGCGTGACCTGATTAACGGAGTGACGTATTACCTAAAACTCACACCTATTACGACTACAGGTGAATCACTCGAAGACCTTGCCGCTACAGGACAAGGGACACCAATTGGTGCTGGATTTACTGCAGGAACATCAGACCCTGTTCCATTTGACCTTCGTGCAAGTGCGGGAACAGGACCAACACCAAGACCTGTTAAAGAAATTCCTCTCTCAGAAGAAGGAGTTCCTATGTGGATGCTCTGGACTATTCTCGGAGGTAGTGCCTTTATCTACCAATGGCACCTCAAGCGTCGAAAAGATCAACAGATGACAATGGCCTTTATGCAGGCTATGGAATCACGGTACCATCAATAGTGTTATGGGTAAGAAAACACTTTCCATCGGTGGGGCGACCTACGATCTCTTTGTAAGACTTCCAAGTGATACTGTTCACGAATGTGAAGAGACCGCTTCCTTTGCGCTCCCACTCGGAGCAAAGATTGCTGTAGATCAACTCATAGAAACCTGTGGTGGTGGAGCAAGTAATACATCTACAGGACTCTCTCGCTTAGGTTGCGATGCATGCTTCGAGGGAATTGTAAGTTCTGATCAGTGGGGAGAAAAAATTATGGAAACTCTTAAAAAAGAAGGAGTAAATACAGAGTGTATTACCGTTGTAGAAAACGAAGTCAGTAGCTTCTCTATTATCCTCTCTGGAACGAGTGGGGAGAGAGTTATCTTGTATGAATCTGGTACAAATGCCCACCTACATGACAGTACATTCGATAAGGAAATGCTCTCACAAATGGACTGGGTATATCTCAACCATATCCAAGCTGATAGCTGTGAGATTCAAGATGATATTGTAGAAATGCTCGCAAACGACGATAGTCCAAAGCTCACATGGAACCCAGGAGGGTGCCAAATAGACGCAGGGCTCTCCCCTAGCAACAACAGCGAACTCCTTGCTCATACAGACCTTCTGTTGCTCAACAAAGAAGAGGCTCTCAAATTCACGAAGACGAGTAGCATCGAAGAGGCAATAGCCAAACTTATAGGAGCAGGAGTAGCCAACGTTGCTGTGACCGATGGTGCACGAGGAGTAGCTGCCAGCGATGGCAATAAGATCTACAGATGTCCAGTGGTTTCTGGAGTAGAGATTTTAGATACTACAGGTGCTGGAGATGCATTTGGAACAGGAATGACATGGGGTCTACTGACCGGTCTGTCATTGCCAGATGCGCTAAAAACAGGTAGTATAAATGCTGCAAGTGTCGTTGGTGCCATAGGCGCACAAACCGCACTACTAACAGACATAGAGATCACTTCACGGCTTCAAACAATCGATCTCACTGTCTCCTGCGATTCCCTATAAACATTATGTCAGACGACAAACTCCTCCAAATACAAGAGCTCATTGATAGCGCTTCTGCGTCCCTCAAGACAGCACACGCCCTTATGCGTGACTTAACTGGGGTAGTAGATACCGACAAAGAGCGTCACGCTGCTCGAGCAAGTGCAGAGTCAGGAAGTGCTTCTATTAGCGCAGAAGGTAAAGTAGTAGAAGGAATATTTGATGGTCAAAATATGATCGATGGAGAAGGCCAAGGCTACCCTATCCCTGCAAACTACGCTTCTAAAAGCAAGCTTGTGGAAGGCGATAGCATGAAACTTACAATTACAGATGAAGGAAAATTCATCTATAAGCAGATCGCACCGATCAACAGAAAAACTATCGTTGGTGTTCTTATTCAAGAAGATGGTCAGTACAAAATTCTTGCCGAAGGAAAAGTATACCGTGTGCTTCTTGCATCCGTAACGTTCTATCGTGCAGAAGTTGGTGACCAGATCACCGTACTCATTCCTTCAGACATTGAAGCTACTTGGGGAGCTATAGAAGCTGTTATTCCAAAACACGTTGCAGAAGCTGCTGCAAAAGCGTCTGTTAGTGCTGCCTCTTCCGAAGATGGAGAGCTGAGTCCAGCAGTGGAATAGAAAGAGAAATAAGGGTATTCTTCCTTTAATGAAAATCCCCTCCCGCATCATTGCCCCCGTATTGCTTGCCGCAGTATGTGCCGGTCTTTTGATGTCGTTCCTCTGGTGGCAACTCACACAATCAACATTACAACTCAGCGGACAGCAATTTGTTGATACCGATTTATTGGGAACACCTGTGCAGACTATTTCTGATATCCCAATCGACAGTGGAGATGCATCTCTTATGCACTTAAGGCAAGGAGACATCTTAGCTCTTCGCGGAGAATGGTCTGAGGCACAGACGCAATATGAGAAGGCAGTAAAGAGTGGAGGAGGGCTTGCGGCTCTTCGTAAACTTGCGCAGTCACAACTACAAAGACGAGATACCAAAGGAATACGTTCGACACTGAAACAGCTTAAAAATGCAGGAGCAAGACCCGAAGATGTACTGCTTCTAGAAGTTATTATCCAGCTAAGGTCTGGAGAACTTGTGGATGCGAAAAAAGTACTCGAAAGCGCAGAAGACTCACCACAGAAACACTACGGACTTGCACTTCTTGCCATTATCCAAGGAAGTCACGAGCGTGCGATTCAAGAGCTATCGCTTACCATTAATGGTTGGGATCCTGTTCTTAGAAGTTACGCACGAACACTCAGTGCTGCATATGATGAATTTGCACTGTTCCCTAGTGGGACAGACATTCATCTTATAACACTCATCTCTCGAGCCCTTGCACAAGTGCAGGAGTGTGAATTGGCTCTACCTCTTCTTATTCAAGTTACCACTTCCAAAGAAGACTACCGAGACGCATGGGTTGTACAAGGATACTGTGAACTCACAACCGAAAGGCCCGAGCAGGCACTCGCCTCTTTGGAGCAAGCGTATTCTTTGGACCCTCAAAAGCCAGAGATTCAATACTTCCTTGCAAGGTCGTACGCAGCTCTCCATGAATACCAAAATGCAATTACATTCTTTGAGTACGCACTCACCAATGGATTTGTTCCTCAAGGAGAAGTGCGCAGGCTTATTGCTCGCTATGCATTAGAAATTGGAAACGCAGGTCTAGCGCTAGACCAGTACGATGCATTAACGAACGACCCGAATGCAACATTCGAAAGTTACCAAGGATATGTCTCCGCAGCTGCAGCACTTGGACAGGCAGATGCCGCACTCGCTAAAGCAAAACTCGCCACAGAGAAGTGGCCCGACAATGCACGCAGCTTTGAACTCCTCGGAACTGTCGCTGCTCAACTCGAAAAAAAGGCTGAAGCAAAAGCTGCCTTCGAAAAAGCATTAGAGATGAACCCCTCATTACCAGGAGTAAAAGAGAAATTATTGGCTCTGTAAGACAAAAAAGACCAGAACTTATACACTCTGGCCTTTCTTGTTTAAGTGATCTTTCGGTAGCTATCTGCAACTATTCTAAGAGAAGGGAGTCACGAGCCTTATAGAAAGATTACGTGAGATGAGGAAATCTCGACTATCTGCCTTGTTATGGTATCTCGTTTATACTCGCTACCCGACGAGTCCTCTGGAACAGGATCCAAGACAAAGCGTGAGCTAAGGGAACCATAGAGAATTAAGGGAAGCATCTTATAGAGTAACCTCACATCTATAAGACGTCATCACAGAGCAGAGAGGGCAGTGAGCACGAGCTTCATGCGCAGTGCCCTCCCAGGGCTTTGTTTGTGTTTGTGTTATTTTTGTTTTAAATGATCTGTTTTTGTGTCTGATTAGCCTTTTATTAGGCAAATCAGATTATTTTACGCGGTTAATGAACAACCTGCAATCAATTGAAATAGACACCTGCCTAGATAGTGTTATGAATACATTTGTTATACAGACCTTACCTCTTTAGTATAAGCTAATCCTATGAATCATCTGCTCCGTACAGCCATTCTTATCGTCGCAGCTATGACGGCAAGTGCATTAATACTGGCAGGTCTTTTTGGGATAGTGCGGAACGTTAATCTCTATGGAAAAGAGGTGGCGCAGTTCTTGCCTACAAGCGAAACCCGAGCTGTCGTGTTTTATCCTAATCAAAGAGCTATGCAGGAATTCCCATTCTTTGAGGAAGACTATGAAGGAGCAGAGGCTATAGCGATTTTCCAAGATTTTGATACTGCGCTTTTCCGCAAGGATACCGAAGGAAGTGTGGATGCACTTGGTCCATACCTTATAGAAACAAGCCCAGAGAAATTATCCTCTATAAAAGAACACCAAGAACTCTCTCTCGATGCACAGCAAACATTCGAAAGATTACAGGCGAAGCAACAACCAGGAACGCAGTGGACATACCTCCCCTTCTCCTCACTACCACACAGCGACAATATTGTAAGTAGAATCCTGAAGGCAGCACTAACAGGAGGTAGTGACGGCATTGCATTATCATATAGAGAAGATGGATTGATGATAGAACATCCCAGTGCTTCTATTTCTTTTGATAAAGCCCCGAAGTTCATACCCGATATGCCTGATGTCTTTTTAGCACTAGCTTTAAGCAATGCCAATACATCTTACGTGGAGCTACAAGATCATCTTTCCAAAGAAGACCAAGTAGTTATAGAAGGACTACTGAGCTCTTCACTTTCTTCTATCGGAGAAGGGATAAGTTTCCGCTACGACATTCTTCCTCTTCTCACACAACCTTCGAGTATTCAGATAAGTAGTACTGGAGCTTCTTTAAATTTTCTCATCAGTGGATCGATGGATGATGACGTGGCGCTACAAAAAACGCTAGACCGACTACATACAGCGTATGAAAACTCTCTACCCACATCTGTTATCACTAAACGGGTTCTCGATAAGAGGTTTAGCTCTATTGATATTCGTCACAATGAAAACGTTTTGGATCAAAACCAATTTACAAAGAATGAATGGGTAATACGCGATACCAAACTGAAAGGAAAAACTAAAGGACTAGTAACCGCAACGCAGGGAAATGCTTTTTTACTTAGCACTACACTGAAAGCAATTTCCCATGGTATAGATCACCTACAAAACACTAATGAGCAATATGCTGCAAAGCTCACACTAGACCTTCCACAAGTTAGCCGTCTATTGCCAGATCTCACAAGTATCCAAAAAGAGGTCACAAATAAATTTGGCACTGGTACACTACAGATAATCACCAATCACAATGGAAATCTGCGAAATATCTCTATAGGATCTTCTAGAAATCCATTGCAACTACTGGATCTCCTCCAGTAAAACCGTTACTCTCCCCTTCCGATATGTCACTCCTCAAACCCGCCAAGTTCTTCCTCGGCCTTTCTAGCGCTCTAATGCTCACTAGTGTGGTTCTTCTCTTTATTCCAGGACCAAAACTCAGCATCGACTTCACTGGAGGAACAATGATGGAAATTAGCCTTCCAGAAGGAACAGAGAGAGAAGCTGTGGAAGGAGTACTCAGTACATTCGAAAGCGAGACCCCATTAGGCAATGTTGCCCTTTCAAAGACAAAGGATAGCTCTATCCTTATGAGAATGCGTGATATCAGCAATGACGAGCACATCGCCCTGCAGCAGCATTTGCGCAGTGAGCTCGGTCAGGTTCGTGAGCTTCAGTTCACCACTATTGGGCCAACTGTTGGCTCTTCTCTTAAGCAGCGCTCATTCTGGGCTCTTACGATCGCAGCTATTGCTATCGTTCTCTACATCGCATTTGCCTTCCGTAAAGTTCCTCGCAAACTCTCTCCTTGGAGGTTTGGAATTATCGCTGTTATTACTCTTGTTCACGATGTTCTTATTACTGTGGGAATCTTCATTCTCATCAGCCAAGTAACCTCATTTGAATTTGATACCCTCTTCATTACAGCCCTACTAACGATTATTGGTTACTCTGTAAACGATACGATCGTTATCTTCGACCGTATTCGCGACAACCTCTCTGAGCAAGGTCGCAAGGAGGACTTTGCCCAAGTAGCAGACAGAAGTCTAAGTCAGAGTATTATGCGATCTATAAATACATCAGTCTCTACGCTAATCATGCTTAGCTGCCTCTTCATCCTCGGATCCGAGAGTGTACGCTGGTTCGTCCTCGCATTGATTGTAGGAGCTATAATTGGTACATACTCCTCACTCTTCCTTGCAACGCCACTACTGGTGTACTGGAAGAAAAAAGCATAAAAATTCCCCTCCTACGCAATGTCAGACACTCCAGATATCAAACGGCTTAAAGGTGGACGCGTCGAATGCTCCGTAACCTTTACAGAAGCAGAAATTACTCCTGCAGAGGAAAAAGCTCTTCATGAGCTTAGCCGTGATATTGAACTTCCGGGTTACCGCAAAGGAAATGTTCCTATGGACCAAGCGAAAGAAAAGATCGACCCACAAAAACTCTTTGAGGCAACAGTGCACCACATTCTGCCTCCTGCATTTGAGAGACTTATCAAAGATCACGATATCAAACCGATTATTCACCCTAGAGTCGAAGCTGTATCTCGTGAACCACTGATCATTAAGATCGTCTTCATCGAAAGGCCAGAAGTAAAACTCAAGGGAGTAGACAAGATCAAAATTGAAAAGAAGACACCAGAAGTAGACGACAAAGAGTTCCAGAAGATGGTGGACTTCATGCTCGATAAGCACAAAGTCACAACAGAAGTAGACCGAGAAGCAAAAGAAGGTGACCTTATTACCATGAACTTCCACGGAACAGATGAAGCAAATGCAGAGATCGAAGGTATCCGAACAGAAGGACACCAAGTAGAAATCGGATCTAAGGTTCTTATCCCTGGATTCGAAGATAATCTAAAGGGAATGAAGAAAGGAGAAGAGAAGTCATTTACTCTGACCTTCCCAGAAAAGTATCACGCAGAGCAGTTGCAGAACAAGCCTGTAACGTTCCACGTAACTGTCGTCAAGATCGAGGAAATTAGTAAGCCAGAACTTACAGATGAGTTTGCAAAAAAAGAACTCCAGTCCGAATCTGTAGCAGACTTCGAGAAGCAAATGCGAGAGTCTATGCAGGGCCAAGAAATGACAATGGAAACCCAGCGTCGTGAGCGTGTTCTTATGGAGGAGCTTACAAAGTGTACCAAGGTAGAACTTGCTCCAGAGCTAATAGACGAAGAGACTCGTCAGATGGTTGGAGAGTTCGAGCAGCAGCTTTCACAACAAGGAATGAACATGGAACAGTGGATGCAGGCATCAGGAAAAAAGCCAGAAGAAGTCGTCGAAGAGATGAAGAAGCAAGCAGAAGACCGCCTAGTATTGCGTCTTGGAATGCAGCAGCTTGTTGAAGAAAAGAACATTGATATCACAGACGAAGAAATGGACCAGATCGTAGAAGGGTTCCTAGGACAAGCGACTCCTGAGCAGCGTAAAGAAGTAGGAGCTGCCTACGAAAAAGGAGCTCAGGCATACGAGCAACTCAAGTGGCAGAAGAAAGTAGAAAAAGCACTCGCAGGACTACTGGAATAATCACGCTATTTCTTCCACCAGACCTTCACTCTTCGTTCGGGGTTAGTATTTGCGTACATCCGACATTGGTCTCTGTGCACCATAACTATTCCTTCACGAGCAATATTTCCTGCAATGCTTTCTTTAGGTAACTCCTGCGGTCCACAACATTTGGCATAGCGCATTGGCATAGATATTCCTCCTTCGATTCCAATCAGAGAATCCTTACGTTGCATTCTCCCAGGCTTTTTCTCTATAGCTTTTTTAGCGGGAACATCCTCGTGCCCTCCTCGCTCTTGCTCTGTAAGAAGTCCTAAACGAGGAAAGAGTGCTGCAGCACGCTCAGATCCTTGGCCAATTTTCATTAACACATCTTCTCTCTGAGAGAAGTTAAGGGATTCTCCATCGCACAAACGTAATATAGAGAGGTCAGTCGTCAGTGGTGCAATTCCCCTCTTTTTAAACTCCGCAGCAACCATTTCTTTTCCTGTAGATATAAGCTGTGGACGCTCCTGTGCATACAGATATCTTCGCAATTTACTACGGCTACTCGCCATACGTAACATCTGCATCCACTGAGTAGAAGGTTTTGGTGAAGAGTGTTTTTGGATTTCAACCACGTCACCATTTTCTAATTGATAATCCATAGAAACAATCGATCCATTTACGTGAGCCCCTCTAAATGAAAGCCCAAGATCTGTGTGCACTTGAAATGCAAAGTCCAAAGGAGTCGCTCCTTCTGGAAGCTCAATAACCTCACCACGTGGAGTAAGTACAAAGATGTGATCAGCAAACGACTGACTATCATCTGATCCTCCATCTTCTTCTACAGATTCTTGGTTGATAAGCATGGAGTGCAGCTGCACATTTTCGATAGCACGCGCAGTGGCACCATCCTCTTTATAGCTCCAGTGAGCGGCTATACCGTACTGTGCTTCACGATGCATTGTTGTCGTACGAATCTGCACCTCCATAAAGTGGTTATCAGGGAGGTCTGCAAACCCTGCAAGCGTTGTATGCAAACTCTGATATCCGTTGGGCTTAGGAAATGCAATGTAGTCCTTAAAGCGATTGGGAAGTGGGCGACCAAGTCGATGTAATAGTCCTAAAACACGGTAGCAATCTTCTTCTGATTCTACGATAACGCGCAGTGCAAACAAATCGTAAATATCCTCAATGCTTGTAAGAGACTTCCTGCGCATTTTCTGAAAAATACTGTAGGAATATTTTTGGCGAGAGCTGACCTTTGCTTCTATACCTTGCTCATCCAAAAAATGCTCTAAGGCTGTGCAGGACTTCTGGAGGAAGTCTGGACGTTCTATATGTATACGGTCTAACTGCTGCGCAATGTGCTCACTGTCATGCTTGTAGAGTACTGGAAACGCAAAGCTTTCTAGCTCATGCTTTATCGAATAGATTCCAAGACGTGCTGCTACAGGTGCAAAAAGTTGCAATACATCCTGAGCAAGACGCTTGGCGCGTGCAGGATCTATTTTTTCAATAGACTTAAAGCAGTGTGCTCGGTCGCAAAAACATACCAGCAACACACGAATATCATCTGATACGGACAGCAACATGATACGAAGATCCTCTATAGATCTGCGTCGGCCTTCTAGAGTTATATGCGAAAGAAGATGAATACCAGAAACAAGAGAGCGTACCTTAGAACCAAATTGCTCCTCTAGTTCTGTAAGCGTCATCTGCTGCTGCTCTAGTACATGATGCAGTAAGCAGGCAACTACCGTGTCTTCATCGGGCTCAAAAGGAGAAAGTTGCTCCAAGACTCCCAATGTATGACTAAGAACTGTTTCGCCAGTCCAATGTGGCTCATCACCAAAACTGGACTGAGCGATTGTAAACGCTCGAGCAAGTCTACTGGTATCATACGATGCACCGGACTCTCCGAGTCGGTCGAGAACAGGGGCCAACTGAATGCTCGCGACGCTTGTCATTGGAGAACCATAGTAAGGAGGCATTCAACCTCTGCATAGGGTTATCGTTCACATTTTTTGGCCATAGTAAGCCAAATAACGGTAGTTTTAGCGAAAGTCTAGCGTTCTAATATTAGCGTGACAGGTCCATCATTTTTTAGCGTTACGTCCATATACGCTCCAAATTCACCAGATTCCACTTTGGCAACCCCAAGCTGTTCTAACTTTCTGATGAAGTATTCATACAAAACCTTCGCCGCATCCGGAGACTCCGCCTGGCTGTAGTCCGGGCGATTCCCCTTCTCGAGCCTTCCTGCCAACGTAAACTGCGATACAACCAAGATTGAGCCACCTGTATCGAGGATAGACTGATCATTAATTTTTCCATCTGCGGAATCAAATAACCTCGTCTTTACGATCTTCTCAGCAATCAGCTCTGCCTGTGCTGCTGTATCTCCATGGAGTATGCCTAGAAATAACAGATATCCCGCATCTATCTGGCCGACGATTTCCCCGTCCACAGAGACAGAGGCTTCGGTGACTTTTTGGAGGATAAGGCGCATAGTCAGAAAAATATAACGTATTTTCTTGCTAAAACAAAGCTATCGTATAAAATCCCCAAACGACCGAAGACCGAGGGCGCAAGGCTGATGGCCCCAAATTAGACCCTCCGAGGTATACAGCATCGTTCAGTCGGCTTAGGCTTGCTGAGTCGTGTCGTCTACCTCGCTGGTCTCCCGGTCATCCTGGAGACTTTTTTTAACTCCACACTCCTAAACTCTTACTATCATGGCTCTCACTAAAGATCAAAAGACCGCACAAGTTACAGAACTAGCTACAAAACTTAAAGACTCACAGTCTGTAATGTTTAGTCACTTCATTGGACTAAATGTAGGAGACGTTAGTGACTTGCGTTCTCAGCTACGAGAAAACGGTGCAGAGATGAAGGTAGCTAAGAAGACTCTTATCAAGCTCGCTTTTAAAGAAGCTGGCCTTCCAGATATTACTCCTAAAGAAATCGATGGTCCTATTGGATGCATCATGAGTTACGAAGATCCCCTATCAGGAGCACAGACAGCATTCAAATTCAGCAAAGATCACGACAAGGTAACTCTTGTTGGTGGTGTATACGATGGAAAACTTCTCACGCCGCAAGAGTCTATGACTCTTGCACAAATGCCTGGTCGTGAAGAACTCCTTGGTATGTTTGTTGGAATGCTTCGCTCTCCACTTGTGAGCTTTGCAAGCCTTTGTACTTCTCCACTTGGAGGATTCGCACGTGCTTTGGATCAGATGGCAGACAAAGGAGGTTTCGTAAAAGATGAAGTACAAACACCAGAAGTTGCACCAGAGCCAGCGGAAGAAGCAGAGCCTGCTGCAGCACCTGAGGAAGAAGCAGCTCCAGCTGCAGAGGAAACACCTGCTGCCGAGGAGGCAGCCCCAACGCAAGAACCACCAAAGACTGATGAAGCACCTGCTGCATCAGAAGGATCCGAATCTTAATTTGCTTTATTTTATTTCCCCTTATCCATCATGGCTGATGACACAACAACTACAGTAGAACTCTCTAAAGAAGAGAAGACAGTAATTGACGCAGTCGAGAAGCTTAACGTTGTACAGTTGAACAACGTCGTAAAATTCATGGAGGAAGAGTACGGCATTTCTGCAGCTGCACCAGTCGCGGTGGCAGCAGGGGCAGCCGCTGGCGGTGACGCAGGCGGAGCTGAAGAAAAGAGTAACTACGACGTCGAGCTCACTGGTGCCGGTGATCAGAAGATCGCTGCTATCAAAGCAGTTCGAGAGATCACAGGTCTCCCTCTTGGCGAAGCCAAGGCAGCAGTTGATGGCGCACCTAAAGTAATCAAGGAAGGTGTTCCAAAAGACGAAGCTGAAGAGATGAAGAAGAAGCTTGAAGAAGCTGGAGCAACAGTAACGCTTAAATAATCATTTACTGATTACTATCGAACCCCGTGCATGCGGGGTTTTTTAGTATTGGCAAGCTAATTATCGAAAGAGATTTGATAGAATTTGATCAATTGTATGCACAATAATATTGGTAAAGTCGGCGTTCTCATAATTCTTGTAGGGATCATATCTGCTATGAGCATTTCTCAGTTGGGACAAGTGATTGTGCCTGAGCAAAATAATGCGTGGGTAAATACTCCAGGTTGTGAATTTATTACGGGAGAATGCTGCCCTGGAGACCCAATGAGCATTGTTAATTGCAATGATGGAGATGCTTGTACAGATGACTTATGTGTTGTAAACGGTCTCGACGGTGAATGCAAGAACACTCAATTGCCCGGCTGTTCCACTGGTGGTGGAAATGGCACAGGAGATGGTGGAGCAATCGGTACAGCCCCTGGTCCACCGCCACTACCCGGTCCTATCGGAGGAACTGACGGAGGACTAGATGGAGGGATAGATGGTGGATTGAATGGTGGAGTAGATGGTGGAGATAATGGTGATAATGGATCTGATGGTGGAGGAAATGCATGTTCCTCATGTACAGAAAGTCTCTGCAGTCGATGTGGAGCTAAAAACCAAGGTTGTTATGCTCGTGAAGAAGGGGGAAGCACAGTCACTGACTGTTTTTCAACTCCTCGTTCCGGCTGGGATTTCTGCTGTGGATCACAAGGAGGTAATGGAGGAGATGACGGTGGAGATGACGGCGGCAATCAGCCTGAATGCGGAAATGGAGATACAGAAGAAGGTGAAGAATGTGACGATGGCAATACCAGTAACACCGATGGATGTACGAACGACTGCAAATCCTCCTCTTGTGGTGACGGCTTTAAGCAACATGGAGAATGGTGTGATGACGGTGAAGATAATTCTGACACCGAACCCGACGCCTGTAGAACAGATTGCACTCCGGCAGGGTGTGGGGATGGCATTCTCGATAGTGATGAACTCTGTGAGTGTGGACTAGGTGAAGGTGTAACTCCGCAATACTGCAGCACCACAAACGCAAAAACTCCATACGGAAATGGGACACAGGTTCGCTGCTGGTCGAGTAGTTGCAACCTCTCCCATTACTGTGGAAATGGAGTAGAAGAAAGAGATGGCCTCGACGGACAGCGTTACACAGAAGATGATGAAGAATGTGACGATGGAAACCGTGATGATGGAGATGGATGTTCTGCATCATGCAAACTCGTAAACATGGGCTGTGGAAACGGAAACATAGACCAGGATGAAGAATGTGACCTTGGGGCAAAATGCGCGGTAAGTGGAGCATCTTGCAATGACTGTCACGCATCCAAGAGGAACACATGCTGCGGAAAAGGAGACTGGTGTGTCATCCAAGGTGGACAAGAAGGAAAGACTTGGGGCGATGTGTTTTGCACCTCTTCTTGTACATACGGAGAAATTCTCTGTGGTAATGGCAGAGTTGATACTGGAGTCGAACACTCTGCAGATGAAGAGTGTGACCCAGGGGCAAATCAACTTGGTAAAGGCTCAGCTCAATGCAGGGAAGGATGTTACCTTCCTCTCTGTGGAGATGGCGTTGTCGATAATTCAGAAGGATCTCAAAACGGATACCAGAGACTAGAGGGGCATGAAGAAGAATGTGATAATGGCTCAAAATGTGTCGGTATTAGTAAACCGGATGGAGAAAAGTTTGAGGGAATGGATTGCTACCATTTATGGGTTGGAGGAGGGGGTCTAGACAAGGTCTCGGATTACCTATGTGAAGCATTCGGAGGAACCTGTGAACCGCAAGACGGTGACGGTTGTGACAGCCAATGTAAGAGCGAAGGGCAAGTACTATCAAGTGCATCAAGTAGTACGAGCAGTATTGAAGACGTAGATGATGAAGATGATGGAACAGGGCCAGAATGCGGAAACGGAATACGTGAAGGCAATGAGCAGTGTGATGAAGGAGACAGAAATTCTGATGACACAGAAGCTGCTTGCCGAAAAGATTGCACGTCTGGCACTTGTGGAAATGGTCAAATCGAAACTAATCATGGTGAAGAATGTGATTGTGGACCGATAGTTACGACAAACTGCATTACGCAAAATGCAGAAGGTATAGGCATACTCTGCAAATTAAGTTGTACTGGAGACTATTGTGGAGACAACAAAGTCTATTCCAAGGGAATGGATGACAAGCATAGGACAATGGATGACGAAGTTTGCGATGCAGGAGATAGTAACTCCGACGAGCCAAATGCAGCATGCCGAACAGATTGTAAGCCTGCTCGATGTGGTGATGGAATCGTTGATAGCGGAGAACAATGCGACAGCGGAGAGATGCGATGCGCAGATGGATCCCTCTGTGATGTACTGGATCCAGTTGTCACTCGTTGGATAGATACGTGTATCTGGAACCCCGCTTTCCCGAGCAATCAAGGCTCTTGTAAGGCTGTAGAGACAAGTGGTTGTGATAAAGATTGCCAAGGAAAAGACCTGTCGCAATCCAGTTCTTCAAGTAGTAGCCTCGCTGACACCGGAGGAGGAGATGACGGTGGAGATGATGATAACGATGACGATGATGAGGAAGATGAAGATGATCAGGATGATAATGACGATGGCAATACAAGCTCTTCCTCTAGTAGTAGCTCATCGACTAGCACTCCCGGTCCTTCTCATGCTGTATGTGATGGCAGCAGCTGTAAACTCGTAGCAGGTGCAGGAAGAAATGAATGTGTGCTCTCTCTTGGATGTGGAGAGGAGTCTCATCTGGAATGTAGTAATAATGCCTGTCTGCAAATAGGAGGTGCTGGTCCACACAAATGCCACCCTCAACTTGGCTGTGGCACACACACTGCTTGTATTAATAATGCCTGTGTCACTATCAAAGGACCTGGTCCATTCAATTGCACCAATGATACCGATTGCGAACACGTCGAGTCTGTCTGCCGAGATGGAATACTCGAAGGAGATGAAGAATGTGAAGCTGCAATCGATTGTGTAAGCCCATTGCGCACTTGTGACATTCAAACATGCACCTGTCCACTAAAGCCAAAGTCATCAAGCATTAGTAGTAGCAGTACTAGTAATATTTTCTCTTCCTCACAAAAGAGCACGATCATTGCATTCTCATCTTCTTCAGATAATTCCCTTCAAATAATCACAGCTCTACAGAATAAGAATAGTGCTCCAGAAGAAACACTAACCCTTACAGAAGAATCACTCGTAGCATCCGCCGTGATATGTGGAAATGGAACACTCGAGCCTCCAGAAGAATGTGACGACAGAAACCGAAGAGACAATGACGGATGTAACTCCGTGTGCCTTCTTGAACTTGGTATCTGCGGAGACGGTATTGTGCAGAGCTTACTCGGCGAACAATGTGAAAGCTCTTTGCACGATTCTGATCTTCCCTATCAATGCCAACAGTGTCGCTTCCTTTCTCTGACCTGTGGCGATGAGGTAATAGATGCAGGCGAAGAGTGTGATGATGGAAACCGTAACTCTGCCTCTCCAGATGCCAACTGCCGACCAGATTGTAGTGGTGGCCGATGCGGAGATGGTATCACCGACTCTGTAGAAACCTGTGATGATGGAAACCGTATAAGTAATGATGGTTGTGACCGATTCTGCAGAATAGAAGAAGAAGACACTCTCATCGCATCTGATACCGAAGAGGAGGAAGCCCAAGAATCCGTTACCCCACAAGCAGCAGTCGCCTCTCAGTTCCAAGGGTATCAGCAGTACAACTTCCCTCAGCGTCCGACATACAACCAGCTTCCGTTCCAGCTTCCACTGGCACAACTGCAACCGCTCATAGCAACCCAAGGGCCTGTAGGAGACACAGGACCTGCAGCAGTGGCAGTAATTGGAGCAGGAGCAGCTGCAGGATTTAGCTGGATACGTAGAAAGAGAAAATAAGCGTATTCTAAGCCACAATTCAAGATGTAAGCGTGTTTCACACGATAAAAAAATCATGCTATAATAGTTACGTGAACAAAGCTCTTCAATCACCGTGGTTTAGTGTTGTCTTGGCCATTACTGTCATGACAATCGGCTACACCGTATACCTCAATAAAAACGGTGAACTTGCTTCAGCAAGTAATTATCACTGTCCTGTTGAAGACACCTGTAAAAAAATTGGATGTGACAACATGGAAGGATGTTCAATGGAAAAATGTAACGGCTGTCCATACTGTTTAAATAACGCATCGTAACTATCATGACGTTTCTGCAATCTAAAAACTTCTGGCGCCCATTCAGTATATCCGCAGTACTCCTTAGTACATTTTTTGCATGGGAACTTGGGTACATGGGTGACTTGCTCCCAAGGCTTTCGCGGCCTTCTCCTACACAATTTGAACTGATCTATACCTGTGTGTTGATTCTTATACTGTCTCTTGATGCAGGGCTCGTCTTCTTTCGTCTTAAACTTGGCACATGCCCAGTTGGAGCTAAGCGTGCCTCTACTATTGCAGGAAGTCTTGGCGTAGTTACACTCCTCTGCCCTGCATGTCTTCTGATTCCTATCTCGCTCTTTGGAATTAGCTTAAGTCTGACATTCCTCGCGCCGTTCCTGCCACTCCTAAGAGTAATCGTCATGTTCTTACTTGTTGTAAGCACACTGATGTTATGGCCAAAGAAGAGCTAAGCCTTCTTTACCCCCGGTAAGTCACAAATCACTGTCGGTGGTTTTACTGTGTGCTCAGGCTTTTCTCCACGAAGATATTCATCGATAGACGTAAAGGCATCTTCGTACATATTGTGCATACTCTCTTCTGCATAAAAAGCGATGTGCGGAGTAGTAACAACAGATGAATGGTGTATTAACTCCTTGTTTTCTTCAAAGTTATGCTCGTGCTCTAGTACATCGAGGAGTGCATGCTTCACTTTGCCAGAATTAAGAGCATCAAGAAGGGCATCAGAATCTATTAACTCTCCGCGTGCAGTATTTACCAAGCACACGCCATCTTTCATCTTCGTAAACGCTTCTGCATCAATCATGTGATGCGTCTCTTCTACTGCCGGAAGGTGCAATGTAATGATATCGCTCTCAGAAAGAAGCTGATCGAGCTCAGTGTACTTCACCTGCAAGAGATCTTCGAGCTCAATAGTACGACAACGGTCAGTTGCAAGAATGCGCATACCAAAACCAGCAGCAATTTGAGCTGCCTTGCGTCCAATCTTTCCTGTTCCAACTATTCCCAAAGTCTTTCCTCTCAAAGAGACTCCCCGTAGTCCGTGATAATCAAAGTCTCCACTCTCCACCTTCTTATCTGCCTCCGAAATATGACGCAATGTAGAAAGAAGCAATGCAAAGACATGCTCTGCGATCACATGAGACCCATAATCGGGCACATGGCAAACAGTGATGCCATTCTTTGCACAATATTCGAGGTCTATATGGTTAAACCCAACACTGCGTGTGCATAAAAGCTTAAGATCAGGCAGTTTTGAAAGAAGATCTGCGTTTAAATCTATACCAATAAATGTGGATACCACTTCTGCATCTGCGCAAGCTGCTGCGATATCCTCAGGAATACCTTCGATCACCTCGGCCTCTGGGAACCGCTTTTTAGTAAGTTCCTGGTCTTCTGAATCAACCTGTAGAAATACGATCTTCGTCATGCTCAAATGCTACAGGAACACGTAAAAAACGCAAAAAACTACTCGTACACCTTAAAGGTGTACGTAAAAACACTATTGCGAAAAGATCGTTTACGGTAAGCTACGCCCATGTCTTTTAGTGTCCGTAAACTTCGTGACAAACCCAGCGCTACAACTGTGTGGGCTGGTCGTGCAGCAGCACTTCTTACAGTCGCACAACCTGTGATGGGTCTCTACCATCACTGGAAAAGACGTCATAACAAAGAAATGAAGAAAGAGCACCGGCTCGGAGTTTTAAAGCGCACACTTACTATATTGATTGCCGTATTTGTTGCCCTACTTCTCCTTGCGGGTATCGGTAAGGCAATGATGTCTGTACGAAGTCTGGGTGTCAGCAACATTATTAACATTGCTGGAGCGAGTTTGCCGAAAGACGAACGAGGATTTACAAACTTCTTACTAATGGGACAAGGGCACGCAGACCATGATGGGAAAAACCTAACTGACACTATTATGATCGCCAGTATCGACCCAACCGATACGCAGAGCGCAGTCCTCCTCTCTCTTCCTCGTGATACCTACTTCTTAAAAACTGAAAAGATGGGCAAGGGAAGGCTCAACACAATGTACAGAGACTTTAGAAGTTACCTCATCTTCCAAAAGGGAGTCGAACCAGAGATAGCATCAAAAGAAACACTGGAACACCTAGCGCAAGAAATCGGTAACAAGCTCGGTATAGAAATTCACCACACAGTCAAAGTAGACTTTATTGCCTTTACTAGAGCTGTCGATATCTTAGGAGGAGTCGACATCGATGTGCCATACGATATTGAGGATAATGAATACCCTGATGAAAACTTCGGATTCGATCCGTTTGTTATTCGTGCAGGACCAAGACACTTAGATGGTGCTACCGCTCTAAAGTACGCACGGAGTCGCCACACTTCAAGTGACTTCGGACGCTCTGCAAGGCAGCAACAACTCCTTGGTGCTATGACACACAAGGCAAAAGAGGAAGGTGTCTTAAGTGACGCTGCCACCATCACTTCGTTTATGAAGATCATGAGTGAGAATGTAGAAACTACAATGACACTTCGTGAACTAATCGGTGCTGCTGAGCTTGGGCAGAAACTTAACCGAGAAAATATCATCAGCATGCAGCTCAACGATCGCAATGCACTCTACGATTACATCATCGAACCAGGTGGAATGCTCTACACACCTCCACGAAATTTGTTTGAAGGTGCATCTGTCTTACTCCCGGTTTCACTTCCAGAGTTCCCTGTGACATGGAAGCAACCAAAGTCTTTTGCAGAACTTCTGTTCCGAAATCGCAGTATCTATCTTGATAAACCGAACGTCGCAGTGCTCAATGCAGGTGCTAAGCCAGGCTCTGCCAGAAAGCTTGCCACAGAGCTGACGCGCTTTGGATTTACTGTCGTAAATGTCGAAAATGGAGACACGGAAAAGCGCGAATCTTCTATGATTATCACCCCTCCAGAGCCAGACCCTGTTATCACCTTCTTTAGCACCCTACTTGGCATAGAAGCCACTTCTGCGCCTCTAGACTTGCCCACAGAGCAACGAGAACGTGCTACAATAATCCTCGGAAAAGACTACCGATTTACCCCTCTACAAAACCTAGTCCCTAACCTAGTCGAAGATGACTCCTAGAGAAATTATCGCCAAAGCATGGGCCATGACAAAAAAAGAAAAGCAGCTACGCCGATGGGGGTTCTCTTCTGCTCTTCTCGAAACGTTGCTCAACATTAAACTTCTCATCTACCAATCATGGTTCTTCTATTTGTATGTCATTAGAGGAGAGACCATTAGTTTCTTTGCAATGGAAGAGTTGTTTTTAGAATACATGCCAGCCACCGCTGCATGGACGCTGATTATTATTATCTTCTCGATGGTAGCCATAGAACTTGTCTTCCCGCACTTTGCAAAAGGAGCCATTATTGGACTCGCAGCAAAGTCGCACACCAAACAAGAAGTAAAAGGAGGATTGATCTTAGCCCTCTATAATTGTGTTCCGATTTTCATCGTGCACGAGCTCTTCGTACTTGGTGGTATCTCTACGGTAATCACGATTGGATCTCTTATGATTCGCTACGGCCCAGGTGGAGACTTTCTTATGTTACCTCTAGGACTACTCGGATTCTTCTGGGTGTTTAGTAATATCCTGCAGTTCTTTGCTGCATTCGCCGAAGAAGCTATTGTGATTCACAAACACGGACCGTTTGCTGCTATCGGTAAGAGTATGAAGTTGATCATTAGCCACTTAGGACACATCGTCTTCTTGTTTATTCTATTGTTTGTTATTAGTCTTCGTATCATTATTAATATTGTAATGATTCTCCTCGTACCAGGTATTGTCATAGGAACAGGGCTACTCCTAACAAAGTTCCTCTCCCCAACTGTCAGCTACACCATCGGAAGTATTTTGGGGCTTGGTATGACGATTGTCGCCAGTTACTTCTTTGCCTACATCACGGTATTTAAACAGACTGTCTGGACCATTACCTACCTCGAGCTCAGTCAGCTTAAAGACTTGGATGTCATCGATGATTCTGCAGAAAACGTATAAGACCCAAGTAGTGTAGACTTCATACATGGAGGGTTACTTACAAAAAATGCAGGCTAATATTTGGAAATTATATGTGCTCCATGCGGTACGCGGATCACTTGTTCATGTAGCTGTATTGGTTATTTTTCTTGCATCCAATGGATTAGATCTACAGCAAGTATTTATATTGGAAGCTCTCTGGTCTGTACTACAAATGGGATTTGAAATTCCTTCAGGATATCTTTCCGATCGATGGGGAAGAAAACCTACTCTAGTACTAGGGGCTATCCTTAAAAGTATTGGGATGCTTATCTACTGCTTAAGCTTTAATTTTTCAGGATTCTTACTAGCTGTAGTATTTCTCTCAACAGGCTCCAGCCTCTTCTCAGGCACTGATTCAGCCATAGCGTATGACACACTCCTTGAACTAGGCGAAGAAGATCAATACCGCAAAATTGCAGGCAAACAGGCATTTTTTAGATTCTGCGTAGAGGCAGTTGCGGGGATACTTGGCGGTCTCATTGCTTTGTATAGTCTGCGCGCCACACTCTGGACTACATTCGGATTCTTTCTGATAGCACCGATTATTGCCATTACTCTTAAGGAACCGAAGAGGCATAAATTACAGGAGACCAGACACTTTGCTGCTATGTGGAATATCTTTGTAACATCCGTCGTCCATAACCCAGCTATTAGAGGTGTTATTCTTCTTAATAGCATTTTGATTACCATGGCGTTCTCTCTGTACTGGTTTACCCAACCTTATCAAGAGATGGTAGGACTGCCACTCGTCCTCTTTGGAGTAACGCACTCTATTATTGTCCTCTGCCATGCTTTCGCCTCTCGTTACGTGCATTCATTAGAAAAATGGTTTGATGACCGCCTGTTGCTTATAAGTATATCGATATGCATGATTGTAAGCTTCTTAGTACTAGGTCTCACCTCATCTATCTGGGCGATTGCCTTCTTCTTTGTTGCACGCATCATGTGGGGATTTACTACACCGCTCACCAGTGACATTCTCAACCGCATGACATCCTCTGAAACACGTGCAACCGTACTTTCATTTCAAGCATTCGGATTTCGGCTACTCTTTGCCATTGTTTCACCATTTCTTGGGTACACCGCAGACGTTCTCTCTTTGAATCAAGCGATACTTATTTCGGGTTGTATAGGAGCAGTACTACTCGTTATAACATTTTTTAGCATGAGTGTAGTTTGGAACAAAATTCCAAAATAATGCAACTTGTGATTGTTGACAGTGCACACTCGTACACCTACTATGGTGAACGTTCGTCCCCAACAACTTTATGAGTCTTACACCACACCAGCGCACAGTGCTCAATTACATCGGAGAGTTCCAACGCAAACGCGGTTACTCCCCCTCTCTTGCAGACCTTGCTTTGGCATTTGGTGTCAGCAGTAAAAACGCCGTCGCAAAAGTAGTAAACGTGTTGGTGCGCGAAGGACAACTCGAAAAAGACCCGAAGGGACGCATTAAAATTATGGAAATAGGTGAAGAAGGTGAAGGAATGGCACAGCCTATGATGCTTCCACTCTTCGGTCCTATTTCTGCAGGGTTCGCAGCCCCTGTAGAAGAGCAGGCAGAAGAAATGATCTCTCTGGATACCTATCTTATTGGTGATAGAGCTTCGACCTTCCTCCTCCGTGTAAAAGGAGACAGTATGATAGATGCAGGGATCTTCGAAGAGGACGTCGTAGTCGTCAATCGTAAGAAAACACCAAAGCTTAATGATATTGTTGTAGGCTCCATAGATGGTGAATTTACACTCAAACGCCTAAAGCGTGATAAAGGTAAATATTACCTTCAGGCAGAGAATGCCAGCTATCCGGATATGTATGCCGTAGACGAACTGCAGGTTGCAGGAGTCATGGAAGGCATGATCCGCAAGATGTAACTCCCCTTCACTCTCTTCAATGATTGCTCATATTGATGCCGATGCGTTTTTCGCGTCCGCACTCCAACGTAAACGGCCCGACCTCGTCGGAAAACCTCTCCTAGCCCTTGGTATGGGTGGAGGTTGTGTGATTGCTGCAAGCTACGAGGCGAAAGCAAAAGGAGTAAAGACAGGGATGCGCCTATCGGAAGCACGCAAACTCTGTAGAGGAGCCATCGCGCTTCCTTCGGACTTCGACGAAGCACTACTCGCCTCCAGGCAGATAGAACAGATCCTCAAAAACCGCTGCCCGATTATCCAGAGATACAGTGTTGATGAATGGTTCTTAGATCTAAAAAGTCTACCAGGAGGTTTACCGGATAACGTAAAGTACTGGGCACTAGAACTACAAGAGACTGTAAAAAAATCTGTCGGACTAACAGTGTCTATAGGAATAGGAACCAGTAAGTTGTTAGCAAAGATGGCGAGTGAATATGTAAAACCCGAAGGAGTAACGATTGTTTGGCCAACGACTGTTGATACATTCTTAAGCGATAGGCAGTGCGCTGCTATCCCTGGTATTGGTAAACGCAGAGAGCTGCATACCGCAGCCCAAGGTTGGAAGACTGCCTTTGACATTGCACATGCAGATAAAGAGACTGTACAAAAACTATTAGGCCGCCTAGGTCTTGCAATGCAACGAGAACTCCTCGGAGAAATGGTCGAAAAAGTAGAAACAGAAATTGCGCCACCTAAATCTATTTCTCGAACAAGAAGCTTCCTGCCCACCCGCGATCTCGATATGGTGTACGCACATCTCCTGCATCATTTGACCTACACCATGCTAAAAATGCGACGTGCAGGTCTTGCCTGCGGCGTAGTCAGTGTATGGCTGCGAAGTGCGTCGTACACCTTCGACCAGAAAGAAAGTAAGTTGCCACAAGCCGCAGATACCGAAGAGCAAGTACTGCCATACATACATCAGTGCTTCGAGAGACTCTACGAACAAGGAAATTCATACACACAAGTCGGGCTTGGCTTGCATGGATTAAACCCGAAGGGTGGCACACAGTTCTCTTTGTTTGAAAGTCCTAAGCACACAAAAGAGGCAGAGAATATTCAAGAAGCGATGGATAATCTTCATAAAAAATATGGTCGAGAGTCAGTAAAACGCGGTGCTGCTATGGCTGTAACAAGCGCAAAAAAGCCGCATCTTGGAACAATCTAAGAAAGAGACTCTAGTCGCTCCTGCACTTTCTCTAGTTTAGACTGTGCACTTTCTAGCTTCTCGCGCTCCAGAGCAACTACCTCCTCTTTAGCATTCTCTACAAACTTTTCGTTGCCAAGTTTCGCATTGATACCCTTGATGAATCCTTCAAGTTTCTGCTTCTCATCAGTTAACTTCTCGATCTCTTTATCTTTGTCGATAAGACCATCAAGAGAGACAAAGATTTCGATATCTTTGAGCACTGCAGCTGCAGCATTCTCAGGCTTTGCAGCATCAGGGTTTGTATCAATTGTAAGGCTCTCGATCTTCGCGAGCCTCTTGATGTGTTCGTTTTGCGCTTCGAGTAGCATTCCCTGTGACTGTGTATGCAATGTAACTGTAATATTCTTACCTGGCTCTATTCCTTGGTCAGATCGTAAGCTGCGAATGGCAGAAATTACATCGATAATAACCTGAAGATCTTTATCTGCACTATCTTTAAGAGATGTATCAGACTGTGGCCAAGATTCTTTGATCAGCAATCCTGCTTCTTGCGGTTTAATCTGCTCCCACAATTCCTCTGTGACAAACGGGCAATACGGATGAAGTAATGTAACGATAGTTCTGAGTACATGAATCAGCACGGCAGGGTTTGCCTCTCCCTTAGAAAGTTCTAAGTACCAGTCACAGAAGTAATCCCATGTAAATCCATAGAGTCTCTCACCAGTTTCACTGAGACTGTATTTATCTAAGCCTCCTGAAACATCATCGATTAAGTCTTGTAGCTGACTGAGTACTGCCTTGTCTGCCGCAGACACTGCTTTGAACTCTGTCACTGTATGAGGATCTACTCCAGCCTCCTCACATTGCATCAATACAAACCTCGAGGCATTCCACAGCTTATTAATAAAGTTTCTGTACCCTGCGATCTTCTCTTCGTAGAGTTTTTGATCGTTACCTGGGCTTTGCCCAACGATCATTGCCATGCGCAGAGCATCTGCACCGTAGTTTGGAATGATATCGAGAGGATCGATCATTGTCTCGGGCTTAGACTTACTCATCTTCTGACCATTACGGTCGCGAATCATTCCATGAAGATACACAGTCTCAAATGGAACCTCTCCGATTGCATACGTTGTCATAAGAACCATACGAGCAACCCAGAAGAAGATGATGTCGTACCCTGTCTCCATTACTTGTGTAGGGTGAAACTTCTGAAAGTCCGGACTCTTCTCGATGATCTCCTTAAGAGTAAGAGAGAAGTCCTCGGTAAGCTTTGGGTCTACGAGCGTGCTCCATGTCCACAGAGCAGCAGAGAACCACGTATCAAGTGTGTCTGGGTCTTGGGTCCATCCATCTCCTTCCGGCGGCTGAACACCTGCAAATTCTTCAGCTCCTCTATACCACACAGGAATCCTGTGGCCCCACCAGATCTGACGGCTGATACACCAGTCACGAAGGTTATCAATCCAGTGAAAGTACGTCTTCTCAAAGCGCTCTGGGATAATCTTGATGTCTCCACTTTTTACGCAATCTTGCATCACCTGCTTAAGGCTCATCTTCTTTCCTTTCCAGTTAACTGCCTCGCGATTAACATCGATAAACCACTGTAACTTAACTTGCGGCTCTATCACTCCTGCACCACGACTATTCAATGCTACGGAATGAGCGTACTTCTCATCAGTTTTTACAAGCAATCCTTTCTTATCCAGCTTCTCAACAATCTTCTCTCTGGCATCTGTAATCTTCATGCCTTCAAACTCCCCTGCTATAGGCAAAAGCTTTCCATCAAAGTCGATGACTTGTTCTTTATCCAGTCCGTGACGCTGCGCAATCTCGAAGTCTACTCCTGAGTGCCACGGCGTGATGGTCATCACTCCTGTACCCATTTCTGGGTCTGCGGCTTCATCTTTAATGATCGTTGCCGTGATCGGCCCATTGATCCATTCGCACTCAAATGTATCTCCGTGCTTATATTCTTTGTAACGCTCGTCATCAGGATGCATTACCACATACTTATCCCCAAACTTTGTCTCTGGCCTTACCGTACCAATTTCAAATGGACCATATTGGAATGTAAAAAATGGATCTGTACGGTCTTGATGATCTACTTCTTCATCAGAAACATTCGTCTGCAGTTTAGGATCCCAGTTTACAATGCGATGACCTCTATAAATAAGATCATCTGCAAACATCTTGGCAAACACTTCGTTTACAAGGCGATGCCTTGGCTCGTCCATGGTGTACGCCTCACGCGACCAGTCACATGAGCTACCCATCTTGCGCATTTGGCCTCGAATCGTGTCTTGGCTTCCTGCAACAAAAGATTTGATCTCTTCTACAAGCTTCTCGCGACCCATTTCTTCACGAGGATCTTTCATTCCTCCATCTTTTAGATTCTTAATCACCACATTCTCCGTAGCAATAGCCGCGTGATCTGTCCCTGGTACCCAAAGAGCTTCTTTACCCTGCATACGTGCATAGCGAACAAAGATATCCTCAAGAGCAAGCATTACCGCGTGTCCTAAGTGCAGCTGCCCTGTCGCATTTGGCGGTGGCATACTGATAGTAAACGCCTCTTTATCTGTCGTGTTATCTGCAATAAACGCCCCACTCTCCTCCCACATCTTATAAATGCGGTCTTCTGTGCCATTTGGGTCGTAAGCTTTTGGAAGCATGCGCAAATTGTAGCAAGATAACGAGGAAACCGCAGGTTTTCACTCACGAATTAAAAAAACCGCCGGTAGTGGCGGTTTCAAGTGATGAAAAGAACGAATGCTCGCAGTATTTCGGAGCCGAGAGAGATTACACATCTGCCTTAATCAATGCAAGTACTTGTGATAAATAGAGGACAAAAAATGCGAAATATGTATACTATGGTTGTTATGCCAAACCGATTACAAGCAGCTGGCGAAACACTCAAGCAAGACCGCTTAGGTGGACCACTTGTAGAAGTACCTCTCAATGCATGGGAGTTTCTTTCTGATCAAGGTCCTCGTGCAGTCCTCTCCCCTAATGCACCTGTAGATATACAAAAAAGACGTCATATGCTTCACGCCACTTTTGCTGGAGTTGGTGATACTGTGGACTCTCTCAATCAAGGAAAAGTAGTCCGAGCAGCTGGAGATGCAGTATTCGGTGCCTTTGGTGGACTAGGAAAAGATGCAACGGACGCACTGACTGGAAAAGATACAAAGATCATCAGAAACTACGATATCGCAGCCTAGATTTATGGAAGCACTCGCACTATCTCCAGAGGTTATGGGTTCTTCTGCAACTGTTCCTACACTTGCCACAGAGTTTGGGGCAGGGATAAAAGCAGTACTTGGTACAGAAATTGCAGGGCACTCAGTTGCCTATATCCTTGGTGCTACAGCAGTTATAGGAGTAGGTATCTATGCTATTGGAGCTGGTATACGTAAGATTTTTGGTGGGAAAAGCACCAATTAGAGAGAGTATTGGCATATTGCTCAAATTTGCTATTTATTGTATAATATAAGAGTAAATATGACACCAATAGAAACATTAGGCGCAGGCGCAGAAGGTATGTCTACAGCTGCAGAGCTGAGCACATTAAAGGCATCTGTCCCTATTGCAGGGGCTGCTGCAGAGGCAACAACGATAGGCGCTGTGGCACCTGCTGTTATTGGAACAATTGCCAGTACTGCATTTTTGATTGGAGGAGTGTTCCTCGTAGCCAAAGGTGTTCAGGCAACAGTTACTGGTAAAAACCCCTTCAGAAAAACTGTGTAACCATACGCTATACTTTTCTCCATGAGCCCACGAGTACCACCACCTAACGGCAACAAGACTCCTAGAGCATTTATTATCATTGAGCTGCTTACAGGCCTCTCATATACAACGCTCTTTATGATCTGGTCTGCAATGGCAGTTGTATTTGCTACTGCATATTGGGGGCTTAGTTATATGGAAGGAGGGATTACTCATGCACCAACAGATCTAGCGAACATTACAGATCCTCTCATGCGGTTTGCGAACGCTCTGTACTACAGCATCATCACTGCAACTTCTACAGGATACGGAGATATAACACCTGTAGGTTTCTCTAAGGCACTTGCGAGTATCCAGAGTATCTCAGCGCTCCTCGTGTTTGCTATTTTCGTGACAAAACTTGTATCGCACCAACAGGAAATGACACTTACAGAAGTACACCGTCTTACGTTTGAAGATGTCTTCCACAACACCCGCGAAGGAATGTACATCGCTCGAAAAGACCTCGATCACATCGTGCGCCAAGTTGATGAACACGGAAAAGTTGATGCAGAACACTGGGAGAATATGATCATCGCCTTTAGGCAGCTACAAACTCTTCTCGAGGAGATCCCTGACTTCTACGAAAATGAAATTCACCACTACAACCTCGACGAAAAACGTGAACAGCTTCTTCTAGAAGCAGTGCACCGAACGTTGCACCGTGTAAACCAAATGTTCGATTCGCTCAGTGCACATAATATCGACTGGGTAGGCAGAGAAGACGTCATAAAAGAGGTAAAAGAGGTTGTAGCTATCGTGTCAGATATTACACCACTCTGGAAAGAGCGCAGCCCATACGAAGCACACGAAGCATTTGAAGATATCATTCAAATGAAGGAGCGCATGCACCTCAAGATCTTAAAGACTATTTCCTAAAAAAAACGGCACCCATGTGGGCGCCGCCTTTTTAGTCTTATCTACTATTTATCGTCGTGGTGGACCTCTTCGGTCTCCACCTGAACGAGGACGAGGAGCTCTTTCGACGTAGCCTTCTGGCTTGTCTGTAAGCTGCTTGAGTGAAAGACGAGTCTTTCCGTCCATCTTGTTGTATTCAACACAGAGAGCTTTGACTTCATCACCAACCTTGATGACATCTTCAACGTTTTCTGTGCGAGTCCATGCAAGTTCAGAGATATGAATCATACCGTCTTTGCCTCCAAGGAACTCAGCGATTCCACCAATACCATCGATAACACGTACAATCTTACAATCGTAAGTTGTACCGACCTCAGGCTTAGCAACGATGTTTTGAATACGAGCAGATGCCTTCTCCATAGACTCTCCATCAGGAGCAGTTACGAAGACCATTCCGCTATCTTCGATATCGATATCTACACCAAACTCTTTGGTGATTCCTTGGATAGTCTCTCCACCCTTACCAATAACAAGGCGGATATCATCTGGATCGATATTAATAGTTTCGATACGTGGAGCGTACTTACTGAGGTCTGAACGTACCTCAGGAATAGCGCTAAGCATGTCTGCAAGGATAGATGCACGTCCGATCTTGGCTTTCTCTAGTGCCTCTTTAAAGACATCATCTGGAAGTCCTTTTACTTTGATATCCATTTGGATAGCAGTAACTCCTGCAGCTGTTCCTGTTACCTTAAAGTCCATATCTCCTCCAAAGTCTTCTTCGTCTTGAAGATCTGAAAGAACTACAAACTTACCAGAAGGATCTGACATAAGTCCCATAGCAATACCAGAAACAGGTGAGCTAATAGGTACTCCTGCAGCCATCAATGAAAGTGTTGAACCACATGTAGCAGCCATAGAAGATGATCCGTTACTTTCGAGGATCTCTGTAACTGTTCGAATGGTGTAAGGGAATACTTCTTCAGATGGAAGCACAGGCTCCAAAGCCTTTTGTGCCAAGTATCCGTGTCCGATTTCACGGTTACCCGTGAAGAGACGGTTAGAAGTTTCTCCAACAGAGAACGGTGGGAAGTTGTAGTGGTGGAAGTATCGGTCTTCCTTTTCTCCCATCATTCCTTCTGTAAGAAGCTTGTCTCCAGGTGAACCAAGAGTACATGTTGTAAGCCCCTGTGTTTCTCCTCTCTGGAAGAGAGCAGACCCGTGAACACGAGCAGGAAGAATATCAACCATACATCCAACAGGACGGATCTCGTCTGGAGTACGTCCACTCATACGCTTTCCTTCTTCAAGAACAAGTCGACGAACCTCTCCGGTTACCACTTTGTTCATCATGTCACCTGCATTTGCATAGAGTTCTGTAAGCTCTTCGTTATCGTCTGCAGATCCATACTTCTCTTCAAGGACTGCCGCAGCTCCGTCTGCAAGTTCACCAAAGAACGCACGACGTGCTAGCTTATCCATAGGACTAAGGATTGCCTTATTGATTTCTGGAAGTGCACTTGCCTTAAGAACTTCGAGAGCCTCAGGGTGCTCGAAAGCAGCTGGTGCTTCCCACTTCTCAGAACCAATTTCTTTCTGGATGTCTGCGAATGCTTTTGCAATCTTTTGCGCTGCCTCCTGACCAAACTGAATAGCTTCAAGCATCTTTTCTTCTGGAACTTGATTCGCTGCAGCATCGATCATGATCACACGATCTTGCGTAGCAGTAACAACCATATCCAACTCACATTTTGTACGGTCTTCGTGTGTTGGGTTGAGTACAAGACTTCCATCGAGGAGACCAACACGTACTGTTCCAACAGGTCCATCTGCAGGACAGTCACTAAGGGCTACTGCAAGAGATGCAGCGTTTGCAGAAAGCATATCGTGCTCAGAGATAAAGTCGTAACTAAGAACGGTACAGAATACTTGGATATCGTTATGGATAGTCTTTGCAAACATAGGGCGAAGACCACGGTCGATAATACGTGCTGTAAGCACGAAAAGATCTGCCGGACGACCTTCACGCTTACGGAAGCGAGAACCTGCTACCTTACCGGCAGCGTAAAACTTCTCCTGGTATACAACCTGAAGAGGTAAGAAAGAAACTCCAGGACGAGCGCTACGGCTAGTCGTACAGTTACTCATACAAACAGTGTCACCCAATTGGGCGATAACCGTTGCGTTTGCTTGTGCTGCAAGCATTCCCGTCTTGAAGACGAGCTTTTGACCACCGACATCTACGGTGTATTCCTTATTAGGGGCGATAGCTGTATCGCCTCCTTTCTTGTTTCCAAACATAATAATAAATAGAAAGAGAGATAAAATCTCTTTCCTCCAACGCTTATCCTTTACTGATGTGGATTCACATAGCAAACCTCTATTTAGAGGGTTCTTACGTAAACCCAGCAAGGGGTAAAAGCGGCGGTGGAAGGAAAGATCTGGACGTAGTATACCCATTAATTGGTATTTAAAAAGCCCCTTTCTCACGAAAATTCGTGAGTCCAGGGCCATAAGAGTTTTGTTGCAGAGAATTATTACACCACTTCGATGGTAGCCGTACTACTATCAGAACTGATAGTAGCTTGGCTGAAATGGGTAATGTCGAAATTACCGTCATCCTTTCTAATTCTAGGAGAAACAAAGGCAAGAGCAGATAATCTTGATCCACTGCCGGGAGTGAAAAAATGGATCACTCCTGGATCAATGGAAAAGGGAGTCCCTGGCGTAGCGGGTTCGAATGCAAGATCGAAACGACTATTACCAGGAGTATACGGTCCCATATAGGTACCGCCCCCTTCCGTGAATCCATCCTGGATTCCAAGTGGCAAAAAGACACTTTTTCCCACCGCATGAACATGCGGTGTTGTGTGACAATCTGCCTGCATCAAGATCGCTTCCGAAGAATCGGGATCGAGACCATACTTTTTGCATAGAGAGTCAAAAAGAAGTGGTAACATAAACCCAACTCGGAAGCCATCAAGCTCCTGAACCTCGCTATTAAACACGGGGTTCAGACCTAAGTCCTTCTTATTAGAAGGAAGGCGGGATACCTTACGTTGAGCATCCCTCAGAAAATCAATAACACTCATTGGTTCGTCCTTTCATAAAACGAACAGTCAGAAAACCTTTCCGAAACATATCGGAAAGAAAAAGTATCCTCCTATCGAGGAGGATAAAGCTGATTGAAAAGAAATAAATCATATCCTTCGTATCCAAATTTCCTATCCATAGGATGCAAATATCGCATATCCATAAGAGGAATTGGGGATATAAAGAGTGGTTCATCCTTTCTTTCGCTTTTGTCAGTACCGTGAGCATTACCACCAAGCGGATGCTCAGGATGCGCAATGGCAACTGCGCGCTTTCGCGGGATCATTGAAGTACGAATGTTTATTCGCACCTTTTCCAACAGCTCTAAGAATGATCTTTTGCGCGCCTCTGGATGAGCAAAGGCCACTACTGTTGTAATAGGTGGAATAGACATCATCTCCTTCAAATCATGCAATTGAACAAGGCGTTCTGTCATCTCTTCTTGATATTGTGCTATGGCATACAGCTCGTACTCTGTTGGGAGTGTGTTAATGATCTGAATGAAGTATGCGTTAACAAGCTCAAGCATTTTAGTAAACGGACAAAAACCTTTGTCATTCGTCATCTTGAGGTACTGACGTACCATACAATACGGTGCGCTCCTTTCTTCTGAAGTTTCAAATAGTGCATTGGCATTCTTATTGCTGAGAAGGCGACGAAAATTGCCCTCTTGAGTACCAAGAAACACATTCAACATTGTGGGGAACTCAAAGTTCATAATTCTTCCTTTCGATGGTGTAAAAGATCTGCAACAAAATGGTCTGACTCAACAAGAGCAAACCCGGCTACTGACAAAAGTCCACAGACGGCTGTGCTCAAGAGCAAAGCCTCCAGGATTCTTTTGCGAGAATGTCTGTACTTCTAATAAACGGCACTGAAGTTTCCACTTCCCTAAGAAGTACCGGAAGTTCCGTACATCCAAGTACTATCGACTCCGCTCCTTTGGATACCAGATGATCACAGATCGAAAGAACGGTAGCGCGATCTGCGTCACCTGCCTCTCCTGTAATTATCCGAAAGATGACCTGTGTAAGCAGATTTTGATCCTCTGCTTCTGGAACAAGTGTTGTAACTCCCCTGCGAGCAAGAGGATCTTGATAGAGGTTGGTCTCGATCGTCGTTGGTGAACCGAGAACTCCGATGCAAGATACATCTACTGCATCACATACTAGGTCGATCATCGAAAGAAACGGAATAGATACCGCTTCACGAAAGCGTGGCAGATGTAGATGCATGGTATTGCAGGTCATCACAAGAAAATCTGCACCGGCAAGCTCTAACTTACGCGACTCTTCTTCTACCATCAGCACTGCCTCCTCTTCTCGAGAACGATCAGAAATGTAATCAGGTACAGGGAGATTGCTGAGTAGAATATGCGGGTAGCCTTCGTTATTCGCCTTACCACTTAAATCAATCATCTGACTGTAGAAATCAAGCGAAGCAGAAGGGCCCATGCCGCCAAGGACGCCGAGAGTTTTCATAATGTGACGGGGTTAAGCTTTTGTAATAGCTCTTCTGATGCACCATCTGCTTCTAGTGCTTCAAAGTCTTTGCGCGTTGCATGCGATGCAGGTGCGGGATAATACGTTGGTGTCGAACCAAGTTGCGTAACCATAGGAATAACATCAGCACCACGCTTAGCTGCAATCTGATTTGTAAGTGCAAAGAATGGTCGCTCTGCTTTACCTCCAATAGGAAGGAGTATCTCTGTAGAGCGCTTGAAGGGGTACTTCTCTGGATCTGCACCGTTATACAAAACATTTGCTGCTCCATAACGAATAGCTTGTCCATTACGATTACTATGGCTCGATTCACATCGAGAAAGCCGATCAAAAATCTCATGCGATGTGCTATCAGAAATTTCTGTTACAAGTTGAGCAATAGAATCAGATGCCGTTTCATTTTGATCACGCTCAAAACAAAACTCTACGTGTTCTACTAGGTCTGGATGCAGCTCTTCTACATATCGACGTAGAAAATGCTCCATGCGACTGCTGACTTCACGAGCCTTCTGTAGTTCGATACCATTTGCATCTGCAATAAACTCTGTCGCCTGATACACACGATACTGCGACGGAGTAAATCCGAGTGCCTTTTGTCGTTCCATCGCCTGAAAACCTGGAACAAGCAGGGCTGGCAAGCGCAATGGAACCTCATGGTTATCACTAAGTCCCAGACCCGTGGTTAGAAGCACATCTGTACACTGGGCTTGACCAAGGTGGATATCCCGAGAAAGCTTCTGCAAAATAGCAGACTGGGATCCATCGAAAGGTTTTAGTGGACCAATACGAGGATCAATTCCCTTAAGGCGGAATGTTGACTGAATATCATTTGCCGATGGTGTTGTAGAAATTGTCATAATAAAAAAATCCCCTGCTGCAAAGTCTTGGGGATAAAAAATAAAGTCGACTGTGCAGCGCTAGTTATTAGCGCTCCACCAGTTCTGCCCTTTGATAGTGAGTGATGTATTCATGTACCGATACATCATTACACACACGACACAGTGAAGTCAAGCCTCATCTCAGAAAAGTCTCTATTTCTTGAGTCTCTTTAAAAAGTGCTTAAACCCACCAGATCCGTACTGCAACATGCGAGATCCCCTTGTGATCTTACTAATACTCACACCCAGCTTCTTGGCGATATCTCTTTGTGGCGTTCCTTTATTAAGTTCCTGAATAAGCTGCCAGCGCTCTGCGAGCGAAGCAACCTCTTGAGGAGTTAGTAAATCTTCGATAAGAAGCTTTGCCTCTTTATCATCTTTAATAGATGAAAATAGCTGATAAAGCTCTCGGAGCTGTTGTGGCGGTACAGGCATACAATGAGTATAGCCTATTTCTTCAACTTGTTTGCATCCAACACCTTCTGATACTCATCAGGAGTGTGCATTTTAAGGTAGTTGAGAAGAGTACGACGACGCGCAACCTTACCAAGAAGACCTTTACGAGCTGAGTTATCACCTTTGTGGTCCTGAAGGTGCTTTGTAAGCAAAATAATCTCTTTAGAGAGAATAGCTACTTGAACCTGAGGGGAACCAGTATCTTTCTTGTGAGTCTGGTGCTTTGTAATAAGTGTTTTCTTAGACTTTCGCTTAATGGACATAGTAGAGGGTGTACACAGATAAATAAGATTTATGCCGCGCCAGGAAGGGGGTCTCAAAGCCACCCAATCAGCGAGGACGGGAGTAGTATAGTAAAGGTAACTCTGAATGCAAGTATTTAGCTAAGGAATACAGATATCACGATATCTCAGGCTTTTGGCAATCTCATCTGGGTGGACGAGTGTCTACCACGTGATACAATGCGCTCCTATGACTCCCCTCTACATACTCACATGTCTAGCAATTGCAGGAATCGGCTTTATTGCTATGCAACTCCATAAATCACAGACAGATGGCGACCCTCGTCTTAAAGCAGAGATTGAAAAGAAGAACCAGGATATAGGAGAGCTAAAGAACCAGATGATCGAGATGAAGTCCGAAAAAGATAAGCTCTCAGGCCAAGGCAAAGAATTATACGATCGGTACAAGAGCCTAGAAGCAGAATATAAATCAACGACCAAAGAACGTGATGGGCTTTCTGCCCGTGTCTCTAAATTCGAAGCAGAGAGTGAGCAGCGACAAAAGCGCCACGAAGACATGGCTACAAAGCTCGAAGAAGCAAAGGCTGCACTCGAAGATGAGAAAGTACGTATAAGGAGAGAGGATGAAGAGCGCCAGCAACAACTAATAGAAGATCGCGACCGCATGTGGAACGACCACGAACAAGACGTCGTAGCGGTACTCGATGGTCTTACGAAGAAAGATCACTGTCAGTTTACTTCCTATAGTAATACCAATCTTCCAGAAGGATTTAGTGGAAGCCTTAAGCCTGACTTTATGATTAGTTTCTTAGAGCAGTACATCATCTTTGATGCAAAGGTATCTCGGTCACAAGATTTACAAAACTATATGAAAGAATCTGTGAAGAAAACTGCTCTGAAGATAAAAGGAAATCAAAAGATCTACTCCACAGTGTTCCTAGTAGTCCCTACTGATGCAGTAGCAACACTTAAACAGATTTCTTTCTACGAAGAAGGATTTACCTTCTACGTCGTATCACCAGAAGCACTCGAACCAATCCTTGCGAGCCTCAAGCGCATGGAGTCCTATGAATTTACTGAAGGGATCGACCCGCAAGAACGAGAGAACATTGTCGACCTCGTTGCTGCATTTGATTTCCACGTTTCTACAAGAAATGCACACGAACTGCAGATGATTTACCACGGACTAGAGACAATGCACAAAGCACAGAATGCAAATCCAGAACTTATGGCAGAAGCCATGATAAAAAAGGCAAAGATGCGTAACCTAAATCTCTCTACTGCAGAAACAAAGGAGCTTGTTGCAAATCCTAAAGAGGTTGCACAGCAACTCCTAGAACTTGTGGAGCCTAAAGCAAAAATCACGAAGGAAGATCTAGGAAAAGTTTCGTAACACGGTACAATTCAAACGTGCAAACTACTAAAGAACTCATCACTGCAAACCTCAATGAACCGCAACAGCAAGCGGTAATACAGATTGAAGGTCCTATTCTTATTTTAGCAGGAGCTGGAAGTGGAAAGACGCGTGCACTTACCCATCGTATCGCCAATCTTATAGATCACGGTGTGCAACCATGGGAAATTCTTGCCGTAACATTTACGAATAAAGCTGCAAAAGAAATGAAGGCACGTATCGAAAACTTGCTGCACATAACAGAAGGAACCGATCTGTCTCAGTGGCAGACAAACGCCGGAAAATTACCAGTAATGGGAACGTTTCACTCTGTTTGCGCGCGTATCCTTCGTCGTGATATCGATAAAATCGGTCGCGACAGGACATTTGTTATCTACGACACCGATGACCAGAAGAGGCTCATGAAAGAAGTGCTCAGAGAAATGAATATTGATGAAACGGAACTCAAACCCAAAGCTGCCCTCGGGTATGTCAGTCGTTTTAAGAGTGAGGCGCTCACCCCAAAGCAAACGGAATCACAAGCAACCACTCCTCGCATGCAGCATGTGGTTACTGCATACAAGCGCTATCAAAAAGCGCTATTTGAAGCCAATGCATTAGACTTTGACGATATGCTCCTCGAGACAGTACGTCTCTTTACAGAAGTGCCAGAGGTACTAGAGCGCTACCAAAACACGTGGAAGTATCTGCATGTCGATGAGTATCAAGATACGAACCACGTGCAATATCTTCTGATTACACTACTTGCAAAAAAACATGGAAACCTCTGTGTTATTGGAGATCCAGACCAATCAATCTACGCATTCCGCGGAGCAGACATTAGAAATATTATGGAGTTTGAAAAAGAATATCCTAATGCAAAGCGTATAAAGCTTGAGCAGAACTACCGATCTACACAGCCGATTCTCGATGCTGCAGATGGTGTCATAGATGCGAACCCAAACCGACCAGAAAAGAAGATGTGGACAGAAAATAAAGAAGGATCGAATGTCGTTGTACAAGAAGTAGGGGATGAAAAAAAAGAAGCATTAGAGGCGATAAAAGCTGCAGATGAAATGCACCGAAAGAAAGGAATCAAACTCAGTGATCAGGTTATTTTATATAGAACAAATGCGCAGTCTCGCATATTTGAAGAAGCATGTCTCAAAGGCGGGATCCCCTACCGTATTTTAGGAGGGGTAAAGTTCTACGCTCGCAAAGAAGTAAAAGACGTCCTGTCGTATTTGCATGTCATTCTTAATCCATACGATACGATCGCTCTGCTACGTATTGTAAATATCCCTTCACGAAAGATTGGCCTTACCACTATCGCAAAACTTCAGGTATTCGCTTCAGAAAACGACATGACTCTTTGGGATACACTGAACATTGTGGATCAAGTTCAGGAGATCAACCAGCCAACCAAAGAGCGTCTACAGAAGTTTGTAGAGCTGATCTTGCAGTACCAGACAAAGGCAAAGACAGAAGTCGTCTCCGAACTTAGTGGACACCTGATTCATGCTATCGATATGGAACACTGGCTAAGAGATGACACAGAAGAAGGAGAAAACCGCTGGGGTAACGTACAAGAACTCTTAAGTGTGATGCACAAATACGATGCCCTAGACCCTGAAGCGAGTCTGATGAGCTTCCTAGAAGAAGTCGCACTAGTATCTGAAGTAGATAAATTAGAAGACCAATCTTCCGATGCATTAACACTAATGACACTACACCTTTGTAAAGGCTTAGAGTTTGAACATGTAATTATGGCAGGGTGTGAGGAGGGTATCTTCCCTCATGCCAATTCTATGTTCGATAAAGATCAATTAGAAGAAGAGCGCCGCATTATGTACGTCGGTATGACTAGAGCAAAAACACACCTTCGATTGATGTGCGCACGCAGTCGTATGCTCTGGGGACAGACACAGGCAAACGCACCAAGCAGGTTCCTCGATGACTTACCCGATGCAGTAACCGAGAAACGTAGCGACGAGCTACTCTCTGCATTCTCATGGGCTAGCAAGCAAGGAGAGGCAAGCATTAGCTCTGGTATTAAGCCCTTTAAACAAAAGGGTGATGATATCAATATTGAATTCGATCAAGACACAGACTTTTCATCAGAGTTTAATCAAGACAACGAACTCGCAGAAGGTACGCGCGTCGAGCACCCTACATTTGGAAAAGGAACCGTAACCTCTGTACGTGGAGATATTGTGGATATCAACTTTGATATCGGACACAAGAAAACATTGGCGCTAAGCATCGCACCACTAAAACTTCTTTAGTAGGAGTAATACGTACCGCGCGCAACAGGAGGACCGCTGATATCAATCCACGTAAAGCTTGTTACTCCATCAGTCCACGTTATGTCTCCAGCAGAACCAATTGTTCCTGGGCTATTGATAGTAAGCTGCAAACCAGCCCCCTTAGATTCATCAGGGACATCGATATCTGCAAAAATCCTAAGTGTTCTGGGGCTATCATCTATGCGACCGTACGTAGCAGGTAAACTTGCACACGTAACCGTAGAACCCCCAAGACTACAGTCATGCCTCTGAGAGCTACCATCCACTTTGATGGTGATATTACTAATACTCGACCCTCCGACAAAGCTTGCTTGGAAATCTATATCAGTAATTTGTAGCCGTGCTGCACTGTGACCTGTCACACCTTCAAACCTAAATGCTCCAATCTCTATGTCTGAGCCTTCTATTAAGAAAGATCTATCGTCTCCTGCGTTAGAAATAGAGGTAATAGCAGAGCGTGCCACAGTAGTAGAAGCAAATGTCTCTCCACTTGTTAATACATCGTAATCTCGATTACTCCAGACCCCTATACCTTCTATACCCATTTCATCTACCTGAACACTTCCTCCACTTACTCCTCCGCTATCTTGGGAGCGCAGTAACCCACGAACATAAAAACTAAACTCATCTCTTCTCGGTAATACAATGTTTTGATTTTTCACTCCAAGACGATAGCGAGTACTCCCTGCTACTGACCCATCTACTGTTGCACGTCCAATGAGTTTTCCATGATCGTCATACACATTGATAGCATCTAAAGAATTGTTAGCAGCAACGAGATCAATGAGAAAGTACTGCACCTGTATAGGCTCTGCATCTGCAAAGAGTTCTGCAGCCCCTAAGATATGTGTTGTCTTCCCAAGAACCAAGACTGCATCATCAGTAGAAGTATCTTGAATTAATTCATCATAGGTTGCAGATGAAGTAGAAAAAGACGACTCCACTGAGGAAGATGATGAAGATACAGATGAAGGAGAGAACACCGTACGAGTGCTGCTACTTGCTCCTGTCTCCGCCAAACGTAACACCTCGAGTTCTCCTTTAGAGTGAGCCAAAAACGCAACAACTAGTCTTGCCATTTGCCCACGGGTCAAACCAGAACCCACTGCAGAATCTGGCAGATCAACTCCGACATTTTCTGCGCTACGGACATACTTTTCGTACCACTGTCCTTCGACAGTAAGTAGGGGTGTTCCAAATATACGTGAAAGAATTTTTAAAGCCTCTTCATATTTTACAGAGCGTGTTGGCTGGAACTCCCACTGCTCAGAAGGGACATCTGCCAAAGCATTACCACTAACAATTCCGAGTGCCTTTGCTCTACACACGGGCTGCGCAAACCAAATATTTTCATCAACGTCTGGAAAGCATCGTGTTTGAATACGCATAGTTTCAGGAGGCAGAAGTGCCATAACAATCTTCATAAACTCTGCACGGTTAATAGAAACACCCGGCTTAAATGTTCCATCGGGGTTCCCACGTACAATTTCAAGATCTGTCAGCGTACTAATAGCAATTTGTGTAGAAAGATCTGTAGGCGCATCGGTGTACGGTAAATTATTTGATTCATACGTTAGTGCAACCGCAGAAACTGGAATCAAAAGGCCGAAGAGAACCGAAAGAAATTTCATGTCAGCATTATACATCATCATCTATTGGCGTTGGGAATTTCCCCATGGATGTGATGTACACGGAATAGGTCCAAACATGCCACCATCTATAGAATCGTAGATACTCTGGCATCTTCCCATAATTGGCTTATAGAAAATATCATGCATACGTGTTCCACCATCGGGGTCTGCAAACGCATCAGCAGTACCATGCTGCCGAAGATAATTTATAAGTCCGATATTGGAACGGTCTTCTTCTTCACGTTCGCCAATCTCGAATCCACCAAACTCTCTCTCTTCTCGCGAGAAATCAAAACCTCCAGAGTCTGAATCTCTATCGCGACCAGAGAAATTAAACCCATCGAAATCAGTATTAACATCTCCTGGTCTAAAGTCTCCAGAGAAACGATTACCAAATCCATCAAAACTAAAAACACCTGTTCCGCCTGACGGAAGGTTAATTGATGGAAATCGAGAAGTTGATCCATCAAATCGAGTAAACCTACCACCATAAACATCGCTCAATCGAAAGCCATCTCCCTGTGCAGGACTTAATCGAGGAGACCGAGACTGAGGAGCACGAGGAGGCTGAAAAAGGCCCAATCTATTAGCGCCACTTCTCCCTCTTCTATCATCTCCTACAGACGCAAACAGCCTAGTAAGGTCTTCCTCAGAAGCGGGGTGTACAGACCCATCAGGATAGACAAGAAGAATATCGCCATCTGGTTGGCAGAGCACATAGATATTTGGATCAAACACTCTCCACCAACAACTCTCCCACCAACGGAACATGCCAAAATCCTCTGCAAATTGCGTATGTTCAAATGCAGGATGCTCAGGATAAGCATATGCCGCTGGGGCATTGAGGCTGCTTATCCCGAGAATCGTGAGAATGCTGAGAAGACGCATAGTGGATAATTCTAGACTGAATCCATAAATATGTTAAGTATATTTAACTTAATATACATACTAAGAATACCGCCCATCTACTGATATGATGTGAACACATGTCCGATCTCAAAGCCCAAATCCGGCAGTTCTGCTCCACCTATCTCCTGAGGCTTAATACAGACCTAGGGCAACATTTCTTGGTAGATCAATTGATCCTTGATGAGATCGTAGAGGCCGCCCAGATTACGGATGAAGATCGTATCGTAGAGATAGGACCTGGTATTGGAGTGCTCACCAAAGAGCTCTTAGAGAGGGCAGGCCACGTCACTGCGATAGAGCTTGATGAGCGAATGATTCCACTGCTTCATGAATACGTACGAGCTAACACCAAGCTTGAGGTTATTAATGAAAATGCTCTCAAAGTCCCAATGCCATCTGAGCCTTACAAGATGGTAGCGAACATCCCCTATCACATTACTTCGCCTCTTTTGCAGCATGTATTTTTGGAATCAGAAACGTTTCCTACTTCGATGACATTGCTTATCCAAAAAGAAGTTGCCGATAGAATCTGTGATACAAAAAACGCCAGCATGCTAACGGTCATCGTTGCACTCTTTGGAAAAGCATCAAAAGTAATTAACGTACCACCCAGTGCATTTCTTCCGCCACCCAAAGTAGACTCTGCAGTAATTCACATTGATTGCTACAAAGAACCTCTTGCCGATAAAGCTACTATCGAACAAATACTCAAGCTAACAAAGATAGGATTCTCACAAAAACGCAAAATGCTTCGCAACAGTTTCGGTACGTTCCCCGAAGGTCTGGAACTGCTTTCTGCTGCAGGTATAGACGAAACACGCCGCCCACAAACTCTCTCTGTTGATGAGTGGATAGCACTGGCAAAGATTGCAGCGCAGAATTAGTCGCTATGCACATCTACTCCTACTGGTTCTTAGGATCTTTTCTTCTATCTGCATTTATTCTGCAATGGGCATAAGAAAAGTAATCGCATCCTTGCTCGGCATGCTTGTTGCACTCGTCTGTGTCATACGTACAACACATACCCCTACTCCTAATACAATTGATTGGTATGCAACTGAACAAAAAGTAAAGATCTCAGGAGTGGTTTCGCAAGAACCAGACCGTAGACCGATGCTTACAAAATATACGATTGCTGTTGAGAGAATTACAGATGGATCTGGAACCATTATTGATGGAATATCTGGGAATGTACTCGTAACAGATAGACGTCAGTGGCCTGAATACGAATATAGCGATCGAGTTACTGCAACAGGAATATTGGAGAAACCTGAGCAGATAGAAACCTTTCACTACGACCGTTATCTCAGCAGGTACGATATCTACAGCGTCATGTATCGGGGATCTATCAAATCTATTACTAGTTCTAGCTCTAGTCCTATTAGAAAATCCCTCTACTCTCTAAAATCCAGATTCGAAGCTCAGATAAACCGTCTCTATCCAGAACCTCATGCCTCTTTTATGGCAGGACTGCTCACTGGATCTAGAAAAGGAATCCCTGATGATCTTCTCCAAGCATTTAATGCCACAGGGCTCACTCACATCATTGCGATATCGGGCTATAACATCACAATAGTTATCGCGGTAATCTCAAGCTTGCTATTCTGGCTTCCTCTTAAAGTTCGGTTCTTCCCTGCCGTCACTGCTATCGTTCTCTTTACAATATTCGTGGGAGCAAGTGCCGCAGTGGTACGCGCTGCAATTATGGGAATACTAGGGCTTTGTGCTCTGCAGTCTGGGCGAACGACAACAGTCAGGCTCTCTATTCTCTGGGCTGCATTTTTTATGATCGTGTGGAACCCAAAGATTCTCTGGTACGATGCAGGGTTTCAACTATCGTTTCTCGCAGTGATAGGACTTACAGAACTTAAACTTATTCTTGATCCTCTCTTTGCACGTGTACCCAAAACTCTTGCTCTACAAGAATCATTACAAATGACTGTAGCAGCGCAAATTACCGCAGTGCCACTGATCATTATGCTCTTTGGGAGATTCTCTCTCATAGCACCACTGGCAAATATTCTCATAGCTCCAGTCATTCCACTCGCAATGCTCTTTGGCGCTGCGGGAACATTGCTGAGTTTCATTTCATTCCCTCTTGGTCAATTAGTATCGTATTTGGGCTGGGCATGTCTTGAATGGATTATTACTGTCGCACATATGTGCAATGCCATTCCTTTTGCATCAATAAATATGCATATTCCAGCATGGGTACTTCTTCCATACTACCTCCTGATACTTACCATATGTAGAGCCTCAGGTCCTTCTCTCCCTGCAACCACGGTACGGGCATGCTCTTCACCGGCTCCCTCCCCGGGAACTTAAATGCATGGGAGATAACCTTGGTCCCTGGTTTTAACTCTTTTTCAAATTTCTTCTGAAGGGTCTTCATAGCCCCTGGCATGAGATACAAGAAGATACAATCTGCATCGGAAACATTCTGATGAAACATATTTCTCATATGCAAGCCTACCTTCACGCCCGATTTCCAAATAAGAAAGAGGCCCCATACATACACAGGAGGCGAAAGCTCAAAGCCCTTTGCCGTTATACCTGGATGCGCCTTCTTTGATTCTATAAGAAGTCTTCCATCTCCTGCTCCAAGGTCATAGACCACCTCATCCCCTTTAAGGTCAGCAAACGCCACCATCTTCTTCGTAATCTTCATTGGAGTAGGGACAAATGGTGCTCGCAAGAAGATGGATGTCACGACCATAAGGACGATGACAAACACCCAAACCATCAGAAAGCCGACGATCACGTCTAGAGGCTGCATATTGCAGCTATTCTATTGAATCAGCCTAGTTATAGCCAATTATGAGCATTGTACAATATATGTAATTATGTTATAATATATATATAAACAAATTTTATTTCCTACACACTATCCGTTATGGCTAATCGCCAAACTTACGTCATTGGTGCACTTGGTGTACTTGTCGGGATGGTTGTCGGCGCTTCATCCGCTCAGAACGCCGAGCTTGTGTCCTACTCTGGACATAACATCAACTCCGATATTGTACGAAACATGCCAAACTTGCACCGTGCAACCGGAATCTTCCGCTCACGTAGCGAAAGAGACACACTTGATATACGTAATGGTGTTAGCTTCAGGCTAACAGCACCACGTCGTTCAAGTATCGGACAAAACGTAGAACGTCGTCGCAATCAAAGAGAAAGCGATGATATCCGTCACTTTGCAGCCCCTACTACAACTGGGACTGTACGTGGTGCTCCTGCACAGCGTCGTCAGCGTGTTCCTGGGTGTTCTAACTACACAGGTACTCGTTACACACACTGTCTAGAAGCATACATTAATGGTGAAAACTACGAAGTAAACTATTTCCCTACTAACTACTAAAAAAAAGAGGGTAGATCTTTAGAGCGGATCAAAACAAATACAAAAAGGGAGACGCAAGTCCCCTTTTTTGTTATTTCATTTTAAACAGAAACGGCTTCATAGCATCTAAGTCTTTTCTAAAGAGCACAGAGTATCCGTCGGGCAGTGAGAGATCTGCTGCACACTCCCACGGGAGTATGGTGAAGTTATTTGCCAAGTACCGAAACGTCATTTCTGAGAGAGCTTTTTCTGCTGATTGTTCTCGTATCTCATATGAGTCTCCTGCTGCAATAACGATCTTCGCAGCAGAGAATGACTTAAGATGTTTCTCGATAATTTTTGGATGATAGTAGACAATTGATGATGGACCTGCATACACAAAAAAGTTGAGAGGAGAGTGCTGCATGTATTCCATATATGGTCGCTCCTCTACAAAGAAGTAGCGGTCGACGTCACACGCATCGAGAATAGCATCTATCTTGTCTGCTGTTTCTTTATGCACTGCCTCTCCTTTTGCTCTGCCTAAAAGAGCTGCAGCATACTGGGAATATCCATCGCTCATAGGAAGAGTGATTAAGGTAAATACCATCACTCCCATAAAAATACGAGCAGTGATATCTAAGCGTTTCAGAAGAAGTAAAAACAGTGCTGTATACAGGGGAATTAGTGCTACAAAATGGCTGGCAACTGGATATCCTCGTAAGTTTCCTGCAGTAAGACCAAGATATAGTGCTAATACAATCAGGCCTATACGAGCTACAGGACGAACGAATTGTCGACTCTGTAGTAGTGCGCTAGAAAATAGAATCACTATTAATGCAGAAAATGCGTACGAGAACTCCCAGAGATACTTCAACATCAAATTTGCATAAAACCCTCGTTGCCATAGGGGAACAGAGCGCACGAGATGATGACCAAAGTGTGATGGAAGATACGTTGAGAAATATCCTCCAGCGTAGCCAAAGACCAGTAACCCAATAACACCAACAATTGCTGTAATGATTAGTGGTAATAGTAGCCCGTAGAGAAGATCTTTCTTTGTTGGAAGAAGCACGAGCCCTGTGCCAATAAGAACAAGCGCAAATGGTTCCTTAAAACCAATAGTAAGTACCATGCAGATACTGAGTATTCCAATAGATAGTTTCGACGTACGACTTCTGGAGGTGAGTACCAGCGCCAAGGCATAGAGAGACCCAAAGAACGCTCCAAACCATTCCACCTGCCAGGCACCTGCCTGAAAGCCTGAGTTCAATGCAAGAAGCAAACCAAAGAGAGCAGATAGTACTACTGTAAAGACTCTCCTATCCAAGACATATGCAGCCAGTCCAAACGTAATAGGATATGCAAGAACGATAAGACCATTGAGAATAGATCCTAACACTGCACTATTAAATATCGACATCGATAGAGCGCTCAGCAGATACACTCCAGGAGGTTTTGTATCAAAGATGTCTGTATAGAGTACGTGACCGTTTACAATACCTCTTCCAACGGTGAAATAGTACTTTGCATCTCCTGTATATTCCCCAGCAAAGAAGAACCATGATAAAGACGCAAGATGATAAAAACCTTTAAGAGCTGCAAGGGCTATAAGAAGATATGCGCTATATTTTAGTAGTCGAGATATATTCATAGGAAAACGATATCACATATTGATCAATTCCTCCTTTCGAGATTTAGGGAATTTCTTTACCTGTGCTTCACGCTTTAAAGCCTCAGATACCGTATCAAACTCCTCCGAATAGATAATTTTTACAGGAAGATGCGCACGCGTATATTTGGCCCCCTTGCCTGAATTATGCATCTCCTCTCTACTCTTGAGATCCTTGCAATACCCAGAATAGAGGGATCCATTGGAGCAACGAGCGAGATAAAAATAATGAGACATATTGGCAGTATAGCGATTTTTTTAGGGGTATGAGTATGGTAGAATCTGCGTCGGTGGCCTCATCGTCTAGTGGTTAGGACGCCAGGTTTTCATCCTGGTAACAGGGGTTCAATTCCCCTTGAGGCTACCAATTGCAAAATAGAGCTAAATATGCTATAATATATATAGCATGACACACAAAACACTAGGAACATCCTTCATTGCATTAGGCGCTCTGGTCGTCACTATTGGCTCCCAGATGTCTCTTTCGGCTAGTATGACAAGCCAAGGAACGTACCTTGGAACTCAGCAAGCTGGTGAACCAATGTGGATCAACCAAGAGGTATTACTTCCAGCTGCTACCATAGAATCCAGTAATCCAGCAGGAGTACTCGCCTTTGGAATGCTAATGATGCTCGTTGGATTTGGCCTTCATGCTCTCTGGACTATTCGCAAAAATGACGAACAGATGGTTCCCGTTAAGCAGGCTTCTAAGAAGAAGATATCAAGAACCTCCCGAAAGCAGATGGAAGTTATTTGGGTAGAGCGCACAATTCGTCTGTAGCTTAAAACTCGTGCTTCTTACCAATGTCATCGCGGTGGTATTTTCCAAACTCCGTGAGTTTCGCGCAAACGTCACCAGAAACAACAGGTCCTTCTATGCAGAGCCGCATTCCTGTCGGATCCATTACACAGTTCCCGCAAATACCGAATCCACATTTCATATAACGCTCCAAAGAAAGCTGACAAGGAACTTTGTGCTTTTCGGATACTGTTAGTACAGATTTCAACATCATCTCTGGTCCACAGGCGAATACTCTATCAATAGGCGGGTCTTTTGCATCAGGGTCTGCAGAAGCCTCGAGAAGTTGATCGAGAACTTCAGTATTATATCCTTTGTGTCCTACAGATCCATCATCCGTAGAAACATGAAGTGAGACATGCTGCAATGACTCTAATTCTTTAAGGTACAACAAGTGTTCTTTTCCGCGTGCTCCGACTATCGCCTCTAAGGTACATCCATGCTTCACCGCTTCGGATGCAACAAAGAACATAGGGGCAGCTCCATATCCACCTGCCACAAGTACAATATGATCCCCCGCTTCCCATTCGTATGAGGTACCGAATGGTCCACGTAGCCCAACCAAGTCTCCAACTTTAGACTGTGCAAGTGCTTCACTCATAGGTCCTACTGCAAAGAATGTAATCTTTGTTTCTGATCCATCATCAAACGCAACGGAGAACGGTTTTTCATCTACTCCCGGAAGCCAGAGCATAAGGAATTGACCAGGCTTGGCTCCAAGTGATCCATCGAATGTATACGTGCGTACCATTTCCGTTTCCTGAGTGATCGCCTTAATGCGATATGTCTTTGGGAGCCGAGACTGAAGAGAGATAGAAGACATTATGCGTTTCGAGAAGCAAGTTCTTTGTGCATTCCACCAACCATAGAGCTGATATCATCGATTCCTTCGTTCGTGCACCAATATTGCATGCCTTCACAGACCTCTGCAAAGACCTCTGCACCATGTCTCGAGACTGCAGATCCAATCCCGATAAGAGTTGCACCAGCAAGTATCATCTCTAGTGCGTCTTCTCCGGTATACACACCTCCTGTTCCTATAATCGGACACTTCCCATCTGTTGCTGCGTATACATCGGCTATGCACTTCACAGCAATTGGCTTAATTGCAGGTCCGGAAAGTCCTCCGACTTTGTTTGCAAGTATCGGCATGCGACTCCTAAGGTCTATTGCCATTCCCGGTCCTACTGTATTGATCACTGTGAATCCATCTGCACCTTCTGCAAGGCAAGCCTTTGCAATCTCTCCGATGTGATCGACATTCGGTGAAAGCTTTACGAACATTGGAATATCTCCGATCACTTTCTTTACAGCGGCAGTTACCTTAGCGGCATCTGGAGCACTACACGCAAACGGCTTTCCAAATTCATCTTCTACATTCGGGCAACTGATGTTTACCTCAAATGCATCTGGCTTCAGTGGCACTATCCCCTCTGCAGTCTTTGCGTAATCGTCGATAAGTCCTGCCACAATGTTTGCGATAAGTGGAACAGGGTGATCTTTCATAAAGTCTGCGATCTCTTCGTTTGCTTTTGCAGGTCCTGCATCAGGAAGACCAACAGCATTAAGCATCCAGTGATCTGTCTCGATGATTGTAGGGTTTGGATGTCCTTTGTGCTCTTTCGCCCAGAGAGATTTCGTCGTAATACCTCCCGCTCCTTTCTTTGCAACATCCTTCCAAGTAGAAGAAGTAATTCCCAAAATACCAGAAGCCAACACCGTCGGGTTTTCGAAGGTGATGCCGAGTACGGTTTGGGAGAGATTCATCGATGGTTATCGTACCGCAAACTATGATCGTTCGCGACTAGATCCTGCATCTTGCGTAGAGTGGTGTACATCAAAAGAAACTTGATAAAGTGCGGCCATCATTAAGCCACGAAAGCTTCTTTTTTCTTCTTCTGTATGATTACCCTCATTGAACCGTTGCGTTCGTAATACTGTTGCATCACGGACTAACTGAAGAGCCTGCTCCTGTTTTGTTGAGAGAACTTGTTTTTGAGACAGTCTTGGAGTGGCATGATGTTCCATCAATTGATAAAATAACTTATTTCTATGTATTTGTCAATTATCTAGATACTCCTCTGTTTAGGGAATAGCGTGTCTCTGCGCCAATAGACTACTGCTAGCATTATGATACCAAAGAGAATTAAACGAACAGGACCCATCACCGCTGAAGACAACGGAAGAAATCGTAATGCCTCTTTAAGTACAGTAAGCAATATCGTAGAAAGCAAAACTCCATAAACCGAACCGGGGTTACCGGCAACGATAATCGTTATGAAGAATACGAGGAACGGGTACTGGTAGTCATTAGGATGTAAGAATGCTAAATATTGTGGAAAAAGTAAGGCGGTAGCCAATGCCCCAAGTCCAGCTACAAGAAATGCAATGACATGGACTTTTGTTCTATTAATACCCAAAGATTTTGCATGCCATTCGTGCTCTGCAAGCGCCTGCAGCTGACGCCCAAATGAACTTCTATCAATCAGACGTAAAGCAATAACAAAGAGTAGTGATACAACTGCTGCTGCAATAGCAAAGCTTTGTACAGAACTAAGAAAGCTAAATCGTGGAACGCCAGGGATTCCGAGTGCCCCTCGTGTAAGACCATTCCAGTTAAGAATAACTGCCAATATAGAAAGATGTACTGCGATAGTCATAACACCGAATGCATCTTGATCTAACCTCAAAGAAAGCCAAGCTAAAAACAATGAAAGCAATACAACAGATATTAGTCCTACAAGCGTTGCCGCAATAAAACTCCCAGTAGATATAGCAATAATGACCACTGCATAACTCGCAACCAACGAGACGCCAATAGGACCAAAGTGTAAGATCTTTCCTTTTCCAAACACAAGATTGTAGGCAAGTGCATGTGGAATGGTCATGCAGGTAATGGCGATGATGTGCCAAATAAAGTCCATAGGTTATGCGGAACGAGTTTTAGTACTAAACATCCCTGCTGGTTTAAACAGCAAGAAGAGAATGATAAAGAGTAATGCGACTGTTTGTTGATATCCTGCTGGCACATAGAAAGACCCAAACCAATGTACGCCAACAACCAACTGCTCCAGAATTGCTATAAGATATGCACAAACAATTGCTCCCCAAATGTTCCCTTTTCCTCCAGCGATAATCGCTGCATACGCTTTGATCGTAATAGGGAATGCAAACACCGGTGTTAGGTTTTGGTCTATTCCTAAATAAATACCTCCAAGGCCTGCCAATACTCCACTCATAATAAATAGAAAACGATGCAATAGAGGCGCACGAATACCAAGGCTCATTGCAGCATGATCATGTTGAACCACTGCTCTGACTTTGCGACCAAACGCTGTCGAGTGCAGTACATACGCAAGTACCATCATTAGCATTATCGTAAATGAGATGAGTACTATCTGCTCTATGCTGATACGAGCACCGAATACCTCTATGCTATGGCGCACACCTGGCATTATGGCTCGTGGCTTCTCTTCAAAAAATAGTAGAATCAAACCATCCAGGATCATGCTTAACGCAATAGTAGTAACAAGCGGAAGAAATCTGTGCCGCTTATAAAATGGATTAATGAATATCTCAAATGCTATCCAAGAGACAAATGCTGCAATAGTTAAACCTCCAATAATACTAAGTGGTAACGACAGGCCTACTATTTGATGTAGCCACCATGTGCAGTACCCTCCAATAAGGGCCATCTGCCCTAGTGCCATATTAAAGACTCCTAATACTCCGTATACCAAAGCAAGTCCTCCTGCGATCAGTGCCGCAAGTGAACCCGCTATAAGTCCGTTTATAATTAATTGAGTCATCGCTCCTAGTTTACAGGAACTGCCTCACCTTGTGTAAATGCACCGTTACTTGCTGTCCATAAGACATAAGACATACCGGTAACGTCACCGTTGTCATCAAAACCAAATGTTCCAACAACACCTTCAAAATCAGAGACTGCGTAGAGATAATCACGAATAGCAACTCCTTCTGTTCCTACTTCTGTCATAGCATTTGCAAAGAGTCGTGCAGCATCGTAAGCCTGAGCCGCAAAGAACAAAGCACCTTGTGCTTCTCCATGCTCTGCTAAGAACTTAGTACCAAAGTCAGAATCTCTATCAACAGCTGGAACACCAATTGCAAGCAATCCTTCTACAGCATCTGGTGCAATCTCAAACATAGAAGCGTCTTGCGCTACATCATGAGAGATAGCTACTTGTGTAAGTCCTTGCTCACGCAACTGTTGTACCATTGCAGCCATTGCTGCAGGAGTCTGTCCGTTCGGGAAGAACGCATCGAACTCCATATCTTTTAGACGAGCCATTAGACTTCTGTAGTCTTTTGTTCCAGGCTCAACAACTTCATCAAAAACAAGTGCATCACCAATGTTCTCTTTTAGAGCATCACGGAATGCAACAGCAAAGTCTGTGTTCTCGGTAATTGCTGCAACTTTTTCGATACCTTCTTTCTTAAAGTATCCAGCCATTGCCTTCGTCTTTAGAGCATCACTTGGGTAGTCACGGAAGATAAAGTCTCCAGCTGCTGTGACATCTGGACTAGAGCTGATAGGAGAAATCATTACTACCTGAGCAGACTCAGCAATTGGAGCTGCAGCCAATGTTTCACCACTGCACTGTCCTCCGATAATTGCCACAACCTTATCAACATTAACAAGTTTCTGAGCAGCACTTGCTGCGTCTGTACCTGTGCAACGTCCATCTTCTGCAATAAGTTCTATCATGCGGCCGTTAACACCACCCGCTTCGTTAATTTCGTTTATAGCAAGCAAAGCACCATTGAGAGTGTCTTTACCGTAAGAAGCTGCCTCACCTGTTAGAGGTCCAATATAACCAAGTTTAATAGGTCCTGTACCGTCATCGACAGGAGTAGTACAAGCACTGAGGAGAATTCCAAGTGCGAATAGGGGTGCGAGAAGTCTTTTCATAATTTTAAATGGGAATAGGAAGCCATTTTGCGGCAATCGTGTCCGCAAAGCAATAGGATAAACTATGTAGTTGGATCTGCTCCAAAGTAGATCTCTTTAAGCTCTTTAGACTCTTTAACTTCTGCAGGGGTGCCCTGCAATACCACTTTTCCAACATCGAGCACTACAACTTCATCACAGATAGATCCGATAAATGGAAGATCGTGCTCAATAATCAGTACCGTCTTACCACTGCGCTTTAGCTCTTTGATAATATCCGCCACCTGCCCCGTCATCTTCGGGCTTACTCCTGCTGTTGGCTCATCGAGTAAGAAGAGGCCTTTCCCTGCCTTAAGTGTACGAGCAATTTCAAGAAGACGCATCTGTCCTCCAGAAAGTGATCCTGCTTTCTTCTTACCACTATCAGAAAGTCCTACCATATCCAGCGTTCCTGCTACCACTTCTTTTAAGTCACCGAGTTCTTTCTGTTGATCTTTAGGCAGTGCTTCTAGTGCAACTAGAATATTTTCTTCTAATGTCATATCGCGGAATATTCCAAAGTTTTGGAACACACGTCCGATTCCTCTCTTCGCTCTCAGAGATGGGCTCAAGCTACTGATGTCCTCTCCTCCGAGTGTAATAGAACCTCCAGAAGATTTGAGGAATCCAGAGATCACATTAAAGAGCGTCGTCTTTCCAGATCCATTTGGACCAATAAGACCGATAATCTGTCCTTCTTCTACGTCGAAACTTATGCCCTGAAGGATTTTGTGCTCATCAATAGTGAGAGAGAGGTCTTTGAGTTCTAGAAGGGCCATATGCAAAGCAGGATACCAAAGAGTATAGTGAAAAAGTATGATAAAACAGAGAATCAATCCTCATGCCCACTCCGATGAAAGTGACGGGGCACTCACCATTGAGCAGATTGATGAAACGGCAAGAGTAACGGGTACCCACCAAATCATTACAGATCATAATACTGTTGATGCACACCGAAACTTTTCCTCAGATAGAATCGGAGCAGGTATCGAAGTGAAAACAAAAAACGGTGTGGATATTTTAGTATGCGGATCGAGAGACGGAATAATCACGCTCTTTGATGATCACCTTCAGTCACTTGTAGATCCTGAAAATCCTATTTTTGGAGAAGTAGATATCTCCCCAGTAGACCTTGTCGGTCTTGCCAGAGAAATGGGACATGAAGTTATTCTGCCACATCCAGGTACAGCAGAAGGTGCAACCATGCTTTCTGTGAAGACACAGGAAGAACTTGCCCGACATGATCCTCTTGTAGAAAGTAACGGGAGAATGACGAGGAAAATAAATAGAATAGCTAAACAGTTTGCAAAACGACTTAATCTCAAACTCATTGCAGGTGGAGACAGCCATATTGAAGGATTTGATCAATACTCAACATCGTATAACCAAGTAAAGCATGATCAAATTCTCACGCCACAACAAATGCTGCAAACACTACGAGAAGAACGTAAGCGACATAAGATGCAAGTGAGCAAACCTAGCTTTCGTGAATCTCTTGCAACAGGAAGGCAGGTACTCGCAAAAGGAGGACTAAAGATGCTACAGATGTTTGCAAAATATAAGCGACGACAATTGTTTGGGACGCAATACTAATTACTTCTTCTTCACAATCGCCTCCATGAATGCATTAAAGAGTGGCTGTGGCTTGTGTGGCCTACTCTTAAACTCTGGATGGAACTGACACCCAAGCATAAACGGATGATCTTTGATCTCAACAATTTCCATAAGCTTCGTCTCTGGCCATTCTCCAGAGAAGATCAATCCTTTATCTTCTAACTTCTTGCGGAACGTATTATTAAATTCGTAGCGATGCCTGTGCCTCTCCGATATCTCATCTGATCCATAAGCTTCGTGTGCTTTGGTTCCTTTTTTCAGCTTACAATTAAATGTACCAAGTCTAAGTGTTCCTCCTTTGGATCTTCCTTTGTGCTGACCTGGCATAAAGTGAACAAGATACTTACTGCGAGGTAGCTTTTCATCTTCATCAAACTCTTCACTAGTAATTAGCTTGTCTTTGAGTTTATTACGAGCAAATTCAATCGCCAAAATCTGTGAACCAAGACAAAGCCCTAAGTAGGGAACCTTGTTGGTCCGTGCATAATTCGCTGCTGCAATCTTTCCTTCAATTCCTCTAATTCCAAACCCACCAGGGATCACCATTCCCTTACATTTCTTAAGTTCAGCCCACGCCTCTTTATCTTTAGCTTCGAGTTTCTCTGAGTCTATCCAGATAATTTCTGCTTTGCGCTTATTATGTACAGCCGCAGACTTAATGGCTTCTACTACAGACAAATATGCATCTTCTAAGTTTGTATATTTTCCTACCATCGCAATCTTCACATCTTTAGAAGCCTTGAGGTGCCGCTTCGCTCCTTCTGTCCAATCTGTCATATCCGGTTTGAGATCTGGAAGACCTAACTTCTCTCCTATCACCTGTGCAATTTTATATTTCTGCAACGCAACAGGCACATCGTAAATACTATGTAGTGTCTGTGCAGGAATAACTGCTTCACGTTTCACTGAACAGAACTTCGAGATCTTATCGAGAAGATCTTTGGTAATACGATAATCAGCACGAGCTAAGATCATATCTGGCTGAAGTCCAATACGACGCAACTCTCTCACAGAAAGCTGTGTCGGCTTGGTCTTCAGTTCTTTTGATCCTTTAAGATACGGAAGTAGTGTGAGATGCACGTGGAAGATTTGCTCACGTGGTAACTCTGTTTTCATCTGACGGATCGCTTCGAGGAATGGCTCTCCTTCTATATCTCCAACTGTTCCTCCAATCTCTACCATGAGTACATCACACTCACTTTTCTCTGCAGAGTTTTGGATAGCAGCCTTAATAGCATCTGTTACATGTGGAACAACCTGCACTGTTCCACCGTGGTAATCTCCACGTCGCTCTCTTGCAAGAACCTCTGTGTAGATACGTCCAGTAGTCACAGTAGAAAGCTTGCTCATTGGCTCATCGATAAAGCGTTCGTAATGCCCAAGGTCTAAGTCTGTCTCTGCTCCATCATCTGTGACGAATACTTCTCCATGCTGAAACGGACTCATCGTACCTGGGTCTACATTGAGATACGGATCGAGCTTTTGTACAAATACCTTAAGACCTGCCGCCTTCAAGATAGCTCCTATAGAAGCTGCTGCAATTCCTTTTCCAAGGCTGCTGCATACTCCTCCAGTAACAATAATAAAACGGGGGTCTTTCTTCGTCTTCCCTTCCGGGTTCTTTCGGTTCTGAGGTTTAGCTTTTTTTGGTGGATTCATACTAAATATAGAGCTTCATCCGATTGATTCAGGGGAGACGCCCGCCACAGATATTACTTGTTTTCTAAGGCATTGCAAGCAAAGTCCAATTCACGAGAGAATTATTGACTTATTTGTAAATTAAGCTATAAATAACTTTGATGACCTGTGAGAAAAAACAGTTTTTACGGCCCTCTCCCCCACCTGCTTCAGGGAGGACAATCAGCAGACTTGCAGATGCTGGGAAGAGGAATAATATTGTTGCACACCAATCCTTAATACAACTTCATGATATTTATAGTCACAGAGAAGTCTGGCAAGCTCTTTCGCCAAAAGCGCGAGGAGAACTTACGCAAATGCGCAGTCTTGGGTTTGACGGCTACTATCCAGATAACGCTGATTTTGAACGAATAGAAAGTGCAATAGGAAGAGAGTCTGCAGAGTGCAGAACTGCACTGCAAAACATTGCCGTTATTAAAGATATTATCAACACCCAAGAAGCTCTGTGGTCGATGATGGCAGAGGCATATCCTTACCCAGACCTGATGCTTTTGCTACAAGATACGACTGCTGCTATGCACCATCTTCCTGATGAAAATGGTGGAAGAATAGTCACCTTTGGTAGTGCACGTACTGCTACTGGTTCTGATGTATTCGATGCCGCTCGATGGATTAATGAAACAATTGTTACAGGATCTCTCAGAGAAGATGGCACCTCCGAACAAGTAATAACAGGGGCAGGTCCAGGAATTATGAAGGCTGCCAATCTCGGAGCAATGCAAGGAAGATGGAATATTATGAAGATTCTTAAAAATCAATTAGCAGAAGCACCTGATGAAGGTAGTGTGCATGCAGCAATATTTAAAGCGAGAACACAAATGCATAGCATAGGAGTTCGCATTGCACTTCCTTTTGAGGCGTCGTGGAATGAACACTTGCAGCTCTGTCTTACTATTAAAAACTTTGCCCCGCGCAAAGGAGGATTGGTTTCTGCTGCTATGGGAAGAAGTGTTTCTCATAATGGAGACGAACATACAAAAAGCCCAAATCACCCTGCAGTCTTTGTTCATAAAGGAGGATTTGGAACTGATGATGAAGCATATGAAGCAGCACTACTTATACAGTGCGGAAAATCACCAAACATGCCAATTTTAGCTGTTGGAAAAGAAGTATCAGACAAGTTTCACGCATCTATAGAAAAGATGGAGCAATGGAATGCCATCAGCCCTGATGACTGGGGCATTATTACCGAGTGCAAAGATGAAGTTGACGCCGTAGAAAAGTACCACTCACTCCATGGTATAGAAATGAGCGAATTCACAAAGGCGCAAGTCACAAACCGCAGACCAGTAGCTAACAATAATAATGGCGATGAGACTAATGGATACAGAGAGTAATACTACTTCTTCTCTTTCTCATCCAACACCTCTTCTATTTGTTCTACCGTGTCTTTCTTCATTCTAAAGAGTCGCATAGTCGCCTTAAGTTCATTGCGTGTAAATAAACCATTGAGAACTAAAAACACCGAACTCATCACTACTCCTACAGGATTGTTTTGCTGTGCAGCTTCTACTGCAGCAAACGTAGACCCAACAGTTAACGTAGACCCTCCACCAATAGTAAGTATGCGATACATCCACTCTCTTGCCTTCGTTCCTCCCATAGAAAATGCAGTAGCAAGCATAGTAAGACCGATTGGTGGCAATGCCTCAGAGACATTACTGGCATGATTCGCAACTGTATAAGAGCCAATGGCAATAGCAGACGTAGTCAGTGCAATATCTGTTCTAAAGCGAGCAGAAATTTTTGCAATGGTTTTATTACGGCTATCAAGATAGGGCCGAAGAGAAGACAAAATTAAACCTATTTCTGGAATAGCAAATAATGGATTTCCAGCTGCAAATGCCATAGCTGTTAATGCAACATTCCCTCCAAGGATTTTCCCAGAAGCATCTTTTGTAATCTCTCCTATCTCCTCTTCAGAAGTTGCATGTTGCAAATCTCCATACCGTGCACTTCCTGCATTGATCATATTAATACTAATAAACCCAACCACTGCAGTAAGTATCTCTGGCCCATGATGTTTTGTTAGCTCAAGAACTTCGTCAGTAATACTGCTTGGTGCTCCAATTTCAGCTATTGCATCAGATAATTCCTGTGCCTTCTCTGCAGGAACAGCGATGTCTGGAGCCTCTGATAGCGTTGACTCTGAATCCATAGAAGATACATACTACCATATTATAACTATTTGTAAATACTATACAAAAAGCGCCCTTTCGAGCGCTTTCGGTATTAAATTTTAGCTTAACCAATAAGACCTGTTGCTGTGTACATACTAACGGTAAGTACAGAGACAATAGTCATAAGCTTTACGAGGATGTTGATAGAAGGACCAGAAGTATCCTTGAATGGATCTCCTACAGTGTCTCCTACAACAGCTGCCTTGTGCGTTTCGCTTCCTTTACCGCCAAGGTTTCCAGCTTCGATGTACTTCTTTGCGTTATCCCAAGCACCACCACTGTTCGCCATAGAGATCGCAAGTAAGACACCAGATACAAGGGCTCCTGCAAGCATTCCTCCAAGAGCTTCTGAACCAAGGAGTAGCCCAACAATAACTGGAGAAGTAATTGCGATAATTCCAGGCATTGTCATCTCTTTAATAGCTGCAGCAGTAGCAATGTCTACGCAACGCGCTGAGTCTCCTTCAGCTTTTCCTGCCATGAGGCCTTTGATTTCTTTGAACTGACGACGTACTTCTTCGATCATAGAGAAAGCAGCACGACCAACAGCGTTCATAGTAAGTGCAGAGAAAACATATGGAAGTGTTCCTCCAATAAGAAGACCGATAAGAGTATTTGGATTCATAAGGTTAATAGTCTGCAAGTTTGCCTGCTCAGAGAATGCTGAGAAGAGCGCGAGTGCAGTAAGAGCTGCAGATCCGATAGCGAATCCTTTTCCGATAGCTGCTGTTGTGTTTCCAGCGGAGTCGAGTGCATCTGTACGGTTTCGAACAGCCTTAGGTAATCCTGCCATCTCTGCAAGTCCACCAGCGTTATCTGCAACTGGTCCGTATGCATCTACAGCCAAGGAGATTCCAAGAGTAGAAAGCATACCAACAGCGGCGATTGCAATACCGTAAAGACCTGCATATGAAAATGAAAGTCCGATAGCTGCTGCAATACAAAGTACTGGGAGGAATGTTGAGCTGTATCCAAGTGCAAGCCCTGCAATAATAGTTGTTGCAGAACCAGTTTTTGCACTAGCTGCTAATTCTTTAACAGGCTTGTAGTGGTCTGATGTGTAGTACTCTGTAAGAAGTCCAATAACGAGACCAACAACCAAACCTCCAACCATTGCCATAAATACTCCAAACCATACATCGCTTGGTAGCATGTTATTTGCAAGGAAGAACGTTCCTGCAATTACGATTGCAGAAGAGAGGAACAATCCATTCTTTAAAGCTCCGTGCACATTAGAACTCCCCTTCCCGGTTCGAACAGCGAATGTACCGATGATCGAAGCGACGATTCCAAGTGCAGAGATATAAAGAGGAAAGAGGACAGCAACTTCTGTGCTTCCCCAAGAAACTGTCATACCAATAAGCATGGCAGCCAGAATAGAACCAACATAACTTTCGAAAAGGTCAGCACCCATTCCAGCAACATCACCAACGTTATCTCCAACGTTGTCTGCGATAACTGCAGGGTTACGTGGATCATCTTCTGGGATACCAGCCTCTACTTTACCAACAAGATCCGCTCCAACATCTGCAGCCTTGGTAAAAATTCCACCTCCAACACGAGCAAACAATGCAACACCAGAAGCACCAAAGGAAAATCCTGTAAGCGCTTGAAGAGTATCTGCAAGTGAGAGACTCATAGTCTGCATAAGGTAGAGCATTGCAGCAGTCAGTCCGATAAGACCAAGTCCTACTACAGAGAGTCCCATAGTTGCTCCAGAAAGGAACGCAACACGGAGAGCAGGTCCAAGACTGCTTCGTGCAGCTTGTGTTGTTCGTACGTTTGCAACAGTGGCAGTACGCATACCGATGAATCCGGCAATCACACTACATAATGCTCCAAGTACAAAGCTTCCTGCTGTGGTTGGACTGCCCCAGTTTCCAGCTTGCACATTGGCAACACCAGTATCAAGGAGGCCGTACACAAGTACGCCGACAACGGCGACAAAGATACCAATTACTTGGTATTCACGACGCAAGAATGCCATAGCACCAGCACGAACTTGATTAGCGATATGCTGCATCTTTTCGGTACCAGGACTACGCATGGAAATAAGAATACGGAATATAGCCGCAGTAAGTAGAGCGAGAGCTCCAGAACTGAGGACAGTTACGAGAGAATTACTAAACGGGTCTGCAAATACGGGAAACATAGGTCTATTGGGGAAATTCTGAAATAGTGTATCGCACTACCATTGCCAGTACCAGAGCCAAAAAAGCTATTTTGTATTAAAAAAGCCACCCGAGAGGATGGCTTCTTTATTAATCAAAGTACGGTCTTAGCAGCCTGTGCCAAGAATATCACGGTCACGAGCGTCTACACATCCGTGGTATGAGTTTGAACGGATATCGCGACGTGTTGGGCGGTCCCAACCCCACGCACCATGATTTGAGCTGCTTCCACCTGTCTGTACAAGGCTAAATGGAAGGTTAGCAGTTTTAATGGCACCATCACGGCGACGCATGTCACCAGAAACGTTAAGTACTCGGTAGTCTACTCCACGTAGGTAACCAAGAACGTGACGACGGAAGTTACGCTGAGCAGCGCGAACTTGTGCGCGAGCGAGCATAGAACGACCAGTAGTGTCACTTACAGCAGCACTACGGTATGAATTAGAAAGCTCTAGGATTGAAGAGTACGCGTCTGCGTACAAATCACGAACCTGTTCACGTTGGCGCAATACAGTAGTTGGTACTGGTGGTGTGCCACGACGGTAAGCAAGAGCAGGTGATGCGCTTCCTGCAAAGATAGCAAGTGCAGAAGCAGCGGAGATAAGAGAGTGCGTAATCTTCATGGTTTCTAGCTAGTAAAAAATAAAGTCAGGAGACGTAATTTACGGCTCTTTCCTTTTATATGCAAGGGGCAATAGCCTAAAAGTTTTATACAGAAATTTTAGGAAAGTTTGCGCACCTTTGTTTTCATTCGACGTGCAGCACTATTTGCTGATTTCTTAGCCTTTTTTGCAGTTTTCTTCACAGTCTTCTTTGCCTTCGTCTTTGTCTTCTTTACTGCTTTCTTCGCTTTAGTTCCTGCGGTTTTTGTAGCTTTTTTTACGGCTTTCTTTGCTTTAGTAGTTTTTTCGTCTACTGCGCCGCCAAGTTGTGCCTGCGCCTCATCTAAAGTCTCTTTTGCGTACTTCTTTGCCTTTGTAAAGTTCTGTTGAACATCTTCACTCTCTACAAACTCTTGGATCTGCTTCCCGAGCTTCTTTCCATCTTTTTGTAAGTGTTTCCCTAAGATTCGTGCAGCTTCTTCTGCGTCTTTAGCATTCGTAAGCTGATCTCGAAGCTTCTTATTACTAAATAAATAACCAGCTGTAGCGCCACCGAGCGTTCCGAGGAGAAGGGAGAGTTTTTTCATGCCCTGATTATACATCAGAGAAAAAAACAAGGCTACCTGTCTTGCCTCAAGCATAAAGAGCAGGGCACACTGAATTACTATGGTAGAACAAACAAGTGAACCTGATGATCAAGAAGCAGCTTCAGAAGCTACTGATCCAAAACTTGCATCTATTAATAGCATTACTGATGCTACAAGAGAGTCTCTAGATAATGAAGAGACGTGGTGGGAAGCAATCAGGGATTTTTGGAAACCACTTATTATTCCTCCAAAACATGATGGAGATTTCTTTTAGAGTGAACTGATTGCCTGCATCGTTACTTCACCGGTCATACGGTCTTTTACCTCTGCACCTTCTGCATCGAGAGTTTTTGGAGAAATAACTACTCGCTTAGGGCAACCAATAAGATCTGCATCAGCGAGCTTAGCTCCAACAGATACCTTAAAGCGATCATCGATTATTGCAGATGTTCCTGCATTGATCAGCTTCTTATACAGAGCAACTGCTTGCTTGTAAGCATCATCGTCTTCGGTTTTTGCAATTGGAACAATGTGCACAGCGGCAGGTGCGAGATTTTCTGGCCATCGCATACCGTCATCATCTGCAAGTGCCTCTACAACAATTCCCATCAAACGAGAAACACCAATACCGTAACACCCCATTGGAATGGGATACTGCTTCCCTTCCACATCGGTGTACTGCAAATCAAATGGCTCCGAGAACTTGGTTCCGAGCTTAAAGATATTCGCAGCTTCTGATGCACTCTCCTCTCGGAAGTCTTTTGCTCCAGTCTCAGGACACTCCGTAGCCCCCGCTTCGTAGATCTCTTTATTAATAGCGATACGCTTACCCTTCTTCTCTGCTTCCGTGCTCACAAAAATACTATCTTCCCCTTGAGGAAGTACTACTTGGAACTCATGAGAGAATTCGGAGAATGACCCACCAGATGCATACGTGTAATACGTCTTATCGCTAAGACCAAGACGCTCAAAGATCTTGTCATACGCACCGTGTACTACTTCGTAATAGTCATCGAGATCTTCCTGATCTACATGAAAGCTATACAAATCTTTCATAAGAAATTCTCGACCTCGCATCACTCCAGACTTAGCCCGTGGCTCATTACGAAACTTTGTCTGAATCTGGTACGCACCAAACGGCAAGTCTTTGTACGACTGCACAAAGTTCTTAACAAGTGGTGTCACAATCTCTTCGTGTGTTGGATTAAGACCATACTCTGCATCTCCTGCTGCAGGAACTTTAAACAGCGCGTCAAACCCATCCCATCTACCAGTAGTCACCCAGCTTTGCTTAGGAGAGAAGCTAGACATGAGTATCTCTTGTCCTCCGATGGCATTCATTTCTTCACGAACAACGTTCTCAATCTTCCGAAGAACTACCAGACCTAAAGGGAGGTATGAATACACACCAGCCATAGTCTTATGAATAAAACCCGCTCTCGTTAAAAGGTCTGCATTAATAGAGCTCGCTTCGGACTGCGAATCTTTAGAAGTCTTTGTGAAGAGTTGTGAGAGATACATAACGCAGTTAGTGTACCGCCTTAGGCGATCCACGCCAGTAAGAAGTGCGTAAGAAAGAGTCCGAACAATATTCCACCAGCTACTTCTGCAGTGGAATGTCCTACACGTTCTGAGAAGTCTTCGAGCTGCTGCAAAATATTAAGAGCCTTCGCCTGTTGTCCTACTTGCTTACGAACAAACGCTGCATCGTACCAAACGATACCCGCAAATACGGTGGCAACAGCAAACGTCGTAGAAGCGATTCCATCGTACGTCCCAACTACCATCATCAGAGAAGTCACAAAAGCACTGTGGCTACTCGGCATTCCTCCATGCTGGAACCAGATATTCTTTGTAAGACCTTCAAACAAGTGTTTAGTTATTTCAGCAAAAATCATCACCGTTACGGTGATTATAAAAGGATACGCCGCTAATTGTTGTTGCATGTAATCCACGACTAAGATCATACAGCTGAATTCTCGCAAATGCTACGGTAAGGACATCTTCTACAAGCAGACTCAGAAGGTGTAGCCGTAAACTTTTCATCATCAATCTGTTCTGATAGTGACCCGATTACATCTCCTGCCTTAGATAACTGCTTTGGTGTTCTTTTTGTTACCACTTCTGTAATACCTTCTTCACTTAAGAAAAATAATACCAACTCATCACAGGGCTCGCCGAATAGGTCTTGGCATGCGAGTGCATAGATAGAAAGCTGCAAATCTTCATCGACTTCTTCCTGTGTTCTCATGCCTCCCGTTTTATAATCGATCACAATTAACTTCCCTGCTGTCCTCTCTATGCGGTCAAACCGACCTTTTATTGTATCGATGTCTACTGCTATAGAAAAACCTTTCTCAATAGCGATGACTTCCCGTGTCTCTTTCTCCCACCACTCATAAAACTTTTGCATGAGCACTTCTCCTTTAGTGCGAGCGCTATCTGCATCTACTTTACTACTGTATCCCTGCACAATGAATGACTGATGCCAAAGATCTAATAGTAGATCTATTGTCAGAGGTACAGCTTCTTCTTCTGGTTCTTCAAACATTGTCAGTTGATCTTTTTCCTCTTTCTTCTTTCCCTTTTCCGCTTCTAGTTTTCCCCACTTACTCAGGGTGTTATGAACACTCGATCCAAAGCTTTCCCCTGCACTAATCTGCCGCGGTATTTTTTTTACATTCGCAAACTCAAACTGCTTCGGGCAGGTGCTATACGTATTGAGTTGGGAGTAAGAAAAGGGCACGAGGGTAGTCTACCTCTTCTTCTCTTTTGTCCACACTCCAGTCGTTCTTTTATTGTAAAAATGAAGCATGACCTTCGGAACAGTGTCACTCGTTAGTTTTCCATCAACGTCTGTACCATCATCAAGTTTCTTATGACCAGAGAGAACACTCACGAGTTCTTCTAGGAAAGCTCCCTGATTTTTTGCCTGTAAGAACTGCTCTTTTATCCCCAAGAAGAGTTCTACCTTCCAATATTCTTTCTTTGCTTCTTTATCGTCTGGTTGCAAATTAACTTCGTGATCACAGAGATCTAAGATCTCTTTTACAGCCTGAAGGCTATAAGCATTACCCGCCTCCTTACCATAAGGGACAGTAAGGCTGCGGAAACCTGTTCGATCAAGACTTCTTTTATACCCACGAATATGCTGAATGGATTTCTTATTGTCTTTAAAAATCCATGAATTTGCTTTTTCTTTTTTAAGGTCACGCAATGGAATGTGATGATCCTCTTTCGGTGTATTGATACCGTGAGTTAGCGATGGACCTGCGATATCCCAATCTTCTGAAAGATCTGCATCCGATCGCATTAGACGCATAACTCCCCCATGCTGCGTAATGACATTTTCTTTGTTCTTAAATTCCACGGGTGATATGTGAAATGTGTAATATAGCCCTGTTTTAGCATCAGTGACTCCATACCAAGAACGGAGAGCTACGCTCGTGTCTTTCTTGTTCATAAGATTGGCAAATGAGTAAATCCCCTTCTTTTCCATATCTTTATCTGTTGATACTCGGAAGGACTCAAACTGTTTCCTAGAACTATCTGACACACCATAGGTGTGAATCATCAAATCCATTACAGAGTGCATCGTATAGTTTGATCCCATATAGAGCGCACGAGTATTCAGTCCTTCAGCACGTTTCCAATCCTTTCGAGCAACTTTGTCTGCATAAGGATCCACAGTGCTTTCCATTTTATAACTTCCAGCGATACGTCCTTGTCCAATCTCCTGAGCCCTGTCTAAGACGCTGTCGATAGTCCCAAAGAAGTCATGCAGTATGGCGTTATTCCATGAGGTAATGTTGTTCTTTTTTATATGATCTTGAAGCATGAGTGCGATGCACTTTTTCTGACACTCTATAACCGGAGAATGTCTAAATGCGTCATCGTATTGACGCAAATCAAAGTGAAGATCTATAAGTTTCTGACACTCAGCGAGTGGCATTTCTGGACTGATGGCAGCGACTTCTAGATGATCGCTTATCACAGCATCTCTCAGGTACTTTTCTATGCTACCAAACGTCGAACCAGCTCCATATGTACCCTTCTTCTCTCCTTGCTTAAGAGTAAGCTGCCCATCATATGTTGAGTGTGCTTCTAGTTTTCTAATAAGATGCGTAAGGAACATAGATTTATCAATCGCTTTTTCGTACTGCAATCGAATAGCACCCATAAATCGCTTACGCTTATGTACCATCTCTGTATCTACACCATAAAGATTCAATACGCTCATCAAAGGAGCAAAGTATGCTTTTTCATTAGAAGGATCTGTTTCTGTGGAAGGCTGTGTAAGATGAGTATGCAGATTCCTAGAAAGCTTACTGTACATTCGCATGATCTCTGGATCATTATTACATGCTTCAGCTAACTTACTTCTGTCACCGCCAAATGCGCTTGAGAGTCTATAGCGAAGCATTTTTCCATTCGCGAAGTACATTGAAGAGAGTTCATCTCCATCCTTATTCGTCACTCTTATAAAGTTAGCTCTTGGGCCAAACTTAGTGTATTTCCTCTTGGTTCCATCAGGGAGTTCATATGACCCAGTGGCACCTTTACTTCCAAAATTAGCACCTTCAGTCATTTGTATGTACGCATCTTGTTTTACACCATTTTCATTGTGCATTGTGGTCTTTCGCATACTATTAGCGTAATCAACCCGAACAGTCTTAGACCGTAATTCTGTAGTACCAAGAACCTTCTCTCTCTTCTCTGTATCTCTTTCGTATGTCAGCAGCTTTACTGGACGATGAGACTTTGCCATGCCAGGAACTTCTACGTGAAGGATAACGCTATTGCTGGCACCTTTTTGTCTAGAGACAATATCTCCAAGGCTATACGTGCCGTCCGTTCTTTGTGGGACACCACTCAGTGATACTGTTCCCTCTGGTGGCTGAAGAATTTTGCCTTTTTGTTTTACCGAAAGATGTACACGTTCTTCTGCATCAATATTAATCACCAAATGCCCACCCCAAATTAGGTATTCTGTCTCTCCATCAGGATTAAGAGTGATGCGCTCTTCCATAAATATGGAATTTATTTCTGACTCATAGATTCCACCACGCTGCATAAGACTTTCAAGTAGCTCTCTTAGGAAAACCTGCTTATCAGCTGCTGCATTATAAAACGGTAGTAGCTTATCCATAAGAAGCTTAGAAGTACTTTCTCCCTTAGCGTTTATTTCGTATGGGAAGAGTTGGAGTATTCTTTCGATAGACACTTCTGGACTACCAAGTGGTGTTGTCATTATCGCTAATATCCTCTCACGTTGTGCAAAGGTGTATCGAGCACTTTGGAATATTTCGTGCACACTACCAAAAGTAACAAACTCATCTGCAGGTACATCTTCTCCACCAGACGCATCAAAGTGAATACGATAGGATTCGATACCATTGGTACGGTCACTTGGCATCACCATATGCACATCCTTTTTCTCTCCTTTAACGTTCATAGTGCGCTTCGATGTTTGTGGCGTAAACAAATTCTCTCTTCTTCGTGCAGTGTAAAGAACCGTTGCCTTCTTCCCTGTCGCTTCATCATTGAGTGTAAGAGCGTGAACAATCTTTGGCTCTCCGACACCATCATATTCAAGACCTGCGTTTACAAATTTGTATGGTGACAACTGATTTGAACTACCTCTGCGATCAAGCTGCTGCACGACATCAGCGATGTCTTCTTGGTTGCGCTGCTTCAATGTAGTGGAGATTTCTGTACCGATTTTTTCTGGGTCACCAAATTGCTTTCGCAGACTAGCAACGTCTTTCAGCCGAGCACCGTGCACTGTTTCACCAGTTATATATGTCCACTGTTTCCAGCTTCCATCTTCATTCTTCTCTGTTCTTGTTGCCACTGATGCATTTCTACGAACAGTAGAAAGTCTACGTGTCTTGCCTCCACTCGTAGTGACGTAGGAAGCAATAGCAGTAATGTTTCCGTCTTGTGCTGTTGCAAACTCTACAAATACTGCATCGGGGTTCCTTTCGTATGGCATACCAGGGTCACGATGTGCAGGAATAGCCAGGCCTTGTAGCATCTCAAATTCAGGAGAGTTTGATTCAAATTTCAAAGCAGGAGAACCATCCTTGTTCTTCATTACAGAAAGGTACAACAGAGGAGACTGTTCTTTGCCATGATACAGAGCCATTTCTATAGAAGGATCTCTTTCGTATCCCGGCAGTGCGCTCTCCGGAGTTTGCTCATTATGTATCTGAGAAAGCTCTACAGATTCCTCTGTAATGCGACGAGAACTGATACGTTCAACAGAGCTGAGCACTGCTGCTTTATTGCGATCTGTTGGATAATCGATTCCTGCATTCAGCAACCAGTTACCATATTCAATATGCTCCAATGTATGTGCATTACGTTCATCTGCATTAACAATATATGGATTCTTGTAAATCACCGCTGCATTGCGTAACACAAACGAACGCCCCTGCTCATCAACAAAGAATGCTGTTGCAACAACTACGTGGTCCAACTCCTGTGAATCCTGCGTTGCGAATAATTCCCCATCATTTCGTACCATTTTTTCACGTACATGATGATCTTCTTGGAAAACGATGGACTTAAGGTTCTTCTTAGTAAAGATTGGATGGTTTGCAGGCAAGCTTTTGTACAATCCTTCAGATGCGTCTTTGACTCTTTTGTTGCGATGCTTCGCAATGCGCAGTTGCTCTTCGTACTTGTCTGGGTCTTCTTGTTCAAGCGCCTTATCAGCACCGTAATTACTTACAGAAGTAATCACTGTTGGAGGATACTCACCATCTTCAAAGAGCATTTTCTCCCAGTCTGTGTTTCGTCTAAAGGATTCATCCCCACGTATACGGAAGAAGTTTTCAGCAGCTTGGGTAACACGCTCTCTAGAGTACCCCGCAGGAAGACCCTTCACGTACCACTTTTCAATCTGCTCAGCTCTCGTAGGGTTTGCGCTCCTTTCAGCTGACGTAAGATTTCCATACGCACGAGAGAAGAGCTCTTGCCTATGCTTCTTCTCACCAACACCAGCAGATGCAAATGCCAAACTGGCAACAGCGTACTCTGTACCAGAAGATACTTTTTTATATCCTGGTGTTTTAGGATCCATGGCATACAGCTTCCCAACCTCCCATCCAAGTACAGGGTCTCCGGTTAGATACCCATACGCATTTTTACGCTCAGCAGCGGAGGTAAAGGAGAATGATCCTTTTACTGGTCCATCTTTTGTAGGATTGACGATATCCATCTTCTTCCACAGAGCCCTATCAACATCGCTGAGGTAGTCCGTTGCAATGCTTTTTGTTCGACCAGGTGTTCGAATTTTTGATCGTTCATTATCACCAAGCTTTAAGAGTATCGTCATTGCTCTTGAATTATGAGTGCTCAATTTTTCTGGGTCGAGTTCAGAAAGTTTTACACCAAATAATTTATCTTCTCCCATGCGCGTAAGAAGACTATTCGCAGCTACTACAGCTTCACGATACGTAGTAAGTTCTCTATCTAATATATTTATCTTCGTAGAAATAACCTCTAATTCGGCATTTGCTTTTCCTATATCATCTTTTGAAGCTTCGTCCTTATGTAAGGCAGCTATTTGATCTTGTTTCGTATATAGATCTATTCTCAACTGCTCCATGGGCCTTGCTTGCAAAGCAAGGATCCTCTCTGCATCCTTTTTCATTTGGTAGGCACCAACAAACCGCTGCTCTTTAAGGTTGGCAAGATAGAGAACCATAACATTACGCATGGAACGTGTAATAAGAGTTTTTGGTGTTTTCTTTGTTAGGAGGTCTCTAGCTTTTATCCTGCTATGCAGATTGCTTGTGTTAAATCCCTCAAGATTAGTTTCTATCATTTCATGACGCAGTGCTTTGTAGAATGCAGGCACAATGACTTTGCGGAAGTCTGCTTCAAAGAACTGATTTACAAACTCCACATCATTCTTTTTGCCTGCGGCAAAAAGTTCTCTTAATACAGTGGGTGCCTGTGTACGCAAGTCACTCATCGCGACACTAAAGAGTGCCTTATCTCGAATTTTATCAAATTCTTCTGGAGACCTTTTGCTAAAGGTGGCACGTTCAATACCATCAGTTAAATTAATCCCAGAAGATATTTCATGTAACGCCGCAAAGGCATCGCGATCTTTGTTCACTGAAGCAAGAACATCAAAGGGGACGATTAGCCATGGTGGAATATCTGCAAGAAGGTCACGGGTATCTACATCTTGCCACTCACCAATAGCCCATTCGATAACTACCTCAATAATAACTCCTCCAATAGCAATCACTACTCCCAACGGACCTCCAACAGCAAAAGACAACCCTAAAATAGCAAGACCTACTCCAAGACCTGCAGCCTCAAGGTATTTAGTATTCACATTATGGTCAAAACCTTCTTGTATGGTTTTTAGGCTTACCTTTGTATTGGTTTCCTTGTGTTTATAGACATAATCCGAGCCTTCTACTTTTACGAATCCGGCCTTTTCCATATCTTTTCCCATAGCTTCCATGACATCTTTGCCACGATCATTTTCTTCTGTTGCCTCACCAAATTTCTGTGTTATCTCGTATAGGTAGTACGCAGCAATAAGCAAAGGAACTGCACGACCCGTAAATTTTCCAAGTCGAGAACTGCTTTTAGCAGCAGCTTTTGTTGTATTTAGTCCAGCCTTTGCACCGGCTGCATCTCCTTTCATTACAGCGCGCATTATTGCAGTAGCTTCATCTCCACTTTTTCCTCCTTGCTTCGCAACATTTTTCAAATTCTTCATAAATTCTGTCGCAGACTTAGCCCCTTTTAGCTGAGAAACTTGAGCTGGATTAAATCCAGATCTCTTCAGTAATTCTGAAATATATTTTGCATTTCTACCAGAGCGAATCCACTGGAAGAGACCTTTAATTCTCGCAAACTTCGATGTAGATGCTAAATTACGCTCTGCTCTCATAGCAGTTCTCCACTTGCCACGCATAACCTTTGCTAGCTGCTGACTTTCTTGAGTTTTTGGAGAAAGACCTCGTTTAATGAAGTATCCCGCAATTCCAAACTGAATAGCATTATCCATCAAGTCGCCTGCCTCTTTCATTTCAAAGTCATGCATATTCTCTTCTCCCTTTAATTCAAAGTGCAAACCAATCACTTCATGTACTTCAGCCAGAAGCTGCGATCGTAATGTGTGATATCCATCCCAGTCATTTCGCAATTGTTCAAAAGCAGTTTGTACCAAAATGCGTGTGTGTCTTGGGTCTTCCCCCGATGCCTCTACGTCCGCAAGGGTAATGCGTTTTCCACTTGAGCGTACTGACCCAACAGCATACAATTCTCTATTGCTCCAACCTGCTCGTTTTCCTTTTATTCTAAACAAAATTTCTCTGGTAGCAGCAAGAGACTCTTCCAAGTTGCCCATTTCGTCTGCTGCGACAAAGTTCTCATATTTCAAACGAATGCTTTGAAGCTTTCTAGAGATATCTCGCTGTAGATCTGGATGAAGCGAAGTAAATGGAGCAGGCTCGCCGCCAATAATAGGCCATCCGATAACAGCATACACGTTGTCGCGATACCTTCCTTTTATCGCACTACGTATTAACTTCATCCCAGCAAGGTTTGGCGGAAACTGTGCCGAATGTAAATGTGCAAGTCTCTCAGCAAGGTTTGCTACAAACTGATCTTCGGCACTTGCCCTAGTAACAGCTTCTTTTTTTGTAATACTTAGATGCGTAGAGATATTCTGCAACGATGCATCTGCACGTTCGTTTAGCATAGCCTCCATTTGCTCCTTACGCTCAGGGTCGACTGTTGTTTTTGCTACTCCATCTATATCTCTAGTATCCATTTGCTCTCCAAATATTTTCTTAATTGTTCCTAGCTTCGCACGATCTGCATGGTGACGTCCCATCAGGCCGCTCAAACGTAAATACTTCTGGAGGCTCACCTGCATCTTCTCCTGTAATTCTCTGAATGCATCTCGACGATTTAGAGGATCTTTATTGGCAATGTCATTCTGGTTTTCCTGAGACAGTTTGCGCAACCGGTCCCCTGTCTTACTGAGAGTGTCCATCTTACGCTTGTACAACTCATTCAAACTTGTAAGAAGAGAAAGTGTCAGTTTTCCTGCAGGCATTATTCCTTCTGGGCTACCTCCGGGTACATCTGACCTGCAACTGAGAAGTGCATCGAGTTTTTTATCTGCTTCTATGCGATTTTGCTGAGCTATTTTGTAAGCATCCTTAAGCTGCTCTCGTCTTGCGGGCGCTCCGGCATCTGTGCTTTTTTTAAGCTTGGTATTCTCTTTGAGAATAGCGATGATTCTTTTTTGTGCTGACGTAAACTCCTCACTTGCACTATTTACCGCTGCAAAATGATTACGAGTCTGACCTCTCAGCTTTTCCTGATCTTTTGAGAGTGGCACGCCTTCACTAGTAGCAAGAGCATTTACCTCATGATAGAGCTCAATAACCTTCATGTACGAATGCATATCCCTTGCCATCATTTCTCTCATAGAAGCACTCTCCTGAAGGTATATCACCTTAGTCTCCTGTCCTGATTCCTTTATAAGCTTGAGTGCATCCAAACGATCTTCATTACCCATTAAATGATTATATGTACCGATGACCGTTACATTATGCTTTGCGGTACTAGTCTGGCCTTCTAATTTCGATACGCTAGTAGGACCCTTATCTTCCTCGAATGTTCCAATACGTAGACGTGCAGTAGAGATATCTTTATTCGTAATTTCAGATGCAGAAGGATTCTTTCTCAGGTTATCTGTATTATTTGATCCGCCGTTACTGGATTGTTTTTCGGCCATGACTAAGGAAGTTCTTGAATAGGAATAGAAGGCTTTGGTTTTTTACCCCCTAACCGAGTTAGCTCTTCTGTGGCTTTAGTATTGAGTGAATATGGAGCAAGCCTTTCGAGTTTCAGCATCAGTAAGATGTGGCTCATCTGTCCATCAACTATACGTTTTGTAAACACTTTGTTTTGCTCCTTTGTTCCATTGCCAAGCCATGTGTGACGGTCGTACATTTGGTGCTCCACTCCTTTGCTATCTGGAAGTGTAAGGTGCTTAAACAAGCTCACCATAGTCGCAACATGTTTGAGTTGACCTGTGTACGTATCCCAAAACATACGCAACCTCTCTGTATCTCGTAAAGAGGTAGGTTTTTGCTTCCCACTGGCTATCTTTTGTAATGCTTCTTCGGAAGGACTTTTCATATTACCCCTCTCCATAAACGTAAAAGCAGTGTGAAGGTTGCCTAATGTTTCCTGCTTGTCCTCTTCATACCCCGTGAGTGTAACTGTGCCATCGAAGAGCCTAGCAATATACTGATCATTTCTATCCTGTCCTCCTATATCTTTAGTATCCGCTATTGCTGCCTCTTCTCCTGCTTCTAGGGATGCACGAAACTGTTCTACAGTAAGTGGAAGATTGTCATCTTCTGCCTTCATTTCTGAATAGAGCTGAAGAAAATCTTCACGATAGATATCTAGCGTAGCTATCTTTCCAACGAGATCCACATTCTGACGCAATCCCCAATCTTTATTAATTCTATCTGCCTCAAGCCTAGCTACTCCTTCTTTGTTGTGTGGATGCAGCTTAACTTGACCATCGAGAGCAGTATTCCAATCTTTGCGTCCTCTATAAAAAGCACGTTCCGGTGTCCATCCATCCGCTGTCTTCTCTTCTGTTAAGTACTCTGACCAGCTCTTAAAATTATCACTCCTGTTCCAGCCGATAGTTCTACCAATATCTCCAATCATACGCCCCGGCATTTCCAAGGCTCCAAACGTTGCATATACCCCTTCCTTAAACTGACTATCAGGGAAGCGTTCATCTATATAACTTGTTGTTTCATTTATTTTTTTCCCAAGTCCCATTAGTACTCCCATTACAACAAGAAACTGTATAATAGGATGATTTATTCCTTTAATCCGTGGAAATCTCTTATTGAGAAATTTTGACTTGGTAAGAAGACCTGAACCGCCACTTATTGTTTTACTAATTCCAATAAACCCAGCCCAGTTAAGTGCTGCCTGAATGTTGTTTGGATGTTCAGAGATATAGATCGCGAAGATCATGACAGTCACTGGGTTGCGTGCCATTTCTAATGTATCTCTGAAGAATCCTTTTTTCTGTAGTGCTTTAAGATTTTTACGGATTTCTGCAATACGTGCTGGCGGCACCTTGTTTCTAATCAATTCTTTTTCGATGCTTTTCCACCCGTTCAACAGTTGCTTACGCACCTCAGGTGAAAGCTCGGAGAAATCCGCAATTTCTTTAACAAACTTTGAGCTACCTCTCGGCACCTTTAGCATTTTCTGAGCAAGCTGACGCATCTGCACTTTATTCAACTTTTCACTAATCGTATACCGCCCCTCTGGGGGAAGGTTTTTATTTAATGTCTTAAGAAGTGACCCAAGCTGCTTCTCTGAAAGAGCATTTAATCCTTCTACAAAGACCACTCCATCTTTAGCTAAGTGTGACCCTAGAGTCTTAAGAACTGTCTGCTGCATAACAGGTGACATTCTGCCAAATGACTCCAGAAGTCTTGCATTAGAAATGTGGAGCATTTTTGTATCATGTATTCCCTCTACAAATTCTTCTACTCCTTCAATGAGCATCATGTTTAATGTGGACTTAAGCCAATGGATACCCAACTTCTTGTCATCTGGAGCTTGAAGATACTGCTCATACTGAGCACGCTGCATGAGCGCTCGCACTGTAGCTGTTCTAAAGTTTTCTCTATCCTCTGCACTTAAAGAATTTTTCCCATTAGCATTGGCTAGATATATCTGATAATCATAAGCTGACTTATGGTCAGCAAGATCATTCATCACACGAACGCGATAGGCTTCGATCGCATTTTTTTGAGCACTCGATTTCTTTGAGAGGTTAGCAATCTGAGGAAGTGGAGAAGAAATGTCCTCCATCATCTTCTGAAACTGCTCTGGTTTTAATACATCTTCAAATCCAATTACTTCAAGTAAATCCATATTTGCCTCCTTTGTTTTCAGATCAAATAAAGGGGGGTTCTTTAGAACGTACTTCTTTGTCTGCTCATCATCATAACGCATCACGTCTTTTATGTGTGCCTGGAAAGGCTCATCGAATGCTTTGAATTCAGCAGCCATTATAGTTACCTTTTCCCACTCTTCTTTACTAAAAGAAGCTCCATTCTTACTGCTCTCAAACATTCTTGTAATCTTTGAATAGTCAGTATTATGTCTCGCCTGTGCTTCCAGTAATGATGCCGGTGCATGTTTCGAAAGAGGAGTCGCACTTGTTCCCTTTAAATCAAACTCGCTGAAGAACGATACCATCTTGTTAAATGCATGTGCCTTCTTCGGAAACTGAACGATGCTCAACAGGTTCTTTTTTTCATTAGCCGTCAGCCCAAGTGTAAGATTACCCACTGCGTCATTAAAGTTGTTCTGCTCTTCCTCAAGTAGCTTGCGTTGAGCAGATAAAAAGCTTTTCCCCTTTCCAGATGTCGAGTCTAGATCCACTGGCTTATTTTCAAATCCTGCAAGAATACCTATCAGCAACTCCTCTTTTTTATCTGTCGATTTAGCAAATTCAGCAAGATTGTCTATGTACTCGTCATACAGTTTATCCATCTTCACCTTCTCTGGAGAAGCTTGGGAGGAATCCCGATTATTAGATGTATTTTCTGCCATAATTAGATACGTTTAAATCTAGTAATTATAGCAGAAATAGCCGTTTCAAGACAGTATTACTTAACCACCTTTACGTTAGCACCGCCTCCTTTTTTACGTTTTCCGACCTGATTTTTTGGGTTTTGTAGATCTACCACAGTATCCGTTCCTGACCTGTTTTCATGCACAGCTCCAGGCGTACCTGGTGAAACACTTGTATCACCAGTACCTTTTTGCCTTGACGAAACCTTATCTTTACGGCCTTTTGGACTTTGAGAAGCAGCATTTTTAGACATTCTGCTCTTAAGTGAAGCTAATTGCTTACCCATTTTTCCAGACATGGCTCGTGCCTCTGCGATACGAGGAGCTAACTTAGCATCCAATTTCGGATCCAGTGCTACTTGCGACTCCAAGTTCTTAGCCTGTGCCTCGAAATCCGCCTCTAGCTTCGCAAGGAGCTTCGCTCGAGCTTGCCCTTTAGCAGGGCGCACTTCTGCTACTGTTTCAGTAATAGACTTCTCTATCGCACCTCGCTCCTTCTGCAATTGCGCAATAGTAATCTTTGGTGCAGCAGTTGAAGCTGGTTTTGGTGCAGCAGGTTTAGCAGGAATAGGCTTAGTAGGAGCTGGTGGCTTCGCAGCAGGTTTAGTAGCTGCAGGTTTTGATGCAGCAGGTTTAGCAGGTGCTGGCTTCGGCGTATGAAGCGCTACCTCTGCCGGACTAACTCCAGCTTTTATGAGAGCTTTTGGATCTGCACCAGCCTTGATAAGGCTTTGATAAGGAATTTTGTTCTTGTTAATCAAGTCAGAATAGATCTGTGTTTTTTTATCGAGGCTAAGTTTTCCTGACTCTGTTGCCTTCACCGTGTCTTTAATTTGCTGCTCGGTAAATGTTGGTTTTGCAGCTGGCTTTGGTGCAACTGGTTTTGGTGTTGTATCTACTCCAGCAGCTTTCAAGGCATCTAGTCCTTCAGCACGGAGATCCTCGTCAGCAAGTCCCTGTACAGCCTTTAGTGTCTCATCAGGATCTGCATCTGCCTTGAGTAAGTCTCCTACGTGTGCTCCGTTCTTTACCATTTCAGTCACAGACCTTCCTTGATCGAGCATTTGTTTATATGTTTCAACGCGTGCGTTATCTTCTTCTGTTTCCAATCCTTCTGCTACTGTATCCGTTTCTGCATCCGCACCTGGCGCAAAAGCATCACGAACATTATCGTACATAGAATCCCCATCAGCTCCTATTTGTCCATTGGCATTTGACAAGTTTAAACGAGTAACAAATCCATTACGCAACGTAGTACGTAATTGCTGTGCAGTTCGTGCAGCTTTTACTCTAATATTGGCTTTCTTTGCAATGCGTCTTAGTTTCCATCTAGCCAAATACCCGTTACCAGAATTTTCGATGCTACGTATCCACTCAGGACGCAATCCACTTTCTTGGAAAACATTGTTGAACCCCCTTCCTCGTATAGGAAAGTGATACATCATCTTAAAATCAAAGTATGTACGATACGTATTTTTTATAACATTCGCATGAGAGACACCAGGTGTGATGTTTACTGCTATCTTCTTTAGAGTTTTAAACTTACCTCTTCCTGGAAGTGGTCCACCACCAATAGCTGCCTGCTTTAGCAATCCAAGAGTCCCTGCGCTCAATGCAAATAGTGCCGTATGCATAACGCCAATCCCTACATCTGCCGACCACTCTCGCCAATCACGATCTTTACCATCTTCTGAGAACATGATACTCAACGGGGCTCTTGCCCAGTTATTCATATTTTCCCAGTCTATAAATCCTTTACTGAGATCAAACTCTATAAAGTACAAGAAATTTCCAATTATCATGGCAAACCCCTTACTGCCCAAAGGGAAACCTTCGAGCTTATCCATATTCTTACCTAGCTGTTTTCCTAATTCTTCTTTAACACGATTTACTACATATACATCATCACCCTCTCCATGAAATAACCGTTTAGAAAGCTCTAGGAGCTTATCCTTATCCGTTACAGAAGGATGTACGCAGAGTGCACGACGCACTTCGCTTTTATCAGCAGGCTGCCAATACACAACATCCCCTTCTGTCGTTACGAGTAATTGCACTTTTGCTAAAGCGCCCTCTAGCTTCTTATATGCTTCTTGTGGCTCTTTATTGGTAGTAACATTTTCACACCTATGCAAAATAAATGAGCTTTCGTATGCATCGAGAAGTGCTATAGCAGTTGTATAGTCAGCACCTTTACCTGCATTCACTTTTTTTCTCGCTGTGGGTGCATTCCCTTTTCTGCGATCCAAATAATCACGAAGAGCATCTATACATGCCATGTTTCTGCTAATGATAATCTCCGGGTCACTATTACGGAATGATTCTGGTGCCTTTTTATCAATGTAATTCACAAAATCCATAAATTCAGTACCTACCCATGTTGCAAAGTCCCCAGTTATCACACCAAGTTCCTCTACACTTTTACTCAGTGTATCCAGAGGGCCTGCCAATGAAACATCCAACGGGCCATGTGATACAGGTTTCTTTGCTGCAACAGCAGTAGAAAACATTGGTAAGTTCTCCGGTAGCATGACATCTTTTCCGGCTGAAATAGCCTTACGAATACCAATAACAGCTCCTCCCAAAGCAAAAATAGCAATAATAGGATGTTTCCATCCAAACTTACGCATGGCATTTGCTAGTTGACCAGCTTTAGATGCAATAGTACCCGCACCAGAAAGAATTGCACGAAGAATACCTAATCGCGAAGCGATGTACGTACCCACGGCTACCTTTACATAGTTATCTTTTACCCAACGTGCCAACTCTTTTACAGCAGTGCCAATATTATCTTCGTAGTTTTGTAATGCCACTTCCGCACGAGCATATGTAATGCCATTTTTTTCAACAGTTTCGTACTTTCCTCGAATAAATTCCATGTACGCTTCGTATTTTATATTGGTTGCCCCCGGAGCTAATCCAAAGAATGCACGAATTTTATCGTTACCAGCTTCGCCTTCTTCATGATAAATATCGTCTGCTTTCTTGTAATCATCTTCTGTAAGTCCGAACTTTATCCATGGCTCCTTTTTTGCCTGTCGCTCTTTCAATTTAGCATCAATCATTTTATTGATACTTCCGAATTTCCTAAGATCAGCAAAAAGCTTTAAACCAAAAATACTTGCAAGCACCACTCCTCCAGCAATCAACAATGTCTTACCAGCAGACTTTGCCTTATCCTTACCACGATTAAACAACCACACAAGTCCTGCAACAAGAGCAGCCCCTGTAACAACTGCAGCTAGAGCTTTAGCTTCTTTGCTCATTTTCTCTGACATCTCTTTCGGTAATACTGCATCAGTAACGCCTGCGAGAGTACCAACAATACCTGGCTTTGTTACTGGTTTTTTTGGCGTTGGTTTTGCTGCAGCAGCTTTTGCAGCCTGCACTGCTGCCTCTGCTTCTTTACGTGCTCCAATATATTCAAGCTTCTCTGCTTCGAGTGCCGCAATATTATTATCTATCACTGTTTTCTCTGCAGCTGTCTTTCCTGGAGTTAATTTCTCTTTATTTGCTTTGGCCTTATCCGCTGCCACTTTAGCAATCGCTTCATCGATAACTTGGATACCTGCAGTTCGAATCTCATCATGTTTCATGAATTGAATAGCAAGCCGAGCACGATCTACTCGAGATTGACGATGAACAGGTGTATCAAATCCTGGTGTCCCTTCTTTGATAGCATCTAGTAATTTCTGATGCTTCAAAGTGGCATCAGGTACTGCGAGCCCTATCTTGAGTTTACTCTTGAGAAGATCAATTGCTGAAGGGGCCATAGTAAAAGAGGGTTAGCTAGATTTTTCGATTTTGAATTCAATATCTCCTTTTATTTTGGCAAATATGCCTTTAGAAACAATTTTACGATCAACGAGTTTCTTTAGTCCTGTTGCATCTCCTGCACCAAGCTCCTTAAGAACGCTTCGAAGAGTAGCGTTATCGAGAGAGACATTTCCACGATGCTTCGAAAGGCCCATAGGGCCTGCAGTACCTTGGAACGCAAATCCCATCACCTTATCGTTTTTACCATCTCCTTGGTCTTCTATGTCTGCGGATGTAAATTTCACTCCTTTAGAAGCACCAAGTAATCCCATGACATCCGGAGATATTCCCGGTGCACCTGCCTTTTTAGCAGCCGCTAGTGCTGCTGCAGGTACGTCTGCACCTGTCGACAGTGTGTAGTTATACGTCTTACTATCAACAAGGTTTCGTACAGTGAGAATATTATTCTCAAACTTCACACCATACTTCTCAAGACCATCTTCATACATCAATTCTCTTTCTTTACCCATTGCTGATGCAAGCTTTGTCTCTTGTCCTTTAAGAGCCAACAGTCCATACATGGTAGTTTCTTTTGGAGCGCCAGTAGAAGCATTAAGTTGAGGAGATGCAATAGCAAGTTCTTGATCAACAAACTCATCGATATTCAGAATGTCGCCTTTCTTAAACTTCTCTACATACTTATTAAATGCAGTCTTATCACGAATACCATTTCGGATACTCACACCATAGTCTGCTCCTTTCTTTTTAAACTTATCACGCAATCCACGTGGTCCGAGCATGCCGAATTCATCTACAGCTAGCTGTTTCTCTTTCTTAGCAATCTCTGCTTTTCCTGCGGCAGAAAAGGTAGTCATTTTCTCAAACATCAACTTAAGCTTATTAAACTTAAGCATTAGTCCTTGAACCATACTGATCACATCTCCTTTCTCTTCTGGAATGGAATCTTTACCAAGTTGTAGAACATCATCTTTGATGTCTGTTAGTAAAACAGTACTGGCAGCAGATCTAGTCTTATTAATTTGGGTCGTAATATCAAGATTCATCTTTTCAAGATTTACCTTCTCTGTACCGAGAGCATCCATAATATCCTTATTATTCTTTGCCGCCTCAACCTCAACTTTCAATGAATCTAGTTCAACTTGAGATGCCTTAAGAATGTCTACTCGGTTAGTATCTTCGATCTTTTTCTTCAGCTCCTTAATTTCAGCACTCGCAGGATTAATTGGTGCAGCAGGTGCTGTACGCAATTTTACTAAGAGGTTTTTAAGCTCTTGTGCTTTTTGGTCTGGCGTAAGTGGAGCACCACTTGGAGATACTGGAGGAGGCATATGTTTGTTTTTGAAAATTCTAACTATTATAGCAGATTTGAGCCTAAATTTCCAATTTGCTACCTATCCCCTAAGACATGCTATGATATGAGTGTATTTCTGCTTCATTCCCCCTAATTGTAATGAATATTCAACATTTCGAGAAAGGATTCCACTACAACGATAAAGAGCTGCTTGTCGTAGCACGTAAAGTTGGGAAATTGGCTACGTACTGCAAAAGAATCAAAGATGAAAGTAGTCTTATACGCATCGATGCAGAAAATAGGAAAACGGAAAAAAAGCGTGATGCCATGAAGGTATCCGTCACGATAACATTGCCAAAAAAAGTACTGAGAGCTGAATCCAGAAAGCCTGATGCCGTTGAAGGTATTGATCGGTGTGTCGAAAAACTTACTGGTCAGCTAAAGAAATATAAGGAACTACACCAAGCAAAAGGTCGCGTTCAGATGATGCGAAAGCACAAAAAGTAGTTCTCCTACACTCCACCTCTATGCAATTTAGAACGTTAACCATAGCAGCACTTCTCCTTGTACTTCCCCTCTCCTCATTTGCACAGGAGGCTCCAACTGCAGAACCGCTCAGTGCAATTATTACAGGACCCGACGAAGTACCAGTAGGGCGAACCATCGTACTCGATGCATCTGCAAGTCACGGACTCGGGAACAGTACCCAATACATTTGGTATAGAGGAGAAAGCACTGTGCCAATCAGTAGATCTGTAGAAGCGGTATTCACTCCCGACAAACCAGGTGTCGTAACTATGCGACTCAGTATTTCTACAATTATTGATGGAGTAAGAGAGGTAACAGAAACGACGAGATCTATTACCGTTTACGATCGGAAAATCGTACTGATTGCAGATAGCTCTATTCCACTCGACAAGCTCAACCTGCACCTTGTAGCTGCCGCAGAAGCGGGAGTCTATTTGCGATTGTTACAACCAGAAGAATCTACAATTCCCTTAGGCGTCGAGGAGTCTATCTTTGCTATGCTTAGCGAAGAGAGTGGGACACTCAACGGTGCAGAAGCTGTTGTGCTTTGGACCGAAGGAGTCAAAGGATTACAAGCACTCATGCGTGCAGTCGAAGGAAACCCTGATAGGTTCGAAGCGATTCACAACCAAACGATCGTCCTTATTACAGACCGTGGACTCGGCACATTGGCGCGTACTGCTGGTGGTCCGTTTACTGTTATCCAACCACATCAAATTTTAGTAACACGTAAAGAAGCAGTGAACCCGCTCATGTCTGCAGAAGATATCGACAGCTTTATCGTAGAACTTACACAACGCGATATCGATTTTCTTGTTGTTGATAAATCCACAACAGGTATTCGACCGTGGAACATTCTATCGTCACTGGTAAACTCAATGCTGACACATGGAGTGTCTTCTCAGACAGTTATTCTTCTTCTGATGTTGCCGCTTATTGCGACCATCTTGGCCTTCTTTAAGCAGGTCATTGGAATCACTACTTTTGGCTTGTATACGCCATCTATCCTTGCTCTAAGCTTCTTGGCTTTGGGGTGGGGGCTAGGACTTCTGTTCCTCGTCTTTATCCTTGTTACAGGATATGCGACCAGACAAATAATGAAGCGCTGGCGCCTACTGTATATTCCAAAGGTTGCCATTATTCTTACGGTAGTGAGCTTAACGCTACTCGTATTGCTTGGCATTGGAGCGTATCAGGATATTACACTTTCTGGAGACACTATCTTTGTACTCCTTATTATGTCTACCCTTGCAGAGAGCTTCCTCAATGTAAAAACAGAGGAAGGTTGGAAAGCAGCGCTCTTTGGTATTGGTGAAACAGTGATGGCTGCACTCTTCTGTGTCTACATCGTTCAACTTTCATTCTTGCAATCCCTTATCCTTGCGTACCCTGAACTGATTTTAATTACGATAGTCATCAATGTCTTCCTTGGTAAATGGACAGGTCTTCGGCTCGTGGAATACTTTAGATTCCAAGAAGTCTTTAAGCACCTGCAAGAAGAATAGAATCTCATGTTTCCTTTTTTCTCCAATCGCGGCGTACTTGGGTTAAATGCGCGCACGCTGCTATACATCAGGCCGTTTAATCCGAAAAAAGCTACAGCTCTAGCCGATAGCAAACTACGAACAAAAGCCTATCTCGCTGCACGTGGCATACCTGTAGCCAAGCTCTACGGGCGTATAGAAAACCGTGATCAAGTGTGGGAATTTGATTTTGCACAGCTCCCCAACGAATGTGTTCTTAAGCCAAACCATGGATTTGGTGGTGAAGGAATTATTGTATTGCGTGGTCGTAATAAAAAAGGAGAGTTCCTCCGCAATGGAAAAACTCCAATTACAGACCAAGAGTTAAGAGAGCACATCGAAGATATCCTCGATGGAAAGTTTTCTCTAAAAGGAATGATGGACACTGCTTTCTTTGAACAGATCCTAAAGCCACATAGCTGTTTTGCACGGTTTCGCCCTGTAGGACTGCCTGACATTCGTATCATTGTCTTTAACCTAGTACCTGTGATGGCAATGGTGCGTATCCCAACTGCAGACAGTGACGGAAAGGCTAATATTCACCTAGGAGGAATAGGAGTAGGTTTGGACATTGCCAAAGGAGAAACAACCTATGGTGTGCAATACCGCAACATCATAGAAGAGCTACCACACGGAGGTGAGATAGCAGGCCACCGCATCCCCTACTGGGATGAAATCTTGTTAATTTGTTCTCGGATACAACAAATTACCAATATCGGATATCTCGCAGTAGATATCGCTATCGATGAACAGATGGGACCTGCGCTACTCGAAGTAAATGCAAGAGCTGGTTTGCAGGTACAAATAGCAAACCTTGCTCCTCTAAGGGCACGTCTAGATCGTGTGCAAGGAATTACAGTAGAGTCACCCGAAAAAGGAGTACGTATCGGACAGGACTTATTTGGAAGCAAGACAAAGAAGAAAGACGCAGACCTCGAAAATGGAAAGCCAACACTCGGACTAGAGGAATCTATCCAAGTTACATTAGGAGAGGGTTCTACCTTTGAACTTGTAGCAACAATCGATAGCGGTGAAGAGCGTACGACATTTAGCAAAAAGCTTATCGATGAGCTGCAAGAAAAGCACGGAGCAGAACCCGATGAAACAGAGGGGTTATATCGCGTAAAATTCTCTCTGGGAGGTAAGAAGATTCAAACACTGGTGAAGTCAGGAGAGACGGGATCTCATAGAGTGATAATTGGTTCTAGGGATCTGAATGGATTCCTCATCGATCCAACAAAGAAGATGAAGGTAACAGAAAAGAAAAGTATGGTAAAAAAGACTGATGTACGAGCACTCGATCGCCTGCTCAGTAAAATTGATAAAGACCTACTACTTCTTAAGCACATCAAGCCACTAAACCTCGAGGAAGAAATGGAACGACTACTCGAAGATGAGCTCTACAATCCAACATTTACTTACTCAGAGATTGGTTCAGATTTAGATGATGCAAAAGAACGACTCCACGAAAAGATTACCGATGACTCCGCTCTTGGAACTCTTCTCGAAAAAAAGAGGAAGGAACTCTTAAAACGTATCACCCTCCTGCAATCCCGTGGTCATAACGAGCAGTTCACTGCAGCATCTGTTGCACTCTTTGGAAAGCCGACAAACAAACTCATCACAGTCGCACAAAAGAAATTAGCCACTAGAGCTGCATGTGACCTAAAACCCCAAGGAAAAGAAGTACTTACTGCTGCTACTGCAGTAGAACGTTTTGAAAAAGCTCTAGAAGCATACGGGTTACATGATTGGCAGGTGAGCGTTCGCTCAAAGCTTATTGCTCGCATCACTGTTGGAGGAAAGAAAGTATACATTCGTGAAGATGCCATATTTAGTGAAAGTGATATAGCCTCTCTGATTGCACATGAGATAGAAACACACGTGCTTACATCAGAAAATGGAAGTCACCAATCCTACCAAATTCTGCGACGCGGATGTGCAGATTATCTTGATACCCAAGAGGGACTAGCCATCTACAATGAACAAGAAGTACTCAGTCCTCACTCCGAAAAACACTTCAACCCCTATAAAAATATTCTTGGACTAGAGTACAGTTTGCAGCATTCCCTAGCGCAAACAAGGACCTATCTAGAAACAGAACTTGGATGCACCCCAGAGAAAGCCGTACAACAAAGCGTTGCCATGAAACGCGGACTTGGAGATACGTCTGATGCTGGTGGGTTTACCAAAAGCGTCGTCTATCTTCGAGGACTGCTCGCTATACAAAAGTTTGTAGATGACGGAAACGCATTGCAGAGACTCTACATTGGAAAAGTTGCCTTAGAAGATTTAGAGACCATCGAAAAACTTCCTGACCTTAAAGAGCCACTCATCCTCCCGAACTTTCTACGAGAATAATTACTCGTACGAGACTCGCTCTAGTGTCGGCAACACCATCATCCACAATTGACCTGCTTTAAATGGAATCTCTTCTCCATCGGCATTCGTAAACGTAAATTTCTGCGTATCTACACCTCTGCTCCATCGCCCTTCCCATACTTTTCCAGAGTGGAATATCTGCACATTTCCAGAACCCTCTAGCGTCATAAATAGTCGTCCATATTCACCAATGTAATCGATAGGAACTTCCATGATAGCAATAGTGTTCGGTCGTGCAGGGCTTACCTCACCTCCATTTGTTCGTTGATACTTTTGTGCGAGGGGAAGGTATTCAAAAGAGACATTGTGCAGTGCATTAAAGAAGTTTACGCGGATGTCACTCGCATTCTCTCCGCCATCTGGGATCCCAATTGTATATGGAGGCCATGAAACCTGCTGGAGTAATCGCTCTGGGACTTCTTCAAGAAAACTCTTAAAGACTTTCTTCTTCAAAAATAAATCATGAGGAGCAGGAGGACCATCTTTACGGAATGAACCATACTCACCATTTTTATCATCAAAGTAGAGTAAGTTCAGTGCATAAAACTCTGATCCTTCTTGTACACGCTTAAGAGCTTCTGGGCTTCCACCTGCATGAAACACGGTGCGTGACCATGGCTTTATCGCGTCGAGAAAATATGGACGCAAGCTGCGAACAGGGCCAATTTCCTTTGGAAGATTGCGAGCATCAATGATAGCAACAAACCGAGAAATAAATCCTTCAACCAGGAACTCCTGAATAACTAACGCCTGATCGATTCCAATGTGATACGGACGAGCGTGCTCATGATTTTCAATCATGACCGCAAGTGGAATAGGCTTCTTGAGCGAGTTCGGAAACAAGCTAAACCGAGAAAGAATCCCTGAAGGAAGAGATGTAAGACGGCGACGTTCCTCTGCAACTTTCTGAGAAGGACGAGGGGCTTCCTCTCCTTCAAACTTCGGTACCGAAGAAAGGATCACCACTCCACTAAGGATTGTGAGTACGAGGATAAGCCCAGAAAGTGTTTTCGAGAGCATAAGATTATGTATTATTCCTTCTTGTCTTCACCGCCTTCAGCAGCAGCTTCGCCACCTTCTTCTTTCTTTTCACCATCTTCACCTGCTGGAGTCTCTTCTCCTTCTGCAGCCTCAGTAGGCTCTGGCTCTGCATCCTTACGTGGCTCCTGAACAGTTGCGATCATAGAGTCTGGATCATCAGTAATAACTACTCCATCTGCAGTAGTAACGTCAGAAACAATTACTGAATCTGCAAATGTTTCTAGTTTTTCAATACTTACTTCAAGGTGTGAAGGAAGAGCTGTAGGGAGACACTTCACTGATACGTGATCCATAACAGAAACAAGTACACCTCCAAGTTCTTTTACAGCAGGCGCCTCACCAAGGAAGTGCAATGGAACACGAGCTTCGATTTCTTTCTTCATGTCTACAGCAAAGAAATCCACGTGAACAATCGCATCACTAACGGGCTCAAACTGTAATTCATGGAAGAGCACAGGGACTTTCTTTCCAGCAATATCAAGCTCTACAAGTACGCTCTCACCAGCCTTTGCGTATGTTCGGTACAATTCACTGTAGTCACAAGCAACCTGCGTGTGCTCTACATCGTTTCCATAGAGAACACATGGAACCTTGCCATCCGCTCGAATAGTCTTAGCGGTAGCCTCTGGACGTGCCTCTGTTTGTAGGGATAGCATTTTCATGGAATTTGCTGGAGAAGGCTACGGTATGGTGCATTAGAGGTCAAGTACTAGCCCTCCATTTCCAGAAGTACTTTAGGGCGCTCGATATGTGGATTCTTCCAGTTTTCTTAAAGAATAGATCCAAGAAGCTCTGCCCAGAAAGGCGACGTTTTTTGTCTCCAGCGACGATACGTGGGTCATACAGCACTTTTTTCCCAGCCAAACCGACCCTCCTGCAGAGATCTGTATCCTCAAAAAAGAGGAAGAACCGCTCATCAAACCCGCCAAGCTGGGTAAATACATCTCTACGGATCATAAAACAGCCACCAACAACCCAATCTACCTCCTGCTTCTTATCCATGTCCTTATCCATCATCAAGTACCGCTTGAGGCATTTTGGACAGAGTTTTCCTAGAATGCTCCTCCGAGAGATTATGTCTATAATATGCGGAAAACGCCTGATAGAGAGGCGGTAAGAACCGTCGGGATGTGTAAGCTTTGGCGCGATAATTCCAGTAGAAGGATCTGACTCAAAGCTTTCAACCAGCTTCTCTACCCCGTCTGGAGGCATGGTTTTATCCGGATTGTTAATAAGCAGATACTCTCCAGATGCATATTTTGATCCACTGTTATATCCATAACCAAACCCGTGATTGCCCGGTGTTTCTATAATACGTACTTGAGGGTGGTCCCCTATCTGATTACGAAGCACTCCGACAGACTCATCATCAGAATGATTATCAATAACCAGAATCTCTATTCTTTCTACAATAGTCTGCTCAAGGAACGTACGGACGCAAGCAACCGCCGCATTGGGGTTTCTGTAGTTTAAGATAAGTACGGATACCAGAGGTTGAGACATGCAGGTACTATACCAGTGCAATGCCTGAGAACTCTACACATCTAGAAGAACTTCGTAAGCGGATCGCCAAAGCTCCAACCAGCTCTGGTATCTATCGTTGGCTCAATGCCAAAGGCGATGTGCTCTATATTGGTAAAGCAAAGAACTTAAAAAATAGACTAAAGAGTTACGTACAAAAAGAACCCGACAAAGCACTAGGTCCATGGAAGCTCTCTCTTATAAAACACATTACAGACTACGACGTCACGATAACCCAGAACGAACTGGAGGCTCTTATTCTCGAGACAAACATGATCAAAGAGGTAAAGCCAAAATACAACGTACTGATGAAAGATGATAAAAACTATGTGTATGTGCGTATCACAAAAGATGCCTACCCTGTCTTAAGTGTTGTACGGCAAATGGAAGATGATGATGCAAGATACTTCGGACCGTACCTCAGTGCGTACAATATCAAGCGCACACTTAATACATTGCACGACGTATTTCGCTTTAGGGCCTGCGCTCTTTCTACTGATGCACTCAATCGCGACAAAAAACCAGAACGTGCATGTCTCGAGTATCAGATCGGACAATGCAACGGACTGTGTGTCGGAGATGTTACCGAAAAACAATACAACGAATCGGTAGAAGCAGTAATGAGATTTTTAAAAGGAGATCACACTGACGCAGTTGTTGCACTTAAGGACATGATGGAGTCAGCAGCGAAGCATAATAAATTCGAAAGAGCAGCAAAGCTCCGTGACACTCTTTTGTATATAGAATCACTCGATGTACCACAGGTTGTTTCTGATACGTCACGAGAAAACACTGACGCAATAGGAATCGCATTGCAAAGCGGAAAAGCACAGGTTGTTGTGCTGCGAGAACGTAACGGACGACTTGTAGAAGAGCGTAGCATCGCACTTGCTGGAGAGGCAGACAACATCGGTGCTGTACTCGCAGAACTCATGCCGCAATATTATTCAGTCGAAACAGATATTCCTGATTTGATATTGATTCAAGAAGAGATTGAAGACCAAGAGTTGCTCGAAGCATGGCTCGCGCAGATCAAGGAGAGGCAAGTGGAGATTCGCGCACCAGAACGTGGAAAGAAATCTAAGCTACTCGCCCTCGCAGAAAGTAATGCGAAGCAAAAGGTATCGCAGCAGTTTGCAAAGTGGGAAGCTGCTGCCAAAAACATAGACACTGCCCTCAAAGAGCTTCAGGAAGTACTAGGATCTGATAATACCTTTAAACGTATCGAAGGGTACGACATCTCACACCTCGGAGGAACAGAAACTGTCGGCTCTATGGTCGTCATCAAAAACGGAAAGCCTGCCAATAAAGAGTATCGATCCTTTACGGTTCGCACCGTAAAAGAAGGAGAGGTCGATGACTATAAAGCACTCAAAGAAGTACTAGGCAGAAGACTGAAGTATCTAGAAAAGCGTGATGAATCTATCAGTATATCTCGGCTTAAAAAGAAAGAACGAGACCTCTGGGCGAAGACGCAAAAAGATCGCCTCGAAATTCCAAAAGATTGGAGAGAAGAAGTGATCGTTATCTCTAAAGGAGAAGCAGACCTCCTCACACTCGACGCGAGGAAATCCTCAAAAGGAAAAATGATCTACGGAACGCTCACTCTTCACGCAACAGATCGTGATTTGCAACATGCAGCTCTCGACATGCTAGAAGACAAAGCTGGAAAACTTGAATGGTATGTACAGTGCGATATTTCTGAAGATCTTGCTTTTATCCATGGGCTTTCGAAGTCTGCAAAGCCAATCCCTGATGACTTTAAACCAGGTAAAAAAGCAGTGTTACACAGAAGGTCAACAACAGAAGACTTTTCTCTCAAATCAAGACCGGATCTTCTAGTTATTGATGGAGGTAAGGGGCAACTCAGCACAGTGGTAGAAGTGCTTAAAGATCTAAAGCTTGATATCCCTGTTATAGGTCTCGCAAAACGTGAAGAAGAAGTGTTTTTGCCAGGGGAAAGTTTCCCAGTAGATCTTCCAAGCAATTCTCAAGCAAGTTTCTTACTCCAAAGACTACGTAACGAAGCGCACAGGTTTGCCAATGCCCACAGAGAAAAACGCATCGCAAAAACAATGGTCGGTTCTGCACTCGATGAAGTCGATGGTATCGGCGAGAAAACCAAAAAAGAACTCCTACAGAAGTTTGGATCAGTCGACGTAATTACAGATGCGTCCGATGAGCAACTACTACAAATTCTGTCCGCCGCTCAACTCGCCGCCTTGAGGGGGAACTTGTGATCCATCCACATAGCGTTGATAGTATGTAACAGTCTGGGATATTTTTGATGCGACAGCCGATGCATCTGGTACAAAATGTAATGTAATCGCCTGACCCCCCTCTCCTTCTTTGAGATTAATAACAATTTTTCCAAATCCAAAGATATTCCAATACTGCGTTTCTGCGGCAATGCTTCCGATGTTTTCTAGATGAATCGGATTAACCTTCTGGTGAATAATAGAAGTCTGATCTACAAGTACTAATTTATCTGTTGTCACCAAGATAAAGTCGTATCGCCAATCGATCCACGCCTTAAGGATATTAAAGAAGATGAAGAAGAACCATACTGCAGTTAAACCACCTAATACCCACAAAACCGGTGCTCCGATGTACCAAAGAGAAATTCCTACAATAAAGATAATGATCGTAAAGAGGATCTCTCGCAAAGAAGCAAAGAAGAAGCTGAGAGCATGGTAATACGTCATAAGTACCTCCTTTTCCCCTTCAGATAAGCACTGCTGCTTAATCTTCTCTGCATCGGTCTCTAGAGCAAGGATACGCATGTATCTTATGATAGAGGAACTATTTTCATTGCACAAAGCGTTACTGTGCTTATACTGGCCTTCGTGGCCCGTTCATCTAGTGGTTAGGATACCAGGTTCTCATCCTGGAAACAGGGGTTCGATTCCCCTACGGGCTACCATGGCTCTATGAAGCCAAAATACCTTTAAACAATGATTTGATTCTGTTAGCTTCTTTGGTATCACAGCGGACTGTAATTTTACAGTTACATTTCATTTTGAATACATCAGAAAATAAGGTCTGATTAAAATTAGATATGTTCTGTACCGATTGAAAGAAAAATAAAAAGTTACGAGAAATTATTTCAGGAAAAATACACTCTACTATGTGATCATCGCAAACCCATAATGCATACCCATCTTGCAAAAAAGGTGAATCAGAAACTATTGTTGTGTGATAGCCATTTGCAGTAACGAGCTTTTGTCCATATGTATCCAAAAAAGTTTCATTTCCAAATACCATAAATACTTCTTTTCCATGACTAATAATACTTTCATATAATCTCTGCTCAGTATCCCTCATTCCAAGCGAGTGCCATGGGTGTGAGTTATAAACATACCAACTATCATCTTTGAGAATTGGAGTGAGCTTTGTCACTAAATGATTCCAAATGCTATCCAATGACTGTAATGAATCTGCATGAAAATCATGCCTTTGACCTTCTTTAAGTGGCAATGAAATATCGTCTGAACGAGTGGGCAAATGATTTTGCCCAGCAGTCAAATTGAACTGCGAAATATGTTGAAGCCAAACACTATTTATAAATAGTTCACCTTCTGCCTTAACAAGCATCTGACAATCCAGCATGCGATTGATAGGCTTATAGATTCCATTTAAAGATACAGAAACACCTTCTGAATTGATTTTCTCGTGTACATCTCTAATGGTAATACCTTTGTGAGATGCTATAAGTTCTATTATTGAACTTTCTAGTGGGTGGAGCGGATTGAAGGTAGCCATATCCAAATTGGTAATTATCTACTTCGGATAATATCATACCATACTTTATCTGATATGTTGAATATATATGTTTACTACAATAGGATATTTAAATCTAGTCAACTATAGGTTGAGAACAACCTAGCTTGTTGCTAGTAGTTTGTTCTTTGCCACTATCGGGAGAAAATCAGATGATAAATCATGTCAATGTCGATCTTAGTCAGGTTGTGACAACAGAAACGGAGATCATCAAAAACATTCAAGGACTTCGAACTAAAATTAAACCTGCTCTGTATGCTCAGGTCATGATTGTTCTTACCGACTGCAAGGGTAAGGATGAGGAGTTGGAGAGAAGGCTGCGTAAAAGATGGGGAGATATCATGTTTGAATCTGTAATAAAGATTATCTCCAAATTTGAATCGACAACTGGATCATCTGTATGGAGAGATTAGTTTGGTTTAGTTGAAGCTCAGTCTTCATCTGAGTTCAGCTCCGATCCATAGCAATAAAGAACAAGCGCACAGTCGCTGTCTCCATTCTGGAGGCAGCGACTACTTTATACATATAGTTCTACTAAACAATAGCAAAAGCCTTTTCGCTCTGTAGCTGCACTTCTTGCATCATAGGGAGGTCTTTCAGCACCTTATACCAGTTGATCATCTCCTCTATAATAGAGTTCGTAATAAGACTACTACGGGCTACCAAACATATTTTATATCGATGGCCAACGAATTGTGAGAACAACGCTATCTTCTATTGTCCTAAAATTATGAGAGACATCTTTCCAAATAACATAGTCACCTTCTGAACGTAACTCAACTTCCTCATTTGGAAATTCAACAATCAAATGTCCTCTGATTAATACAGCTACTGTTTTTCTATCAATAACAGGTGCCCACTCATCACGTGTCTCTCCTTTTTTTAACTGACTCCATTTTACCTCTAAGCCAGACGTACTCATCAAAGAATCTTCTGGTAAGAAGTGACCCATAAACCACCCTCCAAAATCCTCTGCATTTGCTGCGTTTCCTTTCTCTATAGAACTCATTAATTCAGATTAGCAGAATAGATTCAAATCATCTACACCCAAAGCCCCATCCACACTCCAATGTAGTGGACGACGACATACAAGAAGAACACGTATCCAAGTACTCCAACAAGAAGTGAAATGAGTACGGTATTGATAATTTCATTACGATGCTTCTTTGCCTGATCTAACGAACACACTCCTTTGCCACGATAATAAAAGATAATACTGAGCAAAAGAAGTACTGCACCAAAGGCGCGGAACGCCCACTTATAATCTCCATAAAATGAATCCGCAAGAGACGTACCAAACGACACTGTTCCTAAACCGAGTAATACGATGATGACAGGACTAAGACAACACAGTGATGCTCCGACAACTGGAAGCCATGTAAGCTTGAGGATTTCTTTAAGTTTCATAAATCTAGAATAACACAAAAAAGCCGACCACAGATGCGATCGGCTGATTTAGAGATCGAGTTAAATTACCCGCGCTCAGCAGAGAAGCACTCGCGGCATAGAACTGGCTTTCCACCTTCTTCCTCTGGACGAGGCTTGAATGGAACTTGACAGTCTGAACCACACTTTGCGCAAACGGCATCGTGCATTTCTCGTGGACCACCCATGCGTGCGTTCTTTTTCGCAGCACGGCAATCCTTACAACGCTGAGGAGCGCTGAGATCCTTGGAGTTATAGAACTCCTGCTCGCCTTCTGTGAAGACGAATGTAGCACCGCAATCGCGGCATGTGATATCCTGATCAGCCATGGATATGAGAAGGAAAATAAGTACAAATCCTTCTCAAAGCGTGTCTCTTTAGTAAATCGAGTCTTCCTCTCGAAGGATGGGCAAAGAATAGGCGTTTTAGCACCAAGGTCAATAGATTTAATGATGATATCCTGTCCCTTTTGTTATCTGCTCAGATCTGTAAATTTGCTCTAAAAGCACTACTCTGCATAGCTCATGCGGTAATACCATATCACTAAGCCGTATAATACGATCTGCTTTTTTGCGAACTAGATCACTTAAGCCATAGGCACCACCCAATACAAAGACGACTGAATCTCCAATATCACCAACCTTCTCTAGGTCCTTTGAGAGAGTATCTGAAGTCAGCGCCTCCCCTCGTTCATCAAGTACCCATATCTTTCCCTCTATCTTCTCTAGCCTCTTTATAAGAGAAGCTGATTCTTCCTCTTGTTGTTTTGTAGGGTCTTTCTGCTTAGAAGCTGACACTTCTATAAGGTCTATCGAAAGACGATCAAGGTATTGCTGGCACCCTGCTTTTGCCCAAGGGGTCTTTAGGGAACCAACGGCAATGAGCGTTATCTTCATTACTTCTTCTGTAAGACCGATACAGTCTCGATGTGTGCTGTGTGCGGGAAGAGATCTACAGGCTGTACAGACCTCAGCTCGTAACCAGCTTTTAAGAAGTCTCCCATGTCTCTCGCACAAGTAGCCATGTTACATGATACGTAGACGATCTTCTCTGGAGCGTGCGCAAGCATTGCCTCTCGTGCCTTAGGGTGCAGACCTGCACGAGGAGGGTCTACAACAATAACGGAGAACTTATACTTCCCTCCTGCTTTCACTTGGTTGCTGAGCACCTGCTCTGTTCGTCCTTTATAGAAGGTAATGTTCGCAATGCGGTTTTTACCTGCACTCTTCAATGCATCTTCTATAGCTGTTGGGTGGCTTTCTATTCCGACAACCTTGTCACAGTAGCGAGCAAGATATTGTCCTATTGTTCCCATGCCACAATAGGCATCAAGCACGATGTCACTCTGAGAAAGATCTGCTGCTGTAGCAATTGCCTGGTAGAGCTTTTCTGCCCCCAGCGTATTTGTCTGAAAGAACGAGAACGGAGAGATCTCAAACTCAAGATCGAAAAGCCTCTCTTTAATAGAAGGCTGTCCTACAAGCGTATGTACTTTCGGCTGCTCTGGCCTCTCACCCTGACCATGGTTCTCTATCACCATAAGGGAAGCTAGTCCGCTACGACCTCCAAAGCGCATAAAGTGCTGAAATAGAGGTTCTAATTCCTTCTTCCGTGCCTTTACGACAAAGGCGATCATCTGTTCCCCTGTTTGGACCCCACGACGAAGCAGTAGGGATCGAAGCATTCCTTTGTGGGTCTTTGGGTTATAGACAGGCAGATTAGTCTCCTGCATGAACCGCTTCACATCCTGCAATAATAGCCCTATTTGCTCGTCATAGAGGTGACATTCAGACACAGGAAGCACTGTTTCCCAGTTTCCTGGCTGATGGAACCCAATAGTAGGGTTTTCATCGAGGTATATACGCTTTCCATTACGCTCCTGCGCCCTCATAGTCTCGTATCCAAAGCTCATTTCTAGCTTATTCCTATAGTGGAATACCTGAGGACTAGGAATGATCTTAAGCACTCTGCCTCCTAGCTGCTTACGGAGCTCCTCATCTACAGGGGTCAAATGTTCTAATGTTTCACGGATAATCTGCTCCTTGTAATCAATCTGCTTGTCATACGGCAGGTTCTGCCACGTACAACCTCCACAGTCATGGAAATGCTCACATCGAGGCTGAATCTCCTCCATTGCCCTCTTTATCACCTTCACTAGCCTACTCTCTAGGTATCTCCCTTTATTCTTTGTAATACAAATCTGCACCGTTTGCCCAGGAATAGCCCCTGGCACAAAGACGGTCTGGCCATCAATACGAGCAAGTCCAGCTCCACCAAAGGTGAGCTTCTCTATGGACACAGTGTGCTCCTGGCCCGGTTTTATGCCATCTGGAACCTTCTCAGGCTCATTTTGAACTGTTGACATATATCAATAAATATAGTATAAATACTCTCCTTTTTCCGACACAATATGAGAAGTCCAACCATCCTCTTCATCGGCCTTATGTCTGTCCTCGGAATGCTCTCACTCAATGTGCAGAAGCAAAGTCTAGCAGGTTCTGAGAGTCCTGCAAGCCATATGGGTATAGAGAGTGCTTCCCTTCTAAGTATGGGAGTTGCCCACGACCATAGCCACAATGATATTGATCTTGCTGAACATGCTGCATTCGAGAATGTAGCGAAGAGAAAGATTGAGAGAATGCGTCGTCAGCCACTACGCCGTGTCGTAACCAAGGCTGCTGCTGCACCTACCTCTAAGGTAGCCGTTGCTCCTAAGCCGAGAATGGTTGCTGCAATTGCTGCAGCAGATATCCAGACTAAGCATAAGGAGATCGCTAACGAAGTACTTTTGGCGCTTCCTTCTAAGTGTCGCGATACACTCAAGAACTTCTACGTAAAATATGAGAAGCAGAAGCACCGTGGTCTTGCTGGAAAGAGTGTTCTTATCCTTGATGGAACCGTTCCAGACGAAGAGTTCCGTGCTCTATTCGTTCACGAGAGTGGGCACAACTGGGACCTTGGTTGCCTGCAGGGTACTAAAGACGCTGGAAAGAGTAACTTCTCAGATGGAGATGCTGCTATCTACAAGAATGACCCAAGCCTTGGCTTCTATAACATCTCTTGGATCACAAGCTCTGTACAGCGTAGTAATTCAAACCCGGAAGACTTCGTATCTGGATACGCTAGCTACGACATCTTCGAAGACTTCGCAGAAAGCTTTGCGTACTTCGTACTACAAAATGCGGTATTCGCAGAACGTGCTCAAGACAATGCAGCAATTGCCGCTAAGTACATTTGGTTCCGTGACACATTGTTTAATGGTCAGGTTCCACACATTGCCTCTGGAAAATCTGTCTACAAAGGAAAAGCTCCTTGGGATACCACTAAGCTTAAATACGCTTGGCATCCAATACAGACAGTCGTTCAGAAATAAGCAAACTCAATCACTAGTCAGAAAACAGTATTCCCTAGTACACTACCTCCAATGCGTTACAAAGGTTTACTTCTTCTCTGGCTCCTTACAGACCTCGCAGTCTTTATTGGATCATATGCTGCCGCATACTTCTTACGAGTTGGGTGGATCCTTTCTACAGACTTCCCCTTTAAGCCATACATCACAGTCGTTGCTATTACTGCACCGCTCTGGCTTATCGTCCTAATAACAACACGTACATTTGCACTGACAAGATCTCAAAGTAGCGTACGCAACCTCGCGTACATCATCTACTCCTCTCTCGTTGGAACTGCACTCTTCGCGCTTGGGTATTACTTCCTCTACGGACTCTTCTTTAGTCGCATGTTGCTTCTGTATTCACTTGTTATTTCTACAGTAGTAATTTGGATATGGCACCTGTTGTATTCCATGTTTCAAAGAAAAATGCTGCGAGCAAACCCTCCAGTCTTTCCTACATTAATCGTCGGAGTAACCAGAGAATCAAGAGCGCTAATCACTAAATTAAATAAGGGATCTAATCCTTTAAAGCCTGTAGCCATACTTGATGGCAAGGGATGCAAAGATGCTGAGATAGATGGAGTCCCCGTTCGCGGAAAACTTAACAAGCTAGAAGACGTACTTAGCGAAGGTGTTACACATCTCATTCAGTGTAGTGACCTAGAGCAATCTCTCAATCTTCTTAGTGCCTGTAGGCAAAACAAGATTACCTACATGCTGCTTCCCTCTGTACTCGGTATTGTAGAGCGTGATGAGAAAGTAGAATCTCTCGAAGGACAACCCGTCACAATGGTAGGACCAAAAGAGAACGCATTAATGTGGTTCTTTAAATAGTATGCACGCATTTATTCTCGCCGGCGGATTTGCAACAAGGCTTTGGCCTCTTACAGAAAAGCGCGCTAAGCCACTGCTTCCACTTGCGGGTATTCCACTTATTGAATATCTCGTACGGGATATTCCAGAAGATGTTCCTGTCACCATCAGTACAAACGCAAACTTTAAAGAAGCATTCGAAGACTGGGCAAATAGCCTGAACAGATCTAACGTAGAAATCCTTATAGAAGATGTAAAAAGTGACGACCAAAAACTCGGAGCTCTTGGAGCAACTGCACAATGGATTTCTGAAGCAAAGATTAATGACGATGTCTTACTCCTTACTGGAGACAACTACTGTGGATTTTCTTTTGATGCCTTTTTGGCTGCAGCAAGTCCAGACACAACATTGATTGCCGTACATGACATTAAAGATTTAGAACTTGCAAAAGCATTTGGAACAGTACTAACAAAAGATAACTCCTCTCATGTCGTAGGATTTGAAGAGAAACCAAAAGAACCAAAGACTACCTTGGTAAATACAGGGTGTTCGTTACTACCAAAATCCGTTCTTCCAATTGTCATCGACCATGCCAAAGAGCATCCGGATAATGTTGGCGGAGTATTTGAGGAGCTACTTAATAGAGGAAAACCTATCGAGTGCTTTAGCTTCACCGAAGCATGGTTTGATATTGGATCATTCGATGCATACATAGAGGCGACCAAAGAGTTGGTAGGAGGTAGAGTAATAGAAGAGGAAGGATCTTCTATAGAGAAGACTGAGTGTAATGGATCTGTGGTTATAGGAGAAAGGTCTTCAGTGAGCGACAGTGAATTGACTGATGTCGTAATATTCGAGGACTGTGTCATAGAAGACTGTGTTTTAAGCAATTGTGTCCTCGATAAAGGGTGTAAGATAAGAGGAATAGATTTATCAGGAAAAATGCTACGAGAAGGTACTATTCTCCCCTAGACTGGCAGCCTATGAAAAAACTTATTGCTCCGGCACTTTTCGCGCTGTTTCTCGCTGCTTGCGGTGACATTCCAACGACTCTTACCTACAACGTCACCTTTACTACAGAGGATAGTGGCCGTATGACAGACCTCTCTTTGGCTACCCGTCACGTAGTAGAGCGTCGACTCAGTCGTTTAGAGGGTAACCTTATCGACTACGATATTGATTACGATGAAGAGTCAAAAGCAACAACAATCGAAGTGGAAGTAGATAATGCAAAAGCAGCAGCAGTTTTAAATGAAGAAATGATCACTCCATTCACCTTTGAAGTACGCTACCTTGTAGAAGAAGCGGAGGAGGGAGATATTACTGTAGAAGGCGCTGGTAGTTTCCGTGCCACAGGAATCGATAAAAGCTATGTGGACTGGGTAGTAGGACAAACAACAGAGCCACCACTCAATCGTGGAAGAGTACTTATTGGATTTACCGATGACTCTGCAGAACAAGTTCAGACACTCTTTACAGAGCAAGCTGGTAACACCATTGGTCTCTTTGTACGAGGTCGTCTTACCGCAGCTGTCCAAATAGATGGCGAGTTTGAAAAAGTCCTTGTAATAGAGGGGCTTCCATCAGGAGAAATTGCTAAGATCTTTGCAGATGACATGAATGTCGGAATACATATGATTTTCACAAACCCCTAATTATGAAAAGAAATCGCGCTCTCACTTGGCCCACATTTACAATACTTATTGCTGTGTTCGCAGGGCTAACAGCTCTGCCTCAAAGCGCTAAGCAATGGGCACCAGGTTTTATTAAAAATCCTTCACTGCACTTTGGTCTCGACCTTGCAGGAGGTACACAGTTGGATTTCCGTATTTCAGAAAAAGAAATCCTAGAACAAATCACAACTCTTAAAACAGAGATCGCACAAATGGAAGCACGTGGAGCAAGCAGTGATAAGATCATCGCACTACAAAACCAGCTTTTAAGTGTAGAGCAGCAGAATGAAAATGTTGTCGAAGCTATTCGCACTGTTCTCGAAAGGCGTATTAACGCTTTGGGTGTAAGTGAAGCGGTAATCACTCCGTCATACTTTGGAAACGAAAAGCACCTTCTCGTAGAATGTCCTGGTGTTGTAGATACTCAAGAATGTATCAACACTGTTGGAAAGACTATCCAGCTAGAATTTAAAGAAGAATTTACAGAGCCTACTGATGAATACGAATCAGAAGTACGAGCTCACGTAAAAGAAGTACGAGCACAGCTTAAGGACCCAGAAGTTTCACTCGAAAAGATCGGTGAAGATCTAGGATCTGATATCGGTGTTCATTATAACTTTGAACGTCGTATGTTCCGCGACCAACTCCCTGAAGGACTAGACGGAATATGGAACAAGACTCCAAACAACGGCATCATGCAATACGATGCATCGATCGAAGTAAGCTCACAAGATAGCGCTGGACAACCAACAACAACCGAAGTGCCTGGTGTATTCCTTGTAGAAGTTCTTCGTCCGCGTACGCAGACTGGAAGACTTGTGAACGAAGCTTCTAAGGCATTTGAGATCCTAGAAACAGGTGACCGTAACATTAACCACGTCACATGGGACGAACGCACACTTGCTGATAGCGTTCCACAGGTTGTGCGTAACGCACTTGGCAGCATGCAGCCTGGAGAGTTGAGAGCAGTAAACTTTGAAGATAGTACTTCTGGTATTCTCTTCCTTCGAAAATACATCCCTGGACAGACAGACATGGAAGCGAGTCACATCCTAGTGTCTTACAAAGGAGCATCCTCTGCAGGAGACGATGTAACGCGATCCAAAGAAGAAGCTCTAACTCTCGCAAACGAACTTAAGACAAAGCTCGATGGAGGAAGCCGATTTGAAACTCTCGCACGTCAATACAGCGACGGTCCATCTGGTAAAGATGGTGGTAGCCTTGGTGCTTTCGGTATTGGAACAATGGTTCCTGTATTTGAACAAGTGGCTGCAAGCCAAACAAGGGGATCGATTTCTACTCCAACAGAAACACAATTCGGATACCACATTATCCGAACAGATCGCGTACCAACACTCAACAAAGACACAGCAAGCTACGAAGTTCTTGCTATCTCTGGAGAGGACGCAACAGACCGTTCTATTGAACTCATTGGTAAGTTGCAACGTGGAGAAATTGAATCAATCGAAGGCATGGTCTTCTTGCGAACTGTCTTCTTCTCTCTCCTTCCTACAGGATGGAAAGACACATACTTAGACGGTAAGCACTTCCGCTCTGCAACAGTTACTTTAGATCCAACGACGAATATTCCTATTGTTCAAATTGCATTCGATGACGAAGGCGCAAAGCTCTTCCAAGAACTCACGAAAGAAAACATTGGTAAGAGACTCGCTATTTTCGTTGGTGGACAACTGGTCTCAGCACCTACCGTACAAGCAGAGATCTCTGGAGGTACTGCAGTGATTACTGGAAGTCAGAACTTTGATGAGGCAAACACCCTCGCACAAGACCTTAATACTGGTGCTATCCCTGCTCCTATTTACCTCGCAGGACAACGCACAGTAGAAGCGACTCTCGGTGCGCAGGCACTGCGGACTTCTATAAAGGCAGCCCTTATTGGAATGCTTATCCTTATGGCGTACATGATACTGATGTACCGCATGCTAGGACTCATTGCAGATATTGCCCTTAGTGCATACGCTATTTTATTCTTCGCTATCTTAAAGCTTCCACTCTTCCTCTTTAGTAGTAGCTACATCGTTCTTACTCTTGCAGGTATGGCTGGTATCATTCTAAGTATTGGTATGGCTGTAGATGCGAATGTGCTGATCTTTGAGCGTATGAAAGAAGAGCTCCGCAAAGGAAAGATGCTCAAGACTGCAACAGAAACAGGATTTACTAGAGCTTGGCCAAGTATCCGTGATGGAAACATCTCTACGCTTATCACTTGTACTATTCTCTTCGTAATTGGAACATCTATCGTCCGTGGATTCGCCATCACTCTTGGAATGGGAGTCTTGATGTCGATGTTCTCAGCGATTGTTATTACCAGATGGTTGTTACGCAAAGTAAGTACAATGCCAATAGCCGAGAAGACTAAGCTCTTTTATTAAAGTCCTTGATGTTTGGGGGCAAAAAGAGTAATTATGGAGTATGCAGCGTATGAACGATTCTTGGCTAGGTAAAGCCGGAAGAAGTGCAGTAGCACTAGGGAGCTTCGTTATAGCAGAAGCAGCTATGGGTGACCCTCTTATGCCGCCTTTGCCAGAACAAAAACCTGCCACAGCTAAAGAAGATCCATCCGTTCCGCCACCACCGCCACTGCCAGAGAATGATCCTTATAGTAATATCAAAGATGATTTCCTGAGGAGCTTAATGCCTATTTTAGAAAAGACATCATCTAAGGATGATGCCGTGCGCTTTAAGGCACTCGAAGCATTAGAGGCTAGACTTAAAAAGGAAAGACCAAATTGCGAGATGATAAATACCACACGCATAAAGCTTATTGGAGAATTAACGGTAACCGCTCTGCAAAAAAAGCTTGCGGGTAAAAATCATACTGCTTCTGAAAAAGCAGCTACAGAACTCCATGAAAAATGGTTACAGGATAAAAACTTCCATATCCGAGAAAGAGCTCGGCGAATCTTAGACGAACACTTCAAAGGCAACAGAGCAGAAGATCCAAGATACAGACCACCAGATGTCAGTAACATTACCGAACCTCTCAATGACATTGGTTCTGTACAATCTCTACAGAAATGGGAAGAGCATAAAGGGGTAAAAAGTTTATTAACAAATATACGCCGTGAAATCCTAGGATTTCAAGATGATGATTTCTTCAAACGAGAAGCGGCCACCACACGCTTAATTACTCTTATTACAGAGCTACGAGGCTATGTAAACCCTTTGCCACCTGTGATCCTCGAAGTCTTCAAACCAGATCCAGAAAAGAGGAAAGCAGACTATGAAACATACACACGTCTTGAAACTATTTACAAAATTGCTAACTCTCCTGGAACGCAACCGTATGTATTACCCCCAATAAAAGCATCTGCTGATAGTGTCATGGGAGATATGCACAGATTAATGGGAGCAAATATTCGATTGAGCCCTATGTTTGCAGGCTCACTTGGAAAAGTATCTATCGATCTTACTCGTGGTTCCAGAAGCTATACAGATATCATTGCCCAAATATGCCACAAGACAAATACGTATCCTGCAATGGATGGTCATCCGCATAGAGTAGTCCTAAATTATCAGGATAAAGAACACAGAAAGACGATACTCCCGCTTGATGGAATGATCGCCGTCGTTACTCCAAGCAAAGAGGGGGCAGATACCATAGAGCTACTGCCAGATCCTAGTTACACCTTTGTCCAACTCGATTCCGCTACTGGCACAGGACTAAATACAAAAGAGGCAAATGTAGCAATTGGGCAAAAGCCAAAATGGAAGTTTAAACACTCCAGTGGAGTCCCTGCTAAAAGATCCCAAATGGCGAAAGCACCAGATCCAAAAGATGCAGGAAACCTAACTATCGAAGCCTGGATAGCGCAGTTTCCGTTAACGCAACAGATAAAGGTAAAGGATGGAATGGCACATTTTAATGATAATGGTCCTCATGATTTCGCTATTACACTTACCGAAGATCCAAAGACCAAAAAGGTTATTGCAAACGTACGTATCGGAGCATATGAACGTGCATTACCGTGGCCTGCAACTCCTCATGCTTCAGATACATTTACGTATGGAATGGCCGATGATATTGCTATTCAGTTTCTCGATAACGACGGTAAGGAAATGGCACATAAAGAGAGACGCATGAAAATTGAACAAAGAGTAGTAAACCAAGAATATGTATTAGATGCACAACCTACATCTGTACGCACTACCTCTTTTAGGCATATCAACAAGCAACAACTAAAAATACCTCTTGATGGTAGTCCTGCGAAACGAAAGATTATGGAGCCATTCTTTAAGACAAATTGATACACTGCACCTATGGCTAGCATTTTTATACATAACCTCGAAGTCCCAACCTCTATCGGAATAACAGAAGAGGAGCGTTCTTCTGTGCAGACACTTAAAGTTTCTATCGATATAGAAACAGATCTTTCTGCAGTCTGTAAAAGTGACGACGTACAAGACACCATAGACTACGCAGCAGTTGCTGAGTCTGTAAAAGCCTTAGGGGGCACGGAACGCAATACCATTGAGAAGTTTGCAGAAGATACTGCTCAGATGGTGCTAAAAGACTTTCAACCAGATCGTGTAATTGTCACAGTATGGAAATTTATCCTCCCAGATACAGAAGGAGTATCCGTTACCATCATGCGGCCATAGCAATGTGTTATATCGGTATTGGCAGCAATATAAACGCAGTAGAAAACATGCAGATGTGCGCAAGAGCTTTACGTGATGACTTCCCGTATATTACTTTCTCTTCTGTCTACAAGACCGCAGCACGCGATGCTGTAGACCAAGATGATTTTTATAATGCAGTCGCAAAGATCGAAACTGATGAATCTCCAGAAGAAGTACACTACGCATTAAAATCTATAGAGGAAGATCAGAAGAAAAACCCTCCTTACGAAAAAGGCCCTAGAACCATAGATCTAGACATCTTGCTTTACGATGACATCGAGATTGATACCCCAAACCTGACCATCCCCCACCCAAGAATGCAAGAACGCAGATTTGTCCTTGAACCCCTCTGTGAGCTTGATAATTCTTGGAAAGAGCAGCTCCAAAAAACTCTAGATCAACACTGTGAAACTATAGAGATGCATATGTAGGGAATTGCTATTATTATGAAAATGTGGTACAATAAATATAAATACATACTACACACAAATTATTATGGGAAATTTCGGAGGAGTAATGAAATTCTTTAAAGGGCCAGAAGACAAAAAGGGTGCCGCCTCTGAAAAGAAGGAATCCAATATGGATAATGCAAGAGGAAAAAAGTATTCTCAAAAAGAGTTGGATAAGTTGCAGACCTTAAGAAAGTGGGGGAGAGCAGAAGAGTCTCCGAAAAGTCGTATCGAAGAAAAAAAGAGGATAGAAGCATTACTAAAGAAAACAGAAAAAGAAAAAGCTGCAAAAAAAGAGGGGCGAGAAAAGAAAGAAGAAGAATCTAAAAAGACAGATGAAAGCAAGTCAGACGAAGTATATGAAGAAATAATGGGAACTCCTGGTGGAACAGGAGGCGGAGTAGGGGCAGGAAATATTAATGTGAATACCAACACAAATCAGAACAATGTAACGGTAAATCTAGCACAACCCGCAACTGCACAAAAAAGGGCAGCATCAGGTCCAAGGTTAAGTGAGGCAGAAGATACTGCTCTTATTCGTAGCATGACAACCGAGTATACAAAAGAGATGAATGCAGGACTTGCTCGTTTAGCAAAAGTTCTACGAAAAAGAAGTGTTAATCCAGATATTATTCCATCAAGAGCCTATGCAAATGTACGTGCCTTTAAGCAAGAGCGTATTGTAAAATACAATAAGCGGCTTGCTGAAAAGGGATCACAGTACCGTGTTACTAACACACCCGATGGAACTGCACGACTCATGACCTACAAATTGGGTGAGACTCCTCCTGACTTTGGGGTTCTAAATCCAATACAGCAAAAAGAGATCATGACACAGTATAGAAAATATATTAAGCAATCAAAATCAAGAACTCCTGCAGATCCTACGTATCGTGTTAATGCTATGAATGTAGCACTAGCTAAGCGTAATATTCGTACAGTTCGATTCGAAACACCAATTAGATCTAGTGATCCAAGTGCTCGTTTGATAGAAGGAGATCCAGCATTAGCGTAAGAAAGTCTCTTAATAGAGTGTAATACATCTTCTTGTGACCATATAATATGGTTCTATGGAAGATGCTATTGCTCATGTGCTTAAAGAGATCGGCGAAGATCCTTCGCGTGAGGGCCTTATAAAGACCCCTAAGCGCTGGGCTGAGGCTATGAAAGACCTAACAGTAGGTTATGACCAAGATCTAGAAACATTGGTAAATGGAGCACTATTTGACGCAGAGACAGACGGAATGGTGATTGTTAAGGATATTGAATGCTACAGCCTCTGCGAGCATCACCTCCTCCCTTTTACAGGAAAAGTACACGTCGCCTATGTCCCAGATCAACATATCTTAGGACTCTCTAAGGTTGCCCGCATAGTTGATATGTTCGCCCGCAGGCTCCAGACACAAGAGCGGCTTACTCAACAGATCTGTGATGCTATAGATGAGACACTTAAGCCCAAAGGTATCGGCGTTATTATAGAGGCAGAACACTTCTGTATGATGATGCGAGGAGTAGAGAAGCAGCACTCAAGCTGTATTACCTCTGCTGTTAAAGGTCTTATAAAGAAGGACCCGAAGACGCGTGAAGAGTTTTTACGACTCGTCGGTTAAGCTTTCACCAGCAAGCACAAGTTCTACCATCTGGTCATGCTGCTTTTCGATGATCGTTCGCTGTAAAGACTCTACGTCTCCAGAAGCAAGTGTGCTGGTCACAGCGCCTTCACCAGCTATTTCCGCTACCGCATTCCCATTGGCTTTGTGTTCTATGTACCCAGTAGTTAAGTCGCTATCTGGCTGATCTGGAACTGTTATTGCCTGCCATTCCGTTAGGTCTCCTACAACTGTGACCTCTTGCATCTGATTTGAGTCATCCATGTAGGTTACCGTCTGTGCACTGTAATCCGTTGCTTGATCAAACTGATGCACCTCTTCGTGCTCTTTTACTCGCTCCCAGTATGGACGATCTTCTACGTGTAAATCTGTAGCCTGTTTGCTCGTTACCTTCTTTTTACTGGCTCTCTCTACGTATGCAGCTGCGCCTTCTTCTTCTGTGTCGCCTACCGAGTCTGGTCCTACCAAATCATTCATACTCTGCTTCCATGTCGACATGGTAATAGTGACATCTCCGATAAGATCATCTGCAGCATCTCCGAATTCATTTTGCAGTGTAGAAGTCGTTGCCTCGACACGTTGCTCAACCTGATTTTGGAACTCTGTTGCAGTGACAGTACCCGTTGCTTCTTGGGTTTCCTCTATCGCTCCTTCTACAATGATCTCTTCTGTTTCTAAGCTGCTCATAATGCTGGGGGGAAGTTGTTGTGCACAGTAAAGAGCACTGACAAAACTAGCGCACCCGAAACAAGGATCGAAGTAGATACTATACTAATTAATGGCTTATTTAAGCCAAAATCTCGATGCTACTGATCTTCGAAATGTAGTCTATTTTTGCGCTTATATGTCAGATATGTGAATCCAAACTTGTGCTTGATATCTGCTGGGTGCTCCTCTCTTTCTACTTCTTCCCATACCTGCGGGTCTACTTCTGGAAAAGTAATATCCCCTGCTATCCACGCATGAATCCGTGTGAGGTAAATGTAGTTACAAAGGTCCATGGCTTGTTTGTAAATTTCTCCTCCTCCAATGATAAATATCTCTTCTTTATCATTATCTTTATGCCCGTACATGATTGCCTCTTCCAAAGAAGATGACACCTGACAGCCAGCAGCTGTATATGCCCCATCACGTGTCACAATAATATTGTCACGATTGGGAAGTGGCTTACCGAGAGCAGCTACGATCGATTCAAAGTTCTTTCGCCCCATAATAACTGGATGTCGCTCTGTCTTTTTTTTGAAATATTTCAAATCATCAGGCAAATGCCACGGGATACTATTGTCTCGACCAATTACATTATTTTCTGATGCCGCAACTATAATGCTAATGCGCATGCGCAGACTATACAGCTATTGGTGCTTTTATCCCAGGGTGCGGGTCGTAATCACACACTTCGATGTCTTCATAGGAATACGCAAAGAGATCTGTAACATCAGGGTTAAGCTTAAGTGTAGGTAATGCCTTTGGTGTTCGTTCAAGTTGTGTAAGTGCCTGCTGCATGTGATTACTGTAGAGATGAAGGTCTCCGAACGTATGTACAAAGTCTCCAACTTCAAGGTCGCACACTTGTGCCATCATATGTGTAAGCAACGCATACGATGCAATGTTAAACGGCACACCCAAGAAGATATCTGCACTGCGTTGATACAATTGGCAGCTTAACTTACCGTCGAGAACATAAAACTGAAAAAGGCAGTGACACGGTGGCAAAGCCATCTTTCCTGCTGCTGCGTTTTGATCTGGAGCAATAGAAATATCTGGCAATACAGATGGATTCCATGCAGAGACAATGAGCCTACGTGACGTAGGATTTCTTTTGATCTCATCAATCACCCAAGAGATCTGATCCACTCCAGAGAAATCTCTCCACTGCTTTCCATATACAGGACCAAGGTCTCCCTCAGGAGTAGCCCATTCGTCCCAGATCTTTACGCCATTGTCTTGAAGGTACTTGATGTTCGTATCGCCTTTAAGAAACCACAAAAGCTCATGCACTATCGACCGCATGTGCACCTTCTTGGTTGTAAGTAATGGGAAGCCTTCTTGTAAGTTAAACCGCATCTGTGCACCAAAGATACTAACAGTACCAGTCCCTGTACGATCATCTTTTGTAGACCCATCATCCATAACGGACTTGAGGAGTTTTAGGTACTGGAGGTCTGCTGTGTTCATAGGAGAGCACTATAGCAGATTATTCTGGCACCACTATCTCTTCTCCAAACAACTTCTCCTCTAGCTCTACACCAATATTTCCAAAAGAAGTATTAGAGACAAGATATGTCTCTAAGGCACGGAGCCAGTGATAATTCAGTGCAAGTGCTGTAACGATGAGAATACCTCCAGAGATCTGCTTGATGCGTCCTGAATACTTCGAGAGTGCTCGAGAAGAATGCATTGCAGCCTGTCCTCCGTATCCAATAAGAAGCAGCGGGACTGCAGTACCTAGTCCATACGTAAGCAGTAATGCAGCTGCCTCGAGACCTGGTTGTTCTTGAACAAGAGTAAGAGCAAAGCCAAGTGCCGGACCTGCACAAGGTACCCATACAAGACCCATAGTCAGTCCGATAAGAAATGCAGTGATGGGATTGTCTTGTCCAAGCTCCCCTACTGCTTTTTGCTGAACGTTAGAACCGAGCTGTTGAATACGCGTAGCGACCCATCCACCAACTTCCATGAGAGTAGCTCCGATAGTCTGCGCGATAGTCATTATTATCCATCCGTGTTCGTAGTAGAAAAATCCACCGAGAACCGCACCCGTAAGTTGCAGTGTCTTGTTGTGTGTTATAAAACCAAATCCAAATAGCAGTAAGACGTAGTAGGTAGAGATGCGAATGTAATCTGCAAGTTCTACAAATTGATTTAAGACAAGCGTCAGTAAGAACGTAAATCCTACAAAGCTCACGAGCATTCCTGCAATCGTAAAGAGCGGTCGCCATTTACTGCGCCCTGCAATACTTACACCTAGTACTATTGGCACAAGAGGCAAGATGCACGGCAGCAAGATCGTCAGCATTCCCGCTGCAAACATCGTAATATAAAGACTTGTCATAAAAGTAGAGTAGCGGCTTTAACCCAAAAGGTCACGAAGTGCATCCTTTGAAGGAAATCGTACGCGCTTGATCTCTTTTCCATTCTCATCAATAAGAACAAAGGTATCTTGTCCTGTAATTCCATACTGAGATTTAAGATCTGTCGCTGCATCGTAATCGATCTTGTACACAGAGCGAGGGAAATCAGCAGATCCATAGAAGTCTTTTAGACGACCATCATTCTCTTTGCACTTAGGACACCATGTTGCATGAAAGAAAAGAACTGATTGCTTTCCGTTACCAATAACTCCAGGTGCGTACTGAGAGTAAGAACCTTCTGATGCAACCTGTGGAATCTCTGCTACTACTTCTTTTACAGAGTCTTTTGCCTGAGCTTCATCTACATTTTGGTACAACAACCTCTTAAGCTCAGAGAGTGAAGGAGCGACCTCTTTCTTAATGATCTTTCCTGTTCCATCAATCAGCACAAATGTATCTTGCATAGTGATACCGTATCTCTTTTTAAGAGCATCCTCAGTATCAAAGTCTGCACGGTATGTCTTTACTGGAAATTCAGCAGAAGAGTACCAATCATGAAGATTTGAATCTTTGTCTTGGCAAGTAGGACACCAAGCCGCAAAGAAGAAGAGCACACTACTCTCTCCGTTTCCAACGACAGAAGCTTCGTATGCCTGATAATCTCCGACAAAACTGTTTGCTGCCATCTGCTGCTCTTTCTGAGATTTAGATTTTGCTTCCTCTTTTCCTGTACCACCAGTGTGGCCACAAGCGGTCAATGTTATTGCGAGAACTGAAAGTGCTACTACGGACTTTTTCATAAAAATATGGGGTATTGAATATCGTCATTGTATGGAGATCTGAGATCAGATCAAGTGCGCTTTTTACCGAGTTGTAATCTTCCTCACTTTTGATGTTTTTTTACCTTTCCATAGGTCTGTTTTACCTTGTGTTTGCGAAGAAGGGCAATTTTCTTGGAAAGGACAATTTGGACAATCCCTGTTTCTAGCACTGCAAACAGCACGTCCATGAGCCACTAATAAATGTGAAAGTTTTGGCCAATCTTTCTTCGGAGTTGTCTCCATCATTTGCAGCTCAATTTTGTCTTGGTTTTGAGAATCTGCAAGTCCAAGACGGTTAAGAAGTCTAATGTTATGTGTATCAATAGGAATGCCTTCGACGACACCGAAGGCAGTATGCAACACGACCGCAGCAGTCTTGCGACCGACACCGCGTAATGTCAGCATCTGTTTCATGGTACGCGGAACTTCTCCGTCAAAGTCATTTATGATTGTAGTACACGTCTCCTGAATGGCTCGCGCTTTAACGCGAAATGAACCACATGAATGAATATCCACTTCAAGTTCCTCCTGAGAAACTTTTAAAAAGTCCTCTGGGCATTTGTATTTCTGGTACAACGTTTTACCAACTTGGTTCACACGCTTGTCTGTGCACTGTGCAGCAAGCATGGTAGACACCAGTAACTCTAGCGGCGTATTCCAATCGAGTGTGCATTCGGCTGCCGGATACCGTTTCGACAATTTGCTAACAATCGAAACAGTCGTGATAGGTTCTTGCGACATGAGAAGATTAAACCATCAAAGCACCAAACCTTCCAACCATTACATGTCGAACGTCAACCAAACTCGCTAGCGTCACAGCTTAAATCAGATATAGTAAATCACCGATGTCACAACTACCTTCGTTCACCGTATTCGATACAGAGACCACTGGGCTCGACCCTCGTAAGGGCGACAAAATTATTGAGATTGCAGGAGTGCGCATCGAAGATGGTGTTATTCGTGAAGATCTTTCTTTTGTTAAATACGTAAACCCCGAGCGGAGCATTCCATGGGAAGCAAAACGCGTTAACCACATTGAAGATAGTGACGTTGCGGGAGCGCAAACAATCGACCAAGTGCTACCGCAGTTTTTAGAATTTGCAAAAGGCTCTATCTTAGTAGCGCATAACTGTGATTTCGATATGAACTTCTTACTCACAGAAAAAGAGCTCTGCTGGGGATACATCGAAATGCCAGAATGTCTCTGCACAATGCGCCTTAGTCGCTGCCTCTACCCAAGTGAATTCCGTCATAACCTCGACTCTCTTGCAGCAAGACTCTCTATTCCTATGCCCAAAGACCGTCACAGAGCGATGCCAGATGTCCTTATGACCGCTCAGGCATTATTAAAGATGATAGAAGACAATAATATAAACACCCCAGAACAGTTGCGAAAACTCGCTGGAAAACAGAGAATGGTGGCGTAATGGCTAAACTTCGTATAGTCACAGGCCAGGATACTGAGGTACTAAGGACAGTTGCCGCTAAGATCCCTCAGGTTACCAAAGAGGTTAAAAACCTTATTAAAGACATGCAACAAGCCGTAAAAAAAGCAGAAGGGCTTGGGCTTGCAGCACCTCAGGTTGGCAAATCCATTCGTCTCTGTCTTGCAAATTTTAATGGAAAGATGACTCCCCTCGTAAATCCAAAGGTTATCTGGAAGAGTGAAGAGACGAGTACTATGGAGGAAGGGTGTCTCAGCCTTCCAAAGATCAATGTGGATGTTACTCGCCCAGTTGAGATAACAGTCCGATATATCGACGAAAAAGGAGTAGAACAAGAACGTAAGCTTCATGACTTAGATGCTCGTGTAGTTCAGCATGAAATTGATCACCTTAATGGAATTTTAATTGTAGACTACAAATAATGTCTGACTTGGAAGTAATCATTGGCCTAGAAGTACATGCCCAGATGAGCACAAAGACGAAGATGTTCTGCGGGTGTGATAACGATGCATTCGGAAAGCAACCGAATACAACTGTCTGCCCTATTTGCATGGGACACCCCGGTACTCTTCCTGTTCCAAATGCTACTGCTATAGAAAAAGCTATCAAGGCATCACTCGCGATTGGATGCAGTATCAACTTAAGTAATCACTTTGATCGTAAGCACTACTTCTATCCAGATCTTCCAATGGGATTTCAGATTTCTCAGTATGACTTCCCACTCTCTAGTAAGGGAGCTGTTACATATGACATGTTTGATACATCAGGAAACGTAACCGAAAGTAAAGAATGTGGCATCACGAGACTCCACATGGAAAACGATGCAGGAAAACTTACGCACAAAGGAAGTACAACTCTCTGTGACTACAACCGTGCAGGAACACCGCTTATGGAAATTGTGACTGAGCCAGATCTCCGCAGTGCAGATGAGGCTGTTGCCTTCGCACAGGAGTTACGAAGAATACTAATCGCAGTTAAAGCTTCTGAAGCAGATATGTTTAAAGGAATGATGCGTTTTGATGCATCGATCTCTTTAAGAGAAAAAGGAACTGAGAAGCTAAACCCACGAAGTGAAATTAAAAACCTCAACTCGTTTAAGTCTCTCGAGCGTGCTCTGCAATACGAAGAAAAGAGGCTGCGAAAACACTGGGATACAGATGGTCCACTGCCAGGTGATATCACTGTTGGATGGATAGATGACGAAGGTAAAACAAAGATGCTGCGTGATAAAGAAACCGCAGATGACTACCGATACTTCCCAGAACCAGATATTCCACCACTCGAGTTTGATCAAAAAGAAATCGATGTGATTGCAGCATCGCTGCCTAAGCTTCCAAGAGAGCTTAAAGATGAATACATAAGCCTAGGACTCGATGAGAAGCAGGCTCTACAGCTAATAGATCAATCTACACTACAAACAATGTTCGAAGCTATCCGCAGCAAGACAGACGCAAAGCGTGCATCAAGCTTGGTGCTTACTCAGCTTCTAGGATTCTTAAATGCTGCAGAAAAAGAAGTAGCCGAAGGCCCAGATGCAGATGCAATGCTCGAGCTTGTAGGAAAGATCGATGATGGAACTATCTCCTCTAATGCAGGAAAAGACGTGCTTCAGAAGATGGTAGAGACTGGCAAGAATGCCTCTACGATTATTGAAGCAGAAGGCATGCAGCAAATCTCTGATGACGGAGCGATCGAAGATCTTGTACAGCAAGCTATCGACGCGAATCCTAAAGCCATTGAGGACTACAAGGGTGGTAACGAGAAAGCCCTCGGAGCTATTGTTGGCTTTGTCATGAAAGAATCAAAAGGCCAAGCGAACCCTGGAAAAGTAAACGAGATCTTAAAGAAGAAGATTTAGTCTACTCGACTCATATACTCACCACTCTCTGTGTTTACTTTGACGTTGTCTCCTTCGTTAATAAACAAAGGAACGTTTACCGTAATTCCAGACTCTAGCGTTGCAGGCTTTGTTCCGCCAGTTGCTGTATCTCCTTTAACTCCTGGAATAGTCTCGACTACCTTTACATCAATTGTTGGAGGTAATTTTATCCCGATTGGAATTTCTTCGAACACCATTGCATCTAACTCCTGTCCTTCGGAGAGGAATTTTACACTATCACCTAGCATATCCTCTGTAAGTTCAAACTGATCATACGAACTGAGATCCATAAAAGTAAAACTCGATCCATCTCCGTATAGATACTGCACTTTACGATACCCAACATCCGCAGGTGCAAGCTTATCGTTTCCCTGGAATGTTTTTTGAATAACAGAACCTGACTTAAGGTTCTTCATCTTCGTCGCCATCACACCACCCTGACGAGCAGCTTTAGAAAACTGATTCCACGTAATAAGATACGGGTCTCCATCTACTATGATTGCTCGGCCTTTCTTAAGTTCTGCGATTGAGTACATAATCACAGTATTCACTATTTAATGGTGATGATCCACTAATTATATGACTTCTCCCGCTGCATATTCCCATCGTAGCTTCACGATCTCTTTGTATACCCTCTGAGGGAAGCTTTCTGGTCCATCAGGCAAGTTGAGTGCCAATCGACGCAAGATACGCCCTTGGTCTGGGTGACCATTCAATGCCTTGATCTCTGCAATGAACTGATTAATACGAGACTGTGTCATGTGGTACACAAAAATCTTTTCTTTGATCGTCATAACAATATGCATTACCTCCTCTTCGGAAAGAGAAACATCTGTAGTGTCTTTAGGTGCAGGAAGATACATCGCAATATCATCAAGAAGTTCTGGATCTACTGAAGCTCCACGCTTGTTAGCAATATGCAGAGACGATGCTAAGAACGAAAGAAGCATTTTTGCTTCTTTATAGATAGCAGGGTCTAGTGAGAGCTCTTCATTTTCTAGCGTCAATACGTACGGGTGCAAGTCAGACCACACAGACTGTACAAGATCAATACGTCCTTCATCTGCAGATCGCATCATGACAGCTAGTCCATCAATCAGTAGTGTTCCCTGAGCGTCTTCTTGCCTTGCAAGACCGTCAGATAGTTCTGCACTTGTTTCTAATACCATCTTTTTAATAACATACGACTCATCTCCAGGAAGTGCTGCAGACATCTGCGCTGCAGATTCTACGAGTGCACGTTGAACGAGGAACTCTGCGAGGCTTCCGTGATGTTCACCACCAGCAATAGCCTGCAATGTGTCACGGTATTCCTCGAGAACAATACCTGCCTCATCTCCATTGTAGATAAGTGCTGCAGCTTCATTAAGTCTGTTCTCTGCTACCTGTAACTGCTTTTTCAAGCTCTCTTCTTGGCCAAATGTCATCCACAAATCCATGAGCTCTGCAAAACGTTTTACATTGTACATAGGAGAACTTGGCAGAATGCCCGCCTGTGCAATACGACGCTCGTGCTGCATCTGTGCGATGTCATGACGATGTACCGCATCACGTTTAAGGTTCTGATCTGCCCAAGTGTACTGATACCATTTGGCTGGAATTTTCTTAACAAGAAGAACCTTGTCATCAGAAAGTGCAATACGTTCACCAGATGTTAAAAATGTTGGCTCTCCATTGCGATACACAGTAGCGCTTCTATCAAATACTTCTACCGCAACCTCATCCTCAACAGCAATCGATACACTTCCTTCGTTAACAGCAACCAAACCATTACGAGTCTTTACTGCAAGCTGACGTGTTGGCTTTGGCGTGATGCCATACATCCACAATTTACCACTATGTAATGTAATGCTTGGTAATATTTCCGACGCGACCTCAAGTCTGTCAGAAACATCATTAATTGTTACTGTTGTATAAGGAGCAAGTCGCGCTGCGCCATCGTCATTTAAAATAAACGTTACCTCACCTTCACCGGTCTGAATCATCATCCCCGGTAAAAGTGTCATCTGTCTTTCAACCTCTACCTGCATTCCTTCGACAGAAACATATACATTACCTGTAGTAGGGATAAGTAACGCCTCTGTGTCAGCAACAGTAGGAGAAGCTATAAAGAGCATTGGGCTAATGCGGACTAGAATCCCAAAGAGCGCAAACGCAGCAGTCCATTTGAGCGTCAGTGGCCAGTATGCAATTTGTTGCACAGGCTCAAGGCTTGCTAGGACGCGTGCCTTGATCTGTTCTTTAAGTTCTGCAGATGGCTGGAAGGCAATCTTGATACGTGTAAACGTATCTGCTTGAGGTAATTCAATCTGAGAAGAGATACGACTCCATACTGTTTTCTGTAATACCTTTTTAGGTGTAACAGCAGATCGAAGATCTGAAAACAGCGGACTTTCAGATGTAATACGTGACTGCACAGACTTCTGTATTCTGGCTTTTAGATCTGCACTCGGGTGAAGATCTTTTTGGAGGCCTTTGAGGAACTTTTCTGGAGTCATGTGATAGTTATAACGAGGTTAATTGGCTTCTGTTACACATTAAATGGCATAAACAGCACGATATTCTTTGATATTTTCTGGCAAAAGAACTTCGAGCTTCTTAAGGGCTCGATGCTTAAGGATGCGCACAGCACCCTCTGTAATATGCAATACACGAGCTATTTCGCTGTGAGGAAGATCTGCCATATACGACAAGAGGAGTACTTCACGGTATCTAGCAGGTAGATGCTCCATAGAAGCATTAACCATCTTGAGCATCTCATCACGTCCTACCTTTGTATCAGCTTTATTAAAGACATCTCTATCTATCAGCTCTTCTGGGATTTCCTCAAACCCACGGTGTGTTCTATAGGAGTCGATAACCTTGTGGCGGGCAATACGGAATAACCACGCCGCAAATGGCACATTCTTACGTTCTTGGTACGTATGGAGCTTTTCCCATGCTTTTACAAAGATGTCTGCTACCAAGTCCTCAGCTACCTCGTTTGGCACTCTAAAGGCAGTATAGCGGTACACCTGCAAGAAATACATATCGTAGATCTTACTAAAAGACTCCGTACAGCCTTCCTGAGCACGTCGTACGTACTCTGGGAGAACCTTTTGCTGAATATCAATATCATTCATAGAGATGCCATATTCTAACATACAAACGACTAAATAGGTCCAGCGTTACGCATTTAATCTTGACACTCTACTCCCATTCTATGGTCCCTGGTGGCTTATGCGTAAGATCCTGAAATACGATGTCGACGCCGTCTAGGGAAAGCAATCGCTTCGTCATGCTTACTACTACTTCTTTTGGAAGATCTACAGCATTCGCCGTCATCGCCTCTTGGCTTTCTACAGGCCGCAGTACAATCGACACTCCTCCTTCGGTTGTTCCAAATGGGAGCAGTACCACAGGGAACTGCCAGATAGATTCATAGAGTCCTGCCTTCACCATCTCTTCGTGAGCAATGGCATCGGCATCACGCAATATTTCTGCTCGAGATGCAGTGATGTATCCTGGAGAAAACACAAACTCCGGAGCACTCGTATGCGAAGTACACATAAGTACGCGATTGAAATCTTCTGATGCATTCGGAATAGATGTCGAAAGATCCCAACACTCCGCATTTGCAAATTTCTGATCGTTAAAGAGTGCAACAGCGTGCCGGTAACTTCTTCCGTCACCCTGCACTCCTACAGACTTAATAGGAAGTGGTGCATGTGCGATAGAAATATCTAATGTATCAGTGGCGTGCTCTGCTTCTTTGGCACAGAGAATACGCACCCCTAGACCTGGACCTGGGAACGGATGCCTCCATACAAGATCATGCGGCAAGCCAAGCTCTTCCCCGAGTGCACGTACTTCATCTTTATAGAGTTCTCGAAGTGGCTCTACAACAAATCCTTCTTCCATCATTTTTTGAATCTCAGGAATTCTGTTGTGATGTGTTTTAATTTTATCCGCGTTCTTAGTCTCCCCTGTCTCGATCGTATCAGGATAAATTGTTCCTTGTCCGAGCATCCATCCATCTTCCATTTTTAAATTCATCTCTTCACTCACTCGTTTTTGTACTGACAAAAATGCATCACCAATAATCCATCGCTTTGCTTCTGGCTCATACACTTCGGTAAGTTTTTTAATAAAGTATTCTGATGCATCTTCGATACGAAGATTATTAATTCCTAGTGCATCAAAGGCTTTCTTGATCTGCACTGTCTCATCTTTCCTCATCATTCCTGTGTCGACATACAGCCCCTGTACACGATCTTCTCCAAGAACTTTATTGAGCAATACAAATGCGACAGTACTATCTACTCCACCAGACACCAGCATAAATACTTTGCGATCTCCCACTTCTTTTTTGAGGTACTCTCCAATGTGTTCTGTATAACTTTTGATACTCCACGGATCAGCATCACATTGCTTTACAAAGTTTGCGAGCATTTGCTCTCCGTATTCCGTATGCGTTACCTCTGGATGAAACTGTACTGCAAAGAATTTTTTTTCTTTGTGAGTAAATCCTGCATTTGCACACGCATCGGATGTAGCTACGCGCGTAAACCCATCAGGAAGTTTAGATACCTCATCTCCGTGACTCATCCAGACTGTCAAATCTTGTGGAATACCGTCAGCCTCACTCCACTCGCTATCTTCTATATGTATCTTTGTCTTTCCGTACTCTTTCGTCTTCCCCTCAGAAACCTCTCCTCCTAGTGCCTTTGTCATCCAATGCAATCCATAGCAAATACCAAGTACTGGGATGCCAAGATCAAATAGTGCAGGATCTCCCTGAGGACTTTTTGGGTCATACACACTTTGAGGCCCTCCAGAGAGGATGATTCCTGCAGCGCCTTTGAGTTCCTCTGCGGAAGTCTCTGCATCCTTAATCTCCGAATATACGCCGCATTGACGTACTCTACGCGCTATGAGGTGCGCGTACTGTCCTCCGAAATCGAGGACAACGATGGATTTATTGTGTTCCATAGATGCAGTGTAGAAATATTGCCTCTATTCGGCAAATAAAAGCTGTTTGAATCGTTTTTTGTATTTGACATATATAAAAAATGATTTAAAATACATCAATGAGTTACACAGCAGAATACATACAATGGGATAGGGAAAATAATGGACCTATTCCAGAGCATAGAAACGAGAAAAGCAGCAGATCTGCAGAAGCATCTGTAAATTGGCTACGAAAGCAAACAGGGAAGATAGGAGCAGGAAGATGGAGTTTTGAGTTCGGTGCAGAGGATAAGTTTAAACATGATATTTTAGAAGTACATCATTCTGTAGACAGTGATAACAGTGATGAAATACAACAAGTCTTAGAACAAGCATGTGAAGAATTTTCGCTACGCATGACAGCATATGAAAGACGTCAAAGTACTTCTGAGCCATTGCGTGATCAAATGATTACAAATCTGAATGAACATGTAGGAGTAAAAATGGGATCAAGAACAAGTACTGTTTCTCTTCCTAGAGAGAAAGTAAGCAGACCAAATACTGTAAAAGATATTGGCTTACACCCTGGAGAGAGCTTCTTAATGACATATGGTCTACGGCTCAAATTATCTGCACTTATTGGCAAAAAAATTGTAGACCTCGACGTAAATAATTCTGAAATTCAACCAGTATATGAAGAGAGCATGGACGAAGAAGAGCGACGCCTGATTCTCGCTGGGAGTCAATTGAGCTTTGCACATCGAATCTCTCGTGCATTACTGACAGACGTTTCTGACGCACAAGTACGCACATTGTTTGCACACACTATTGAACAAATGTTGGAGGAAGAAGAAGCTAAAAAGGGTTTTGCATATCTCGACCAAGATCATGTAACGCAGACAATAGCACTCTTAAAAGCTGCAAAAGAAAAAGTTGAATCTGCAACGGCAATGGGAGAGCCACGTGTGCAAAAATCGGATACAGGCTTGCGCCTAGTATTGCCATATGCCCAAGGGCTTTAAGAATTGTTGACAAAGGAACTTCGCTAGGAGTACAAAAGACTACTATGGTGTATCAATCAAAACTTTCTGAGGTAACTCCAAGCCAAAGACCAACCCTATCAAAAGAACAACTTATTGCAGATTTTATAGCCTGCGCCGCTGAACCCAACAGAGCTGCAACACATCTAACAACACTTAGTGCAGCAAATAGAATATTAATGCCTCTTGCATGTAGCCAAGGAGATAAGTCAGCAATCGCTCGTCTTATGGATAGTCTTGGCACGGAATATCGCAGCATACATCTCGAGTCTGCTACTAGAGATGTATTAGATCTTCGAGACAGGCATGTTGCATCAGCTGCATATATTCTATCTCTCTCGGGGGCATCAGATACTACGAATACTCCTGCTGAGAATTCTGCAAAAAATGATGATGACTTAGAAGGAGGGCTAAATATTTTGTTATAATTTGACTATGTCTCTACGCACTTCCAAAGTCGGTGAACAATTAATAATTTCAAGCAATACATTGGAACAGGGATTAGCAAAACTACCAAACAACAACTCAAAAGATATTACACCAAAGCAACCTGTAGACATTGTTGTAAACAATGACCCAGAACTTACGGGTACGCTAACTGGTATTACTACAATAAGAGTAACAAGGCGCAGTGCAGCACTCATACTTTCTATTTGCAAGAGAGGCGACGAGCAAATCTATCCTGCACCGAGGCCATCTGGACAGGGGGTAACAGAAGATGATGTCGCGGGATGGCTTTCAGAAGGCAATGAAAAAGCGCATTACACCCCTCCTCCAGTAGATGTCTCTGGCGAAACAGTACTCGGAGATGATGTCCTAGAACCTGAAGCCCCTGTAGCAGACCTGGTAGAACATACTGGAAGCACAGGAGAAACAGAGTCCACAAGTGCTGCTGCAAAAATCATTGAAGAACTCAAAAAACAAGAACCGCAGACACTTCCAAAGCAACCAAAAAAATCAGGAGACGCGAGCAGTTCTGCTGACAGTGCAATAAAAAGACGGTTTAATAGTTAGTAGATTTGCGCAGCATAACTGCGGCCAAAACCCACACGGTATACGCGACTGCAGCATCTTCCCAAGCATGTAAGAAAAGTGAGGCTATAGATATTCCTAGGAATGCCAAGAATACAGGGCTGTTCTTTGGAAGTTTTTTTAGTATCAGTATTACTAGTGCGATGAAGAGAGCAAACCCGAGTATTCCCATCTCGAGCCCTATTTGTAAGTACCAGTTTTCTGGAAGGACAGGGCACGCACAGGCTTTGTCTTCTGGCTGTACTTGGACGTCTCCGACAAACACACACAGGTTCGTGTGCACCTGTGCCCACGAAGCATCACTCCCCTCGCTCAAGAACACACAGGTATCACTCGTACGATTGCTTGCAGGTCCTGCAGTTCCTAGTCCTAGACCTAAAGGATTTTCTTTTATGATCTGGATAGCAGCAAGCGGCCTACTGATGTGGTCACTCGTCGATGCCTTACGTACAATAATATCTGCGGCAAAAAAGTATGCGACGATAGATAGTACAAACGAAAGACAGAACATCGCGGCTGCAAACTGAAAGAATTTTTTTCGTGGAAGCTGCCGCCAAAGAATCACTGCAATGAATACACCTGCAGCAAGAAGTGCAGACCGAGAAAGTGTAAGCATCATTGCAAATACGATAAACACACCGACAGCATTTTTGCGGACAAGGGCAATACTAAGAGGGATGAGTAACCACAGTCCTAACTGGTTCGGCCCGCTCATAGTCGACTGAATACGTCGGATAGCAGTGCCGCCAATCTTTTGGAATGCAGCAAGTGGTGCATCTGGCTGATAAAGAGAATGCAAATCACTGTAACCAAGCCACGTAAAAAACTGTTGATGCATATACATACTCAAAATTCCATATACAGAAACTACGGCAGCAACGATCAAGAGTATTTTGAGCAACCGACTACTAAACTGATCCGACCACTCCACTCTTCGCAAAGCAAGGAATGCAATAAGCGGGACAAAGTCATACTTAAACCCAATGAGGTACACGTTCCAATCTGCATGCGTCCTTGCAGTGACGATAACGGATAGGGCAAGTAACCCTAGGATAATCCAGTCGAGGATATCGAGAGAGAAGCGTGGTTTTTTAAGCCATTCAATAAGTGCTATAAGGAGTATTACCCCAAGCACTGCCTCTTTCCAGAGTGCGAGAACCGTAAGAGGTGCATGCCCTGGTCCTGCAAGTACATTTGTCCCAACCGTTACAAAAAAGGCGTGAAGCGGAAGGAGCCCAAGTAATACAATCGTTAATAATTCTCTCAATCTTTGCATCAGAGATATCCTACAAGTTAAGTACTAGAATCTACAATCCAATTCTCTCTTCCTCTGCTCTAAATGGATCACCTTTTTCGAGCACTTCTTCTACAGCATCAATACATTTGCTGCTGACGTTCTCTCCGTAGATCTTTGGAGCGTTTCGCATATCTTGATTGTCCCATGCAAACTCCACAATGCTCTTAATAAGGTTTGCATCAATAGGAGGAGCGATCAGGTTTCCTCCGTTGATTGCAGACTCAGATCTATCAGATCCAAAGCGAAGGGTTACACATGGCACACCCATCACGTTCATCTCTTCCTGCATGCTTCCACTGTCAGTTGCAACTACTGCAGCCTTGTTCATCGCAGCAATAACATCAACGTACTCTGCCCACACAGGTGAGTAGATAAAGTTATCATGCTTCTCATTCAACGCATCGACCTCTTCTTTGAGTCCAAAGTTTTTTAGAGCTGACTCTGTTTTAAAGAGAGAGATAAGAAGAACCTTTCGACCATCTTCTATCATCATTTTCATTGCATCGTAAATTGCACGGAAGCGCTTTTCGTTTGTGCAGTTTTCTCCACGGTGAATACAGAACCGTACAAAGTCTCCGTCGGCGAGCTCTGGGTGACGCTCAAATACAGTCGAGCTCTCTGCTCGTCCCAAAGCTTCGTGCGTTGCATCGGCTACAGAGTTTCCGACAACGAAAATACGATCATCGCAGTATCCTTCGTTCAACATAAATTCACGATCAAGTTCTACAGGTGCCAAGTGAATACCCGTCGCAGCCTCTGCACAGCGCGTATTAAACTGCTCTGGGAATGGCTCTTGTGAACCACTCTCCCAGTTACTACGATCCATCTGGAACTCTCTCCAAGCTTTGCAATCAAAACCTTCATCAGAAAGTCCAAAGTCAGCAAACTTTGGTGTCAGTGTTCGAATACCTGCCTCGACGTGTACTGCACCAAACCGATGACAGTATCCTGCATTTGCAGCAGCCATGCATGTTGTCGTATCTCCGTGAACATACGGGATCACGATCTTGCCGCGCTCTTTAAGTTCTCCAATTACGTGACCAAGCCGACCGATAATCTGACTCACTACTTCGTGAGCAGCTCCTCGAACATTCAAGTTGAAATCAGGCTCTACTCCAAATTCTTTTAGCATTCCTCCAGAAAGGTTTTCATCGTAGTGCTGACCTGTGTGACCGAGCAAAACCAAGTGCCCTCTGTTTTGTAACTCTTTGTAGAGAGGAACCTGTTTAATAATATCTGGCTTTGTCGCGATCATAATAAGATGCACGTTCTTCTGGTCACTTGCAGCAACCTCGTCGTAAAAGCCGTCAGAGCGGTAGGTAATCTCTTGCATGCACAAAGCATAGCCGAACTTAGTAGCTGTAATCTACGGAAAAGTGCGAATTACTACACCCTTCCTTCTTCTACACTTTTATCTTTCGTGGAAGCTCCTTTTGTAACAATCCCTTCAACATGCAGAATTTCATGCTCTACCATGTTTTCACCTTCGAATTTATAAATGTACGGAGTACAGAGCCCTATCTCTAGCGCAGCAGTTACCTCTGGAGTTAAGTTCTCAAGATTCTTCACAATTGGACGCAAGCTGTTGCCATGAGCGACAACCAACACTGTCTTTCCTTCTGCAAGAAGAGGAAGAATGTTCTCCACGAAATACGGCCATGTGCGCTTTTCGCAATCAGCCATACTTTCTCCATTTGGAGGCCGCGTATCAAAGCTTCTGCGCCATAATTGCACCTGCTCTTTTCCGTGTTTCTCTACAGTTTCTGCCTTATTGAGTCCCTGCAAATCCCCATAGCTGCGTTCATTGAGCGCTTCATCTCCAATAACAGGAGGGGTCTGTCCAAGAGTCTCTAAAATCACATCCAACGTTCCCGTTGCTCGCATAAGCTTCGAGGTAAATGCATTATCAAATGTAAAACCGCGTAGCACTTCTCCGCACAAAGCAGCATCACTGCTTCCGCGTTCTGTCAGAGGAACATCTGTCCATCCAGTAAATTTGTTCTCCAAATTCCACTGAGATTGACCATGCCGAACTGCAATAAGTGTTCCCACAGACAAAAAGTACCACAGCTTCTCTTTAGAAGCTACGTTTGGTATACTTCACGCCTGATGGAAATCCACAAACTCTCCAGAGGCAAATTTCTTCACACTGTTGGATGGGGGCTAATGGCGAGTATAATTGTTGTCGGTGCTGCTGCAGGAATAGGAAGAGCAACAATGAACCTTGGTGCTGCCCTTACCGATAAACCCGACATTGCAATCTATCTTTTGCTACCCGACGAAGGACTGAGGAGTATCGAAGTACTCAAGGAAGAAGAAACAGAAAGGCACTACATGGCAGAGAGTAAAGATGGACCAAAGTTTATTATTCTTAAAAAAGGAGAGACAGAATGGTACGTGTCTCACATCGAAAAACTACACGTCGCACCTACCCCCGAAGAACCAGAAGCGGAAACCGAATAACCGCTGTATAGATTCTTCCAATACGTGATGGTTGCTGTATCAAACGCCAGAGCCATTCAAGTCGAGCACGCTGCATACATTGAGGAGCTCTTTTAATAGAACCCGATAGAAAATCAAATGTCCCGCCGATTCCCATGGCTACTTTTACAGAGGTGAGATTGAGAAGATGCTGATTTATCCACAAGTCTTGCTTCGGTGCTCCGTATGCAACAAGCAAAAGTATTGCCTCTGAATCATTTATTTTATTGATAATTTCCGCTGCATCTTCTTCAGACGGTGTGCCCTCGAATGCCTCACCTCTCAGTCGAGGATTCTCTTTTTGCATTGCCTCCAATGCTCTTTGTCCTACTCCCTTTCGTCCTCCTAAGAAAAAGACAGGAGTCTGGTCGCTACACGTTAGCAGTATTCTTTTTACAGTATCTACGCCGGTTACTCTCTCAGGAAGATGCTGACCCGTACGCGCAGCCGCCCACAGTAGTCCCGTTGAATCTGGAAGACTTAATTCGGATGTCTGCAGTAGCGATTTAAACACGGGTACGCTCTGTGCTTTTACGATCATCTCGTTATTCGGAGTCATGACATGGTGCTTTCCTCCGTCACTCAGCATTTGTGAAATACGTGCCACAGCTTCGTCCTGTGTGACAGGGTCTAGAGGAACGCCGAGAATTCGTACGCGCTGCATAGATAAATAGTATACGATATACTCGTAACATGCTCGAACAATCTACCATCAGAGTTCTGCTTCCTATCGGCTTCTTCGGAGGACTGGTCGCAATGCTCATGCTCGGAGAATCCTTTGGCCCAACTCAAGCAACAACTGTAGTAATTAACGGAGAAACCGCTCAGGTACAACAAATTCCTGCGCCTGAGCAGCCACTTCCGCAATGTAAATTCAATAGCGATTGCCCACTGCCAACCACGGTCTGTGGCAAAGCTGGCAAGTGTGTAGAGCTTACAAATCCAACCTGCGATTGTAGTCAGCCACAGGTGCTTAGGTGCTACGAAGAATCTGGAAAAGCACGGTTTCTGTTCTGTTCGGTTGCGTGTGTAGAAACCGCCGACGGCGCTATCTGTCAGTAATAAAATGCGCTACAGTTACTGCATGAAGCGCTTTATATTTTTTTGTAGCTTTGCAGTTCTCACGGCCTGCGTACCTGTAGAAAATGCACCACAAGATGTACCAGAGCAAGATTTTGGAGAAGAGCTAGAGGTGGAAGCAACAGAAGATCAAAAACTTACAATCGTAGAGAGGCTGCTCCCCTCTGGCCTCATAGAAATTGGTGACCGCGATGCAGACACTGTTCTTTTGATGTTCACCGAACATCACTGTCGTTACTGCAAAGATTTTTACAACGAACACTTCGGCGCTCTTGTAGAAGAGTTTATCAATCAAGGTACATTAAAACTGCAGATAGGAATCTTGCCACTGCGTAAATACATACACAGTCAAAATGCTGCACTCGGCCTTTTGTGTGCAGCTACCCAAGGAAAAGGCATCCCAATGCATGAACTCCTGTTTACCTTAGGAGCGAAAGATCACGATACACTCATGAGTGAAGCGGCCACACTAGAGCTCGACCAAGAGTTATTCGCACAGTGTCTTAAAAGTCCTGACACCTTAAAAACTATCGAGCGACAAAAGTCTCTCGCACGCACACTCGATGTCACACTCGTTCCAACCTTCTTCTTAAACGGAGAAAAGTCTGAAGGACTGCCGCACTACGCAGATTTGCGGGGGATGATAGAGGAAGCTATGTAACAATCCTCATCAACTTAACTCTATTGCTTGCACCAGAAAGCATCTTTACATTCTCTTTTGATACCCCAAACTCCTCAGCTAAATATCTCTTTAGCTCTGCATTTGCTTTTCCCATAATAGCCTTTGCTCCAACGTGGATCTTAATACTGCCATCATCCATAATGCTCTGTACCTCGGTCTTGCTCATACCAGAGCGAACCCGCACGTAAAACTGCACCGTATTTTTTGCGGCCAGTTCTTTGCGATGTGTTTCTAACATATTAGCTAAGCTGACTTCTTCTCCACTTCTCTATCTCTGCATGGTGCCCACTAAGCAACACATCAGGAACCTTAAGTCCCTCGTATTCGTCGGGACGTGTGTAGTGTGGATATTCTTTCTTGCGATCGAGCTCCTCTGAGAAACTTTCTTCGTGTGCACTTGCCTCCTTGCCAAGCACTCCTGGAATATGACGTGCAACACTGTCGATAAGTACCATCGCAGGAAGCTCTCCTCCAGTAAGAACATAATCTCCAATACTGATCTCCTCATCGATCCACCCTCCTTCTACTATTCGTTGATCGATCCCTTCATAGTGTCCACAAAGAAGAATCAACCAATCGTGCTCTGCAGATAGTGACTCTACCTTCTCTTGTCTTAATGTCTCTCCCCTCGCTGACAAATATATCCGATGAGGACTTTTTCCACTTTCCACTTTCAGTTTTCCACTTTTCGTTACTGCTTCTATCGCAGGTACAACAACGTCTACTCTAATCACCATTCCCGCTCCTCCTCCATACGGCTCGTCATCTACTTGCCTGTAGTTTCCGAGTCCAAATTCTTTAAGGTCATGCGTATGCACCTCTAGCTTGCTTGCCTCTTGTGCGCGTCCCAAGATGCTCTCTGTCAGAGGCCCCTGAAACATCGCCGGGTGAAGTGTGAGAATATCGATTCGCATTAGTACTATGCTAGCCGAATATGCGGTACTATATGTAGCGAAACACTTAGTATTTACCACTATTTCCTATGGGTGCCCCTGAATCTACTACTGAAGAAAAGCCTACGCATGGTTCCATTCAAGCAACACCTGAACACATTCAACGTGTCTCAGAACTTGGTGCTGAATTCACGTTTGCCCTCCAAAGACGCTGCATAGAACAAGGAGTATCAGAAAGTGCTGAAACAATGACACCGGAGATTGTAGAACGTGCAGTGGAAGCAGCTTATAACGATGTACTAGAAATGATTAATCCTAAGTAGCATGCCAAAAGTATCCGTCTTAGTCCCCACCTACAAGCCAAAAGAGCTCCATCTTTCTGAGTCTCTTGAGAGCCTGCGTGGACAGACAGAAACCGACTGGGAGTGCATAATTTGCGATGAACCCACAGACACCGACACTCATGCATTGATCTTAGACTACATGGTCGATGAGAGATTCAAGTTTTATAAGAATGAAAAATGCCTCGGAATAGGAGGAAACTGGAACCGATGCTTTCAGAAATCTTCAGGCCAAGTTATCGCTTGCCTCTTCCAAGATGACCTCTGGGAACCGGACTATTTAGAGACTGCTCTTAAGATTTTTTCTGAACATCAGGACGTCGGACTCATCTCCATGCATCACAAGTATCAGTACGACGATGACCTCTGGACCAAAGAAGGATATGAACTTGTTAAAGAAGTACAAAAAGAACTGATGCCAGGTGCACAACCGGGGAGTGAAATCTTAGAGTGGTGGCTAAAGCGCAACATGCATCCAAACATTATTGGAGAACCACCGTTTGTTGTCCTTCGCAGAGAGCTCATGGAAAAAGTCGGACCGTTTAACGAAAACATGCCACAGTTTTTAGATGTCGAATACTGGCTGCGCTGTTTGCAGCACACCAATTGGTACTATGAAAAGAAATCACACGGAGCCTTCCGTGTACACGGTGATGCAGCAAGTGCAAAGAACAATGAGTCTGGAGAAGGGTTATACGATCGACTTACAGTATTTGAACAGTTGATCAAAGCACTGCACGGACCTCTAAAGAAAGTCGCCATCAAATCTCGCAACCGATCTGTACAGGATATGATCGAGAAGTTTTTAAACCGCGTGAAGCACGGCAAAGGCACATCCAAAAAAGGAAGTGGGCAGGTAGTGCACTTCGTTCTCCGTCATCCAATAGTTGTGGGAGTTGGATTTGTGAAAGCGCTCGCAAAAAAACTGCGTTAATTACTTACTGTATTTTGCGGCAACGTGTCCTCCGTCATAACCAGTTTTCCTCTTCGACGTTCCTGGGAATCCATTTCGAGCAGGCTTTGGTTGCTTTGGTGGTTCAATGGCTTTGGTAGCCCGAGCAAACAATTCATCATGCTCATCACTGTCTATGCTGGTAACTGCACTTAACTGGGCACGCAGATCAAAAAGCTCTCTACGGATCAACTCTCGAGCTTCAGCACCAACAGCTTCATTATATCGATCACATGCCGCTTCCAGCTTTGCAGCAGTTGATGTAGTGTCTGCCAATGTTTCTTTCTGAGGACAACTCATAAATGTTGAGGAGATTTTACAAATCTTCCCCACTGAATCAAGGATAAAAGAGGTATTTCTACACAAACTCCTTCATAAGCCCCGATACATCCGTAATCTCTACCTCTTCTACAGCCGTAGTCTTTACTCCTTGCCTTGGAACGAGCTTCTCGTAGAAGTGTGGACGGTCTTCGTTCTGATACAGAATCCCACAGGAGACCTTCTCTGAAGTATCACACGCGATCTTTTTTGCAGCCACCAGATCTGAAGGGTCATGTCCATCTGCATTGGCGTCATAGCATTTCTCTAGAAGCCATTCGTGCGTAGCGAACTTATTGTACGTTGGGCATGCTTGAAGGATATCGACGAAGGCAAAGCCTCTGTGCTGTATAGCCGCCTTAAGGACACGTGTCATCTGTGGAATATCTCCACTCCACGTACGCGCTACAAAGGTCGGCTGCAAGGAGAAGATAAAGTCCATCGGGCGAATCGTATCTTCTGGAATTCCATTTGGTGATGTGTTCATTGGTTGGTCCTGCCATGTAAGGCTACTCGCCTGCCCTGTTGTCAGTCCGTAGTTTGCATTGTTGTGCAGTACGAATGTAATGGGATAGTGACTGCGAATGCTGTGTACTAAGTGGTTCACACCTTCTGAGAAACTCGCACCGTCTCCACCAAACGCAAGAACTGGCATGTTCGGGTTTGCAAGTTTCGCACCAGAGGCAAACGGCAAAATACGACCGTGCAAACCGTGCACTCTGTATCCAAGCATCTTGTCTGAAGTGTTTCCGTGACAACCAATATCAAAACACAGTGCTACCTCGTGCGGTGCAATCTCTAGCTCTACAAGAGCACGCTTAGTCGCCGCCATGATTCCATAGTCACCACAACCATCGCACCATGTACATTCTGTCTTACAGAAGTAGTCATGCACGTTTGGCTTGCCGCTTTTTTCTAGAGGGATACTCATGACACAAGTTGCGGAAGAAGTTCATCGAAGAAAAATGGTCGTCCATCGTATTTTAATATCTGATGATCAAAGCTTAAGCCTGTCTCCATCTTAATAAGTTTTGCAAGATGTCCTTGATACGAAGCCTCTACAAAAATAGTTTTCTTTGCCTTCGCTGCAAGTGCCTCAAGTTTTTCAGTCTTTAGTGGCCACAAGTATGAGTAATGCAGATACGCGATTCCTTTTTGATTCTTTATCGCATCAAGAATGCATCCCTTGTTACTTCCCCAACTCACAATAAGTGTCTCTGCGTTTTCATCTCCGAAAAGTTCTGGATCTGGGAGAGCAGCCTTCATCGCTTCTACTTTCTTCATACGCTTATCCATCTGCTGCACAGCATTTTCTCCTCCCTCTTCCACATTTCCTTCACCGTCGTGCTCATCTCCCTGTGCACAGTATGTTACAGCCTTAGATCCTGGTAACCACCTTGGGCTAACACCGTCTTTTGCGCTTGGATTATAGCGATCTGCACTGACTAATTTATCGAGCTCCTTCTGATCTGTGACCAGATTTCCTCTGCGGATCTTTGCCTTTTTAAGGTCATACTGCGGCTGCATGTATAAGCCCTCTGCAATGTGTTTATCAGTGAGAATCGTTACAGGAAGCTGATATTCCTCAGCGTAGTTAAAGGCCTCTGGCATCAAATCAAAGCTATCTTGTGCGTCACTCACACTCATCACAAGGCGAGGATATTCTCCGTGCGATCCAAAGATCGACAGCAACATATCTCCCTGTCCGCTCCATGTCGGAAGACCCGTAGAAGGACCTTGGCGCATAGCCAAAACCATCACAGAAGGATTCTCGATAATCCCGTTGAGAGACAATGTCTCGGACATCAAGTCATACCCTCCACCAGAAGTAGCAGTCGCTGCTCTCGTCCCCATCCACATAGCTCCCGATACCATTTGCATCGCAGTGATTTCATCTTCTGCCTGCTTTACGACCATCTTCGTTTCGTTTTGATTATCAGCAATGTACTTAAGCAGAGGTGAAGACGGAGTCATCGGATATCCGCAGTACATGCGACACCCTGCGTGCACCATTCCCATACCCATCGCTTCGCTTCCGGTAACGAGTAGGTCATCTGTGCGACTTGAATCAGCAGCAGGTACATCAATCACTACTTCACTTGCACTCTCTTCTTTAAACTTCTTTCCTTCATCGATGAAATCGTGATTTAACTTGATCACTTTTTCTCCCTTGTGTGCAAACTGCTCTGCCGCCATGTCTTTTAGTGTGTCGTAATTGCGACCAAGAAGTCCCCAGACAACAGCAGTCACACACATGTTTCCAACGATTGGCCTGCTGCCATGTTCTTTTAAGATTTTTTCCATCGGAAGATACAACACGTTCACATTATTATCGTCGAGAAGTTTTTGGTCTTCCGCAGAGAACTTCCAATCAGGAATAAGGTGCAACAGCACTCCATCTTTTTTGATAGATCCAAGGTCACGCTTCAGTCCGATGTAGTTTAAGCACACCAACATATCGACTTTGGTTTCAGATGACTCAATGTGACAGTCACAGATATCTAGCTGGTAACTACTGTGTCCTCCTTTAATCACAGAATTATATTCACGGTAACCAAATACATGGTGCCCCGCACGCTTAAGACCCTTGGCCACCATCTCACCTACAGAGTTGATACCCTGTCCTTGTGCGCCAGTGACTTTAAATGAAATACGACTCATGATTGAGAATTGAAACAGGTCATTAACTTCTCACTCCACTCTCTGATTTTTTCTTCCTGTCCATACGGATCATTAATGATGATGAGTGGCATAGTACAACTCTTTCCATTATGGCTCATAAGATACTGCATAAACCTCTCAGTTCCTCTGCCCGTGTAATAGTATCTATCATCACCTAAGATAATCAGTCCAACAGGCTTACCTGCAAGGTCTGCATCTTTCGCACGCTTCTCCAGAAATTCCCGCATGTGCATGTTTAAATATCCTTCTACAGCATCGTAATTCCAGGTAGATGACGCAAGAAGCAGTACATCTCCCTTCTCTATGTCATCTGCTTTTGCTTCTTCCGCCCTCTGAACAGTCACCGTCAGATCCGCCTGAGCACTAGAAAGGTGCTCTTTTAGCGTATCTACCACGTGCTCGGTATTACCGCTCGTGGAGGCGTATATGATATGGAGAGAAGGCATAGTCGAGAGGCATTGTACGCTGACTTACCCAATTGAGAAAATAGCGAATATACTGTAAAATATTAGGAAATGAGCCTCTTCGAGCCAAAATCCATAGCAATAGTCGGTGCCAGTGCCACAGAAGGTAAGGTGGGGCATGATATTTTGAAGAACCTCATAGAAGAGAAGTTCGCAGGAGATATCTACCCTATCAACCCAAAACACGAAGAGATCCTCGGGAAGAAATCCTACAAATCCGTAAAAGACATAGAAGGAGAAGTGGAACTTGCAGTGATTGTTGTTCCTGCAATGATTGTCCCTATCGTTTTGAATGAATGTGCAGAAAAATCTATCAGCAACATCGTCATTATTAGTGCAGGGTTTGGGGAAGTGGGAACAAAAGAAGGAAAAGCACTCGAAGAAGAAATCGAGAAGATAGCGACAGAGAAAAACCTGAACGTCATCGGTCCTAATTGTCTTGGAATTCTAAGACCAAGCCACAACATGAACGCATCGTTTGCCGTGCACCTTCCACCCGAAGGATCCGTCGCACTTATCTCACAGTCTGGCGCAATGGCAGTAGCCGTTATGGATGCATCGGAAGAACTTGGTATTGGGTATTCGCAAATCGCAAGTATCGGAAATAAGACCGTGATGAACGAATCAGATCTTCTGAAGATTGCAGGCGAAGATGAAAAGACGACAGTCATCGGATTTTATTTAGAGAGCATTACAAACGGACGAGAGTTTTTACAAACCTGTCTCGAAGTAGGGGCGACAAAAAAAATTGTGATTCTAAAATCTGGAGTGTCGCAACACGGGTCCGAAGCAGCTGCCTCTCATACTGGAGCACTTGCAGGAACCGATGCTTCTATCGATGCACTCTGTGCACAAAGTGGTGCTGTACGCGCGCACGACATGGAGGAGTTTGTCGATCTTCTCGAAGCCCTCAGCACTTCCCCTGCACTTCCCTCTCCGAACATTGCCATTATTACGAATGCTGGAGGCCCAGGAATTTTGGCTACGGATGCTGCAGAAAAAGCGAAACTCGAAATGCCTCACCTCAGTAAAAAAATAGAAGACGAACTACAAAGCGCTCTTCCACCTGCTGCCAGTACATCAAACCCTATTGATGTTGTTGGCGATGCAGACCTTGCTAGATATGAAGCAGCACTAAAAGCAGTTGGCGAAGACCCGGGTATCGATGGAGTGGCGATATTGCTCACCCCACAAGTAATGACTCCTGTAAAAGATATCGCGAATCTTATTATTGAATGGCAGAAAAAACACACCACAATGCCAGTGGTCACGAGCTTTATGGGAGATGAACATGTCCATGAGGCGAAGCTCACTATTCAAAAGGCAGGTATCCCTTCTTTTGAAACACCAGAGAGAGCGATTGCCGCGCTTGGTGCACTAAGAGTTCCTCATCACGAAGCACACAGTACAAACGTACAAACTGACACCAAACGTGCCAAATCAGCTAATGCGCTACTTGGAGACTACACAGGGCTTATCCCAGAAGATGCAGTGCAGAAGCTATTTGAACTCTATAACATCCCTCTTCCTGCACAAAAAGTAGCGACCACAGAGGAGGAAGCAGTCGCCATCGCAACAGAAATTGGGTATCCCGTTATCGCGAAAATTTCCTCTCCACACATTCTGCATAAAACAGATATTGGAGCAGTGCGAGCACACCTCCTTACAGAAGAAGACGTCCGCACCGCATGGAAAGAGATACACAGCAATGTAAACACGCATCATCCAGAAGCGGACATCCGAGGGATACTGATTCAAAAGTATCTCGAAGCAGGAAAAGAATTTATTGTTGGATCTACCAGAGATGCAGCCTTCGGACATCTAGTGATGGCAGGACTTGGTGGAATATATACAGAACTCCTCAACGACACTGCCTTTCGCATAGCGCCAATCGACAAAGAAGAATCCTATCGCCTCCTACAAGATCTTATTTCTTGGGATCTCCTTCTTGGTATGCGTGGCGGAAAGCAGCTAGATATAGAACACGTAGCTACTCTTCTCGAAACTGTTTCGCAGTTGGTTACTGAGTGCCCACAAATTAAAGACATCGACTTAAACCCTGTCTTCGTTCACGAAACACATGTGATTGTTGCCGATGCAAAGGTGGTGATTGGGTAGTAGGTTCTGTATCATCAGCTCAACTCATTCTCACTAATTTTATGAAACTCGAAAAAATGTTTAAGCGTGCTGTAGAACTTGGTATGCAAGCCGACGTGCGTGATAAAAAATACTTTGATCGCTACTTTAAAAAACAAAAAGAGGCGATGAAGAACGCAAAAGGTTGGAGGAAAGATATTTTTGATGAAGAACGAACATGGAACCCGTACTCAGACAGTCGCATTATTAACGGCAGTGGAAAAGAAGAAGTAAAAGTACTCATGGTGGGTATCGATATCGAAACACCAGAAGTGTTGCTCGCAGATCGTCTTCGTGAAAAAGGACAAAAGATCGACTGCCTCTTTATTCACCACCCAGAGGGACGTGCACTTGCAGACCTCGAAAAGTCTATGCCACTCCAAGTTGATGTTCTTGCGAAGGCTGGAGTTCCGGTTAACCACAGCGAAGGACACCTAAAGCCTCGCATGGATAAAATCTGGAGATCTATTCACGCAGATAACCTCTTTAGAACAGAGCGTGCTGCAGAACTTATGGATATTCCAGCATTTTGCTGCCACACCATCACAGATAACCTCGTGTGGGCATTTATGGAAAAGCACATCTGTTCTAAGAACTTCGAAGACCTCAGTGAAATCATTGATGCACTGATGAAAATCCCTGAATACGAATATTACGCCAAAAAGGGAAATCCACCGCTTATCGTAAACGGTAGCCCAACAAGTCGCCCAGGAAAGATTGTCGCTACAGAGTTTACTGGAGGTACCAATGGTCCAGAACAGCAGCTAGTAGCCCAAAGCAAAGCAGGAGTAGGAACCATTCTTTCGATGCACGTTACCGAGAAAACCCTCGATGCCGCAAAAGAGCATCATGTAAATATGATCCAGTGTTCTCACATGGCCTCTGATGCCATTGGTATCAATCTTCTTATCGATAAGCTCCAAAAGGAAGATAAAGGTATTAAAACCATAGATACCTCTGGGTTTATCAGGGTGAAGAGGAAGTAGCAATTACGGCTCTTAGAGCCTTGATTTTTCTGCGTACTGTGAGTAGAGTCCGCAAGATTTACCAGAACTCTTATGAACCCTACTCAAACCACCCAAGGCTCCCAAAATTCTTCAACAGGGACCTCTCCATTTACTCAGATCCAAGAACTCGAAAAACGTGAGAAGGCTCGCGTCGAAAAAGAGCTCGTTGGTATGCAAAAGGAGAAAGAAGAAGTTTCGCAAGCTGTAGCCAAAAAAGAGGCACAGGCAACAGAGGAAATGAAAACCGCTGCCAAGGCTGATTTAAAGAAATACAGTGAAACAGAGCTCACTCAAATTTTGAGTGCGGCAGAAAACGAGGCTGAATCCGATGTAAAAGACATCGAATCTCAGTCAAAAGGAAACGAAGCTACCGCAGCAAAAGAGCTCGTAACTATCGCAAAAGATCCAGATTCTCTCTTTAAAGCGTAATGGTTCTCGTACAAATGCAAAAAGTCGGCATAATTGCTCACTCTTCTCTCCGAGAAGACCTTATTTCTATGCTCCACGACGAAGGAGTAATAGATGTGCGAGCAGCAGCCGAGAAGCAGGTACTGGATCACACAGAAGTAGAGTATAAGGAAGCAGAAGTAGCGTTTGCTGTAACGACACTCAAAGACTTTGCTGATAAGCAGACACTCGCAGTCTGTAATAAGAAAGTATCAGTAGAAGATACTATTCACGCTGCAAAGCACACAGATGTGCAGGGCATTGTGTCTCAGCTACACACTCTAGAAAAAGAAGACACAGAGGCAGCGCGCAAGATTCAAGAACTCAAAGATCTTCGTGCAGACCTTGCTCCATGGAAAAACCTAAACGCAAACCTTCAAGATCAAAACGAATCAGAGAATACATTACGAATCTTTGGAACACTCCCAGCCGCAGCGCAGCACAAACTACAAGACTCTATGACACAAAGTATAAAGCGTAGTGTTCTAGAGAAAGTATCAGACAAAGAAGAAGGTGAAATCGCATTCGTAGCCATTATCTGGAAAGAAGATCTCCGTACATTCGAAGAGATAGCTACGAGCCTTGGTTGGACACACGTAACACTACCAAGATTCGAGTCTACCCCTAGCCAAAGTTACGAAGAGGCAACAATGGCAGAGCGCACACTAGAAGAAGCAATCGAAAAGAACGCTCTCGCAAGAAAGAAGCTCGCCGTAGAACTCCCAAACCTTCTAAAGGTACAACTCTTCATGCACTGGCTAGACCAAAAGCAAGAAGTACGTGAATCAATGGCTGCAACAGACTCTACCGTGACCCTTCTCGGGTGGATGGCTGCAAGTCGCATGGAAGAAGTAGAGAAGAAACTTGAAAAACTCAACCCTGCAATCGCTCTTATTAAAGTAAAAGCAGACGAAGGAGAAGAGGTACCAGTACTCCTAAAGAATAAAAAGATTGTGGCACCATTCGAAAGTGTTACCGGCCTGTATGGTCTTCCTCTTAGTAATGAGATGGACCCTACAGCAGCTCTATCTCCATTCTTTATCCTGTACTTCTCACTCTGTCTTACAGACGCAGGATACGGAGCAATCATTGCATTGATCTTTGGTATTTATCTTCTAAAGAGTCGTAAATCTATTGAGGAAGCAAAGCTCCCATGGCTCTTATTCTTTGGTGGAGTAATGACATTCTTTGTTTCAATTCCATTCGGAGGATGGCTTGGGTTAACTCCAGAGCAGGTTCCTGCCTTCCTTACAAAGCAAGGAGCAGAAGGATTACTCTTTAAAGGACAAATCTGGAACCTCGGTAAGCAGTCTGGTATCGACTTCCTGCAAAACCTCTCACTTGCACTCGGTGTAACACACCTCTTCTTTGGGATGTTCCTCGCAGGAATGCACAAATGGATCCATGGCAAAAAAGTAGAAGCATTCTGGGTCGACTTTACCTCGCACATTCTCTTGGGATCTATTTTGTTCTTGGCATTTGCCCCTGCAGAGATGGCCGAGATCGCAAAGTACATTCTCTACGGTGCTATCGGACTAATGATATGGGGTAAAGGACACGGTGCGAAGTGGTTCTTGCGTCCAATCTCAGGACTACTAGGATCTGTTAACTTTATTATCGGTATGATCAGCAATGGCCTCAGTTACTTACGTATTCTAGCCCTCGGGCTGGTAACTGGTGCGATTGCTGCAGCTATCAATCAGGTAGCAGTCGAACTCGGAAACCTCTTCCCTGTGTGGTTGGGTGTCCCTGTTATTATTGTGATCTTCCTTGCTGGGCACATGGTATCCATTGCTCTTAATACGCTTGGAAGTTTCATTCACTCAGGTCGTCTTCAATTCATTGAGTTCTTTTCTCAGTTCTTTGAAGGTGGTGGAAAGGAGTTTTCTCCATTCCGCCGATCAATTTAGTCAAATATTTTTTTCTTACTTTCCCACGTTTTCCCATGAAAACATCTTACAAACTTATCACAGCAGCTGTTGCTTTCGCTCCAGTAGCTGTACTCGCACAAGACCCAACATCTTCTGTTGCTGGTGCTGTGCAATGGGGTCTTGCACTTGCCTTCATTGGTGCTGCAATGGCTACCTTCCTTTCTTGCCTTGGTTCTATCCTTGGTGTTTCTATGACTGGTCAAGCAGGTGCAGGTCTTCTTACAGAGAAGCCTGAACTCGCTGGTAAGGTTATCACTCTTATGGTGCTTCCTGGTTCTCAGGGGCTCTACGGAATGGTTATCTCACTACTATTCATCTTTAACTACGGTCCTGTAATTGATGGCTCAGTTGCTATCTCTCTTTCACAGGGTGTTATTCTTTTTGCAGCTGCATTGCCTGTTGCTATTACTTGCCTCACATCTTCTCCTTACCAGGCGAAGGTATGTGCTGCTGGTATGCACATGCTTGCTAAAGACGACAAGCTTACAGGTCGTGTTATTACTATGGCCGCTCTTGTTGAGACATACGCTCTTCTTGGATTCTTGATTTCTTTCTTCATGCTTAACAGCTTCAAGGTAGGAATCATCCCAGTTGTGTAAGTCTTCTCTCATTTAACTCCCAACCTTACGTCATGGCTTTACAAGATATTCTCGCTGCCATCACCGCCGAAGCTGACAAGCAGATTGCCTCTGCTCGTACAGAGCACCAACGCGCACTCACACAAATGCGTGAGGAAAGCGAACGCAATCTCTCAAAGAAGAAGCAAGAAATTGCCGTCAGCAAACAGCAAAAGATGGATCAGCTATCCGCAAAGGCTCACACGCATGCACATGCACAAAAGCGCAATGCGGTACTTGCTAAGAAAAAGGAACTCCTTGATAACGTGTTTGCAACTGCATCAAAAGAACTCAGTGCAGTTGATGACAAAGAAATAGAGCCACTGCTCCGTTCTTGTCTCAAGCGTATTAAAAACAAGGGTGTTATCCACCCAAGTAGCAAGCACGCAGATCTCCTAAAAAAGATTTGTCCGTCAGAACAGTTCCGTATCGAAAAGCCAACCAATGCTAAAGGAGGTTTCCTCTTTGTCTCTGACAAAGAAGAGCAAGACTTTACCTTTGAGCATCTCATGGAGCACGTTGTACGTCCTTCACATGAATTAGCTACTTCCAAAATTCTCTTCTAATGAGCGCATTGCAGTCTGTTATCGGCCAACACTTCGCGTACGCCTCTGGGCGCACCGGTGTATTGCAGCAGTTGCTGCTCACGGCTAGCGATAGAGATCGCTTACTAGGTGCTGCGAACCTCCCAGAAGCAGAGTCTATTTTGACAGAACTCAAACTTACGAACCCTATAGAACAGGGACTCAAGAAGAGTGACGAAATCCTTCTTGCGATAGGAGCATGGGTACGAGAAGAGGTAGAAATTATGGCCCCAGAAAGTAAGAAACCTGCCTTCCATATTCTCTGGCTCGAAGAAGACTCCCCTATGCTTTCGTATCTACTTAAAGCACATCACGGACTAACATCTGCAGTAAGCACAAAGCCTACAGGTGCCATGACTGCCTACGGAGCAGATGCTCTAGAAGCACTCGTTAATGAAGGTGAAATCGGAACGCTTCCATCTCACCTCACAGAATTTGTGAAGACTGTAAAAGCTATGAAGGAGGTAACTCCAAAGTCCATCGACAGTGCAGTAGCGCAGTACATTGCAACTGTTCAACTTTCCCTTGCTCGTGCGAGCGGATCTAAAGCGTTAAAAACTTATGTCGAACACAAGATCGACCTCAGTAATATTCGCACAGCACTAAGAAATGCTGATGATCTTATAGAAGGAGGAAGTATTCCTCCTGCAGCACTTACCAAAGGTGTACCTGGCATCGTCAGTGCAATAAATCGATCTACTCTTCCTTACGAACTTGCAGAGAATGTACGCAAGGCAGTGGGAGATTCTAACGCAGTAGAACACGCACTCAGCAAAGTAACAGCCGATGACATTGCACACATGTGGAATGTTCCACTCAGCATCGAACCGGTGTTCGCCTTTGCAGCACTTGCTCAAAGTCAGATGAGACTCCTGAGAGTGTTACTCATTGGTAAGCGTGCAAACATGAGCCCTCAAGAAATTAAGCTCATGCTTCCACCATTTTTGTCTGCCTCTCACTACGTACTCTAATGAAATACAAGACCGCTATCGTCGGCTCCCGTGATGCAGTTGCAGGGTTCTCTCTGCTTGGTGTGGATGTAATCCCTGTTGAGTCTCCAGTAGAAGCTGTAGAACAACTTCTGAAGCTAAAGAGGGAACGACGTGAAGACGAACGTGGTATCGAAGTAAACACCTACGCAATTATATTTATTACCGAAGACCTCGCTGGCGGTATTTCTCCAGATGATGAGAAGAAGCTCGCCAAGGGGGCCTTGCCCGCTATTATCCCGCTTCCTTCACACGAAGGAGCAACCGGCTACGGTTTGCAACGCCTCAAGCGCATTGTCGAACGCGCAGTCGGTTCCGATATTCTCCAATAACTATGAGCAAATCTCTCTCTATGGAACAGTCGGCATTAGACACAATTGCTGAAGCAACGCTACGCAGAGCAGAAGCAGATAGGCCTACGCAATCTCCATTAGTCAGTGCACCAGGAATGCTCGGATTCTTTGGTAAGGCATCAGAGCAACGAAAGGATGCTGTGCAAGAAGGTTTTGTTGATGGAGTAGTCACTGAGATTATCGAAAGATCCCGAAGAAGCAGAGCAGTCAATTCTATAAATTGTAATCAATAATTTTTCCCACTTCTTATAATGTCTAAGACAGCCACCATTACCAAAGTCGCAGGACCGCTCGTTGTTGCCAACGGGATGAGCGATGCAAAAATGTACGAGGTTGTAAAAGTCTCGAAAGAGAAACTCATCGGTGAAGTTATCGAACTTCACGGTGAAGAAGCCTCTATTCAGGTCTACGAGGAAACATCTGGTATTGGACCAGGTGAGCCTGTAGAGCTTACTGGAAACACGCTCTCTGTAGAGCTTGCTCCTGGTCTTCTTACTTCTATCTACGATGGAATCCAGCGTCCGCTAGAGCTCATCGAAAAAGAAGCACAGAGCCCATTTATTACTCGTGGTATCGAAGTACCTGGTCTTAGCCGCAGCGCTAAGTGGGACTTTACTGCTACAGCTTCTGTTGGTGACGAAGTGTCAGGTGGTGACATTCTCGGAACTGTTCCAGAAACAACGCTAATCGAACACAAGGTAATGGTTCCACCAAACCTAAGTGGAACAGTTGAAGAAGTGAAGTCGGGAAACTTTACGATCGAAGAAGTTATCGCTGTTATTAAAGACGCAGATGGAAAGAAGCACGAAGTAGCGATGCTCCAGAAGTGGCCGATTCGTATTCCTCGCCCTGTGCAGGGAAAGCTTATTCCGAGCGAACCACTGATCACTGGAATGCGCGTACTTGATATGCTCTTCCCTATTGCTCGTGGAGGATCTGGTGCGATTCCAGGACCTTTCGGAGCTGGAAAAACTGTGACACAGCAATCTCTTGCGAAGTACTGTAACGCGCAGGTGATTGTGTACATCGGTTGTGGAGAGCGTGGTAACGAGATGACTGAAGTACTTACAGAGTTCCCTCACCTTAAAGATCCAAACTCAGGAGAGCCTCTGATGAAGAGAACAATCATGATCGCCAACACTTCGAACATGCCAGTGGCTGCTCGTGAAGCATCTGTATACACCGGTATCACTATTGCAGAGTACTACCGTGATATGGGATACGATGTAGCGCTCATGGCCGACTCCACATCACGTTGGGCAGAAGCTATGCGTGAGATGAGTGGACGTCTCGAAGAAATGCCAGGTGAAGAAGGATACCCAGCGTACTTAGGATCTCGCACAGCAGGATTCTACGAGCGTGCAGGTATTGTGGAGTGTGCAGGTAGCGACAGCCGAAAAGGATCTCTCTCTGTTATTGGTGCGGTGTCCCCTCCTGGAGGAGACTTCTCCGAGCCTGTTACACAGAACACACTTCGTGTGACTAAAGTGTTCTGGGCATTGGATGCGAAGCTTGCTTACAAGCGTCACTTCCCTGCTATCAACTGGCTCCAGAGCTACACACTGTATGCAGACAACCTCGAAGGTTGGTACGGAAAAGAAATTGCAGAAGACTTCGCAAGTAACCGCCGACGTGCTCAAGAGATCTTGCAGGATGAAAGCAAGCTCGAAGAAATCGTACGTCTCGTTGGTATGGATGCACTCTCACCAAAAGAACAACTTACTATGGAGACTGCACGAATGATTCGTGAAGACTTCTTGTTCCAAAACGGATTCGACCCAGTAGATGCCTACAGCTCTCTTCAAAAGCAGTACCGTCTTCTTAAGTCGATCCTTACATTTGCCGATATGGCAGAGCCAGTAATTGTTCAAGAAGACTTCGAATTTAAAAAGCTACAGGAACTTCCTGTAAAAGAAGAGATTGCTCAAGCCAGCTTCTTCCCAGAAGAAGAAGTCGAAGAGAGCTTTAACAAACTTGATGAAACTATCCGTTCCCAAATTTCCTCCCTCTAATCTCCAACTTTCCAACTCTTATTATGTCTACCGCTTACAAAACAGTTCACGACATCGCCGGTCCACTCCTTATGGTTAAGGATGTAGAAGGCGTTGCATACGATGAACTCTGCGAAATTGAACTTACCGACGGCTCTAAGCGTCTTGGTAAAGTACTGGAGTCTCGAGAGGGACTTGCAGTCGTACAGCTCTTTGAGTCCGCTCAGGGGGCAACCACAGAAGGAACAAAGGTTCGCTTCCTTGGCCGCACATTCGAACTTGGTGTCTCCGAAGATATGCTCGGACGCATCTTTAACGGATCTGGTAAGCCAATGGATAACGGTCCTGAGATCGTTCCAGAAAAGAAGCTCGATATTAACGGTGCACCGATCAACCCTGCATCTCGTGACTTCCCAGATGACTTTATCCAAACAGGTATCTCTACCATTGATGTACTCAACACACTTGTACGAGGACAGAAGCTTCCGATCTTCTCTGGAGCAGGACTACCGCACGCTCAGCTTGCAGCACAAATCGCTCGTCAGGCTCGTGTGCTTACAGAAGGAGAAGTTGCAGAAGGAAAAGGAGCAGAGACTGTAGAGAAGGATGACAAGTTCGCAGTGGTATTCGCAGCGATGGGAGTAACCTTTGAAGAAGCACAGTTCTTTAAAAACGAGTTCGAAAAAACAGGTGCTCTTAGCCGTGCGGTTCTCTTCCTTAACACTGCAGACAACCCAGTAGCAGAACGTATCGCTACTCCACGTCTTGCACTTACTGCAGCTGAATACCTTGCATACGAAAAGGACTATCACGTAACAGTGATCATTACAGATATGACCAACTACTGTGAAGCGCTTCGAGAAATCTCTGCTGCGCGAAAAGAAGTTCCAGGTCGACGTGGTTACCCAGGTTATCTCTATACGGACCTTGCAACTTTGTACGAGCGAGCTGGACGTATTAAAGGAAAGAAAGGATCTATCACTCAGATTCCGATCCTTACTATGCCAGAAGATGATGTTACTCACCCAATTCCTGACCTTACAGGATATATTACGGAGGGACAGATTCGTCTCGACCGTGGACTCCACCAGAAAACCATCTTCCCACCTGTTATCCCTATGGGATCTCTCTCACGTCTTAAAGGTAAGGCTCAAGGAGAAGGTGTTACACGTGAAGATCACAGTGGAATGGATGCGCAACTTACAGCATGTTACGCTCGTGGTGTAGAAGTACGTGAACTTGCAGTTATCCTTGGAGAGTCCTCTCTCTCAGATACTGACAAGGCGTACCTTAAGTTTGCAGATCGATTCGAGAAAGAATTTATCACACAAGGAGAAAACGAGAACCGTTCTATCTTTGATTCACTCAACATTGGTTGGGACCTCCTTACAGAGATTCCACGGTCAGAGCTCAAGCGTGTTAAGCCTGCACAGATTGAAACCTACATGAAGAAAAAGAAAGAAGCTGCTGAAGCAGTAACTGCATAAATCTCTATATGATCTCTCCACTTTCTATCATCGGCACATCTTGGAGCTTCTACAAGAAGCAACCTGTGCTCAATGAAATCGCTTTCTGGATGTTCTTCCTTCCGATTGCATTCATGGATGCACTAAGCGGAATGATCGGTGTTGCAGAGGCAGGTGCACAAGGATTGGATGTAGACGGCGTGAAACTCGCATCATTTACTGCGATGGAAATTGCACTCTTTGTTCCTCTGCTCGTTGCACTGTTCTTCTTCCTCTTCTGGGGGCAGGCATGTGTACTTACTGTTGCGAAGCGATTGGTAAGTAGCCCTGCTGGACGCAACCGCACTTCGTTTAAAGCGGTACGCAAAGAAGGATACAAATTTATTGGACCACTAGCACTACTAGAAATCTTACGAGGAATCATCACACTGCTTTGGTGTGTGCTTCTCATCGTTCCTGGAATCATCTACTCCGTACGCACAATCTTCTACGACATCATGCTCATTGAAGAAGGAAAAGTTGCCTACGGGCGCCCAGTGCTCGATAAGAGTAAAGACTTTGTAAAAGGAAGAACGTGGGAGGTATTTTGGCCTCTTATGCTCATCGCAATCTGCATCTTTATTCCTGTAGGAATTATCGATGGCATTATCGTCGCAATTACAACAACAATTGATGAGCGTCTTGTTACGCTCGCTGCAGTACTCACAGACTTTGTCGATGCCTTCGCTGGTGTCTTCTTTATGGTGTGTACCGTAGCGCTCTACGCAGAACTTAAAAAGAATCCTACCCCTTCCAAAGGCTAATTATGGCTCTCTTAAACGTCAACCCAACACGCATGGCCCTCATGGAACTCAAGAGGAGACATAAGTCTTCTAAGCGAGGTCACAAGCTCCTGAAGGACAAACAAGACGGACTGATGCAACAGTTTATGGGTATTGTCAGACAGGCAAAGACACTCCGTGAAGAGGTCGAGGAAGAGCTTGGAAACGTGTTTAAGAAGTTCCTTGCAGCTTCTGCATGGATGACAGATGCACAGCTCCAGAACGCGCTCAGCAGCCCACAAGCAAAGATCGAACTGGAAGTAGAAACCAAGAGCGTCATGAGTGTGAAGATCCCAAACTTTACGATTTCTAAAGAAGGAACCATTAAGTCTTACGGATATGCAGGAACCAACGCAATGTTTGATGAAGCTGTAGAAGCACTTGAACAAGTATTCGAAGTACTCATCAATCTCGCACAAATAGAGAAGCAAGCAGAAGCTATGGCAATCGAGCTTGAGACAACACGTCGTCGTGTAAATGCTTTGGAACACAAGATGATCCCAGACCTCGAAGAGACTGTTAAATACATCAAGATGAAACTTGATGAATCTGAGCGTGCAGGAATCATTGCGACCATGCGTATTAAAGCATCACTCGAAGAGCAAGAGCTGCAAAAGAAAGAGAAGCAGAGCTAATTCTTCTGGAGATCGATATCAATTGGTTTACCGAACCAAATAATACATGCGGCTATTAGTGATCCGATGAGATTAAATACAAGATCCCATCCTGTATTGATGTACCCACCAACATTCGTACTCGGGATAATCAGTACCGCAAAGAATTCTATCAGCTCGTTAAATGCCCCGAGTCCATTGGCTGCGAGGACTGCGAGAACAATTTCTGATACATATTCATGTGTTCCAGTAACAATAGGACGTAGCACCTGCCAACACACCCACGTACACACACCGAACCCATATCCGTGCACTAAGTGATCATATTTAAAGTAGTCTGGTATCAACCACAGGCTATACAGCACTGTGCTGTCCCCATTGTGTGGCCAAGAGATAGGAATCTGAATCAATCCTCCTAACATGTGCATAAGCCCCCAGATAGAAAGGCACCACAAAATACCTGTAGAAAAATGTACCTTACTATGAATATTTTTTATCAGTAGACCTGCAACTATCACCACAAAGACATACAATATAAACTCCCAGTTTCTATTCTGAACATAAAAAACAGAAGCGGCTAACACATACAAACTTGTAAAAGCGATGACAAAACGTTCAGAGGATTTGGATGCAGGGTTAGACATTACAAATACGGTATACCTCTTCGGTATGATTTATCAAGACTACGCAACCGCCTTTACTACTGCTGCAAAGACCTTAGGGTCATTTACTGCAAGTTCTGAGAGTGCCTTACGGTCGAGCTCTACGTTCTTATCCTTAAGAGCCTTGATAAAGCGTGAGTAGTTCATACCATGCTCTGCAACAGCTGCGTTAATACGCGTAATCCAGAGTGCGCGGAATGTGCGCTTCTTCTTTTTACGGTCGATGTAAGCGTGCTGTCCTGCCTTCATCACCGCTTCGTTCGCCTTCTTGAATGTAGAGTTACGCATCCCACGGTATCCTTTCGCAAGGTTGCGAATTTTCTTGTGACGCCGACTTCGTATGTAACCAGTCTTTACTCGCATCTAGAGGTAGGGAAGGAGGGATTTAAGCTTCTTAGTATCGCCTTTTTCAGTAATAAGAGTGCGGTTTAGGCTCTTTTGGCGGGTGCTCTTTTGGAGCAAGAGGTGGTTTCGGCTGTTGCGTTTTACTGCAACTTTGCCTGAACCGGTCTTTTTGACCCGTTTTTTAGCGCCGCTGTGACTCTTCTGTTTAGGCATCGGGAGCAGTTTATAGGTAAAATCGCCTTTTTCAAGCAATATAGTACTATTTTAGCTGGTTTTCTGTGGGCTATCCTTTCTCTCCTCTCTTTGGGCGAACAATAGCCGTAAACTGGTTTCCTTGTGGCTTCACCTCCTGTTCTACCTCAGAGACGTCCATGAGCTCTTCTACAAGCCCTGCGAGCTTCTGACGAGCATAGTCTTTGTTAGTCATCTCTCGACCCCTTAGACGTACTACAAGCTTCACTAAGTGACGCTCTGAGAGAAACTCCCTCGCTCTATCGAGGATACGATCGAGGTCATGCTTCTCTGTACGAAAAGAGAATCGAAGCATCTTTACCTCTGTCTGCTTATTATGTGCCTTCTGTTTCTGCTCCTTCTTCTGTAACTGATACATATAGCGTCCAAAGTCCGTGATCTTTACCACTGGAGGAGTTGCCTTAGGAGAGATCTCAATAAGGTCAGATTCTTCTTCTTGGGCACGTTCTAGTGCTGCTGCTACTGTCATAGTCACAGATTCCTCACCATCAATAAGTCGAACCTCTGGGGCACGGATTTCCTCGTTGATTCGTGGTCTCTTTTCCTTCTTCTTTACCGGGATGTGTTTACGACGTTTCTGCAGGGTGGGCTTGGGGTAGTGTATTAACAAAGAGGAATTTATGCTCTGAAGCAGTGCTCTGTCAAGAAATAGGCTTTAAGATTCCTCGCTAAACACTAATAATGTCAGTCCCAACCTCTGCCACTTTGGGGCATCCCCAGGCTTCATAGAAACTTCTTCGATAGCCATAAGCTGTAATGGCCACAATTTATATCCACTAAGAATCTCTCCTAAGTCACTGCGAAGGAGTGATTTTACATCACGCAAAAGAGAAGTACGTAGAACATTTTCAAACAAGTTTAAGAAAGTCATCGAACTAAATGACCTCTTTAGTTGCTCTTCATACGTCTTCGAGTTCTCTGCATATCGCAATAGATCTGCAGTCAAAAACTGCTCGAGCGCTACGATTCCAGATGGGTTCTCTTGTTCAATACGATCCACTAGTAATTCTACCTCTTCTTCAGTCAACACATCACCGACAGTCAAAAGACCAGAGAGTTGTACGAGAAGCATAATGGTTTTTAAACCATCTTCGTGAGCGGCAAACTCTACAGATACAGTTCGAGAAGTAGATCCATCATCTCTTTTTACAGGTTCAGAAATATCAAGATTAGACATCTCAGCAAGTAAGCCATCACGTGTAAGTACATCACGAATCACTTCGAATGTCGCAACGACGCGACTTACATTTGTCTCTTCTGGCAGTGCATACACTTCTACTTTTTCTTGCTGAGAACCAATGCGCGTTGCGGAGTGTAGCTCAGTAAGTTCAATCTGCTGTGTGAGTGCTGCAAGCCTGCGTTCCATTTGTGGAAGCTGTCCAACAATCGGAACAGAGACATCTCTCACCTGAATAATTGTCTGGATATGTGCGTACATCAACATGCCAGCAATCACCATGAGTCCAGATCCTGTTCCAAAAAGAAGGATAGGATGAAGTGCAGCCAAACGTTTGAATGCAGAACTTATCATCGGACTGAAATACGTAAAGTAAATGGTGAATAGAACGATCCGTTCTCACCTTCTTGTCTTGTGTACCTTGATGTTTCTACATTCGTTACCATATCAATAGCACCGATGTCCTCTACAAACTGTGCCAGTACTGTCATAGAACGAGGTCCAACATTAGTAACCTCTCCACGAATCTCTCCTATGTTTGTTGTGGCATCAAAGTAGAATCCAGAAATCACAACGATGTCTGTTCGTCCTGGAATAAGATCGACAATCACCTGACGGATTTCTTTCCGAAGCTTCTGGAACACGAGTCGTTCATCCTTGAGTCCTTTTAGTCTCTCATAAAGATCGTGATTTACCGGAAGAAGAAAAGATCCTCTCTGATCTTCCATAGTAAGAATCTGACCTTCGAGATCTGTCTTGTACGCTTTAAGCTCTTGCAAACCGCGCACGGTACCGCCAATTTCCACTCTCGTAAGCTCAGGAACAAGCAAATACCAAGAGAGTGCAAGGAGTGCAGTAAGCACGAGTGAAAACAGAAAGAACGAGAACGCTGTGCGTCTTGCAATGTCGCCGAAACTGTGACGTTGGGTATTCAAGGTTTTTATATTGGTTTCCTCTTATTATAGCGCAAAAGAGAGTCTTTTTCCATGGAGATGATTTGCATATATCAAGAAATGTGTTGTAAAAAATTACAACAGCTATAGGGAAATCCGCTAGCAGCAGCTATAATAGAAGCAATTACTTACCTCCCCCCTTCCACTGTGGAAGAACTACTCAATAAAATCACAGCACTACAAGCTGCGCTGAACACAGGGAAGGACAGTCTTTGAGGAAAGAGGTATACCAAAACTCATAGAAGAATTAGAAAAGCAGTCCCAAGACCCAAACCTCTGGGACGATCAATCTTCTGCTAATGCGCTTTTTGCAAAACTGAAAAGTCTAAAAAAGCAGTGGGAACCTGTAAGTACCCTTCTCTCAGAGACTGATGGTCTCTTGGAAATGATAGAGGCATCAACTGCAGAGGATTTACCTGCTCTCGAAGAAGAATTCGTAGCACTAGAAAACACATGGAAAGAAGTGGAGATCGGCCTCTACTTAAGTGGTGAGTTCGATATGAACAATGCCTACATCACTCTCAGTGGAGGTGCAGGAGGAACAGATGCACAAGACTGGGCTGCAATGCTCATGCGAATGTATTTGCGGTACTGCGAACGCCAAGGCTGGGAAGCAACGCTTGTCGAAAAAACAGACGGGCAGGAAGTTGGTATCAAGTCAGCAACGATTCATATCCAAGGAGAATTCGCCTTCGGATTTTTGCAGTGTGAGCGTGGTACACATCGGCTCGTTCGCCTCTCCCCATTTAATGCAAAGAACCTCCGACAGACAAGCTTTGCCTTGGTAGAAGTTCTACCCGAGATAACCGAGACAACCGAAATAGAACTAGAAGAGAAAGACCTACGCATCGATACCTTCCGAGCTTCCGGAGCTGGAGGGCAGCACGTAAATAAGACCGACAGTGCCGTACGTATTACCCATGAGCCAACAGGTCTTGCTGTTGCCTGCCAAAGTGAACGCAGCCAACAACAAAACAGAATACGTGCAATGAATATGTTACGAGCAATGCTGCTAGAAAAAAAGCGCTCAGAGGATGCTGAGCAAAAAGAAGGATTAAAAGGTGCAAGCAAAAGTGCAGACTTCGGTCAGCAGATTAGGTCGTACGTATTACACCCGTACCAGATGGTGAAAGACTTACGCACAAACATCGAGACTGGAAACACAGACGCCGTACTCGACGGAGACATTCAACAATTCATTGATGCGGAACTCAAGAGAAGTAAATAGGAATCAAAAAAGACTCCCAAAGGAGTCCTTTTGATTCGCTGTGTAAGTGGACTAGAGGTCCTCAGAGCGAACAGTCTTACGACCGTTAGCCTTTGCGCGGTCACATGCCTTAGCAACAGATGCCTCAAGACTTGCAGAAACTGCGTCTGAGAGGTCACCAGAAGACATCATACCGTGCTTCTTAACTAGCTCTTTGAGCTTGGAAGCTACTACGTAACTCATAAGTAGGAGTGGTAGGAAGTAATAACGAACCGAATTCTACGGATAATTCAGTCAACCCCGCAAGTCTAAATTGGCAAATTAGTACAGTTTTTTTATGCAGAAAGCCAATTGACAGAATTAAGTGTTTCAGCAAGGGGCCTAAAAATACAGAAGATTTAACAAAGACTTTTGCCCTTTGCATAGCGGATATCTCCTATTTTATCGATGCTGCCCCTGACGAGGTGGTCGAGGTGCTTTTTCACGTTCACCCTGTGCATCTCTGCCCTTGCGCAATGGGTGTTTTAGGGGCAATTTACTATCGAGTCGGTCCAGTTTCCTCTCGTGAGGAGGTGGCATTCGGTCTATTGGACGCCCCAATTCTTCTCTTTTTTTGCGAATCTCTTCTGGTACATGCTCACGATTTATCATAGGTGGTGGAGCTTTCCTCTCCCACTTCTCACGTGCACGATTGCGTACTCCCCCAACATGATCATTAAATGCCCGTACTTCTTCTATGCTCACCGCTCCATCCTCTATCTTTATAAGAAATTCTTGATGCCGCATCATCACATCATCCACACGATCTTGCATGACAACACGGTGATCCTCTGGGACACGATCCAGATGCTCCTGCAGTTTTGCCATACGATATTCTATGCGCTCCTCCAAACGTGCACGTCTATCGGGAGTGAACTCTTCTGTAGAAGAAAGATGTTCGACTTCTTTTAAGCGACGCTTAATTCTACGCCTTCCCCACTCTGCCCTTCGCTCAGGATCAAAAGAAAGTGCTGCATCTATTAGCGGCTCAGTAACATCAACCTTTATAGAATAAAGCGTATCCCCAGGAACTGCTGCCTGTGAAGCATATGCCACACCACCTCCACCTCCTCCAACAATAATAAGAGCAATAAGAACACTGGCTGTTAGCTTATGGAAATGCATCCAGCTAAACAGTGCTACAGTCGCAGTCTCTTCTAGTGGATTCTTACGCATGTGTGCGGCAATCGCCTCAAAGCCTTCTGCTTTTTCGAGCGAGTTTAAACTGATCTGCTTTGCACTTGCGAAGGTAGAGATCCCCTGCCATAGCAGTGCCTTCTCCTGAGAGGAGAGTTGCATACGCTTTGCATCGCCGAAGAATTGCTTGGTAAGTTTATCCATAGGTCGCAAGAATCGTACGTAACATTTTCATGCCTCTATTAAGGCGAACAGAAACAACATTGGCAGTTTCATTTAAGAGCTCTGCTATCTCTTTAGGAGATAACTCATCTATGTACCGCATGATAATGGCAGCTCTGTAAGGCTCTTCTAATTCATGAAGCACTTGTGCAATAGCTTTCGCATCAAAGACACGCCCCTGATCTCTTCCGTCCTCTCCTTCAATTTCAAAACCGCTCTCTTCCATATCTTCATACGAAACTACTGTTCTCTTTTTTGCTCTGCGTGCTTCATCAACCAAAATATTATTGGCAGTTCTATATAAGAACGCTTGAACGTTATCGATATCTTTCCCAGCAACGAGATAATCCCACGCTTTCATAAATACCTCCTGCATCAATTCCTTTGCTCGTTCTCTATCAAAGCATCTGTAACAACAATGACGAAAAATTGCATCAGCGAACTCATCGTACGCAGTGGCAAAATCGGCATCGGCCCCAGGGTGGCTTTTGATAGTCATCGGCATATATGACGTATAGACCTACCTATTCTTACATAGAAACTCTGAGAAGAAAGTGATTTCCTTCTAAATACCTGTTTAGAGCTATAATTTGTAATTTTTGTAAGAGTTCCGAAGTTCGTCCGTCATATACCCCGACAGTGCAAATGTCATTTCTACTTCTTACCCCTTTATATATGACTACCGCACAACGACTATTATCCCTTTCCCTTATGGGTGGACTCACCCTCGCAGTCGCTCCTCTAGCTGGAGCTCAAGGTCCATTTGGAGACCTCGATGATACAGACCGCCAAGCAGTACGAACTGCTCTTGAGGCGTGTCGTGATAACAATGAAGAACGAGAAGACCGCAAAGCATGTGCTGATGCAGTCTTTGCACAGTACGGTATTGAGAAGCCAGAAGGCCACGGTCGCCGTGGACAACGTCGTGGACAACACGACGGACAGAAGCAGGACATCCCAGAGGATGTACGTGAAGACCTCAAGGCATGTCGTGAAGATAACGCTGGTGACCACGAGGCCGCCAAGACATGTGCCGAAGAAGTATTTAATGAAAACGGTCTTGAGATGCCAGAGCATCGAGGTCGTGGACAAAAGATTGGTCACAAGTTTCGTTCAAATATTGTAGAAACATGTGGCGAACGTGAAAACACTGACGAGTGGCGCGCATGTACTAAGGAAGCACGTGGAACTATTCGTGGTGAATTCCAAGAAGAGCACCCAAAAGCATTTAACAGATTCCAAAATCGAAGGCGTCGTGGTGGTATCCATACCAGTGCAGACCTTCGAGCAGAATTGAGAACTTGCTTAGAGATTGATGACAATGAAGAGCTACGTGAATGCGTCTTTGGTGTACGAGAGGCAGCACGTGAGCAGTCACAAAACTAATTGATACAGAAAAGACTATTGGGGAAACAGTTAGAGACGGGTTGGCACGAGCTACCCGTCTTTTTCTGATCTGCTACTATGCACACATGAACTTCCCCATAGAAATCGGCCACAAGTTCCAAGTAATTGCCAAAGAGATCAAATTTAATCCCGAAGATGTCGAAGAACGCTTTACGCGTGGTAGTGGGCACGGAGGACAGAGCGTTAACAAGTCCACCAACTGCGTGGAGCTACATCATGAGCCTACTGATATTGATGTTCGATACCATCACCACAAAGGACTTCTGCGTAACCGTAAAGAAGCGTGGGAATTACTCGTAGTAAAAGTAGAAGAACACAAAAAAGGGAAGCAGTCAGAAATAGGACAAAAGCGACACAAGATCCAAAAACAAAAACAGCGAAGATCGCGCAAGTCAAAAGAGAAAATGCTCGAGGAAAAAAAGAAAAGATCTGAGATTAAAGAATTCAGGAGAGCGATTGATAATTAGGCAAACTGTGAAACATCTCACTACGTCAAATACTTTTTACATATAAGAAGCGTATACTACATCTGACCTTCCTCCTTCTTTCATGAAATTCTTTCGATCGATCATTGCTCTAACTGCCGTATTTGCACTCTTCGTCAGCGCAGTTCCACCTGCACAAGCTGCAATTCATTTTGGTTCTGTTGGCAATAGCTCACCGAGAGGATTCAAGCGAAGTATTTCTCGTGCACGTGATGTATTAAAGACAACCTGTATTCATGAAAAAAATGCTAACGACAGGCGTACATGCATGCAGGAGTACCGCAAATCTATTCGAGGATTAGCATCACCTATTAAACGAAACTACGTAGAACACAACACAGAGCAACGAGGAGAGCGCTGTGGAATATTACCTACCACTCAAGAGCGAAGAGCGTGTATTCGAGATGCTCAAGCAAACATTCCTCAGGGAAACCAGCGAGTATACAACAAGCGCACTCGATCTAGGGCAGCTAAAAATAGGCGTGATGAATGCCGTGGAAAAGAAACAACGAATGAGAGGCTCCAGTGCCTAAGGGGTTCCAGCAGCACACGAAGAACACAACAGGTTACTCAACCTGCTCGCAGAAACCGTCTATCAGAAAACACTCCTGTGGACTTCATTTCTCCTCAGGGTTTGCGAAGAAACCTCAGCAGATCTCGAGATCTTATTAAAGAGAAATGTGGTGATATTGTGGACGGTAACGACAAAAGAGTCTGTATCAAGAATATCCAGAATGAATATCAGGGATACTAGATCTTCTTTCCTTCCTGCATTCTCTTAGCCAAGGTGCGCAAGTAAGACGCTGCTACCTTGATAGTCTTGTATTCACCAGTTGCAGGGTCAAATACTCTCTTCTTTTGAATATTTGGCTTATACGTCCTTTTAGTAGAACGCATAGACTTACTTCGGGTTTGACCTGAAGAAGTTCTCTTGCCTGTTTTGCTGCATTTGCGTGCCATTTCGGGGAAATCCTACGGATTAGAGTGATTTAGGTCAAATAGATTATGAGGATTTACGACAATCCTTTGTTCCCCTTAAAGGAGCTTTGCCCTATCCTGCCCTGTACATGGTCCCATTCCTCTCCCCTACCTTTATTATTGCTATCTTAATAGCAGTAGCCGTACACGAATGGGCACACGGATATGCAGCCTTTAAATTAGGAGACCCTACAGCCAAGTACGATGGAAGGCTGACTCTCAACCCCCTCGCACACCTAGACCCTGTTGGAACAGTTCTCTTTGTCCTAGTAGGATTTGGATGGGGAAAGCCAGTTCCAGTAGACCCTCGCTACTTTAAGCACGCCATACGCGACAGTGCGATCGTGGCCTTTGCAGGACCTCTCAGCAATATCATCCTTGCATTCGGAGCATTCGCGCTTGCGCTTCTCTTTGGAATGAAAGCAGAGGTACTCGCAGTCACAGGAGCCTTGATCGCTCCAAACAACCAACCCGTAATTATCAGCTTTATTGCAGAGCTTCTTGGTGACATCATTCATATCAATCTTGTATTGATGGCATTTAACCTCCTGCCAATAGCCCCTCTCGATGGAAGTAAGATCATTCGTATCTTCTTGCCGTATGAATACGAATATCAGTATCAGCAATTTATGCAGAAAGGACCGTTTATTTTGTTGGGACTGATCGTTGCAGGTCGTGCCTTTGGACTTCCGGTACTAAGCATGTGGATTTCGATTATCATGGCTCCGTTTTTAGGTCTTATGTACGCACTTATATGAGCAAACTCGCAATATTTTCCGAGCTCTGGAAATTTCTTAAAGTCCGCAAGAAGTGGTGGCTACTACCTATGCTTATTATGATCGTTCTCTTAGGACTGATCTTAGTCTTCGCTCAAGGGTCTGCTTTGGCACCCTTCATCTATACCGTTTTCTAAATGAAGCTCCTGATTATCCTAGCCTTGTTGGTTGTAACGGTTCTTCTCTGTGACAAATATGAAGAGAGGCTCCCTCCTCCGATTAGTTGGATCTATGCACTTTGGAAAAAGTTTTCACATGTCCTAGGAACAGTAATGAGCTTTTTGATTCTTACTGTTTTGTGGATCGTTGGATTCGGTATCTATGCAATTGTTATAAAAATAATCACATTCCCTAAGCGATTTAAAACTAAGCCAAACACGTACTGGATCGACGTCGAACCAACGACTGTTGAATCTATGAACCACCAATTTTAATGAGCAAACCTACCTACATCCTCGGCCTCTCTTGCTACTACCACGATGCAGGTGCTGTGCTTCTTAAAGATGGAAAGGTGGTGTTTGCGGCCCAAGAAGAACGCTACACACGCAAGAAACAAGATGACCGCCTACCAACAGACGCTATCGCTAAAGCGCTAGATCATGCGCAAATAACTATTGATGAAGTAGATGCCATTGGGTTTTACGAAAAGCCAATGCTCAAGTTCTTTGACCGTATTCTTTCAACATACTTTAAGACGTGGCCACTTGGGCTTCGTCAGTATCAAATGGCAATGCAAGAATGGATGCACACAAAACTTTGGATCCCACAGCACATCGAAAAGGACTTAGGATACAAAGGAAAAGTCTTCTACGTTCCACATCATGAGTCCCACGCAGCTTCCAGTTTTTACTGTAGTGGGTTTAACGATTCTGCTGTAGTGACTGTCGACGGTGTTGGAGAATGGGCAACGACCACTATCGGATACGGGAATGATAAAGCATTAGACCTCAAACAAGAGATCCACTTCCCGCACTCACTTGGGCTGCTCTATAGCGCAGTCACCTATTACATCGGATTTAAAGTAAACAGTGCAGAATATAAAGTAATGGGACTCGCTCCTTATGGAGAGCCAAAGTACGTTAACCAGTTTAAAGAACTTATAGAAATAAAAGATGACGGGTCGTTTGCACTCAACATGAAGTACTTCTCGTATGAACACGGACTAAGAATGACAGGAAAGAAGATAGAGAAGCTCTTTGGAGAGCCAACAAGAAAACCAGAATCTGAATTAACACAGTTTCATAAAGACATCGCAGCATCCGTACAAAAAGTTACCGAAGAAGCGATGCTCAAAATCTGTAAACACGCAAAAGAGATCTGCCCGTCAGAAAACCTCTGTCTTGCAGGTGGTGTCGCACTCAACTGTGTAGCCAACGGAGAAATATTACGATCTGGACTCTTCAAAGATATCTTTATTCAGCCTGCTGCTGGTGATGCAGGAGGAGCCCTAGGTGTTGCTCTATCTATTTGGCATAAGAAGTTTGGAGGAGAGAGACTTCCAAAGATGAATGATGTCTACTGGGGTACTGAATATTCAGATGATGACGTAGAGACGTTCCTAAAGAATGAAAATCTCCCGTACGAGAAGCTCGATGAATCTCAGTTAATTGATACTGTTTCTTCGCTCCTAGAAGGTGAAAACGTTATCGGGTGGTTCCAAGGACGCATGGAGTTTGGACCAAGGGCTTTGGGAAACAGATCGATCATTGCCGATGCGCGAAATAAAGAAAACTGGCAGAAAGTAAATTTGAAAATTAAGTTCCGCGAAAGCTTCCGCCCATTTGCACCAACAGTTCTTGAAGAAAATGTTTCTGAGTATTTCGATCTTGATAGAGAGAGCCCCTACATGTTGCTCGTCGCAGATGTGCAACCTGATAAGCGCGACATGATTCCTGCGGTAACACACGTCGATGGCAGCGCGCGTATTCAAACAACCTCCGAAAAGCAGAACTCTAAATATTATAATCTGATCAAAGCCTTCCGCGAGAAGACTGGTTGTGCGGTAATTATTAACACTTCATTTAATGTCCGAGGAGAACCGATCGTAGAGAGTCCTAAAGACGCTTTGAATTGCTTCTTAAACACGCACATGGATTACCTAGTAATGGGTAATATTTTAATGAAGAAGAGTGATATGCCTACAAACCGTGTGTTGCAAAGTGCAGACTATCTCGATAAATTTGAACTTGATTGATGCGCAAAGATCTTCTCATTAACACAGGCCTCGTTACAGGATCTATTATCGGATTCTTTCTTGTTGCTGAGTTTGGACTGCGCATAACGGGATTGCAAACCGTTAAACCTAATCCACCTAAAATATATCAGCAATCTGAAATCTCTGAGATTAGCTATGAGCTAATTCCAAACTTGCGTAGTGAACCTGCATACAAAGCAACCGTCAGTACAGACCAACGAGGACTTCGTCTTAACTCTGCAAGTCCTGAGCCATCTGGGCGAAAACTGGTTGCTGTTCTCGGTGACTCCATTGCATTTGGTCACGGTGTAGAAAATACAGAGACGCTCGCTGCTCAACTCAGCAAACATAATATCAATGCACACTATCTAAACGCCGCAGTACCGGGATATCAGCTTGGACAACAAACCGCTACGTATAGGCAAAAGGTTGAACCACTAGAACCCGAAAGTGTTGTGCTCGTCTTTTACTGGAATGATCTCAATGCAGGCCTTCCAGGAATACTAGATAGCCAAGGAATCTTACGCGGACACAACTGGGTACCAGCAGACAGGGTGTGTCAGCCTATAGAAACTGGAGTGCTTGGATTTATTCCTGGTAAGTGTTGGCTGGATACTCACAGTGCATTTTATAAAGCATTCAAAAAACTCATGAACCTGAAGGCAAGCAAAGCAAACCGAGAAGAAGAACGCGCAACAGAAGAAGTAGAGGCAATATCTCTTCTTGAGCATCTTGAAGAATACGAACAGGATCTAGAAACTCTTGCACAAGACCTTCCTGACAATCGAACCTTTGTTATCTGGCCTGATAACTTTTTACATACAGAAGAACGAGTAAAACTAACCGTGATAGCTGAACGTCACGGATTTATAGTAATCGACCTCTACGAACTCTTTAGTAATCAAGTAGAAACTCTCTCGTGGGACACCGTACATCCAAGTCCTCAAGCTATTGAGGATGCAGCTAAATACATTCTTAAAACGTACTATAAATAAATACTTCCACAGACTCCTGACTCCAAAGCACCACTGCACTAAGTACGAGTGCAATGAGTAAGCCGGTTACAATATTTCGTAATGAAAACATTAGAGAAGAAGTGTACGTAATATATCTATAGAAGTCGCAAACGAACTGGTGACAAAGAATGCCCAACCAAGAGTGACGAAGTGAAATGTAATGAAAATACCAAGAAGCTTATTCATTCTAAGGCCGCTGAGTGTCCACAGACGATGAACAACAAGTCCTGCACCATGCCACAGTCCCCAGACTGCGAAGTTGCTTGTAGAGCCATGCCAAATACCAATGATAAACATGACAGCGACGAGATTGAAAAGTGATCGCATAAGTGATGCTCGATTTCCTCCTAGAGGAATGTAAATATAGTCTCGTGCCCAGTCGCTAAGACTCATATGCCACTTGCGCCAGAACATCGCGATATTGGCTTGTAGATAAGGGTATTCAAAGTTCTTAGGTATCACAATTCCAAAGAGTAATGCACTTCCAATCGCAATATTACTAAGTCCCGCAAAGTCTGCGTAAATACGAATCGAGTACGCATATAAATGCACCAGTCCATCAAATGCACTCGTAAAATTCGCAGGATCTTGCAAAGCATTGGTAAATGGAACCAACGGATCTGCAATAATTATTTTCTGTGCATACCCCATCAGCAAAAACAGTAAGCCGTAGTACAGATATTTCGGTTCCATCTTTGGCGTACTGAGTTGGGCTACAAAATGATCAAACCGTTTTATAGGTCCTGCACTCCGTGCTGGAAAAAAGAGTCCATAGGTACAGATGTTACTAAACGAACAACTTTTTATAGATCCTCTATAAATATCTGTCAGCAATGAAATAAATTCAAACGTGAAATAAGACATTCCCAGAGGCATCACCAAATCAAATGCTCGCAAAGATGCGAGAGGTATCTGTGACAGATACTTAAACGCACACAGTCCAAGCACAAGTACTGCTACAGAAAATAACAACGTACGTAGCCTCTTAAGTTTTAGAAGTAATTGTGCAGCTGCATACGTAAATGCAGTAATCAACAGTAGTAACACGAGATTGCCTACGCTGTAATAGGCATAAAACAACACACTAAGTAGCAGCAGTATGCTTTTACGAAAACGCACAGGGGCTACCCAGTATATTCCAACACCAAAGAGGAGGAATGCGATGTACAGTGCTGAATTAGTTGGCATAAAGAAAGTCGTAGAGAAGGTCTGTCATTAATATATGACCGGCACTATTTAAGTGTGTATAACCATTTCCAAAATAATGCTTTTGCTCAAATGCATTATGCACATTCAAAACATGTCTCCCCTCAAAGAGCTGCTCAAGTTTGTTCATACTCTCTTTGTGCAAGGCGGTTCGTTCGTACCAGTTATCATCTAAAATAACGTAATGCACGTTGTCTCTCTTCTCTGAGAGACTTAGTACATGCTTCAGCAATCCAAATGATCTGGATTTCTCTATATCAAGTGCAAGAGCAGTCTCTTTCTCTTCAGTATCGCCCTCATCTGGAGCTAACTCTTCACGCTGAATAGCTCCTGCAAAATTCATCGCAGCTATACGATGTAATATCGTGTTTTCTGCAATGCTAGGCTGCATTCCAAGCATCTGCTTATTGACTAGATCTCTATTGCGAAACAAAGGAACGTAGCGCATCACGACATCTGTAATAGCACGCTGCAATGGAGGCTTGCCTGCTAAAAGAGAGAAGTTACAACACTCTTCTAATGCACCTGCACTTTCAGATAAATAGCGTGATACTAGCTGAGGAAATCTGATGTAGTCCTCTGGGGTTTTGTCGTTATATCTATCATGAAACCATATAGGATTTATAAAAACTATATAGGTGTCGTGAGGGTTCCAAAGATTCTCTATAACAGCATACTCATCAAGGAATGACATCCCAGGGACAGCTAGATTTACAACCTCAGCACTGTCTTCTCCTAATCTAGTAGAAAGTAATCCTGCGAATGATTCATCAAAATCTGCACTCACACCCCACACCGTACTATCCCCCACCATTACGAGATGCTCATTGTCATCACTGCCTAGTAAATGCATCATTCCAAGTAACTCATTTTCACTGGGCTGATTTAGCATGCGTTCGAAGTTATCTAAACTTACTAAGGTCTGCACTGCGATGTTGATCGCGCAGAAAAATATCATTGCCCAGAAAAGGCCCAGAGTGCACTGGACGGTTTTTTTGCAAGAGAAGGATAAGATGCGCAAAAAGCCATACTGCGTATTAGAGAGAATCAAGAACGCGCTTCATTCTCTTTTTCCAACTGTGATTCTTAATCATGGTAAGTCCTTTAGTAGAACGCTGCTTTGCCTCTGCTGGATGGTCGATTACATCGCGAAGTCCTCCAGCAAGAGAAGACACGCTTCCGGGTTGCACAAACCGTACGATAGTCTTATCAGCGACGTCTCGTACAGGAGGAATGTCTGCACAAATCACAGGCTTGCCTGCTGCTAAATACTCAAAGAGTTTTAGCGGTGATGTATCTCGCTTAAAGTACTGATGCTTTGGCACCGGAGATGGATACACACAAACATCACATGCGGTCATCGCATCAGGGACAAGCTTTGGACGCACAGGGCCGTGGAATAAGAAATCATGATCGGTAAGTCCCGAATGAAGCGCAAGCTTTCTGTAGCGTTCTATCCAAAGATCTGGACCTCCTACAACAAATAAAAATACATTTGGATAGTGCTGCTTTAATGAAGGCATCGCCTTAATAAGAATCTCTACCCCCTTCTGCACTTTATCCATTGTGACCAACGACCCAATGTATCCAATAATAAATCGATCATCCGGAACGCCAAAATGATGCTTTGCCTTATTAATAGTTGGAAGTTTTTCAAACCGTTCTAAATCCACCGCATCTCCTTCGACAATAATTTTATTTTTTGGAACTCCCCAAGAGACAAGCTCATCGCGCATCGGACTCGTTAGGCATACAACGCGCTTACATTTTTTGCAGAGTGCAGTAAACTTACTCTTTCCTCGCTTTGGCAGAGTATGGAGCTCTAGCACTACAGGCATCTTTGTAGAAAGAAGGGCCGGAAGAACCTGAGGAGAACGCGCATACAACAAGTCGAACTTATTATCTGCAAAATACTTTTTAAGAGACCTTCTATATCCGGACATGGTAAAGAGAAAAGCGAAGCGTCCTGGAATAATCTTGGATTGAAACGCATCAAATGTTTCGATCTTCTTTGCAGTAAAATCTTTTTCTAGATGATAATACTGAACATGATCATGTGTAATTTTATTCAGAATATCTGGAGAGGCCAAAGTGACATCATGTCCCAGCTTTACCATCGCCTCAGCGACACGGGCAATCTGATGTCCGTGGGCTTTCTCGGTTGGAAACCGTGTATGGGTGACGTAGGCTATCTTCACACATAGCATAGTATCATGAATAAACCCGTTCTCCTCACTTTCGGCTTCCCAGACCCAAAATCGCCTAGATACAGGAATTTGGTGGAATTATATGAGTCTGAGGGATGGGAGATACGAGAGTGCCTCACAGCCTCTAAAGGCTTCTTCGGAAAGCACAAAGACCTTCTACGGCAGTTTAAAGAGCATCGAAAAGAGTACAACGCCCTACTGGTAAACTTTCCTGGCTACTATCTCATGCCTATTGCTTGGTGGCTCACGCGGTTCCCTCGTAAGCAGCTGATCTTCGACGCATTTATCTCTATCAGTGACACGCTCGTATCAGATAGAAAGAAAATTAGTTGGATAAATCCACTCGCATGGTTTTACTACGGCGCTGATGTTATCTCTACGCATCTTGCCGATGAAGTATTGATCGATACAGAAGCGCACAAGCAATTCTTCTCAAAAAGATTCTTCTTAAAGGCCAAACGCATTCGTGTTGTGTATGTTGGGACATTAAAAGATCTTTTCTGCCCCGGACCTAAAGAAGACAAATTGCCTGCAGACAAATTCAATGCACTGTTTATTGGGAGTTATATTCCTCTACAGGGAATCGAATACATTCTACGTGCAGCAAAAATACTTAGTGACAAGTCAGATATTCACTTCACACTGATTGGTAACGGACAGACGTATAACGATATGACTGCACTTGCAAAAGAGTTAGATCTGAAGAACGTTACGTTCCTCGACTTCATGCCTCTCACAGATCTGCCACACTATCTACGGTCTTGTGACGTCGCTCTTGGAATCTTTGGAACATCAGACAAAGCCAACCGTGTGATCCCCCACAAAGTCTACGATGCAGTTGGATGTGGAGTCCCTGTAATCACCGCAAGCAACAATGCAATCGGCGAAATGTTTACCGACGGCAACGAAGTGTTTTTGTGTAACACAGGCGATGCACAGTCTTTGGCTGATGCAATTATGCGCGTAAAGAATGGCTAGTGACGTACTCTAAATACTTATCCACTCTCAAGTACTTCTCAAACGCTTCTCGTGCTTTCTTTTGCATAGCAATAAAGTCTGCATTGGAGATTTTGCTGTAGTGATCTGCGACTATATGATCGAGATGAAAAATATCCCAAAACGGAACACGCAGGATAAACTCATCGTAATGAATCACGTCTTCTAGAGGAAGTACACACTCCGTATCTAGAAGTACTGGAATGCGGCCAAGACTAAGTGCTTCATAAAACCTGTAGCTATAGTTTCCATCTCCTTTGATGATTAGTGCGTAATCACTACCGAGTAAGTTATCGATATACTCTCTGCGCGCTTGCTCAGGATCTGTCTTGATCGTAGAGGTGTGACCACTATAACTATTGCGAATAATAAAGTTCGGCTCTGTCACGGTAGACTTTTGCAAATGCTTAATTGCTTTCATGCGATACGTGATTCCTTTTACGCGTGCCTCTCTTCGAATACCAAGAATGCTAGAAGCTTCTATCAGACTATTTTTAACAACAGTACCAATGTGATTTTTAAGATTCTTATATCCTGCCCATCCACAAAATCCTATAACAGGGTTTCCTGAGTGCTTCGTTCTGAGCTGAAGCTCACCCTCAAGTAAGTCCTCTGCATACGCTGGCATCATGATTTCATTCTTCTGTATGGTACTTCGATACTGACTCGTTCTTATGACGATCGCATTACTATCTGCAATAGGAGCATCACTATCTCCATGCCAAAATATAATCAGCTTCTTACCTAACTTTTTGGCTAACTCTCCTTGTTTTATTAGATAAGAATTTTGTGATTTAAGCGATGAGTAGTTGTGTGGCAATAGAATATAGTCTGCATCTTCAGGGCGCTCTACGATCTGTATTAGTGGTTGCGTAAGACCTCCAAATGCCCTGTTTAAAAACATGATCGTATCGCTCTTCTGCACTCCTAAATTTGGATAGAGCAAAGGGATATAGGAAACATCCGGTAATAGATCGATATAGACAGAAATCATCAAGAGATAGTGTACACTAGCAGCCATGCTCAAAAGCTTTATTGATCGGCATTATCGACTTATTCGTCCCTTCCGAGGGCTATATGGATGGGCAAAAGATAGTCACTCTAGAGCAAAATGCTCACAGAGAGCTGCCGAATGGGAGGCTAAAAAATTTGTCGGTGCCAAACTCGATGTCTGTGGAGGAAGAAATCCTTTCAACCCAAAAGAGTTTTTAAATGTCGATGCTGTAGCTCTTCCTCAAGTAGATCTCGTCTTTGATATCACAGAGAAGTTCCCCATGGATGACGGTATAATCGCGGAAGTATTCTCTGCAGCAACGCTTGAGCACCTGCGAGAGATTCATAACGTCCATGTTCTTAAAGAGTTCTTCCGTATCATGCAGCCAGGGGCTCGCGTGCGCATCTGCACACCAGACATCGAAGCAATAGCTAAGGGAATCCTCGACGGAGAAGATTTGCCATACATAAACCAGCATCTGTTTGGAAAATATAAATCAAACCAGACAGAAGACTACGATCTACACAAATGGATGTACCCTGCAGATAAACTGATGGAAGTACTGCGTGAGATTGGTTTTACAGACACAAAAAGAATTCCACTGGAAGAAGTCGGATTGCATGATCCTAAATACAACTTCTTAGTGAGCGCTATAAAGCCTCGTTAATTTTGTAGAGAACCCACTGCTCTCCAGACGCTATCTCATCAAGATCCATATGGAGCCTGTCGATATTCCAATCGGGTACTTGTTTCTTGTTCCAGAAGATGTGACTAATTTCATAAGTTTGAATAGAAATATTAGGATCGAGATCTAACTCTTTACATGCAGCAAATACCATTGCCTCCTCTTGTGCTCGTAAGTCTCCACCAAAAGCAGAGACAGCATCAGGGTATACAAGATGTCCTCTCTCCGAGATCAATCTCTTATCAGGTCTTAAAGGAAGCTGCGTCAGACAAAAACGCATAGCAATTTCGTGATGTGTCATCAGGACATTCTTCAAGTAGATAGAATAGACAATATCATGATGCGTATTTGATGCTATTAATGCCTGTGTAGCAGGATCAGAAAGAATGCGTCCACGAGGAAGTGCATCTAATACCGTTATCGCTTCTGATAAATGTTGATTTGCAAATCGTCCTTCTGGGACCTCCCACTGACCAAGTACAAACCTTCCATCGTATCCTATGGCTGCCAAGTACACACAAGCAGCTACAGCTCCTACAGCAAGAATACGACTGCGCACAGCGAGAAAGAGAAGTACCATAGCTACTGCAGCGATTGCGAGAGAGAAGATGCCATGAGAGACAAAGTTAAACGTTATACCATGCACCACCTGCTGGTTCATGTACACGAATGCAGTAAAAATTAATACACATGCAGGGCGATAGGGGCGAAGCTCTTCATAATTCTCTCGTAAGCTAAGGAGTACCGCCCCAATCATTCCTAGGAACACAGCTGCATATGCCCAAGACTCAGGAAATCTTCCATGATGCATTCCACTACGGAATGATCCGTATTCATACAGTGGATGTAGTGTCAGATTCACAAGGTGTGCAATTGCAGGTAATCCACACAAAATTCCTACGAATCCAACGATACCAAGTAGATGCCAACGCTCTGGTTTCCACACTGGTCGCCGTGGGCGAAAATGCCAAAATACCTTCCAGGCTGTCTGCAATATTCCTCGTTTTTTTACGCGTGTACGATATATCCATTCCAAAAACTCCCACGCAAAGAAGATTCCCCAAAAGGCCCATGCAAAAGTAAAACTCCATACATAAATACCGATAAGAAGTCCGAGTAACCACGAACCAAGTACTGCCCCCCACCATCTACCTCGTACTGCATAGATCACACCAATAAGAGACCACAGCATAATAAAGAAGCTCGCTCGCATATGAATAGGACGACCAAGATTGTAGAGCTCTATCAAACAAAAAACTGCTGCACCTCCCAAGGCTTGAAAGCGTGTGAATCCACAGAGCTGAAAAAAGAGAACAAGTGAAAGAAAAATAAGTACAGGTGCAACGGCATCCATCAGATACAACACATCGCCCGCCTTCCATTCTGTCCAACCAAAGAGTCGTCCATACCACGATTCTATAAATGCAGCCTGTGTACCTTTAAGTCCTGGGTGTCCCGTAAAGGCTTCTGCTGCTAGCTCTGGCCTCCCAGAAAGAGACTCTTGTACACGCGCCAAATATATTGGCTCATCTGAATTCAATTGAATATTGATTCCCTGATAAAGCTCAGAGCTCCTATGGCGCATTTGCGGCATAACCATAAGCGCAGCCAACACAAGAGAGCATCCTCCTAGAGATAGCCACCATTTCAGTCGATCAGACATGAAACAAGTGTATCATATCGCCATATGGCAAAAACCTATTACGAGCTCCTACCGTACGTTTTCAAGAGATTTTCTCTCCTCAGGACTTTGCGTACCGGTGTTCCGACAATGACTCACTGGGCAACCAGGAAGCCACTTCCTACGAGTGACAAACCTGCTCTCTTTACAATGAATATCATGCCACCCATGATGACCGTGTGGTATCACCTCGTACAAAAGAATCTGGGAGACAAGGTAGACCTCACTATTTTTGATTGTTCTGGAACACTGAAGAAGTCTGATTTCCCAAATGCGCGTGTTCAGAAATATATCAATGTTTATGCAGCAACAAAGTCAGATGAATTCCTATACCACATTGCAAAGACAAGAAAGATTGGATGGGTATGTGATGACGATATGTTTATTCTTAGTGATAAATGTATCGATACCATTAACGATGCATTCGCAGATCCTAATACTGCATCACTCAGTTTCCGCCCACGCGATTGGTGGCACTTTGATTTTGACGGAAAGCAATACGAGCCAAGTAGTAGCTACAGCATAGTCATTAACAGAGAGATTTACTGCGACAAAGAAAAACTCTGTCTCTCACCATGTAACGGAAACAGCAACGCAGTCTCTCACATAGGAAAAGAAGTAAAGCGCTATGACACATTCGACCACGCAAACGAGCAACTGATTCGCAAAGGCTATAACTGTGCAATTGTCCCAGAAGAAAACCGCAGTGAACTTGTTACAGGATTTTCTGGTGTCAGCAGTGCAGTAATGCTGCTCTGGTACTTTCGTTCCTCTCAAAAGATGATGGACTACCTAGAAGGTCCAGAGGACATTGCATGGAGAGGGAATACACTCTTCACTGTTCTATCTGGCCTACGTGCTATTAACTACATGCAACAGATGCACGAAGAGATTACAGGCAAGCCGTATAAGCTCCGTGCAATGCCTAGTTGGGATCAGTTAGAAAAATTACGTGAGCAAAAGACTCCACTCATAAGAGCAAAGCAGTCTTTCGAAAGAGTAGATGAGGTGGCAGCAATACTTAGAGCTGCTCTGTAGTCTCGCCTACTTCTGGGCGAGCAACAATTGGCGGCATCTGTTCTGGATACACAGCACGCAATATCCATTTCAATGTAAATGGAGCTAGATTTCTCTGTGTTAATTCTTCAGAGGCTGCATCACGATTATCAAGTCCCATGCGACGACCGACGCGACTAAGGTATGTAATACCATGAGCGTTTCCTCCAAATGACCATAAAATATTTCCCGATTCAATCTGAGAGAAGTCTCCAGTAGTCATTGTCCAAGGTGCATCTGCTTTGCCGCACGCGGCAGCAGCACGCGTAATATCATAACGAAGATGTTCAATAGATTCCGACTCTTGACGATTGTCCAATAAATCATCGATAGGCGTGTTCTCAACACTTGGATGAACTGGATATACAGTTATAGGGTGTTCTTTTTGCTGCTTGATAGATGTGCGAATAGAACGAATCAGTTGCTCTGCACTATCCCATCGAATAGGGGTAGCTCCCATTTGAGAAATTTCTGGAAGTTGTACATTCGTGTAATCAATAGGGGCATTATTGTTAAATACTTGGTAGCAACCAAGTTGTGGATCATCACTAACAATAATCTGTAAGTTCAAATCAGTAATAGTTACAACAGCGTAGTGCCCACGTTCAAGCTTTCCAAAATCATGGTCATTTGCAGATTCTGTCTCGTCGTAACTATACGTAGCATGTACCTGTTCTCGTAATAGTGCACTACGAAGCGCTCTCATACGAGGAAGAGCATGCCAATTATCATCGAGATCTGGATTGTCTGATGGTTCTACCGCATCACTAGAGTCTTCATCGTCATCAGCTTTTTTATCCCTATCTATAGCTGGGAGAAACCGACCTTCTACATCCTCAACCGCAAAGAAGTGTGCTTCTAGCTCTTCTAAAGTACACAGAGGAAAAGAGGTAATTTCACCTTCATCCCATTTATGTATATCTTTCAATGTACCTCTTATAGTTCTCATATCAACATGCACAATATCTCGTAAATTTAGAATATGCCTATTTCCTTTTTCCAAACGCTCTTGGAATGGAGTAAATTCTTCAGAGAAATTACCAGGGATAACAACATGAATGCGCCCTCCTGCTCGAGTAAAGTGAACATTTTGAATCAGCTCACTCTCCAATAACTCAGGGCAAAGAATTTCTAATAGATCATTAAGTTCTGCATCTCCAGGAGCAATAGTTTCTGGGATACTATCCATTACTCTCTGAGCAAAAGGAACAAGGTCTTGTTGCTGTTGTGGACTAAGCCATTTACGTCGAAGTGGATCTACTGCATGTTGCGCACTGCATAATTCCGCTGCATTTAACAATGTAAAGATATGTGTTTCAAGACGTAAGTATGCCTCCTCCAAGCATAGGGGGTGAACGACATGATCAGGTCCATTACCAGTATGGATCGTGCTTACGTGATGCTCTAAACCATCCATCAAATGTATGAAATTAGCTGGGTTTGAATTCGCAATTTGCATTATAAAATCTGGTTGACTAAGTTTAGGATGCCTAGCAACAAGTTTTGCAGCAGCTTTAAGATACAACTCTCCATCATCTGCGTTCTCAATGCTTAATGCAGATGCAATCAGAGAAGCCTCCTGCCGTGCAATAGTATCTGCAGTAAAGAGGGCTTCATCTAACTGAGAAGATGGAACTGTCGTATCGATATTTGTAGATTCTACATTATTTAAATATGTCTCTATCTTTCCAGCAACAATAGAAGTCCACATACGAGAGACGGGCTTCTGTTTAATAGTCACCACGTTTTCTAATGGTACAAACAAATTCTCTTGAGGCATATTCACTTCTTCCTCTCTCTCCGGAGGGATGGTAAGAACAGAAAAGTCCGTGGAGCTTCTTGCAGCCCCTACATCACTTTTCTTTTTGCACTCAGTCCATGGATATGTAATAAATTGCATAGTATCACGCTGATGTTGATCGAGTGCACCCATTGCATATGGTGAAGTTGCATACGCATCATTCGCTACGTCTGTGTACATCAATACTGTCTCGTCATGTGTCAGAGCATCCTTACGTTCTGCATTATAAAATGCATCCGAAATCATATCCCATGCTGCAGATTCATCTATCCCCAAGGCATCAGCTAATTCTGTTCTAATACGATATTGCATCTTGTAATCGTAGATGCGCATTGCAGAAACTCCATAAGCAATTAATGTCTGCTGAGCTTCACCGCGAACTCTAGATGCCTCCATCTCTAAGCGTTGCGCAATAACAGTTTCAATTGCATCCAGCTCCCCTTGAGCAGCAGAAGCCTGCTCCTGCTTTTTTTGAGCACGTCTTCCAGGCGCCTTTTTTTTAGATCCCCTTCCAGCTTCTCTACGAAGCCTCTCAGCTCTGCGTTCAAGCTCATCATCAGGAAGATCGCCTAGTGGGATATCTGCACTCATAGTTAAAGTATTCTACAATATTTTTGTATTGTGTCAATTATCTAAACCAGTGCTATTTACTGATTTGCGTTAAAATAAGCCTTTTTTCTGAATCTCAGCGTCACAAACACCCACACCCACTTAAACCAGTCTGTCCAATTAATCTTCTTCCCCTCTTCCATGCTACGAGGGTGATAGCTAATAGGCTGCTCTTTAATGTCTACTCCATTACGCAGAACCATAACGGTAAGCTCTGGATCGAACCGGAAGTCGTCTTCCTTAAGAGGGAATGTTTGAAGTAGATCGTTACGTACCATCTTGTAGCACGTTGGCTGGTCGGTAAGATGTGAACCAAAGAGAATGTTGCATACATACGTAAGCGATGTACCACCAATAAAATGGCCGAAGTGCACAAATTGCTTTTGCTTTTTTAAACGACGAGATCCCCACAGAGCTTTGAGGTTATTTTTCTCAGCATACTCAAGTAGCCCAGGGATTTCTTCTGGGTCATATTCCAAATCTGCATCCTGCACGATGACATACGTTCCACTAGCCACTTTATATCCTTTGCGTACTGCAGATCCTTTACCTCCGTTCTTCTTTGTCATTACGGTGTCTTGGTCACGAGCAATCTCTTGCAAGATGGACAGGGAGTCATCTTTAGATCCATCATCAACAAAAATTACTTCAGAGAATTCTCCACATGCATCAAAGACGCGCTTAGCTATCTCTCGAATAGTTGGCTCTTCGTTATAGACTGGCACGACAATAGAAAGTCTTGGTTTGCTCATGAATTCATGTGAGTAACAATTTCAGATATACACTGTTTCAAGCTATGTTCATTAGAAACTATCTTTCGAAGCTCTTCAGATAATATATCACGATCGTGATTACCCAAGCGAGTAATAGCATCAACCTTTGCACTCATTGTTCTTTCATTCGCACAGCAAGACTCTGGCAATTCATCAATAGCAGCTTCACTTGTAGAAACAACAGGACAACCGCAAGACATTGCTTGCAGTACCACTTTATCAAGACCTCCTTGTGATGCATGCAACATGACATCAGCACGTTGCAGGAGTTGAGGAATATCTTCTGGGCTTACCCAGCCTATCTCAACGCGATCTGCAATATTGAGTCGATGCATTAGGTCTCGTAAACGCTTCTCTTCTTCTTTATCCGAACTCGTAATCGTTCCTCCAGCGATAGTGAGCCTGCAGTCATCTAAAGTGCTCAGTGCTTTGAGAATTACTTCGTAGTGTTTAACCTTTGTTAACCTGCCAATAGCCACTAAGTGTTTTGGCTCCCGTAAATCTTTCTGAGGAACAAATGTATCTATGTCTATTCCGTGACCTACGATCTTCTGTTTTTTTGCAATCGTTGGCAACCCGTGTTCGGAGGCTGCAAATACTTTTTTTACAAAGAATAACGACGCAGTAAGCTTCCAACTTCCACGTTTAATTTCGTACCAAAGATACATAGGTTTGCGCAGCACTATCCAAAGTGGAGCGCCGATCAAAATCCACACAGGAGTCATGTGCACAAGCACACTGTCGTACTCTTTACGATTACTCCATATTATCTTCCAGAAACGAATAATCTGAGAGATGTTTTTTCGACCACGCTCTTTTTCTAAACTGATCACCTCAACGTTTTCCGCTAACTGATGCGATCCAACTTGCTGACCTACCACAGTGACACTGTCGCAGTGTGATGCAAATTCGTCGATCCATTTATGAAAGAATCCCAAGATAGGATCTGTCTTATCTACCTTTTGTGTGATGATAAGAAGCTTCATGATTGTTTCTTAAGAAAGTCTGCATACTGCAAAATAAGTTTCTTACGTTCGTATATATCTAATACTTTTGTTGCCTCGTTACCCAAAGATTCTCTCTGGGTTTCGTTACTGAGAAGTAGGCCTATTTTTTTAGCAAGATCATCTGCTTTTCCAGTAGTAAAAATACCGTTTCTTCCGTCGGTAATCACTTCTGGCATTACACCTACACGCGTAGCAATAATTGGCATACCACACGCCATAGATTCTAAAGCAACTCTCGGTCCTCCTTCACTTTTGCTATTCATAACAAAAATACGAGCAGTTTGGATAGCACCACTCACAGCTTCTTGAGTAGGGAGCCAACCCAAAAACGTTACACGATTAGCAATACCCAAACTCTTAGCTTTCTTCTCCATTTTTGTGCGCTCTGGTCCATCACCTATCACAAGCAAACGTGCGTTTTGTAACGTAGCTATAGCATCAATCAGTTCTGAAAGACCCTTATTAGCAACAAGTCTTCCACAAAAAGAAACATCATAGGCAACAGGAGGCTTGTGCTCATTATTGAGAACTTCACGATCAAGATAAAACGATGAAATGTTCTCTATCTTCTGTATTGGCACACCCCACCGTCGCAATTGCTTCTCTACCGTATCATTTACAACACGTACTGCAGAAGCGTTCTTTGCATCTGTACGTAGGTACCAACGAGACATGTGTCTTCCAATAAGCTCAGTAAGAGATGAAGCCTTTGGCCATCCCACTATGTGATGAACCTCTACGACATAAGGAACCTTTGTTCGTTTGTTTAGCTTACGAGCACCAATACCGTTGTAAAACGGTGGGTAGTCATGCACGGTCATCACATCATGAGCATATTGCTCTATAAGATGCTGTCCGCGATTTACAATCCACGGCACCTGAAACAATAGTGACTTCGGACAAGGATGAAAGAATACTTCTCCTCCCTCTTTTACATCTGAAGCAAGCCTGTGACCTGACTCAGATACATCAACAGACTTTTCTGAAACATACGGACAAATAACATCAATACGATCCCAATGCTTGCGCATCTCCTGCAACGTATACCAAAACGCCCCCATCTTGCCTTGTAAGATTGATCGGTCGCCGCTAATCATTAGAAGTTTCATTGGGCGCAAAGTGTAGCAAAAAGATTCTGAGTTTCTAGTGCAACTTCTTCCCAGCTTCTCCCGGAAATTTTCTGAGAAGCAGACTCAGCAATGACGCTATAGCCCTGTTGAATACGTTTGATCTCTTCTACAAGCTTTTTAACTGTAGAGACATCCGCAATACTCATGCCACTATGTAAAGACGGACTCAATCCATTTTGATCTGTAAGAAGAACTGGAAGACCAACCGACCGCGCTTCTAATGCAGTGTTTGGACTGATATCTGTAAGCGAAGGAAGAACAAGAAGGTCATGTGAACCGAATACTTCGTACTTCTCTTTTCCGCTTAGAGGAGCGACAAAACGAATCTTACTATCAAGGCCCAATCGCTCTACTTGCTTGCGCAGTGCGACGTCTCGAGGCCCCTGTCCTACAAGGGTAAGTACAGCTTCAGGAATTTGCGCCGCTGCATCGATGAGTAGAGGGATCTGTTTAAAGTTTACAAACCGTCCCATAAATAGGAGCTTAAACGGCTTTTGCATTATATGATGTTCCATTGGAACTACCATCTCCAGCTCTAATGCATTCTCTATAACGCTACTGCTTGGCAGCCGAGAAAATACACCCGCGTAAATATCTTTCTGGAAGTCTGTTGAAAATACAATGTGATCAAATCTCCTGAGTATCCATCCCATTACTCTGCGACCGATAAAGGCCAACGGACACTTCGATGCATACCAAGCACGAAGTCCACGGTATCCACTACCATCGGTGTAGCGTTCCCAAAAGAAATCTCCTCCAAGGCGTAGCACCTTCTTACTCTTAAGCCCTGAAAGCATAAGAGGAATTCCACAGCTAATAGAAGAGAATGCATATGTAACATCTGCTTCTGAACCTGCCTCTTTAAGTTTCTTCGCATAAGAAAACCAGCGAAGTACTGGCAGGCCAAGAGGCACTGTTTCCACTTTCCACTTTCCACTTTCCACTTTGTCACCGTAAGTGACAACAATTACCTCATGCCCCTGCTTAGAAAGTCTCTCAGCTAACTGACGACAATATGTTGCAGGACCGCCTATTTTTGGAGGATAAATGCCTGTGGCAAGGATTATTTTCATTGGTACGGTCAGTATAGCGATAGAATTGGCAAATGTGTTCAAATAATCAGATATTCACAGAATTATCAATTTATGCTATAATAACATAATGGCAGCAGAAGACACACTAACAGGTAATACTGGAGAGGATGATTCATCTGAGGCTGAATCGGATACGTTTGATTTTGATGATCAACAACGAGAATCCTATCAAAGCACAAGCCAAGTAAGCAGAGATGCATTACAGCTATTACTAGAAGCTGATGATGATTCTTCTGATGACATACCTATACATCTCAACAAACAAGAAACGCTAACTGATATCCTTCTAAGAGAATTCTCTAATGGAGATGCGATACCAGTAGATGCTGGTTTTCAATTAATTAAAGAGGGTGCCACAGGCACAAGTTGCTACCTCATACTTCCTCTTGAGCAAGAGGAGCAAGAAGAAGGAAGTGTAAAAGTTCGCAAAACTGTTTTTCATCCAGAGAAAACAATCACTGTGCCTCTAGCAAACCTCACGCCACCATGCGTTGTAGGAGAAATAAGTCCTATTGCTAGCGGGGAACGTACAGCTTCAGTGGTGACATCTGAGCCAGTCAAAGTTATTGAGATACCAATTGAAAAACTTGGCGCAGTACTCGAGCAACATCCTGATCTCAAAGAAGAGATAGAAGACCTCGCAAGGAAACGTCTTAAGCAGCAAATTAAATCTGTTTCAAAAGCAGAGAATAAGATACTGCGTGTACTTAATAAAGAAGAACGTCAAAAAATGGAATTGGCATTTGATTTTGAAGATGCGCATGCAGCAGTAAGACAGGAAAACGGACAAGTGAATAGAGAAACTGTACTGATCAAACCTCGTAGCGCAGAGGGGGAAATGCCTACACAAATTCCTCTGACGATTACCGCAGAGCCTGCAACTCAAACAGCTTTGCAAAGAGAAGTTGAACCAGTAGGTTTTATAGCAAACATAAGAAGAAGGCTTAGTAGAAGTAGTACTACTGTGATGACACCACAAACCGTTCCGATGCCAGGGAGTGTTAAATTTTTAGTGAAGCATGATGGCAACGTAATATTTTCTTTTTCTAAAAGTAACAAAGGAGCCGACCTACATATCGATAAAGCAAGTACAGATAAGGCAGGAATAGGAGGTCAAGGAATAGTATCCCAACTCTACAGAGCGGCATTCAAAGGCGTGGACAAGATTAGTACGACATGGATCGAAGAGCCACAGACGCTCGAATACTTTAGCGATAGGGAAATAGAGCACCACTTCAACGATACAATCTATGCACCATCATCTGTTGCCGCATATTCTCCTGTAGTAGCAGCACGAAAAGGATATCTATCTGTCGTTAACCAAACCACAGATTCTCAGGTGCATTTGGATTCCTATAAGATTGATGATGAATTGGATGAAATTTTTTACACTCTCAAAAATATTGAGAGACGCATTATTGGTTATAACCTTGAGCAAGAACGGATAAACTTTCCAGATGCTGAAAGTCCTTACGAGGATGCGGGCTTGAGTGCAGAAAAATTTGAAAAACTCTATCCAGACTGGGGTATGCGAGAAATTTTAGACAATGAAGAAGTAGAACTTAGAGAGTACATCGCAAAAGATAGTGCAAATATTGATGGAACAGATAAGGAATATATTGATTACCAATTCGATCGTATCGAAGAATTACGCATCATCATTGATAAAATGGAAACAGAGTAAGTATTAACTATACTTCTCTTTGTACCAATCAATTGTCTGACGCAAACCTTCTTCAAATTCCATCTTCGGAGCCCAACCAAGTGTGCGTGTCTCAGATGAATCTACTGCGTACCTCCAGTCGTGCCCTTTGCGATCTTCGACAAATTCAATACTGTCTTCAGGTTTTTCTAAAATGCGTAAAATCATCTTTGCCACTTCAATATTTTCAAACTCTCTATCGATACCAACATTAAAAATAGGTCGCTGATCAGATTTCCAGTCAACTGTTAAGATCGTCTCTATTGCATCACAGTGATCCCCTACATGAATCCAGTCACGCTTGTTCTTTCCAGTTCCGTAAATAGGAATAGGTTCATCTGCGAGTGCTTTGCGAATAACTGTAGGAATAAACTTCTCATCCGCCTGATGTGGTCCGTAGTTGTTGGTACACCGAGTGATCACTGCCTGCACATCAAACGTACGCCTAGCTGCCAGTACTAGCATCTCCGCAGCAGCTTTTGAAGCTGAGTATGGACTACTAGGGTTTAGTTTGTCGCCTACGGTGCACGAAGGATCATCGTCTCCAACATCGCCATACACTTCGTCTGTTGAGATGTGCACTAGTCTTACATGTGGATGTTCTTTTATTACTTCGATAATCGCCTGTGTCCCAATGACATTAGTGTGCAAAAACGGTGTAGCATCAGAAATAGAATTATCTACGTGCGATTCAGCCGCGAAGTTCACCACAGTATCAATACTGTGATCTTCGATGAGCTTTGTCACTAAAGCCTGATCAGCAATGTCTCCTTCGACAAAAGTAATCGCATCTTCGACAGGATCAAGGAAGCTTTTGTCCGCTGCATACGTAAGCTTATCGAGCACCACGATAGTGTCCTCTGGGTGATTCGCCACATGTCGCAGTACGAAATGTGACCCGATAAAGCCGGCAGCTCCTGTAACGAGAAGGTTCATAGAGGCATATTCTAGCAGTTATCTGGATAATTACATCATAAATCCTGATATTGACAATATACAATATTTACTGTTAAATAACCCATCCATTCACATATTTGATACTTTCTGCGATACTGCACCTATGAAAGGAGTCTTGATCTGCGGCGGACTGGGCACAAGGCTGCGCCCACTAACAGAAGTGACGAATAAGTCGCTACTGCCTGTGTACGATCAGCCCCTTATTTTCTATCCCCTACAAACACTACTTAGTGGAGGGATTACAGAAATCATGGTGATTACAGGACCAGAGAATATCGACCAGATGACAGGATTCCTTGGAAGTGGAAGTAAATTCAATTGTAAGTTCACTTACCGTGTACAAGACGAGCCAAAGGGAATCGCCCAAGCTCTTGGCATGGCAGAAGAGTTTGCAGCAGGAGATAGTATCTGTGCACTTCTTGGAGATAACATCTACTTCGACAATATCTCACAACATATTCGCGCATTTACAGGAGGAGGGCACATCTTTGTAAAGCAGGTGCCAGACCCAAAGAGATTTGGAGTTGTAGAAGTGGATGCCGACCGCGTGGTTTCTATAGAAGAGAAACCAGAAGCTCCTCGCAGTGATCTCGCGCAAACAGGATGCTACCTCTACGACAATAGTTGTTTTGAATTCATCCGTACGATGCAGCCTTCTGCACGTGGAGAATTAGAGATTACCGATGTCACCAAGTGGTACCACCAAAATGGAAAGCTTGGATACTCTCTACTAAAAGATGAATGGATCGACGCAGGAACATTCGAGAGTCTCCACAAAGCAGCCATTCTTGTACGCGAACGAAAACTTGCAGCAGTAAAGCCTGCTGTTGACAAAATTACCGCCTCAGTATGAATAAACGTTTAGATGATCAATTTCCAAATGATGAGATTCCTGATGAACCTGAACTGGAGCCACTACCCCCAGGTCATCAAAGAGCTATTAATGCTTTACCGGATGACCTTGTAGAGCGACTGTTTAAAGCTTTAGACGAAGGAATGAGTCCTGATGAAAAAAGGGATTATATTGAAAAGGGGAAACAAGAAAAAAGAGACCAATTAGAAAGTAATTAATACAACTTCGCATACTCAGCAGCTATCACCTGCCAATCAAAGTTTTGTGCTCGGGCTGCGCCTGCTTCTGTTATTCTATTTCGTAAATCTTCATCTTCGAGTGCACGCTTAATGGCATGTGCTGCAACATCAATATTATCAGGAGTGACTAGTAGACCTGTCTTTTCGTGCTCAATAATATCGGGGATACCACCGACAGTCGTACCAATAACTGCGCACCCTGCAGCTTGTGCTTCGAGGAACACATTCCCCAAAGCTTCAGATCTACTTAAGCCACAAAACACCTGCGCTTGAGCATAGTGTGATGCAAGCGTGTCTGATGTGAGGTATCCAAGAAAGCGAACACGATCTGTTATTCCTAAATCTGTAGTCAGCTTCATGAGTGCATTTTTTTGGGAACCATCTCCTACAACATCTAAAGTGGCGCTAGGTATTTTAGATACTGCTTGTAGCAAAGTATCAATTCCTTTCATTTGCTCCAACCTCCCTACATACAGAATTGATCCTGGAATCCGACTATATTCTAGCCGCGCATCTGCAAGTTGCTGAGCATGAATACCATTAGAAATAAGATGTACACTCTTGCGACCTAAGTTCTGAATCGTCTCTGCAAGCACTCGACTAATACAGGTCACTGTATCTGGAGAACGTACGATAAATCCTTTAAGAAAACTCCTGTTAGTTGTCTGACACGTCAGAATTTTCTTCGGCGCTTTACAAAAGACCAAAGCAAGCCCTGCAAATGTTTCGAGGACAGCGTGAACAACGTCGGGCTTCAGCTTACGTACAACAAATGGTGCCAAAAACGGAAACAGCCACTTATCAAACGTACATCCAAGACCGATGCGTACAACAGGGATCTTATCCTGAAGAAGGTCCTTCTTTGGCAAGTTCTTGCGCATTCTCGCAGTCACAATGGTGAAATTATATTGATCTGCAAGTGCGAGAGGCACTTCTTCTGCACAGGCTTCTGCACCACTGCGTAGTGGTGACAAAAATGCCGACAATATCACTATTTTTTTCATGAAGACTCAAAAAACTCTGTATACATCTTTCCTACTTTCTCCCAACTGAAGTGTTCATCAATTCTTTTGCGCGCAGCATCTCCCATCATTCTGCGCTTAGCAGGATCTTCCAACAAACGCCTCACATGTGATGCAAGTGCTTCTCTATCTCCTGCAGGAAAGCACAAACCAGAGACCCCGTTTTGTACAAGGAACGTATTACCACCAACTTCAGAAACAACGCACGCACAACTACTGCTCATTGCTTCCATAATTGCATTACTTAAACCTTCACTGTGACTTGGCATAACAAAGATGTCTGTAGCACCGAGTACATCGGGAATATCTTTGCGAAGTCCTGTAAATTTCACCTCTCTTTGGTACTGCTCTACAAGAGGGTGATTATCTTTGTACCATCCTACTACCTGCAACTTCATATTTTTGTACTCACTCTTAAGCGGAACCAAAGCAGCTAAGAAATCATCAACACCTTTTATAGATTCCAATCGACCAACATACGACACCGTTATATCAGAAGGCACTGCATCTGATTTTTTGTACCCAGTAGGGTCGATCCCTGTAGGGATAACTTGTGTCTTCTTATGAATCAAGAGTCGACGAAGTAAACACGTAGGCTGCGGATGAAAAGTCACAACGCGGTTTGCGCAAAGCAGTATCAACCAACCGCCAGTCCAAGCGTAAATCGCACCACAGACCTTTGGAATAAATCCTCGTGGCCACCAGTTGATTCCGACAAAGGCATCAGTCAATACTAAGACCTTGTGACCCGTTAAACGCAAAGCTATTGCAGAGAATGATGTCCAAAAAAGCAACTTATTAACGACGATGTGATCTGGCTTCTCTTTTTTAATAAGCTTGCGAACGTAACCCGTAAACCCAAAAGCAATTCCATAGTTCCACGGATCTGGCAGAAAAATATCTTTGCGATAATGCACTGTTAAGGTGTCGCTGACGTGATCAATTCTGGATTCACTCCCCATGCATACCGCAATCACTTTAAAACCAATACGCTGCCAAAGATCTGCAAGTTTTACAGAGCTCACCATCCAGCGGTGCTCCTCTTTCCAATACGGACTGATGAGTAAAATGGTTTTCATAATTACTTCTTGTCGAGGTCCTTAAGAGCAAGCTTACGAATAACTCTCGTCTGCCTCTGCTCCAAAGCTTCTATGCGAACAATAAGGTAGAAAACAATAAAGAGTAAGACAGCAATCGTTGTGACAAGTACTGCGTTCTCTCGGTCTTTAATACCAGTAAACTTTGAGAGATAGTCGAGAGAATCTGGATAGATAGAAATAGCAATAATGCTTCCCCAGAACACCGTCCATAATATTGCTTCCCACAATGTCTTCTTCTGACGAAATACAAGATTCCATGCATACGCAACGGCAACAAAGCCTGCCAGTGGTGTAATGATTTGATAGGCAGTAAATTCCATAGGTTATCGGAGAAAGGAACGAAGAAGAATTTTAAGCGCAGTCTTAATGCCGTTAGCAAATGATTGGCCTTTGGCAAGTGTGTACTCAGAATACAGCACCTTCGCAGGAACTTCTGCTGTACGCCACTTATGCTGAGCAGCTTCTCGCACAATCTCAGTGCAAAACTCATACCCACTCATGCGCAGGTCTACTTGCGCAACTGCCTTAGGTCCAAATGCCTTAAAGCCACACTGACTGTCTTTCACCCACTTTCCTGTAGCTGCAAATGTAATGACGTTTCCAAGTCCATTGAAGAGCCGGCGAATAAACGGAATGTTATTGCGCTGACCAAATCTGTTGGCAAAAGCGATGTCTGCCTTACCACTCTTAATAGGTTCTAGCAGTGCTGGGATATCATCTGGGCTGTGCTGCTCATCTGCATCAAGCGTAACAATAATATCGACACCTAACTCCCTCGCTGCATCAATCCCTGTCATGGTTGCAGCCCCTGCTCCACAGTTCTCGATGTGGCGCAACGTAATAGCACCTGCCTGACTTGCGAACTCTTTTGTATTGTCAGTAGAACCATCATCAACAACGATGACGTAATCCACAAACTTCTTTGCATCAGCAACAACGTTTCCGACACGCTTGCCTTCATTGTATGCCGGTATGACTGCAGCAATTTTCATTATGGAATAAGAAGGTAAGCAATACCTGCGCCTGGATCGTAGATTACAACATCAAGACCTGCCTCTTCGCTATTAAGAAAATCCGTTAGTCTCTGCACCTTTTTGTGCAATGTACCATTCACATCTTTTTCGATAGTAGCGGTGTTGGTATCAAAGACAATACTGTTAAATCCAAGAGCCTTGAGTCTTTGGAGAGTAAGAGCATTATCTCCTTCTTGATATAGACAGCTAAATGTATCGAGCTGATGATCTGTCACTCCAATAATTTCTAAGTTCTTTGGAACAAAGTACGGCATGAACGTTCCAATACGATAAAGCAGTGGCCTATCTGGGAATCGCTCACTTCGCTCTAATACAATATCCGTGATGTCATCGTAATACGGAATAGTCCGCTCGCGAATAGTCTCTGCGGATATCTTTCCAATTGGATACTCAAACATATTTCTCTGAGTATCAAACTGCCAAAAGCGCATGCCGAGACATACAAGAAGAGACAGTGCTATTAAAATACCTGCGAGTGTTCGGCTTAATGCATCTGGGGCTTTTACAATCAATGCCTCAAGAGAGAGTACAAGCCCTACAAACACACCGATGCCATACCACGGAACTCCGTTAGCAAAGAACGCCCACTGCAATATTAAGAACACCGTACTCACCCACATCCAACGCAGCCACCTTCCTTCTTTTTTCCAAAAGAATGGCAAGAGGAGCAAGAGAGGGAACAGGAGTAATGCTGGTGCTGTCGATACATAATACCCAGCATGATCTAAGTTCATAACTTGCCTCCAAGGCAAACCTAAGTAATGACCCCACCCTTTATGATTCGCTCCCCAGTATCGATCAAGCTCCTCTTTTCCTGCGGTGGACTTACAATGAATATCTGTTCCGTCTGTAGCAAGTTCTGGTGGTAAAGAATATTTTGTAAGATCTGGATTGTGTCCAAATTGATCAATAATAGGTGTTAATGTATTTGGAGCTTTAAGAGCAAACTTTGGAATAACATTCCCGTGCAAAATGTTGTTGTGCTCAACCCAAGGGAATACTGCAATTGCAAATCCAGCTACGAGAAATAATGCACTCGCGATAGAACATTTAACGTTTTGCGGTCGAAGCTTTGCAGCAACTCCAAAGATAATAACTCCAACAGTTATACATACCATCATAAGAGCGAATGGCGTTACGATCTCTTGGTTAATAGATAACACCCTCTCTGAGATTCTCTCTATGCTAATAAGATCTTGTTGAATAAATACAGCACACGCAAACAGTAGTGCAGCTGGATAGGCTATCCAGTGTAATGCTACACCAAAGATCATCGTACCCATTGCCATAAATACCATGATGGAAGTGATCTTCATAGAGAAAGCAAGTCCAACAAAGAGCCCTCCAAGCAAGATCCACCTGCGCTGCACAGTGCGATCTTCACTGTGTTTAAGAAGTGCCTCAAAGACACAGAACATCGATAGGGCAGACATAACAAACACCGCGTTATCAATCTTCATATCTGCAAACGAGAAGTGTCCAACCATAGGAAGTGTGTAGTAGAGCGTCGCTGCTAGTACTCCTCTACCAGGTCCCATGAATGTTCTTCCAAGCATGTACACGGTAAGAACAGCGAGAAAGCCTTGGAACCAGTTGATGATCAGTGCGGTTGTTGCACCAAAAATACTTTCGTATCCAAAGAGTAAAAATCCAAGTGAGGTGATGTACTCCCACTGGAATGTTTGCATAGAGTGCACAAACTTTCCGTAACTCACTAGTAGCCTTGGTCTGTTTAAGTAACTTCCCAAGTCATCCCATCCAATAGGAAATGGACGAATAACATTAAGGTAGTTAAAGGCTAAGTAGCTCAGTAAAAACCACATCAGTAACACCGAAATGCTGCGCCACCGTACGGTAAAACTCCATCGAGTATGCAAGAAACTTTCTATCCAATACTGTGCAGTCTTAAAGCCGAGGGCTGGAACAGCAAGGAAGAGTAACCATCCAAAGAGTGCTGTATAGATATGTGCAACTGCACCTATCCACAGAAGTACGATAAACACTCCTGCACCAGCTCCAAGAGAAAGGACAAACTCTGTTAATTTTTCTGTAGGCCGTATGCGAAGTATATTCCGAAGAGCAATGCGCCCCGCAATAAGGAACTCGAGTGCAAGGAGTAATAAGAACAGTAGTGGTGGCAGTACTCTTGTTACAAATGAACTTTGTATACACCACTGATTAAGTCTACTAGCTTCTGCCACACCTCCAAATACTCCGATGCGTGTGAGGCATCCGCTATCTTTTAGATTCGAATAGTTTTTCTCTAACGCAGCAAGCGCTTCATCTCCTGCACCTTTATATACTTCTATCTTTGGCTCCACGATGGTATTCATCGGTACTGCGCCGTTTTGTGTAACGCTAATACACGAAAAGATTAACCATATCATTCCCACAAAGATCAAAAGCAACTTCCATGGAGTCATAGACCATTGCAGGTTCCAATCACGATTGCGTACATATCCAATTAGTACCATCACTCCGTAAATAGCAGCACTCAATCCGGTATACCAAATAAAGTGCGGTACACGCGTTAATGTATTTGAGATAAAGGGAAACAGTGTATAGAACCCTCTGCAGACAAACGCATTAGGGTCACAAAGAGTGCCGACATGTTCTTGTGCCTCTTTAGATAGCAGCACTGCTCCATGGACTCCAACACCTAAATAGATGAAGAGCGTCCAGACTCCCCAGAAGAGAAGTCCCAGAAACAGGCCGATCGAAAGCAATTGAATTGTGCGTCTTTGCATCAGATGTAGCCTATACAAGAATCTAAGCCTAAGCGAGGGAAATATGATGCAGATCTGCTAATCTGATGTCTCAGAATGCTTACTATTGATGAAATTCGACGGCAATTCCCCCTGATAGCAGCTCAAGGCAGTATTTACCTAGATTCAGCAGCTACAGCTCAAAAGCCTCAAATAGTCCTTGAGGAGGTCGAAAAGTTCTATTCAGAGGAGAATGCCAACGTTCATAGAGGTATGCATGCCTTGGCAGAAAAAGCGACTGTGGCATACGAAGATGCCAGAAAGACCGTAGCGAAGTTTATTGGGGCAGCAGCACATGAAATTGTCTTTACGCATGGATGTACGGAATCTATCAATCTTGTCGCCAAGAGCTGGGGCAAAGCGAACCTTAAAAAAGGAGATACAATCGCCCTCTCTATTCTGGAGCACCACAGCAATATTGTTCCATGGCAGCAGCTACAAGAAGAAATAGGTATCACAATCAAGTGGATAGATATTGATGATGACGGATCACTTATCATTGATAACCTTGATGATGTAAAACTTGTTGCAGTTACAGGATGCAGCAACGTTCTTGGCACAAAACCTGATCTAAAATTAATTATAGAAAAAGCGCACGCAGCAGGCGCAAAAGTTTTAGTCGATGCCGCACAACTTGTCGTGCACGAAAAGATTGATGTTACTGAACTTGATTGTGACTTCCTTGCATTCTCCGGACACAAACTCTACGGCCCAACAGGAGTAGGTGTCTTATATGCCAAGAGAGAACTACTCGAAAGCATGCCACCCTTTATGGGAGGTGGAATGATGATTGGTTCTGTAACAAAAGAAGGATTCACGGCTGCAGAAATTCCACAAAAGTTTGAGGCAGGTACTCCACCCATTGCACAAGTTATTGGGCTTAAGGCAGCCATAAATTGGTTATCACAATATGACTGGAACGATATTGCTACACACGAACAAGAACTCATAAGCACTGCAACCGACGCACTCAACACTATCGAAGGTCTTACTATTCTCGGTACACCAGAAAGCAGCTGCATCAGTTTTACAATCGATGACATTCACCCCCATGACCTTACAGAAATTGTCGGCCGAAATGGTGTAAGCCTGCGTGCAGGACATCACTGTGCACAGCCGCTACACGAACGACTTGGCGTAGTGGCAACTACAAGAATGTCATTCGGTATCTACAACACTAAAGAGGATATTGAACGTGCCACAGAAGAAATACAAAAAGCGATAGCTATTCTTCGCCCTGCTTAAATGGACCTCTACGCAGAAAACATTCTCGATCACTACCGTGACCCTCGCTGCAAAGGAGAGGGATCAGGTGCGAGCGTTTCTAAGGAAGAAGATAATCCAAGTTGTGGTGACCGCCTCACTGCACATTTATGGATAGAAGATGGCAGTATCACAAAGATTGAATGGGAAGGAACAGGGTGTGCTATTTCCCAGGCGGGTATGTCGATCTTTGCAGAAGAGCTAGAAGGCAAGACTACAACTGAGCTGCTCTCGATGAAGAAAGAGACTGTCTATGAACTCCTTGGAGTACCGATAGGCCCTCGTAGATTCAAATGTGCCCTCCTCTGCTTGCATACTGTAAAAAATGCAATTCGAAAGCACGAGGGGCTAGAGCCACAAATGTGGCTAGAAACTGTTGAGATTGATGAGGATTAGCTTGTAGACTCTCATCGCAATCAGGCCGCCCTAGCTCAGTTGGTAGAGCGCACCCATGGTAAGGGTGAGGTCTCGGGTTCAAATCCCGAGGGCGGCTCCATTAAATTACGTCAAAAATCCTTGACCAACCCCCTTTTAAGCCGTAAATTCTGCCTACAATTTGATTCTCCTGCCGCTTTTGACTGCAGGATTTACCCACGAATCTCATGCCTACACTTGATGAAACCACTACAGACGAGGACCTACGTACCTACGAATTCTGCGTTCTCTACCCATCTAACCTCTCTCAGAAGGAAGAGAAGGATCTTTTAGCTGAGGTCGAAAAGACCATCGAAGAGCACGGAGGAAAGCAGGTCAGCAAAGACCTATGGGGAAAGCGAGGGCTTGCCTACCGTATAAAAGGAAACGACGAAGGAAACTTTGTTGTATACCACTATGCATTGGATCCTAAGGGTCTTAAGGAGATTGATGTCGCTTTGCGTATCACGCCAAACCTTCTACGTCACATCATTGTTAAGCCACCAAAGGGCTACAAGATTGTGAAATACTCAGAAGGATACGAGACATGGCTCAAAGAACGTGAAGGAGAAGGAGAGCGTAAAGAGAAAGAAAAAGAAGAGCAGCTTGCAAAGCGCGTAGCAGAGAAAGCTAAGAGGCAGGTAAAGCGTGTTGCCGCAAAGAAAGATGAAGAAGCAACAGTAAAGAAACCTAAAGCTGATAAGAAACAGATCTCTGAGCAGCTTGAAAAACTTATTTCTGATGACGATCTCGATATCTAGTCCTACCCCCTTAAACTCATGTCAAGAAAGCAACAACGTCGGCCAGATCCTCGTCACAAGAAATGTGAGTTCTGTGATAAGGAGGTCGTATACATCGACTACAAAGACTATCCAATCATGCGCCCATTCATTGATTACTTCGGTAACATCATGGCTCGCTACTACTCTGGAGTCTGTCTTAAGCACCAAAAGATGCTCAAGAACTCTGTAGAGCGCGCTCGCTTTATGGGAATGATGGCTTACCGCAAATAAGAATCTAAAAAACGGGGTATACCATTTGTCTGGTAGCCTCGTTTTTCGTATAGTCACATTATGTCAGGACACAGTAAATGGTCATCCATCAAGCATAAAAAAGGCGCCGCTGACGCAAAGCGTGGAAAGATTTTTACGAAGCATGCAAAACTAATAGAGATTGCTGCACGCGAAGGAGGTACTGGTGATCTTACGATGAACGCAGCTCTTAAGGCTGCTGTCGATAACGCAAAAGCCGCTAACGTTCCTAATGCCAATATTGATCGATCTGTGAAGAAAGGATCAGGAGAACTCAAAGGAGAAATAACCGTAGGGGTCACCTACGAAGCATACGCCCCAGGTGGAACTGCACTGATTATTGAATGCCTAACCGATAACAAAAACCGCACACTTCCAAACCTTCGTTCCATTATCGAAAAACGTGGAGGCAAAATGGCGGAGTCTGGTTCTGTGATGTTCATGTTTACACAAAAAGGAGTAGTGACTGCGGCAGGAGAACTAAACGACGACTTGGAACTAGCGCTTATGGATGCAAATGTTGAAGACATCGATTCTGGAGACGGCATGATTACTACGACAGGTGATACCTCTTCTTGGACAAAGGCACGCGATACATTTAAAGAAGCAGGACTCGAAGTAGAAGAAGCAGGAATGAAGTTCGTACCCTTGCAAGAAGTAAATATCGACAATGTAGAAGCAGCACAAAAGCTGATGGATTTGATAGCTGCTATCGAAGAAGACGAAGATGTTTCAGATGTACATACCAACGCAGACATCACCGACGAAGTGGCTAGTCAACTATAAAAAAGATTACGAGGGAGGCTCCTATTCCACCGTCAGTGTTTGAGTATCTTCTGCAGTGTTTCCTTCCTCATCAGTTACCACAACTTTTAGTGTGTACTCCCCTGAGTCTAGACGGTGATTCCAAGACATTTCATACGGGCCTTCTTCTTCCGTAGTAAGAAGCGTATCACCAACAAAGAACTGCACGTGTTTGATATCACTTTCTGCACCAGACACTTCTGCACTCAATGATACTCGTGCACGAATAGGAACGCTGATACTTTCTTCCGGCTGTGTAAACAGGACACTCAGGTTCTCACTAATTTGCTCTTGCGATGACTCTCCACGTGATGACTCTCCACGTGGAGAGGTTGCTGCATCACCAAACGAAAATTTAATACTGTGCGTTGCAGTATTGAAGTACTCGTCTGTGAGTGTAACTTTCAATGTGTGCATTCCTGTTTCCTTAATTGTTCGAGGAACACGTACGCGCCTAGAGAAAGGCTCCTCCTCAAGTTTTGCCACAGTACGTCCATCTACTGTGTACATCACAGAGTGAATCTTAGATTTCGAAGTAACCTTGATTTTTGGAACAAACGCAGGGTAGGAAACGCGTCCATTAGATGCAGGACTGGTTATACGTACTTCTGGCTTTTCAAGACGCCCAGGAGTGAGCTCTAGCGTGCAGGTTTCCGTAGGAGCAACTGGCATTGGGATAATAGCTCCCGAATGATCTGGTGCTGCATACCAAAGCTCCATCTGCTCTCCAACCCACTTGCGCACACCGTCTTCCCACGTAGGCCAACGGTCTGGAAGAAGGCTTTTGGCAACAATAAAGCTCCCCTCTTCTTGTGCGTCTGTAGGACATTCTTCTGATGCAAGAAGACGCGTTACTTTGTCGATGGTCAAATGTGCACATGCAGGATCTTTAAGCTTTGGTGCATTCTCTTTAAGGAACACATCAGCACGACGGAAGGCAACGGGTGTGCACTCTGTTGGAAACTGTCCAGAGAGTGTGGAGATCTGTGGAGTGATAATGCCATCAGGCTTATCAAAATCTGTTTTTGGATTATCAATTGTTCTATGTACAGAAGCCATAAAGTCTCTCCAGATTGGACTTGCCGTGTTTAGGCCTCCAGCTCTGTCATACATCGAAGCAGAGTTTGCATTACCAACCCACACTCCTGCGACAAGGTTTGGTGTGTACCCGATAAGCCATGCGTTATCAGGCTTTCGAAGCATACATGCTTTGCGCTTCTTTCCAGGGATTGGATCTCCAGTTTCGGTGTCATAGACCTGTACATCTTTCCACTCGAGACACTTGTTACTGGTTCCTGTTTTTGCAGCAGTCTTGAATCCCGGAATAGTAAGTTGTGTCTTCCAGTATTCCTCTGGCCTTACAGACTCGTCGCTTAGAACAGAAGTAATTTGATACGCGATACGTTCGTCGAGAACTTCTTTTCCATCACTATCATCGTCTGCACCAAACAAGATGTTTCCTTTTCTATCAGTAATTTTTCGAATACTAACAATAGGCTTAGCGCGACCTCCACGTGCAATCGCACCGTAGGCATTTACCATTTCAAGCAGTGGTGTTTCTGCAGCACCCAATGCAAGTGGCCATCCGTAATCAAACTCTCCACGCTCTAGTTGTAACTCTTCTTTTCTTTCCAGTGGAGTAGGTGCTCCAAGTGATGACACCAACGTTAAGATTTGATTCTCTTCACCTCCTAAGAAATATGCCTTAGCAGCTGGAACATTTCGTGAAGCACCAAGAGCACTTCGCATGGTCATAAGTCCCATAAATCTACCATCGAAGTTTTGCGGCTCGTCATCTCCTATCTTTGTTTCTACATCATAAATCGGAGTAGCAGGACTATATCCTTTCTGGAATGCAGACGCGTACACAAATGGCTTAAACGAAGATCCAGGCTGACGCGGTGAGCGCGCCATGTCGATCTTTCCTCCATTTTCCGTATCGTTATAGTCCATGTTTCCAACATAGGAAACGATCTCGTTTGTTTGAGGGTCTATGGCAACTAATGCCATGTTCTCTCCTCCATAGCGCACAACAAGATCTTCTCTGTGTCGCTCGACACTACTCTCTGCACGCTGTTGCATGTCCCAGTCTAGAGATGTCTCAATGCGCAAACCTCCCTGCTCTAACAATCCTTCCTCAGAAGTCCCTTCAAACATTTCCTCTACTTGCTCTCGTACCCACAACACAAAGTGTGGAGCACGAATATCTTCACGAGATGGTTCGAATGTCATTTCTTCTAATTCTTCTAATGCCTCAAGACGCTCAGCCTCTGTAATAAACTCTTGGTTTTGCATGTTACGAAGAACCTGATCTGTACGACCTCCTATATAGAGAAGGACAGAACCTGTTCCAGCGTGTCCTCCAAGAAGACCAATCGTTATATTTTCTGGATTGATATCTGAAATCTTTGTAATAGATCCATCAATAACTCCTTCGTGCACAATATCATCTACCTCTGTATGGACATGTACTCCATACGGACTAAAGTACGAAGGTCTCTGCGGAAGTGATGCAAGAATGACAGACTGTGCAAGCGTAAGCTTGTCTGCAGTGGAATTAAAATACCGCTTAGCAGCCTGCTCCACTCCGTAGGCATTACGACCAAATGGAATCCAGTTTAAATACAGTTCCAGTAGCTCTTCTTTTTCAAACTGTCCTTCTAGCTGACATCCTAAAATAAATTCTTTTATCTTTCGCTGATATCTATTTTCCTGCTGCAAGTTAAGTGCGTTACGTGCAAGCTGTCTTGTAATAGTAGAACCTCCACCAGCACGACCGAGCTTTACAACTGCACGAGCAATCGCACGCATATCTAGACAGCCACGATCGTAAAAACGTTCATCTTCAATCGCAATTGCTGCACGCTTCATGTGCACAGGAATACTGCCACCAGGAATAAACGTACGATCCTCTTCATTAAAGAGTCGATAGAGCTCTATACCATTTCGATCCGTAATAACCGTGCTCTGTGAAGCAAGTAAACTACTAGGATCCGAAATATCTGGAAGTGTAAACCATATCAATAAGCTGTAGGCAATTCCTGCAACGACTACACCAATTCCTGCTTTTATAAACAATGATTTTTTCTCACTGCGCCTCGGACGAAACCGAAGGGCGCGCTTTGCTCCATGAGCAATACCCTGCGAGATTCGTGAGAATCCTACAGAGATACGAGGCCGCTCAGTGCGTTTAACACCGAGAGTCCTAGAGTGAAAACTGCGTCGTCGGAATGGGGTCACAAAAAGAAAGAGAAGGTGGCAGCTATTGTACCGCACTTCAAAAAGAAATGGTGAACGAAATGCGAAAATGTGTATATAATACGAATATGAAGCTTGCACTGTCTCATATGACTACAACGGCTATTCTTCTCCTACTGCCTATTTCGCAAGCACATGCTGTCGACACTACCTTAAGTGTTAGTGGGCTTTATGCAGGAGGAATATCTTGGACCCAAGTAATCGCTAATATTATTGGTACACTTTCGGTAACGATCTTTGCTGTCTCTGCTGCTGCCTTTATGATTGGTTCACTCATGTACATCTCAGGTTTTATCAGTGAAGAAAATAAGAATAAAGGAAAGAACCTTATGATTGGTGCACTCTTTGGTATGGCAATCGTACTATCTGCGAAAGCTATCTTTAATACCGCATACTTCTTCGTATACGGGAACTAATACCATGTTAAATTTTCTTTGGGTAATACTTTGCGAAATACAAAGATCAACTAGAATACTAGGTATCGATGTATAACGATTCTTCTCCAATTAGTGACACACTAGAACGGCTAGAAGAAGCTGAGCAACTCAAGCTGATGGGACAAAACCTTGAAGCGCTCACAATTCTGGAACAACTTCTTATAGAAGATCCGGAGAATATCTCCGCTCTTGAAGAAGTAGCAGATAATGAATTGAGTTTAGAAAACTACGACCGTGCACAAGCTGCTGCTGCACGTGCCACTGCTTTAGACGACGAAAGTTATACCGGACATTACATTCTTGGGTTTTTACGTTCTTCAGAACAAAAATGGGAAGAAGGTATCGTGCACCTTAAAAAATCAAACTCTATTCGACCAAATAATGCAGAGATCCTTCGATGTCTTGGTTGGGCTCTATTTAATTCAGGACAAAAAGCACAAGGTATCGTGACGCTAGAACGCGCTCTTAATCTTGATAACGAAAACCCACTCACACTCTGCGACCTTGGTGTCGCATACTTGCAAACACGAAACATTATAAAAGCAAAATCACTCTTCGACCGCGCATTAGAACTTGAGCCAGAAAGCCTAAAAGCATTGGAATGCATAAAGGCTGTACAGAAACTGGAGCAAGTGCTTAAAGAATCATGATTTCACGTACGTTATTTCAAAGAGGTATTGCTCGTGGGGTGCTAACACTCCTGCGCGAAAAGCAATGGCTTACAGCACTTGGTGCATTGTTTGGAGTATTTGTAATGGTGCAACTACTCGTGTTTGTCTTAACAGGATTAGAAGGAATGCAAGCAATGCTAAGAAACCGTACGGATCTACAACTAGAAATACATGCATCAGCAACTGATAGTGAAGTACAACTATTCTACAGCGCTCTTACGAGGTTACCGTACGTCCAAGATGCGGATTTTATTACAAAAGAAAAAGCATACGAACAAACAAGAAGCACTGATCCAAAACTGATAGGATTTCTAGAGCAATACAGAATGCAAAATCCATTTGGAGATACTATTAGTGTCTCCCTAACGACGTTAAACGACTACTCTTCGTTTGCTGCCTTTATAGAAAGGCCTGAATGGAAATCTGTTATTAATCCTACGTATCTCTCAGAAATAACAGACCAAGAACAGCAGGTATTTTCTCTTCTTGCTATTACAAGAGCAGGGAGATTGCTTACTATTATTATTTTAGCCCTAACAGTAGTAGCACTGGTGTTTATTACAACGGAACTGGTGCGTAGAAGGGCAATTGCTCGATCCGATGAAGTCTTAGTGGAGAGACTTGCAGGTGCACAGCCCCTTTCTATTGCACTCCCTTTTATTACAGAGGCTGCTGTACTACTGCTAATCTCTATTATTCTTAGCAGCGCTGTGATGGTTATTTTTATTGCAATACTGCCTCTTATTATCCCAGCATTTCAGACGCAAGGTGCACTCGGCCCTCTACAAGCAGAGATCACTCCATTGCTGCGCACAATGCTTCCAATGTTAATCCTAACTGAGATGGCAATTGCTCCTCTCATTGCTGTGTGTGGGGCGTGGCTTGGCATACGCCCACAGGTAGAGTCCCCTCGTATTTCCTTTGCCGTATAAGAATGGGAAATACTATTTCCCTAGAAGCGATCATCCTCAATACGCATGATGTTGGTGAAGCAGATCGCTTTTGTATTCTGTTTACAAAAGAGCGAGGGAAAATTGCCGCCAGAGCACGCAGTGTGCGCAAGCTCGGTAGTAAAATGGGTGGATCACTACTTCCAATGCAACACGTAAAACTCCAAGCACGAGAAGGATCTGCAGGATTTATGGTCTCTGATGTGCAAAAAGTATCAACGTTTGATTGCAGAGACATCTCAGCATTTTTAAGTGCACAACAAGGAATGGAGCTTCTGCTAAATACACTGCACGACGAGGAACCAATGAAAGATTTATTTGAAGCTACTCTCCATTTTCTACAGCGATGCAGCGACCACCCAGAACATGCCGTCCTACCATTTACGATTCGACTACTTAAGATTTTAGGAATGCTACCCGATGCAGAGAATGCATATTTTTCGAACTGTTCCAGTGCACAGAAAACATTTCTCACACTATCCTCGCTTGAAAAATGGGATCAGCTTGCAGAACTTTCAGATCAAGAACGAAAGTTATTTTCGGGCCTCTGTGCAACCTTGCTATCAGAAATAAGCTCAAGACCTTTAAAGGCGGGAACTGTTATTAACGACGTGAGGAGCGCCTCCGCTTTGTAAGACGCTTCTGCCTACTATCGAGCAGGTCTTCTTTGTCGAGTCCTGTTACAGGCGCAATCGGTTCTGGATACGAACCAATCTGTGTAAAGTTCGGCCGCGCTTCGTAATACGAATAAAACGGTTCGATATCTTCTATGCCATTCTCATCTCTTGTAACGCGAAACCAAGCAGACTGCATACCGGGAACTGCCTTTCCTGCGATACGCTCTGTTCCCGGAGGAATATCTGTAGTGTGCTCTATACGATCTGGCGGAGGGTCGCGCCTATCCCAGACATACGGTCCGATAATCTCTACTTCACGCTCGTCACGCATTCCGTAGTAAATAAAGAACGCGCGGTCTCCTTCTGCATGTGTTTGAATCACGATGTCACTCGGTCCATCGTTTACGAACTTCATATCTGTATACGGGGGATAGATCGTTGCATCTGTTCCTTGTGGTGCGTAGTACTGCACGGCAAAGCTATGATTCCTACGGTCTGCAATAGGATATCCATACTCCCAGATACCTCTATAGGCCGTCGTACTCACCTGACAGAGACCCCCACCAAAGTCTGGTAATGTTTTATCTCCCAAGATTACTAACTCTTTAACGTATCCTGTCTGCGCATTTACAGGGCCTAGTACTTCATTAAATGAAAACGTTTCGCCTTGTGGTATGTGATGACCGTTAAATTTATCAAGTCCTGCTTTAATATTATGACGTCTCGCAAGTGCAGATCTCGTAAAGATGGATTCGCCGATCGCAATCACTTCGCGAATACCACTATCTTGTAAGTCTGGATCAAGCACATGAATAATAGGTTGTTGCTCTGTGACCTTAAGATGAATATCGGTAACTCCACGCTCAAGCGCATCTATTACAAGCTGTGCAGTTCGTGCTGTATCCACCTCTTTTCCTAAGAATCCTACTCCTTCAAACGTAATAGCACCGTCCTCTCTGCGCATCGTTACTTCTCCGCGAGGCCTATCGATCACACTAGAAATCTGCGATGCGATGGTTGCTTCTATTGCGTCACTACTCCATACGTTGCGCAAAGATCTAGTTACTCCTTCTGGAAGACTTGGAATGTGATCTCCGTCGACACGCAATGCTTGTGGTGGCGTTATCTCTGTCCCACGATACGCCCATACCTCTGTAGTCTTGCGCCATGCAGGATAGTCACCTGGTCTTAAGGTAAATAGATGATGATCATGTCGGAAGAGAAGCTCAGGATAGTACGGAGCTGCGTTTGCAAGACTCGGAAGCGATACGCTTGCACACAAAATACCAAGAATAATACTAAGGCCTTTCATAGTGTGGAGCGGGATGTTCATCCAACGCCTTATTCACTAGTGCATCTGCACGGTAATTATCACTTCGTGGGATATGGGTATAACTAATATCTTCAAAATGTGTTGCAAGTTCATTGATTTCATCAAAAAACGGTTTGAGTGTTGGCATTTTTACGCGGTACTCTCCGTTGAGCTGCTTCACAATGAGCTCACTATCTAAATGACACACCAAACGATTGGGGTGATATCTCTTTGCCATCTTCATCCCCTCAACAAGCGCCCTATACTCAGCAACATTATTCGTCTCTATACCAATACGTTCGTAGTGTTCTCGAATAATCTCTCCACGAGCAGGATCTTCTAATATGGCCCCAACTGCTGCTTGCCCTGGGTTTCCACGCGATCCTCCATCAGAAAATAAATGCAACGTGCCACCGACACTTGGTTGTTCATCCCGTTGAAATTGTAGATCTTGTTGTTCCAAAGCGACGGTAAGTACTTCTGCGACAAATCGATTTCGGTCCTCTGCCCGAGAAAAGAGTTCCTTCAGTTTGCGCTCGAGAGAAGCAGGCAGACGAATCATCAATTGGATTATACCTCATTCTCTTATTCACTACACCCACAAGACTCTTGCGTACCCTTACAGCACCCTTCTTCTTCCGGAACATCCAATTTAAATCGTCCTTCGCGTACATCAATAGTAGAACCTCCTATACGACTGAGCGTAAGCACTGATGCAAAGATGCGAACATCAGACACCTCAGGGTGCGTGAATTCTATATCTCCAAGTAACGGCTTTTCTTGAAACTCTAAACAAAACCCTCCGTTCTCATCGAGTGTAACTACGAGGATCTGATCTTTCTTTTCTTCTGCAAGAGCAATATCACGAATGCCGCGAGCTGCATCTGCAGTGATTATAAGTTCTTGAGGACGTTTCGGTGCTTCTCCAAGTGCGTTATTAATATCTTCTACCAACGCCTCAACAGTATCTTCGTCAAACCCGTGCATCTGACAACCTTCTGCAAGAGTTTCTACGCCTCCAACAGAGCAAGAAAAACAATGCAGACCATACTCGATCATAATATCTGCAGCAGCAGGTACCAGAGTCATTATCTCTCGCACGGTCATCTCTTTATTGATAGTGGCAGTAGTCATAGAGGTATATTTTAGCAAGTCATACGTTTTTGTATGACAAGTTACGACTTTTTCTTAAAGGCAGTGTACTATGTGCCGGTATGATCAAACTTCTCAAAAGCCTCACCCTCGTTATCCTTCCTGTGCTTACCCTATTTCTGGGCATGCAAATCGGTATGACACGCGAAAGCCAAAAAACTGAAAAAGAATTTTCTGCCCTCGAAGAAAGCTTCGCTGGAGGAGTAGGAAGTGGAGTACTCGTTAGTGACCCTAAAGAAGAAGTCGATATTAGCTTGGTATGGAGTGTATGGAGACTCATGGCAAAGCACTACATAGCGCCTGAAAAACTCGATACCACCAAGATGTTGCACGGAGCGACCTCTGGTCTTGTCAGCGCAATTGGTGACCCATACACCACCTTTATGCCTCCACAGGAAAACAAAGAATTTAAGCAGTCTCTTAATGGAAGACTTCAGGGTATTGGAGCAGAGCTTACACTGCGTGATGAACAAATTGTCGTAGTGGCACCTCTTAAAGGATCTCCAGCAGAAGCTGCAGGCCTCCTCCCAGAAGATGTTATTACTGGCGTAGATGAAAAGGATGTAACAGGATTTAGCCTTGGAGACGCTGTAGAACTCATCCGCGGACCAAAGGGCACTGATGTCACTCTTACGGTGACAAGAAAAGGAGAGGGCTCACTCGATATCACTATTACTCGTGACGTCATTAAAGTGCCGAGTGTTGAATCTGAAATAAAAGAATACGACGGAAAGAGAATCGGATACATCTCTCTTAACCGCTTCGGAGACACGACAACAGTAGAGTTTGAAAAAGGTGTAAAGAGCCACCTCGAAGACGAAGTAGATGGGCTCATCGTTGATGTGCGCTTTAATGGAGGAGGATACCTAGACAAAGCAATAGACCTCTCTTCTATGTTCCTGAAGAAAGGAAAAGTAGTATCTGTTGCACGTCGTGAAGGTGAACCTACACATCACTACGCTACTGGTCGTCCTATTGCCCCAGACGTTGAGCTTGTAGTCTTGGTAAACGAGGGGTCTGCATCTGCCTCAGAGATCCTTGCAGGAGCACTGCAAGATAACGGCAGAGCAACAATCATCGGTAAGCAAACCTTCGGTAAAGGAACCGTGCAAGAAGTGTTCGACCTGCCAGGCGGAACTAGTATCCGCATTACGACAGCACGCTGGCTTACTCCATCTGGAAAGGATCTTGGTAAAGAAGGAGTCTCTCCAGATATCGAAGTAGAACGCACAAGAGAACAGATCCAAGCAAAGGAAGATCCTCAGCTTGATACTGCACTTGAGCTTCTGACAAAAGGGGAATAATATTTATCTCCTATGACAACATTCGAAGCCCTACAAGGCGAAGAGAAACATGTTATTGATGGAATGATACATGTTGATTTTGCAAAAGTTGACCCAGCAAATATTCATACTGTTCTAAGAGAAGACATAAGAATGCAAATCCTTTATGTCTCAGTGAATAACCAACCATTGTTTGAGGAGGATGAGTCAGCAGTCACAGGACGCCTCCGAGCAATAAAACGAATCGTAGAAGTATCAAACAATCAGTACTACGTCCTTTGTGATCATGGAAGTGTCTATCGACTCAATGTTGTACAAGAAGACTAATACGAGAAAACCTCGTCTTCTGAGAAGAAGCGCTTGATCTCTACTTCAGCTGCCTCTGCAGAATCTGAAGCGTGAGCGATGTTGCACATCTTGTTCTTACCGTCTTCTTTGCTACCCCAGTCTGCACGAATAGTTCCTGCATCTGCTTCTAGGCAGTCAGTAACACCAAGCATTTCACGCATAGTATCAATGATACCGTCAGCCTCAAGTACAAGAGCGACTACTGGAGTCTCTTTCATGAACTCTTCTACAGAAGGGTAAAAAGGGAACTCAGCAATGTGAGCGTAGTGCTCACGGAGTACGTCATCTGTAAGCTGGATCATTTTGTTCGCGCGAATAGTAAAACCTGCTTCTTCGAAGCGAGCGATAACCTTTCCGACGATCTTCTGCTGTACGCAGTCTGGTTTTAAGAGGATGAGAGTTTTTTCCATAATAATAAGAGTGAATAGAAGGTAAATTATACGAGTAGTGATTCAAGTCCTGACTTGTCATCAGTGTTTCCGATAACAGAAAGGCGAAGGTTTTCGTGGGCAAAGAGTTCTTTGGCAAGCTGGTCGATTCCTTCTTTGCTTACACTTTCGATCTCTTTGATGTAATCCTCTACATCACGAATGTTTGGATAGAGAAGTTTCTGCTTTCCATAGAAGTGTGCGAGCTCTTCACTGTCTTCTAATCCAAGAATCATAGATCCCTTCATATAAGACTTAGCACGCGCTACCTCTTCTTCTTCTACTCCTCCTTCTACGACTTTGTCGTACTCATTAATAATAAGTTTGATCGCTTCATTGAGTCGTGACTGGTCGATACCAGCTCTAGTGCTAAGTGCACCTGCATCGAGGTAGTAATCTGCATCCGTATCGATGTAATAACACATACCCTTAGCCTCACGAATGTTTAAGAACATTCGGCTGCTCATGTTTCCACCAAGGATAATTCCAAGCAACTTGTGGGTAAAGTGACGTGGGTCTTGAGAGCTCACTCCAGGAACTCCAATCACAAGGTGAGACTGCTCTGTCTTTTTTGAACGCAAGAATACTTTGTCAGATCCATATTTTTCGAGTGGTGCAAAGTCACCATCTTTTTTACCACCAATAGTTCCAAAGTACTTCTCTCCAAGATCAATTGCTTGGCCGTCGTCAATCTTTCCTGCAAATGTAATAACGAGGTTGTCAGGAGTGTAGAGACGATCTTTATGCTTCTGGAAATCTTCTTGCTGTACGGAGTTAATAACTTTGTGCGTACCAATCGTATCCCAACCTAGAGGTACATCTCCGAAGATCAATTCTTCAAAGTCCCAACCTGCTCGGTACATTGGTGTGTCTTGGTACATACGATCTTCCTCAATAATCACACCACGTTCTTTTTCTATCTCCTCCTGAGGGAAAGACGCGTTGCAAAGCATGTCACCAATAACATCACATCCAAGATCGATATTCTCCGCAGCAACTTTAACGTAATACCCTGCATATTCTTTTCCGGTAAATGCATTAAATTCTCCACCAACTCCATCAATAGCCACACTCACCTCTTTGGTGTTTTTATAACGATCTCCTCCCTTAAAGAACATGTGCTCAAGGAAGTGAGAGATTCCTCGCTCGTGCTCTTGCTCGTAGCGAGATCCAGCTCCTGCAAAGACCATAACGGTCACAGAGGCAGTCCCCTCTGTAGAAGCGGTAAGTAACGGTAATCCTGAATCTAGGGCTTTGGTTGTGTAAGGCATAGTGCGAGGAGTGTAGAGGAGCACTTAGCCAAGGGCTAGGTTTAGAGCCCAAAAAATGCCTTGTAATCCTTGACCGAGAACGCCTGCGTACGTAGGCTGCTCCCACAATGCTTGGAAAACTTAAATGGCGTCGGCGACTAAGGAAACACGGTTTCATGCAGAGAATGTCCTCTAAAAACGGACGTAAGCTGCTTTCACGCCGTCGTGCAAAGGGCCGCAAAAGGCTTACTGTGCAAAAGAGAGGAAAATAGTCTAGAATCCCCTCGTGATTGCGTACCTCAAACGCCTATCGGGATTCCTCTTCTATGTCCTAGGAGGCACGTTTTTTGTTGCATATATGCTCCAATACAACGAAGTAACCCCTTGGGGAGGATGGTGGCTCAGAGTTGCAGATATGCCTTTGGTACTCGTTGGAGTGCTTTATGGGGGTACAAGCCTCTACATGAGCGTAAAACCAAAAGACGGGGATAGTAAGCCCCTCTATATCGTCATTGGAATACCTCTTGTGATGGTCTTCTCGACCTTGCTTCTGATGAACTTCTGGCCCCTATTTGGGTAGCCATTCTCTCTCTGCGGTCCCTGCAGTCTTATTTATTGTACGAGAAACAAGGAAAAAGTAGTCGCTGAGACGGTTAAGGTAGATAAGAGACTGATCATTGATCGCCTCTTCTTCCGCAAGATGTACCAACCACCGCTCTGCCCTTCTGCAGATCGTTCTTGCCTGGTGCAATAATGCTGCTGCCCTACATCCACTGGGCAGGATAAACTTCTGGAGTGCAGGCAGATCTCCTTCGAGTTGTGTACCCCATTTCTCTATCCGCTGCGTGTCACATTCCGCGATGCGAACAATGCGTTCGGAAGATTTTGCTAGCGGAGTTGCAAGGTCGGACCCCATACAAAATAAATCCTTCTGCACTTCATGTAATTGATCTTGTAGCTCCTTCGTTACATCTGGCTCTGCCAAGATAAGTCCGAGTACCGCGTTCAGCTCATCTACTGTTCCATACGCATGTAACCTCGTGCTCGCTTTTGATACACGTTCGCCACCAAAAAGACCTGTCTTACCCTTGTCACCGCCGGTGGTCGAGAGAGATGGACGACTCATAGGCTATGTATTATACACCTAATATCTTCTGCGCCTTAGCGAACTCCTGTTTGGCTTCTTGTTCTGTCAAAGTCTTCTCTGCAGACCGATACGTCACGCGCACAGTCAACTTATAGTCTTCGTTTTCTTTCCCGTACAAGTCTGACACAACTGCTGACTCAAGTAGCTTAGAGCTCTCACGAATTTGCTTCAGCAAATTCCCTGCACTCTTGCTGTGACTCATAGAAATTGTTTCGTCATAACTTACCGCTGGGTACTCAGGGATATCTTTAAAGACTATTTCTGCAGGTGCAGTCTCAAAGAGGGCACTGATATTTACCGTAACCGCAACTGCACGCGAAGGAAGATCAAACTTCTTACAGACATCAGGATGTACTTCGAAGATTGTACCAATCACCTTCTCTCCAAATGTAATATCTGCAGTGCGACTTGCATCTGCATACGAAGGAACAGTTTTGCACACATCAATATCTACTGTGTAACCTGCGATGTTAAGCGCTGAGATTACCTCTTGTTTAAGGAGTAAGAATGGATCGGACTTAAGATCTGCGCTACTGCGTAGTGCAATAAGACCACCAAGTTCTTTGTGAGCGTCCTTTGTATCTGCAAACACCGTAGAGATGTGGAACGATCGCAGCATCTCACTGACTTCTAACATATTCTTCTGTGCGTGCTCCAGTAATGCAGGGAGTGTTGATGGCGCCATGATGCTGGTCTCGTGTCCGATAGCATTCGTAAGCTCTGTACATCCCTCTAAAGAGATACCTGTCTTCTTTAGGACATCAGGACCTATAAGGCTAAGAGGCAGAAGTTCGATGTACTCTTGCTCTACCAGGCGGTCTCGCACAGCGTGAATACGCTGGTCGCGCACAGGTGGCTCTATAGATGCATTAGGCAGAACATTTTCTATGTTATTAAACCCGTAGATACGACCCACTTCCTCTACCAGATCATGTGCACCTGTAATGTCTCCTAAGCGATGAAGTGGAGGAGTAACAAGCATGTCGTCACCGCTTCCCTCTGCCGTAAACCCAAGGTCTCCAAAGATCTTCTTCATGGTCTCTTCTGGGATTTCAGCTCCTAAGACTAACTGAGCTTTAGAGACTGAAAACTTGATAGGCTTTGGATCTCCATTATCACCAAAGCTTTCAGGGGCTGAGATGATCTTTGCCCCAGGAACAAGGTCGAGGAATAGTTCTAATGCTCTATAAAATCCAAGCTCAGTGGCGACATGTGGCACCTTCTTTTCGTAGATCGTAGCAGCATCCGTGCGATGCCCTGTGGCAATTACCGTCTGACGAATACGCACAGGATCGAGGCTAAGCGCATGTAGATAAATCTTTCGTGTGCTTTCTTTTGTGGAGCTACGCATACCACCCATGATTCCGACGAGGTCAAAGTTTCCTTCGTCATCGCTAAATACTAATGCTCCTTCTGGTAGCTTCCACTCTTTTCCGTCGAGTGTTTGTAGTGGCTCATCTTTTTTAGAAATACGAGCTATGCAATCTCCTTTGATGTCATCTGCATCAAAGCTATGCATTGGCACACCCATCTCCATCATGACAAAGTTCGTGATATCAATAGGTAGGCTGATAGATCTGATACCAACTGATGCGAGCTTGCTCTTCATCCAGTCCGGTGTTTCTCCGACAGAGTCGATAGAAAGTAAGCACGAACAGTAGCGAGGAATAAGACCTTCTGCTGTTACACGAAACTTAAAAGGCAACTTGTCGGCAGGAAACTCAGGGGCATTAAACTCTGGCATCTTCTTCCACTTTGCGATGCCAATCGCTGTGCATTCAAATGCAAAACCAATGTGTGAGAATAAATCTGCACGATGCGTAATCGCGTGGTTATCAATATGTAAAATCGTATCGCTTAAATCAAGAACCTCACGCAGAGGCTTTCCAACGTTTTCATCTCCATCACCCATATCGACAATGTCATGACCTGTGCATTCTGGGTAGAGTGATTCGATACCAAGTTCTTCTGCTGCACAAATCATTCCTTCGCTTTGCTCTCCACGAATCTTTACAGGCTCTAGTGTCATCAAGTCCTCACCATGCCACTTAACACGTGCACCAACATGTGCAAACGCAATACGCATACCTATTCTTAAGTTTGCTCCTCCGCACACTACTTTCTTCGTTCCTTTGTCGGTAAGAACATCACAAAGCTGAAGCTTGTCTGCATTAGGATGTTTATCCAGTGTCAAAACTTTACCAACACAACAGTTCTCGAGTAGCCCTCCCTGTACCTCTACCTCATCTACTTCTGCAACATGTGCTGTGATGGCATCAGAAATCTTCTGCGGATCATTCTCCGTAAATTCGATATAGTCGCCAAGCCATGCAAGAGAGATTTTCATGTACAGACAGTGTGCTGTGCGCAGCCTCTAGGATCAAGTACAATACAGAAGATCCTTATTACCCCTCACTCATATGAAACCCTGTTGCTCATTTAAGCCTTGCGCCATTGTAGGCAAAATCGTCATGCTTGTTCTTACTCTGACAGAGCTTGCAGCCATTATCGCTGTATACAAAGCACACTTCGGTACCGGAGGTGCTACATTTGGAGCTACGACAAGCAGCTTGTCGATTGTCGCTCTAGCGATTAACACTGCTGTATGGACAAAATACGGACAAATGCACTGCGAAGGCAGCTGTTCTAAGTAACAAATAAGACCGAAAAAGTGGGTTAGGAGCATTTCTAGCCTGCTTTTTTGTTGTAGAGTATGCCAGCTGGAGAGATCGCATAGTGGCCTAGTGCGCACGCTTGGAAAGCGTGTAAACCTGCAAGGGTTTCGGGGGTTCGAATCCCCCTCTCTCCGCCAAACATTGCACTAAGGGCATCTACAAAAGCTTCACTATAGGCAGCAAACTTCGGATCTCTTGTTTGAAAGGTTTTGTTATAAGCCCTCATTTTGTTGTAAGGGTACTAATCCTACATACTTATGTGTGCAGAGCACTAAGGGCACTTGGAAGAGGTTTGTACCTGTTCTCATAAGTAAAAACTCAAAAACAGTGCATACACTGTTTGGCAAGTTTTCACCTAGATATCTGATTACTCAAGAAAATTAAGTTATAAATATGGCATTAACTCATTGTGAGTCCCATCAGTTATAGTGTCAATTTCAGGGCGTTGACCACTCCAATTATCATCGTCTATTGCAGTATAAATAGCCTCGATATCAGAAGGTGCAAGTTCGTGTTGTCTAATAACAGCAAACCAAACAGGCCAACTGGAAGTTGGCGGTTTTACATTTACACAACTAACAGGGTCAGACACATCAAAATTTGCATCTAGTTGCTCTCGTGAAAATCTTGTATCTACGTGAGCAGTATCGCTTTCAGCGTTGAGGGTATCAACTTGGTCAAGGAGCATACTAGCCAACATTTTTGGGTTATTTCTTAGGGCCATATCCACTCTGTTCTCTAAAGAGCCATTACTGTTTTCGACCATCACAGCCAATCCAGATTCAGGCATGAACACATTGCACATGACTTCTCTTCCTGCTTCACCAGAAGCTTGTTCATCGAGAGTAAAAAATTGCCATTTTCTTCCAAGTCTCAAATACTCTTCAACTTTATCTCTTGAATCAAGAAGTGCGCGGACATCATCTGCTTGCAACTTTTGTTCCAGTTGCTGCAAACGCCCTTTGCTATTTTCTTGAGCCGTCATATGATCTGTGGATTTTCTCATGCTGCTTTGCGTGAAGAGATAACAGGTGATGCACTTCCACCTCTACTCATTCTACCATAAAACTCTTGCCATGTCTTCAGTGCTTTTTGTTTTGATTGACCTTGGGTAGTACGGAGTACTTCATATACTGCATCATTATATGAAACAAACTCTTGGGGATTGGCGAGAGATGGCATAACAAAGTCTGATGGTAATGATTCAGCAACGGTATCAAGAGTATCCTGAACATGTTTGTTGTAGGCTTCTGCAGATGAAATCTCTACTTGCCCGTTTACACCTTCAATGTGTACTGTTCCCGTCGTAAGAAGAGTATCCAATCGAGATTTAGCTTCCTGTCGGATTGAATCAATGCGCATTGCAGCTGATGCTGCCTCTCGCATCTGAGTATATTCAGGATTTTGACCAACTGTTAGGTCAATGACTAGATTAGAGTTAGTTGTTAGTTCGACATTGCCACCATTTTGCTCAAAATATCTTTGTGATGCATTCCGCTCATTTACATCAGATGATCGGAGATCACGTGAATTCCTAATAAATTCAGAGAGTTGTGCTCTACTGTCTTCAGTAAATCCTCCAAAGTCGTCAGCTGCTTTCAGTACTCCTGCTTCACTTATGCTTGTTGCAACCTTTTCGGTCATGGTTTCTGCAATCAAAGCTTGTCCATCTGGATCAATTGAGAATTCAACGTGCACTCCTCCCTGTTTATCAACACGTAAATTAGGCGATACATTTGCCCCTAGCATTTGCATATTGAGGTTGATGGCAAAGCTTCCCATGAAATCAGACCAAGTCATCGTACTTTCGAGTGATGTGACATACGCTTCCTTTGCTTCTGGACTTAGCTTCGAATCATCCATAGCCTTAATACGATCAATGAGGCCCTCACGAATAGCATCTGCCTCAGCTTTTAGTTCTGGATCAGTAATCATATCTGCAGGTGCATTTCCTTTTGTTTTTCCTTCTGCACGAGCACGATCCCATATCTGTTGTATTCGTGTCATAGTAGCTAACACATCAGGGTTATCACGAATTAAGGGGGATGCTTTGAGATTGCTGACTGTAGCAAGACAGTCTACACAAGCCACAGCAGCCTCCACTCGTTCACTTTCAGGAGCATTTTCATCTACCATAAGCTGCAGCTTAGTGGTACCTCCTTCATACTGTCCTTCTCCCAATGGATCAGAGTGATCCAAAACGGCATTACGTATTGTCTCGTAACCGTCTTTACCAAAAATAGTAACGTACTGATCACGATTGGCCTCTATCCGCAAAGTACTCTCAAGCGGATGATCTTTGGATGCGTCAAATACACCTTCAGCTCCAGTGCTGCCTATTAAACTACGTTTTGTATATCCCATGTCATGATCAAACGTTGCTTGCATAGCCAGTACGCGCATACGCGGAGTGAAGTTGAGTTGATCGTACATACCGAGGAGCATTGTTGAATTGCCATGTAAAACATGAAGAGACCCATGGCTCGATCCTACGAGCGTCATGTGATCCATGATATTTTGATGGGCAAGATTAACAGCATTATCAGTAACAAGTTCCAACACTTGCTGTGGACTTACTTCAAAATCAGCAGCACGGAAATCTTGCAGATATCGTGCTGAAAACTCCATGATTTTCCAGCGTTCTGCTGGCATAAGAGATGGCTCTCCTGCCTTGGGTGTAATATTTTCCAGCATTGTTGCTGTTTCAAGTAACACCGTCCGATCCACAGGGTCAGTCACATTTTCCAATGCTTGCTCAACCGAAGCACGAGAGAATGTACCCTCTACACTGCTTAATGCTGAAATTATTTCATTGAGTCTAGTATCTGCACCCTCACCACTTAATTGCACTGAATCAATGCCAGCAAATGTCGTTTCTGCATGACTTGGTACATCTGGCCTTCCTCCTTCTATTGTTTGATCAGGACTCAAGAACCACTCCATATACTGTTCCAGATTGTTGGAATCCAATTCATGTTCAGTGGCGTATTGTTTCCATTCAGTATTATTTTGCATTGCAGCCTCATGCAACTGACGATTCAGCGCCTGTTTTACTTCCATATCTACTCCAGGCATCAGTTTATGCAAGTCACGAATTGACTTACCAATGTAACTCTCTGTCCCCAAACCAATATTACCTGTTTTAATATTGGAGAGAATTTTTACAAATTTCTTTGCCATTTTTTGTTGAACGAACTCCTCCACAGAGGAGTAGGGTTCTTTTCCTTCAGATATCAGCTCTGCATTTTCTTTTTGGTGCATTTTCTCAGCCTTTCCTCGGCCAAGCTTTTCTATGTACTCCTGAGTAGCATCTGCATCACCATTTGCTGCCTTGCCTGCCATTTCAACCATTTGATCAATCATTGTATTAGCAGCGTCTTGGGTTAATTCTGGACTTGTACCAGTTTCTCTACGTGCTGCAATAAGACTCGAACCATCATTCACAGACTGTTCTAGTGAAGTTGTCTCTACTTCAACTTCTTGTTCTATATCTGTTTCTATAGCAACAGGTTTCAGTATCAACGTCTGTCCATCAAATGTCTTTACATCGAAGACACCGTTCTTCTCAGAGGCAACAGTGTGTCCCTGCTCTTCAGCCCATACACGAACAGTCTCTGAATCCATCTCGGATGAATATTCCATTTGACCTCCAGCAAGAGGCTTGAATCCCTTGCCAGTTGCGACAATGAATGTTGCAAGGAATGCAAGTCGCTTATCAATACGCATTAAGCCTTGTGCAACTCCTGCTTCCAATACAAGTTCATCTTTCAGTTCATCGAGGATTTCTTTAAATGAACCTTTGGCAAACTCTTTCATATTGCTGGGTATTCTTGCTGCATCATCTGCAAGTCCTGAAAGTCGTGTCATGATGCTATTTGCCATGCCACTATTTTTTGCAAGAGCCTGCATCGCCTTTGAGCTCTGTGCTAATCTACTTAGAGCATTTCCAGCAGCTTGCCCTGCACCAAGTGCAAGGGCAGTTGTAGCGAAGCTAACAATAAATTCCTTTGCATAAGGAAGAGCCACATCTCCTAAAAACTCCATTTCAACAAACTCTCCTGTCTGGGGATCAAAGAGTTTCTGATCTCTAAAGTAGTTTCCAACTCGTGAACCATCCGTATAACGATACTGACCAGTGGATGCACCACCCTGCGTATTGTGATACTGGTAGAGTAGTTCTTTTGTTCCCTCAGCACCTGCAATTCCTGCTGCTGCCCCTACTGCTGAAATAGCAATCAATCCTGCTCCACCTGTAAACACCGTAAGAAGACCAATTGCAATCACAGCTGCAACTATCGCACCAAGCATGATGAGACCATCCTTGCTAAGCCATGACTCCCATGTATCTGGCCGTACCTCCATTGCCGACTGCAAGCCATGAAGCATGCGATTGTCATCTAGAACATCTATGTAATCATCTAGGGCATCAATGCGACTTTGTATTTCACTCTCCATCCCTTTACCTAGGAAATTCCCAAACTTTACACGCTGGAGTTCTGATTGTAGTAGCGCTTTTGCCTGCACGACTTGCTGCTTTGTCGTTGGGTCTTCCATGACCTTGAGCATCGGTCGGGCGTAGTCACGCAATTGCCCAACAAAATCATCGCCCACATTGGCTTCACTACTCATTGCTGTCTGTAGCATCATCTGCATGTTTTGCATGTTTTCCTGCAATGTTCCAGCTCTCTGTGTGACGCCCTGAATAAGTGGATTTTGATCTATGCTTCGAAGAACGTCATGCCCTTGCTCTGTACTCTCTTTGCGTAGACCTTCTGCATCAATGGTTTGTTCTAGGTTGCCATTTGCATTCCATAAATTAATCTCACCGTTATCTCTACGGGATGCGAGTTGCAATTGTGATGTATCAAGCGTGTCAAATGAGCCTACAGGAAATGAAGAAACAGGTTGTGTGCGTCGTATTCCATCTCTCAAAATTACTCTTGTACTGAATTGACTTCCTACTTTGCTACGAAGGAAGCCTTCTGTTTCAGGAGAAACATACACTGTTCTCCCATAATCAGATTCAGAATCTATTCGCATTGGTCGAAGTTCACGAGGGTCTTGTAGAATTGTTCCATCCTGTAAACGAACCACTCCCTTAGGATCACGCAAAGCAATTGCAGTTTGGGACAGCCCATCACCTACTTTTGGTAGCTCAATAAGAATCAGTTCTCGGCCTTCCTTGAGTTTCCCTAGTTCACGCAAGACAGTCATTTGTAGGGGCATTTGACCACCAAATGTTCCATTAAGTCCAAACGTTGGACGCAGCCGTGCAAGTCCTGCATTGCGAACACTGAGACGATCAAATGGATTATTGAATCCAAGATCAACATTTTCAAATCTAGCTCCATCAGGTTTTACTTTTGATGCACCTGTTAATCGCAATAGATCAATACGATCCAAAGTATCAAGGTCTGGGTTCTGTTCTATGTGTAAATTAAAACTGTCAATGGAAGTTTTTAATGCATCATTATGTCTCCCCAGAAGAAGATGCTGTTGTGCAGGACGAAGCAACTGTAGTTGAGAATCTGCAAGTTGTATTTTCTGACCAAAGTCAATTTGTGTTCGGAATAGTAGTTGTACCTCTTGCTGTTTTCTTCCTTCATTCCGAGCATTCGTAGTATCAAAGGAATTGAATGAATACTCAATTTGTTTCAGTTGCAATGCCAAAGTATTCATTTCACTTTGACGAGACTGTACCTCTTCTGCAAGCCCTTGCACCGAACGCACAATCTGTGCTTGGATTTCTGGATAGCCATTTGTATTCATCGCCCAAGCAACGATATTACCAATAGTATCATCCGCAACATCTTCTTTTGCAGTCTTACAAAGCTGTGCAATCTGTTTGTGGGTACGCTCTTCAAGATCATGAACCTCTTGGGAGAGTGCATTCACACGATCAAGTACTACCTCTCTTTCAGTCAGCACCTGTTCCTCAATTTTGTTAAAATCTTCTGTAAGCAGAAACGACAATGGAGATGATTCAAATGTTCCATTTGCTAGCTGTCCTGCTATTTGCTGACGCAGAATAGGAGTGGTTATCTTGAAAATATTGTCCTTTACAGAAGTTGGCAGTGATTCATAGAGAGATAAAGCTGCTGCAAGATCACGTATTTGTGACTCACTATAGTTTTTAGTCGCTTGTTTTGCTTTTTCAGCGATCTCTTCTTTGCTCCCAGGTACATTCCATTCTTTAAATACTGATTCAATTGCACGGGGATTCAAAGGTTCTGATTCTCGTTCTGCTACAGATTGTTTTGGCTCCTCATATTGTTCATTGAGAGCAGATACTTCATTGAGTAGTTCATCAATTTTCAGGTTGAAATCGGCAAGACCCATCACAGCTATGCTCTCTTCTTTTGAGGCGCGTATTTTTTCGTATGCATCACCAAGGAGCATGTAAAGGTCTGTTTCAACTCCCAAAACTTCATCTTCCCACTTTCGCCATTCCGAAGAACGTAAGTCTCGATGTACATCAATCTTTTCGAATGTTCTACGTACCTTTCCTTGCAATGTGTTTACCTTGTCGAGGTATGCTCTCTTCATTGCGTCTTTCTGTTCTTGTGGCAGTCCTGCGATATCAATTTTGTTATCCAGTTTTCCATCGGTACGATCAATATCTCCCTGCGCATCTTGGATGCGCTTATCGAAAGAATACCGATCAGGGCTAGGTGAAGAGTTCATGTGTTAATGTCATCAAGTAAATGTTTCATTTCTTCTGTTTCTTGTGCTCTTTCTACACCTTTCTCTGTCTTTCGTAGCGTCTTCCCTGTCTTAGCAAAGAAATCATCCAATTGTTTTAAGACCTCTGTATCGCCATTGCTGATCACTTGCGCAATTGTGTGATCTGCAATACTAGAAAGAAATTTATCTTCTCCGTTGAGTATATTTTCTAGCTTCTTTTGAGCTACAGGAGACACGGAAGAAACCTGCTCAAGCAGTTTTTCTTTACGATCCTCAGTGAGGAGCCGTGAGCGCTCAATGAGCACCCTGAGGGTTAGTGTGTCTTTTTTTGGCATAAATCCCTATATTATAGCATAATACGGCTTATGCTGCAAAATTTAACCACAGATCAGCCTCAAGTATCTATTTGTTAGCCAGACAAGAATTCATGCTAAAACACTATCTCTGTAGCACTATTTGTCCCCCCTTTAGCATTAACCTGTCTTTGAAACTCCGCAGTACATTACCCTTTTCTAGTGACGATCCCTCTCGAAAAATACCGATCAAGTATTCTTCGATGCTTATCGGATCTTCCTCTGGTCGAAAGCGATTGATTTTCGCAAGATCCTCTTTGATTCTGCGATCTAACCGTAGGTGCTTCTCTTTAGTCTTAGCAATAATTTCGGCTGCTTCTTCAAACAATGCTTCTTCACGTATGTACTTACATTTACACACTCTCGTACCACCGTACTTATTGCATTTGTAGTACATGTAGGTTTTTCCATGCCTATTTGTGTGCTCGGTTCCGCTTACACCCGATCCACACTCGGCGCACTTCAGTATCTGATTGAAGTAGAACTGTTTCCGTCCCCACTTTCCTTTTGCAGTTCGCTTTAGCTTGCTTTGCGCCTTTAGAAAGAGTTCTTTGGTGATGATCGGCTTATGATTTCCATGATATCGAATGCCACCATAGACAAATTCTCCGTAGTAAAAGGGTTCTTGCAGAATGTTAAAGATGCGACTGAAGCCGACTGTGCCTCCACTAACATTGTGAAACCCTTCTTTTTGAAGTTTCTCTTTGGCTTCTCTGCCTGACATTCCTTTCTCGGCTATATAGATGAATAGTTTCTTGATGTACGGTGCTCTTTCTTCGTCTACTACTATAGAACTAGGATCACCAAATCTATCTGCTCGCACCAACTTGTAGCCAATAGGAGGTCTGCCTGGTCGTACTCCCATCTCGCATTTAGTACGTAGTCCACGTTTTACGTTCTTGCTTCGATTGTCGTTCTCCAGCTTTGCTTGGCTACAAAGAATCATCAGCAGAAACTTCTCATCAGGTGTATTTGTAAATGTTTGCCCACTCGTTTGAATTTGTACGAGTACTTGCTGATCCATCAGGTCAACAAGCTTGCCTAAGTCACCTGCATTTCTGCTTAAGCGGTCTGGTGCCCAAGTAAGGATTGCATTGTACCTCCGCTCCTGCAGTCCTATCAGTAAGTTCTGATAGCCAATTCTTCCACCAGAGTCTTTCGCCGATTTACTCTCCTGAATCGTCTCGACAACTTTAAGCCCCTGCTTATCTGCAATCTTCTGCATTTCTGATATCTGTGAACCAATGGAAAGGGCTTGCCTCTCATCTGATTCAGAGGATTTACGAGCGTAGAGGCAGTAGGTTATCTTTTCCATATACTCCATTGATGACGCAAGCTGCTTACTAAGGCTAGGCGGTTTTGATCAAATAGACTCATGAATTGATGTTTTGTAAAAATGTCAAATGGGACAGTTTTGCTCCTTTTTATAGGTGTTCCATTTGTTCCGTTTCTCCCTTTTTTAGGGTGTCTCAAAGTGTCTCATTTTACCCCTTTTTATACTGTCTCATTTGTCTCATTTAACCCCCAAAGTACTGTCCAATTCTGTCCAATTCACACCCCAAAGGGTAGGAGACCCACATGCTCCGCCATTTAAAGTGCTCCAACTCTCTCCTTCGGCTCATAAAACCTAAGTTCCAAAGCATCATAAATATCCTGCTCTTCTTTTGACGCTACTACTTCTTCTCCATCAAAAAGCCCATATTCATTGAGCTTCCATCCTTTCTTTATCGCTACTTTGCGAACAGCAATGTTGTGTTCTTTAGATCCCGTAAAATACATAAGAGCCGCTCCCCATTGATCTGCTTTTACGAGTCGCACATCTACTCTCAGTCCATTGTGTAAATCAAAACTGATCTTCTTGTCTCCTTTTACCGCTATGTCTCGAACGATCTTTAGCTGCGCGATAGCATCGGAAACTTCTTCTGGTGCTGTAGTCACTAGTAAAATATCTATATCCCCTACGGTTTCTTTTTCTCTTCTAAATGACCCAGCAACATCTACTCTATCCACACCAGATACTGTCTTGATAGTTTTGATGAGCAGCTCCACATCAGCTTTAGCTTCTTCTCTCGGGAATCTTTTGATCCTCTCATCAACTCTGCCTGCATTTTCTAATACCTTCTTCTCCATGATCTCATCCCACAGTTCTAAACCCTGTAGCTTCCCTTGCTTTGCAGCATTAATAAGTTGAGCTACAGACGTAATACCAAGCTCTTTCTGTAGTTGCCGTACACGCTTAGGGCCAAGTCCTTCGATGTCCATAAGCTCTGCACTTATGCCACCCTGTTCTTTTTGGAGTAATACCAAAAACTCCATCTCACCTGTTTCTAAGAACTCGATGATCTTCTTCGCAATAGCTTCGCCAACTCCTGGTAATTTCTTTAATTCTTTCTCATCTCCATACGTCGAAACATCTTTGGATAATTCTTCTATAACTGTCGCCGCTTTTCTATATGCTGCAGGTTTAAAAGCCACGTCCTGCTCTTGCAGCAATGCTGCAATTTGATTGAGCTTGGAGGCGATGGATTTATTATTTTCCATGAAGAAAGTGTACCACTGATAACAAAACAAAATCTGTTTTTTGAATGGCCGGGCTCGTCGTAGAGGTTACGAGAGCCCGGGCTGGTGGATCGAGTGATCCGTAGAGGAGGGAGGGGTTGCGTCAAGCCATAGCAGGCTCTTGTTCACGTTCGTGCGCGGGTTTCTTCATTCCGACTGCAGCCTCAGCATCATCTTTGCTGTAGCCATGTCGATTCACAAGATGGCGAACTGCTTTGCAGCGTTTTCCACCCATGAGCAGTCGTCACAAGGACAACCAACACGCTCGTTCTTGAACATTCGTTCCTGCTTGCTCGGCTCTGGACTTCTGTGACGCACTAGACTTCTCCCTTTTCAAATCCCTGATTAGCCCCAATGGCGCATCCAAAATGGATACAGATCTGTGGCAGTTTGGACTCCTATCCAAATTGTGACTACCTCAGCTCTAAAAACAGGTTTCGTTTTGCGATTTCTGTGCTTTCAATGAACAAATAGCAGAAACATACTACTATCTTTTTAAGATACGTCAATGGTCTGATTGTGTGTCTATTAGCTCCTCAGACCCTAATACCGATAGTGATCTGGCTTGTATGGACCTTCCACAGGAACTCCCATGTACTCTGCCTGGTCTTCTGTAAGAGTTGTAAGCTGAACCCCAAGCTTTTCGAGGTGCAACCGTGCCACTTCTTCGTCTAGCCTCTTCGGCAAACGGTACACTCCAACTTCGTAATTTTCTGTGTGTTGCCACAATTCAATTTGCGCGAGAACCTGGTTTGTAAACGAGGTGCTCATTACAAAACTTGGGTGCCCAGTTGCACAACCAAGATTTACTAGTCGCCCCTTAGCAAGTATCAGAATTGATCTTCCAGTATCTGCAAAGGTGTAGCGATCTACCGCTCCTTCTTTCTCTCCTTTGATCTCATCTCGTGTTGCGCGACCTGCAGCAACTTCTGCGTCTAGCCATGCTACGTCAATCTCAGTATCGAAGTGACCGATGTTACACAAGATCGCATCTTCGGACATGTTCACCATGTGCTGCCCCAAGATAATATCTTTATTACCGGTAGTAGTGACAAACAAGTTTCCTTCTTTGCTGGCTGCTTCCATGGTGGTTACTTCGAACCCTTCCATAGATGCTTGAAGTGCATTAATAGGATCGATCTCGGTGACAAGCACACGACAACCATAACGCTGCAAACTCGTAGCACATCCTTTACCAACATCTCCGTATCCACACACCACAGCAACTTTACCAGCAAGCATAATATCCGTTGCTCGCTTTACACCATCCGCGAGTGACTCACGGCAACCGTATAAGTTATCGAACTTACTTTTGGTTGCGCTGTCGTTAACGTTAATAGCAGGTACTTTTAGTTCACCTTTTTGACTGATGACTTCTAGGCGGTGAATCCCCGCTGTTGTCTCTTCACTTAATCCCTTTATATCATCAAGCATCTCTGGAAATTTCTCGTGCACCATCGCTGTTAAGTCTCCCCCATCATCTAAGATCATATTTAACGGCTTTCCATCAGGGAACGCTGTAAGTGTTTGTTCTATGCACCAATCAAACTCTTCGTCACTTAAACCCTTCCAAGCAAACACAGGAAATCCTGCTTTTGCAATAGCACAGGCTGCGTGGTCTTGCGTGCTAAAAATGTTACAACTACTCCACGTAACCTCTGCGCCTAGCTCTGCCAATGTTTCGATAAGCACTGCTGTCTGAATAGTCATATGAAGACAACCTGCAATACGTGCACCAGCTAAAGGTTTTGAAGATCCATACTTTTCTCGTAGCGCCATAAGTCCAGGCATTTCATTCTCTGCAAGGAGTATTTCTTTGCGGCCAAATGCAGCCAATCGCTCGAACTCTTCTTCAGAGCAATCTAGAACTTTATATGGCAATACGGTGGAATCAGTAGTTTGTGACATAGCTGCAAGAGGATAGTGGATAGTACAGACTGGATAAAGCTAAATACCCGCTACTTTTATTAAAGATTGGGAAGCGTCTCTCCATACGCATCTGCTGCTCGTTGCCAGATAGCATCATGGTCTACGTGGTCTATCAACGTTCCTTCAAGTTCTACGGCAAGTGAGCCCATCGCATTTCCAAGTCGCAGTGCATCTATGTTAGACCAACCATTTTGTAGTCCTGTAAGGAGTCCTGCACGGAATGCATCTCCAGCTCCGGTTGGATTCACTACTTTTTCTGGAGCACACGGACCGACGTTTAGCGCACCAGATTCACAATAGCAAAGCACTCCTTTATCTCCCTGTGTCACGATGACCATAGGAGTTTTAAGAAGAGCATTTTCTTCTGTGAGATTAAGACGTTCAGAGATAAGTCCCCACTCGTATTCATTCGCAATAACTCCTGCGCTGTGCTCTACACCAAACCGAAGTTCATCATCGGAAAGTGCAATGACTTGCTGACCTGGATCGAACAAGTACGGCACCTTGTATTCGTTACACCACCTAACTCCTTCCATCATGAGTACTGCATTGCGTGGACTGATAATGGCATGAGAAATTTCTTCTCGTCTGTCTGTAATGTCAGGCCACGATCCATCGGCGTCAGCCCCTGGATGAAAGAACGTAATCTGACGTTCTGAGCTATCCGTTCCAATAATGGCAGTAGCAGTAGCACCAGTTGTTAACTGCTCCACATGCTCCACAGAAATCTTTCGATCTTCCAATAGCGTTCGGTAGTCTCCTCCATCTGTTCCGATAGTAGTGACAAGCATCGGCTCTGTTCCAAGAAGTTTAAGATTCCATGCGATATTCGCTCCAGTGCCTCCATGGTGTCTTGCGTAGTGTGGAGAGAAGAAGCTTACTGCCAGAGAATCGAGGGCAGAAGGGTCTATAGCATCCGCAAATGAGCCGTTATAGCCCAAAAGGACGTCGTATGCCGTTGATCCATTTACGAGAATTTTCACAAGCAATACCGTAGCGCACTATTATGGTCTTGCGCTACCGTATTCGAGCATGAAAATTGCAGTTATTGGAACCGGCTATGTTGGACTTGTTTCCGCAGTGTGTTTTGCGGAGCTAGGGCACGATGTATATGGAGTAGATATTGATGAAGAGAAGGTAGCTAAACTGCGAGAAGGGATCAGTCCTATATACGAACCAGAGCTTGAGGACCTTCTGAAAAGAAACCTCGAAGCTGGGCGTGTGAAATTTACAACAAACCTAGAAGAAGCACTGCCTGATACTCAAGTAGTGTTCTCTGCTGTAGCTACACCACCGAACGAAGACTTTTCTGCAGACCTAAAAGCAGTATTCATTGTTGCGCAATCAGTAGCGAAATACGCAGATCACGATATTGTTTTTGTAAACAAGTCGACAGTTCCTGTAAGCACAGGAGAAAAGTGCGCAGAAGTAATTGCAAAGACTCTTAAAGATCGCGGCGTAGACTACAACATTCCTGTGGTTTCTAACCCTGAATTTTTACGTGAAGGACATGCCATTAATGACACCATGGCACCAGATCGTATTGTGGTGGGTATCAATGGAAGCGATTGGGCTAAAAAAGTAATGGAAGAGTTATACGTTCCACTAACAAGAACAAGTAAGCCAATTGTTTGGATGTCTCGTGAGAGCTCAGAGATTGTGAAGTACGCAAGTAACGGCTTTCTCGCAAACAAGATTTCATTTGCCAACATGCTATCTGAACTCTGTGAAGCTACAGGAGGAAATGTTCGTGATGTCACAAAGGGAATGGGAATGGATGACCGCATTGGACCTCGCTTTTTACACTCAGGAATTGGATACGGCGGAAGTTGTTTCCCTAAAGACGTAAAAGCTCTTATCGCTCTCAGTCGAGAAACAGGAGTACCGCTACCGCTTATTCAGGCAACACACGACATTAACCAACACCAGCGAGAGCGCTACTTCAAAAAAATACTCGATGTACTTCCTGCAAATGCGACAGTAGGGCTCTTAGGTCTTTCGTTTAAGCCTCGCACAGACGATATGCGCGAAGCACCAAGCTTGGACCTTATTCCACTACTAGTAAAAGCAGGTCACACAGTAAGAGTGCACGACCCTATCGCTATGGATAATGCAAAGACCATTGTAAAAGAAGATGTCGAATGGAAAGACGATGCATTCTCTACGGCAGAAAATGCTGATGCTGTAGTGGTTCTCACAGAGTGGGATGAGTTTAGAGGTCTGGATCTGAATAAGCTTAAACTTACAATGAAGGGAAGCGATCTCTTCGATGGGCGAAACATTTACGAACCTGATGATGCAAGAAAAGCAGGATTAACGTATCATGGTATTGGACTATGAAAATCCTCCTAACAGGATCGGCAGGGTTCATCGGATTCCACACAGCAAAAATGCTCCTAGAGCGTGGAGATACTGTTGTAGGCTTTGATAACTTTAACCAGTACTACGATCCAAAACTCAAAGATGCTCGCAATGAAATACTAGAAGGATACGATAACTTTCAAGTTATTCGTGGAGACTTAAAAGATACAAATGCGCTTAAATCTGCATTTGAAAAAATTGGTGGCGGAGAAGATACACGTGTCTGCCACTTGGCAGCACAAGCTGGAGTACGACACTCCATAGAAAACCCAGACGAGTTTATTCAAGACAACATTCAGGGAACCAATAACATTTTCGAGCTTTGCAAAGAATACGATGTCGGAGGAGTGACATACGCAAGTAGCAGTTCGATTTATGGAGATAACGAAGAGAGTCCGTTTAAAGAAGATCACAAAGCAGACAGCCCAATGTCTCTGTATGGAATGACAAAAAAGTGCAACGAGCTTCAGGCATACACGTACCACTCACTCCACGGAGTAAAAAGTACAGGGCTGAGGTTCTTTACCGTCTACGGTCCATACGGACGTCCAGACATGGCTCTGTTCCTCTTTGCAAACTGGATTACAAAAGGAGAACCGATGCAGATCTTTGGGGAAGGAAAGATGCAACGCGACTTTACGTATGTTGAAGATATTGCAGCAGGGATTGTTGCGGCTCTCGATAAAAACTACGACTATGAAGTCTTTAATCTCGGAGGAGGACAAACAGAAGAGCTTATGGCATATGTTTCGACTCTCGAAAAAGCACTTGGAAAAGAAGGACAAAAAGAAATGCTCCCTATGCAACCAGGTGATGTGGTCTCTACATCAGCAGATATCTCTAAAGCACAAAAGATGCTTGGGTACGATCCGAAGACGCACATCGCAGAAGGGATCCCTAAATTTGTGGAGTGGTATAAAGAGTATTACAGCATATAACCACTACCTACGTACCCATACCTCCTGTGGAATATTTTCTATTTGATAAAACCCATACCCTGCAATCCCAGGACATTGGTCTAGACACACCACAGCTTTTGCTTTTGAAAGAAGAGCAGGTTTGTAGTGCAAGATTGGCGAAGTGCTTTCGTATTGCCAGCTGTGACTAAAGCTTCCAGAAATTAACACTACTCCGTTGCTCTGTAACTGATTCACCTGACGCATCACCGTACGCGCACCTGTTTCGTAAAAGGCAAGTTGCGTGTGAGCAAACACGTACACAGCAATGACAATTTGTAATGCAAGAAGAGATGCTGACTTACGTAATACCTGAGGGCTTGCAACTACCCCTCCAACAAGCAGTGGTAAAAAGAGCACTGGGTAATACATACGATACGACGTAATGTGAAATGCACACACCAATACAAAGCTTAAAAGAAGAGCCCACTGTTTACCTTTAAGTATTCCAATAAGACCAACGATAGAAAGCACTGCACTCCCAGCCCATAACCAAGAAATTGTGGTGGTCTGCAATAAATGTATGAGTGACTGACCAATATTTTGTTCTCCTGCACTAATAAAACTTGCGGCAGCAAGAGGGTTAGATGCAACGTAAAATCCAATCAATAACATTGGCATACCAATAGCTAAGCCCATATGAAGTGGACGGACTTTTTCCTTCCAGAATATCGCAACCACAATTGGCAAATACAACACCGCTTGATACGCAGTAAAGAGAGAGGCAAACCAAAAGAGTGCAATCCAACCAAGGCGCCTCTTGTTGCCCTGAGAAAGCAAAAGCCACACAAGTACCAACCCTTGTAGTGCAGTAAGAACAGCCATCATAATGGTTCCAGATTGGAACATGACCGAGGCACTAAAAAGCCACAAGCCACACAGTGTTAGTCTATTCTCAGGCTTCAATCGCTTTGCCATATGTGCCACTAGCCACACAGCCTGTGTCAGTAGTGTTGCAAAAATAATCCGCCATATCATTTCGTTATGCGGCACACTCTCAGTGAGATTGATCAGAAATCTTCCAAGCGGAGGATGCGGATACGGAATATTAAGAAGGTACTTTGCTTCATCAGTGTGCACGGCACCAAGCCCACGATACAGCGCTAGCAAGACTGCAAAGCCTTCTATGCCAATGATAACTAGAAGTCGTCGCATGAGGTGCTTTTGCCAGTAGTAAAGCTAATATTGTGACAGGACATAGGGTCTTCTCCCCGAAGGTAGGACCGATATAACACTCGAATGTGGTCATCTGTTATGTCATCAATAGTAATACCTGATAGTAACCACCCTTCTCTCGTAGCTGTTGCCAGAATAAGAGTCTGTGAAGACGCGCGAACAGAAGAGTCTGCATACAGTGGAAGCAATACCCATAGACGACAGACAATCGCAAAAGCAACCACAGCACACGTGACCCAAAAGATATGCCACTGATGGTGGTTTAATTTTTCCATGCGACAAATCTACTCATGGTGTAGTTCCATACTACGCCCGTAAACGCTCCGATAACTACTGCGGCAAGATCTACCCATCCAAGTGAGTATAGGTATGAACTTACTGCGTAGTTTGCGACTGCACCAAATGCACACGCAACGTTGTACTTTAAGAAACCGAAGAGCATACCTAAGCCACGAAGTCGCGACACAGCAAACGTCCACACATTATTTACATAAAAATTAAAGATGATAGCAACTTCGATTGCTGCAAGAACTGCGAGTCTAAATCCAAAGAGCGAAAGCTCATCTCCTTCTTGGAGAAGAGAAGACACTCCCATGTACGTACCCAAATGCACAAACACACCAAACCCACCAACGATGCAGTACTTCAAAAATGTCAGAGGAATGTAGCGACCGACAGTAACATCGTAGAGGTACTCCACAAATTCAACTTGGACTCGACGCGAAAGCTTACTCTCTCCGTGAAGTCGCGTAGAAAACGTAAACGGTACCTCTTCTACAGTTGTATCTTTCGGCACACACACTAAGAGGTCGAGAAGAATTTTGAATCCTTTTGGATTTAAATGTGTGGCAGCATTTTGAAATAGGTCATTGCGCAAAGCAAAGAACCCACTCATCGGGTCACTCGCTTTTACATTACATACAGCAAGTGCCATTTTTGTAGCGACGCGACTCATAAGATGACGACGCTCGTCCCACTCTCCAACACTTCCTCCAGGTACATAACGAGAACCAATAGCAATACCACTACCAGACTGCACAGCGTTATACAGCTTTGGCAGGATGTCCATATCGTGTTGACCATCTGCATCCATCACCGCAAGTACATCACCCTTCGCAGAGAGAAATCCTTCTATTACTGCAGAGGAAAGTCCACGACGACCTACACGTCGAATCACGTGTACATCATCTCGTGTTTGCCCTAATTCTTGCGCAATTCTCCACGTCTCATCTGGGCTATCGTCATCGACGATGATGATCTCATGAGGGATATCCTTAAGTACCTCCTCAAGCTTCGGTAGAAGCTCGGGTAAATTCTCCGATTCGTTGTAGGTAGGGAGGATTAAAGAAAGCACGGGAATACCGTAGCGGAAAGAGGGGTGTTTGCGCTACGGTATCGGGGATGAAAATCCTCGTAACAGGCTCCTCCGGCACAATTGGTACAAGACTCTGCGAAAAGCTATTAGAGGCAGGGCATGAGGTAATTGGCGCCGACTGGGAACCATGTAAATGGAATGAAGAAGTAGAGAATTTGAGGATTGATATCGATCTACGGCACAAAGAAGAATTTGGCAAACTCCCTACAGATGTAGACTTGATTATCCACCTCGCAGCAAATGCTCGAGTGTATGAGCTGGTTGAACACCCTGACAGAGCAATGGACAACTTCATTGATACGTTTAATATCCTCGAACACGCCCGTAAAAACAGCATCAAAAGAATGATGTTCGCTTCTTCTCGCGAAACCTACGGAAACATTCATCTTCCAGAAGGCGAGGCGTACACAGAAGACAAGGCGCACTTCATGACTTGTGAGAGCCCTTACACAGCGAGCAAGATAGGTGGAGAGGCGCTATTTGAGGCTTACAAGCGTTGCTACAACATCGATACAATCATCTTCCGATTCTCAAACGTCTACGGAATGTACGACGATTCTGTTCGTGTTGTTCCCCTCTTCTACAGGCAGGCAAAAGCAAACGAACCTATGAAGGTATTCGGGAAAGATAAGTGCCTCGACTTCACATACATCGATGACTGCGTCGATGGAATCATTCTTTCTATTGATAACTTTGAGAGTGCCAAAAACGATACGTACAACTTAGCTTTCGGAGAGGGTACTACTATCATGAAGCTTGCAGAAAGTGTTGTAGAGCTCCTCGGAAGCAGTTCTGAAATAGAAGCGACAAGCAGCCGAACAGGAGAAGTGACGCACTATATCGCCGATGTCTCTAAGGCTAAGAAGGCCTTTGGATACGACCCGAAAACAAGCTTTGAAGACGGAATACGCAAGAGTATGGAGTGGTACAAGGCAAATACGTAGTTATAGACCATATTTGTTATATATGGTAAAATATAACTGTATATGAATACAGAAAAACCAACCGAAGGATCACCAGAAGATGAACAGCATCCCCTTCCCTTAAGCGGAAGTGATTCTGATCTTGATGCAATATTCGCCTCTGGGAAGATAGACGATATTCTGAAAGAGGCAAAATTGCCTACACCACCGGCTAAGCTCCCTAATGTTGCAGCAGTACAAAAACACAAAGCTGAACAAAAGCGCATCCCACCAGAGCATGTAAGCAATAAGCCAAAGAAGGTACGCGTACAAACAAGGAGACCCAAAGGAGGATCCCGATAATACGTATGAGCAATACTCCAACACCAGATTTTGGCAAACAGGAACCCGAAGGAATCGAATCTCCAGATGTAAGTGCAGCAGATGAGTTCTTTGGATCGATTGGAAATTTGCAAGACATACTTGGAGATACAAAGAAGCAATTAGATGCAAATTCAGGAGCATTGCCAGAGCAGTACTCAGGTCAGACTGCAGAGTCTGATCCAGCAAGTGATGTCCTCTCTCCTGCATTACGGGAACGTATTCTTGCAACAGGAAAAATTGTGTACGAACACATACCAAAAGGAGCGAAAAGAGTACTGATTTGTTTCCAGAATGATCACGGAGATGCTGCATCAGTGCAACGAATGCAAGACAGCAATCTCGAAGAGCGAAAATCTGGCTTTATAAACCACAACCAAAATATTACAGAGTTTGGACAAGATGCTCTTAACGAATTACCTCCAGAAGCTGTGCGGTTCTTTTTTGAATCATTTCCATTAGATGCGGATCAGTGGGGTGATGAAGGTTGGGGTGAATCTCCGCTGCCAGAAAGTGTACTCAATACATACCCAAGTGATGGCACGAGTAGAGATAAATTACTTGATGCAATTGCAACAATGTCAAAAGGAGATACTGCAGATCAAGGTTTTGCTAAAGACTTACTAGCAACAATGTCTCCATCAAAAAGAATTACAAGAGCTGCAACTGAGCAGAGCAAGAAGAATACTATTTATGGAGATGGCTTTCCTGAAAGTCGAGATGACTCACTAGAGCAAGCACTAGATGGACATGCAAATATTGCCGACATGGTAAAAGAGCACCTCCCAGAGAAAGGGGTAGGAATGCTCGTATATGGAGAAGAGCACTTTGGGTCATGCGCACGCCAAGAGTGGCCAGAACTTGCAGGGAAGTACTTCGAAGATTATCTGCAGCTTATTCCCGATTTGCACATCGTAGTAGTAGAAGAATCACACTTGCCTCAGCTACATAAATGGTCATAGAAGTGGCTATTTGAGGCAAATACGTAGTTATTGACATAAACTAAAATAGTTGTAGAATATTGTAACTATGGCGAAGAGCAAATTGTCTGTAAATCAAAGGAATACCCTCAACTCTCAACGCAGAGAGCTTTTACAAAGAAGAAAATCGAAAGGATTGAGTGAGGGTCAGCAAGCTCGATTAGACCGTATTGAGGTGCAGCTAGGCCTTAAAAAAGAGGAAGTACGTCGACAGGTAGATTCTGTTATTGTAAAAAAAACTACTAAGCCAGCACCCGCCGCACTGCCTCCTAGCACAGAAAGTAATAACCTATCCGATCAACAACGTATGGATCATGCAGTGGCAGAAGCTGTGGAACTGGGACTTATTCGTGAAGAAGTACTTCCAGCAAATACCCCAACAGATCGAAAGGGATATATCTTATCGAGCTCACACTACGCTAATCATGAATATGATCCTGCAAAAGTAGATCCTCAGACACGCACCTCTCAGATTCAACTATTCCAGTTAGCTCACATAATGAATCAGCACGGAGTAGAGGGTCCAATCTATTGTGAAGGTAGAAAACACAATAATAGCTACTCTGCATTTCGAGGACAAAAACCAATCATAACTGTTGGCGGTAAAGACTATGACATTCACACTCCTATCGCACAAAAATTCCTATTTGAACATCCTGAAGCTTTACAAGAAGTGATGGATCAACATTTAGTAAGAGCAGGAATGTCTGGCGCTAGTACTCCAAGTTTTTATGCGTATACCAATTATAATAATATTCAAGGTGCGCACACAGGGCGTGTAGAACAGTCGATGAATAACATGGTCTCAGATGCAAAATGGTCTACTGACTTTGAAGAAAGCTTCAAATTTTTTACGAGTACATTAGGTCGTGGAACAGTGAATATGAACATAGGAACTGGCTGGGATTCACAAGGAAACCCCGCTCTACAACTTGCTGGTCAATGGGTGCTTACCGAGCAAATCATACCTGCAATTGAACATTACTTACGCTATGCGGATAGACTTGCTAGTTTTGATGAAATGCGCGAAGAAGATGTATCTACATTTATGCTTCAGACAAACGAAGATCAAGTGCCCTCATGCTTCTGTGGACTTGGACACACGCTACAACTTTCTAAGAAGCTGCAAGATAATATGAATGTACACATTCTCACTCCATCTGATTCTATGCATTTGGATAAACTAAGAAGGACATTGCCTATAAATCATCCACAGGCTGGTCTAATGAATATTGATATATTCACAAAAGTTCTTAATGCAGCAAGAGCAGTAGGGCCACAGCCGGGCACATCTTGACAACCCCAAGCCAAAAGCGCATTCTCAGCTACTATGGTAAAACACCCATTAGAATCTTTAGAAGAAGATGGCCCAACGCCTAGTGTTGAGCAAATGATAGAAGAGCAACAGCAAACAGAAGGAGAAATGATAAGAGAGGTGGGGTACGATCATGAAAGACGTTTCACTGATCCTTTACCATTAGACACAACACCTACGAGGCGATTTGTACGAAGGACACTGAGCCCAAGGACTACCTCTCAGAAAGGACCACGGATAAGAAAGCGCAGCAAAAAGCCTCGTAAAATCATCATCACTCCAAGGAATGGTAACGGACGCAGGTAAAACTACTTCTTCTCTTCGTGATACACACGCTCTGCATTCACCTCCCAAATGTTCTGGTTGTCAGTTTCACCTGCAACAATATTATCGACTGCGGTCATCGCCGTTAGCATGCTGTGATCTTGGTTGTTATATCGGTGCATTCCATTGCGTCCAATAAGGAACAAGTTCGGGATAGTCAGTGACCAATCACGGATAGTATCGAGTTTGTCGTACGTACCAAAGTACGCTGGATATGCCTTCTGCATGCGCAAAACACAGGCATCTTGTACATCAGCAGGATCGATAAATCCTATTTCTTTCATCTCAGCAACTCCCTGAGCAATCATGTCTTCATCCTTCTTTTCCCAGAGCTCATCACCTTCGTCGACAAAGTATTCAAGTCCTATCCACACATTCTTTGTATGATCGCAAACCATGTACGGACTCCAGTTATTAAAGATCTGAATACGACCAACTTTTACTCCGCGATCTTGCACGTAAATCCAGTTATCTGGAACTTCAGTGGATGGCTTTTTGCCTTTCTCTTCTACATGCAACTTATTAAGCAGTAGTCCCACTGTCATAAAGTCTCGGTAGATAAGTCCTTTTGCAACTTCCTGCACAGACTCTTCTGCTGCAGGTTGCATCCCTGCCACTAAATGTTTTACTGGCATGGTAGAGAAGAAATAATCGCAAGCGATCTCCTCAGTATCTCCCGACTGCACATCTTTGATGACAACCGACGTCACTTTCCTCTTTCCACTTTCCTCTTTCCACTTAACGCTTTCAACTCTCTTATTCATATGTACCTGGCCACCACACTGTGTAACTTGTCGCGTTACTGTCTCCCACATCTGCCCCGGCCCAAACTTTGGATAAAAGAAGCGTGTAATCAAACTCGTTTCTCGTTCTTCTTGTTGCTTAGAAAAGTCTGAACTCAACAAATCTTTTACCGCATGAGCAACTGCACGACGCAGAGAAAGTCCTTTGATGCGCTGTGCACCCCAGTCCGCTTTTATCTCGCTACATGGCACTCCCCATACTTTTTTCGTGTAGTCCTCGAAGAATGTCTTATACAAACGCATACCAAAACGATTGATCATGAATGCATCAAGATACGTCTCATCTTTGCGCTTAAAGAGTTGTGCCTTGATGTAACTAAACCCAATAAGCGTTGTATTGATCAACCCAAGTCTCCATGCAATATGTAATGTAATACCAATCGGATACGGAAAGAAATTTCTCTTAAAGTAAATACGTGAGACGCGCGGACGATGCAGCATCACATTATCTTCTTTCTCTGGATCTGGTGCTTTGACTGTCTTTTTTTCTCCACTACATAAATATTCCATAACGGATTCAACTACATAATCTATCTCGTGCTGTTTTGCTTCGGTGTCTGCTGCTGGGTGTCCTTGAACGGGCATGATGTTAAACCACCAATCCATAACGCGTTTGCTCTTAGAAAAAAACCGATGCCCACCAATGTCGATACGGTTTCCTTTATAGTTATACGTTTGTGCAATTCCACCAATAGCATCCGAAGCTTCAAAGACGATCGGTTTGATGTCTGTCCGGTTCAAAAGTTCGTAGGCTGCGGTTAGACCTGCAGGACCTGCGCCAGCGATAATTGCAATTTTGCTCATTTGGCAACCATGATACGGAGGTCACCTATCTCCTCCTAGTGGAAGACGTAGAATTTCCTCATCGTGAAGTTCCAAAAGAGCACGAGAATCTGAGAGATCATTTTGGAGATAATCTCGTCCATATGTGCAATATCAATGAGCAAGTAGAGGATTAACCACGTCCATAGCAATCCACCGACAGCAATCGCAAATACCATGAAGAGCTCTTTTGCTCTGTCATGCTTACTCTCGAATACCCAAAATACACACAGAAGATGGTTCCAAGCGAGTCCACACATATATGCCACAAACGCCGCAGGAACATAATGCAGTTCAAAATAGGTAATCAGTACAGAAAACACCAACAAATCAACTACTGCAGCAGTTCCTCCTACAAAGAAGTATCGAATGAATTGGAGATGTGCCGACTGGGTTTTATCGAGGAGTATTTTGCGAATCATCTCGGAGACTATAGAGAATAAGGAATATACAGGCAATTTCTTCTATTCTTCAGTTCCCTAAGCCTATTTCCACAGCTAGACTCCTACACATGGAAAAGCCTACCATCTGCATCGTTGGCCTTGGATACGTTGGCCTACCTCTTGCGTACATTTTTGCAAGAGAGGGCTACACCGTGCACGGGTTTGATATTAATCAAGAACGCATTGATGAACTTAATAAAGGTATCGATCGAACGAATGAAGTTGGTGATGATTTACAGAATGTATCTATAGTCTTTAGTACAAACCCGACTGAAGTTATCGGCCAAGCTGATGTTGTAATTCTCGCTATTCCAACACCAATTGATGATCAGAAAAATCCTAATCTTGTTCCTCTAGAAAAAGCCTCGAAAACTGTAGGGCAAAATCTTAAAAAAGGTGCAATAGTTGTATATGAATCCACGGTATATCCAGGGGTAACAGAAGAAATATGCGGGCCTATTCTTGAGCGAGAATCTGGAATGAAAAATGGAGAAGATTTCTTCTTGGGCTACAGCCCAGAACGCGTAAACCCTGGTGACAAAGAACACACCATCGATAAGATTATGAAGATTGTTGCGGGACAAGATGAAAAAACAACCGACACGCTCTGTAAAATTTATGGATCTGTAGTCACTGCCGGAATACACCGAGCACCAAATATTAAAACCGCAGAAATGGGAAAGGCAATCGAGAACGCACAGCGCGATTTGAACATTGCGTACATCAACGAAGTCGCAATGCTCTGCCACAAGATCGGGATCAATACCTCAGACGTATTAGATGCTGCTGGAACAAAGTGGAACTTCCTCAAATTCCAACCAGGTCTTGTAGGTGGTCACTGTATTGGAGTAGATCCGTACTACTTAGTAGAGAAGGCTCAGCAACTTGGTGTGCAAACACATGTGATCTCCGCTGGCCGCGCAGTAAACGACAATATGGCACAGATGGTATCCGATGAAATCATCGAAACAGTAGGTGCCTCTGCAAAGATTCTCGTAATGGGTCTGACATTTAAAGAAAATGTTCCCGACACCAGAAACAGTCAGTCATATGCAGTGATCAAAGCTCTGCAAGATGCAGGATGTGATGTATCCGCCCACGACCCAGAAGCACCGAATGGAGATGTTCCACACGGCACACTATCCGATGGCCCTTTCGATGGCATTGTTCTTCTTGTACAACACAAAGAATACATCGACGCAGGAACACAAAGCTTTATAGATGCTCTGCGTGACGGTGGAATGATCTACGACATCAAAGGGATACTCGATAAAGAAAAGATCGAAGCCTCTGGAAGAACTTACCTAGCTCTGTAATGCTATTCACAACTTCCTGGGATGACGGCTATAAATTAGATCTTCGTCTTGCAGATCTATTAGATCAATATGGCTGCAAGGGAACATTTTATGTCTGCCCGCGAAAGCAGCACGGCAATGAAATGATGACGAGTGAGGAAGTAACACAGCTTCGTGAACGACACGAAATCGGTGCACACACATTACGACATCCAAAGCTTACTGAGGTAAGCACAGTAGATGCGAAAACAGAAATCGAAGAGAGTAAGGCATGGGTCGAACAAGTGACCGGAGCACCGTGTTCCATGTTTTGTTATCCATACGGTTTCTATAATGATGAAATAGTACAAATAGTACGCGATGCAGGATACAAAGGAGCACGCACAACAGAGCGTTTGGAATTTACTACTAAGGATCCATTTGTTATGCCAACAACATTACATGTAACGCCTTTCCCAAGACGAAAAACATGGTCTCGGTGGTGGCATCCTCTCGATCCATACGGTCCTTTGCGCGTACGCCGAAGGATACTCAAGCAACTTGGCGTAGCTCCTAAATTCCAGAAGTCTTGGCTAGATCTTGCAATACATCTGTTTGATCTTGGAAAAGAAACCAATCAATCCGTATTCCACTTATGGGGTCACAGTCATGAGATAGAAAAGTATGGAATGTGGGAAGACCTAGAAAAGTTTCTCGCACACGTACAAAAATCCAATGTAGAATGTGTTGTGAACTCTAAGGCAATTTAAGAATAAAACCCTTCGAGCTTGTCTTTGTTTTCCTTCAACCACTCAAGTAAGTTCGCAATACCTTTTGTCGTATCAAACTGAGGGCTCCATCCTGTAGCTTTCATAAATTTACTATTATCCGATACAAAAATTGGCTGATCTCCTGGACGCACTCCACCGAAGGAATACTCCACTCCCATCTGTAAATCATCTTTAAGGAAATCCAAGAACTCTATAAGAGACAATGTGTTATCTGCGCCTCCACCCATGTTAAATACCTGCCCTGACACTGTATCAATATTTTCAATACATGCTTCGTAGGCAGCTACAAGATCATCAACATAGAGAAGATCTCTCACTTGCTTTCCATTTCCATAAATCGTTACAGGGCGATTGAAAAGTGTTGCAATCATAAACCACGCTACCCATCCCTGATCTTCGATACCCATTTGATGTGGACCATAAATACATGACTGCCTGAGTACTACCGTTTTTAAATCATAGAGACGACTGTAGTCACGAACGTATTGATCTGCAGCACCCTTACTGCATCCATATGGAGAATGAAAATCTAGAAGCATCTCTTCTGTCACTCCTTTAAGACCACCTGCAAAACTGTAACGCCTCTCTCCTTCATCGACCCCTACGCTTTCGAGTCCTCCGTAGACCTTATTCGTCGATGCAAAGATAAGCGTTGGTTTAGCTGAAGATTTGCGAATAGCTTCTAGTACATTGAATGTTCCCTGTGCGTTGCAATCAAAATCAGACCGTGGATCTGTAACTGATGTCGTCACAGCAACTTGGGCTGCAAGATGTAATACAACATCGACTTTGTTACACAGGTCATCTAATACTGGCTGGTCGGTAATAACATCTGCCTTGACGATTGTAAGTCCAGAGGGGTACTTGTTCTCCAGGAATGCCTGATTGATCTCTGTTCCTTTACGAGAAAAGTTATCCAAGATTATGACCTCCCATCCTTTAGACAAAAAGTGATCTGCAGCATTTACGCCAATAAATCCTACTCCGCCAGTAATAAGCATCTTACTCATGTGCCTGACTGTAGAGATTTACAAATTGCTGCGCAATCGAGTTCCAATCATTCTTTTGGGCATATGCCAGTCCTGCCTCTCCCATCTTGGCAGCCATACTAGAATCTTCCAATAATTGAATCACACGATCTGCTATGCCTTGAATATCTCCATCATCTGCAATAAGTCCAGTTTCACCATCTAACACAGCGTCGCGAATCCCTCCGGCATCTGTTGCAACGATAGGACGGCTACACGCACTTGCCTCTAGGTAGACAATACCGAACCCTTCAAATTTAAGATCTAAGACTTTTGGTGTGTGCACATACACATCACACGCTTTAAAGTACGCAACAAGCTCATCGCCACTTTTGCGACCAGCAAAATCAACACTATCTTGCACGCCAAGTTCCTTCGCTAATTTTTCAAGGTTCTCTTTGCTATTTCCATCTCCAACGATGACATACACAACGTTAGGATTTTTTTGTAACACCAATGGCAACATGCGCAGTACAAGGTCATGACCTTTGCGTCCCCATAAACCTCCAACTGTTAGTAGGATCTTTTTCCCTGTGTAGAGATTGCGAACGGACTGCACGTCGGTGCGTTGCTGGAACCTATCAAAGTGCACACCGTTATGAATCACAGTTATTGGATACTGCGTTCCAGCATACTCACAAATCTTTTGCTTGGTATATTCACTCGGAACAGTAATTGCTGCTGCATGCTTATAACAAGATTTAAGAAAATATTTTTCCGGAAAGTACGATAGAGGTCGTACTCCATGTGTCCCCTGCGCACCCATAATATATGGCTTCTGATATTTCTTCGCAGATCTCTGAGCAAGTACACAATAGGGAAACGCAAAAAGACTATGCACAAGGTCAAACTCTGATACATCAATTGCCTTAAAATATCCGAGTGCCTTAGGCTGATAAATACGAAAAATATATTCTGGAAGCTCAAAGCGAATCTCGAACGGGTAGTGCGCAGTGTTTGTTACCTCTTTTTGTGATCGCGGAAGAAACAAGACAAATGACAGCCCTCGCTGAGTTAACTGAGCACAGTACTCTTTTGTAATATTGCCATACCCATCCTTAGGATTGATGGTGGAGGAAAATAATGCGATTTGCATGACCCTTCTAGTGTACAGAAGACGAAGCTTTCTGCTACGATTTTGCCGATGGATGATCCTTTTGATCTCACAGGCAAAACTGCTCTCATTGTGGGAGGAAGAGGCTTTCTGGGGCAGCGTTTTTCGCAAGTCCTAGCGGATGCTGGCGCACAGGTCTTTTCAGCTGACTTACCACAAATGTCACTAGCAGCTGCCAAAGACGGTACAGACAACGCTGTATCAGACTCGATTACCCAGAAAGAAGTCGACGTGACAGATCCTATATCTGTGAGTGCTCTTGTTGATGGCATCATGAAAGACACAGGCAAAATCGATATTCTTGTCTATGCAGTAACAGCAAAGCCTGATGATTTCTGCCTACCGTATACAGAGTGTTCTTTAGAGGGATGGAAGACCGTGCTGAATGCAGAACTCGACGGTGCATTCTTAACAACACAACGCGTTGGAAAAGTAATGGAGAAACAAAAGAACGGATCAATAATCCTGCTTTCTTCTATCTACGGTATCGTCGGAAACGATCAGAGTATCTATGAAGGATCCAACCTTGCTGGTCTTTGGGTTGGTGATGAAAACAAAGAAGGAAAAATCTATTCTCATGCATCATACAACGCAGCAAAAGGAGGGATTATCACACTCTCAAAATACTTAGCTGCCTACTGGGGACACCTGGGCATTCGCGTAAACACCGTAAGTCCTGGAGGAGTAGAGCACCCTGCAGAGAATGAAACCTTCGTAAAAAAATATAGCGCAAAAACTCCAATGGGCCGAAAGGCAAAACCTCACGAGATCGATGGTGCAATTTTATATCTAGCATCCGATGCCTCTAGTTACGCTACCGGAACCAACATCGTCGTCGATGGCGGATGGACTACGTGGTAATCTGTACACGTTATGAATCTTCTTATTACTATCTGCGGCCGTGGTGGATCGAAAGGCATCGTGAAGAAAAACATCTACCCTATTAATGATAAGCCTCTGATTCATTATTCAATTCATCATGCGCAGGAGTATGCAAAAAAAATAGGAGGTGCAGACATAGAACTATCTACAGATAGTCAAGAAATTGCAGACACAGCAGCTGCAGGAGGTTTGCATACTGAATACATGCGGCCTGCAGAGCTTGGGTCTGATAGCGCAGGTAAACTAGAAACTATCAAAGATGTCCTTCTGTATGCAGAAAAGAAAAATAGCAAACGCTACGACTACGTATTAGATTTAGATGTGACATCCCCTCTTCGTACAATCGAAGATCTTGAAAAAGGATTTGCCATTATCGATAGCGACCCTAATGCACGTAATCTGTTCTCAGTAAGTTTCCCAAAGCATAACCCATACTTCGACATCGTCGAACCTGGAACAGATGACTACTACCAGCTCGTAAAACAGCCAGAGTCACAGATCAATGCGCGCCAAGAAGGCCCTCGTGCCTTCGAAGTTAATGCATCGTTCTACTTTTATCGCAGAGCATTCTTTGATGAAGATCCTCTCCGTATCATTGGTAATACATTAGTCTACGAAACGCCACACATGTGTTTTGAGGTAGATGAAATACTAGAACTAGAGTTTCTTGATTTTTTGATTTCAGAAGACAAGCTTAATTTCGATTTCAAATAATACAAATGCACTTTGCACATCGCACAGAATCATTTACGGGAGAAAGGTTAATACTGCGTACCATGACAGAAGGTGACGCAACGCAAACCTATGCTGAATGGATTAATAACCCAGAAGTGAATCTCTACCTAGAAACTAAGAGCGCAACAATTGAGGAACTGATTGCGTACATAGAACAAAAAGATGCGAAAGATGACACACTGTTCTTTGGTATCTTCTTAAAAGAAGAAGGCACTCATATAGGAACCATTAAACTAGAGCCTATCGAGCCCGAAGAAAAGAAGGCAACCATAGCCATTATGATTGGAGACAAGGAGCAGTGGGGTAAAGGATACGCTGGAGAATCTATGCAATTACTCATTAATTGGTGTTTTGACGATCTGGGCTTCGAGAAAATAGAACTAGGGGCTATCGGCAAAAATACCGCTGCAATTCATGCATATGAAAAGCTAGGATTTGCAGAAGTACGGCGAGAGGTTGGATCTGTGCAGTATGGAGACGAGGTTCATGATCATGTCCTGATGGAGCTAAAAAGGCCCGTATAACTTGCTTTTCATGATGCATACGGCAAAATAGCTCCACTATGAAACGTTGTTCCAAGTGCGTAATGTGCGAAACACAGGATATGATCAGCTTTGACGAAGAAGGCATTTGTGCCACCTGTCGTCAGCTGGAATATAAAGATGATGTTATAAATTGGGACGAACGAAAAGTAGAGTTTGAAGAACTCCTGAAAGACTACAGAGGTAAAGGATCTTACGACTGTATTATTCCTTTTTCTGGTGGAAAAGACAGCACCTTTGCAGCCCTTGCCTTGGTTCGTGATTTTAATTTGAAACCACTTGTTGTGAGCTTCGACCATGGATTCTATCGACCAATGATTCTAGAGAACACAGAACGTGCCATACGAAAGTTGGGTGTTGATTACATGCGATTTAAATCCGACTGGCAGGTGGTAAAAAAGTTAATGCGCGAATCACTTATCAGAAAAGGAGACATCATGTGGCACTCCCACTGTGGAATCTTTGCGTATCCAATGCAGATCGCCGTAAAGCATAAGATCCCTCTTATTATCTGGGGAGAGCAAACATCTGAATACGTCAGCTACTACAGTTACGAAGAAAAAGAGCAGGTAGATGAAAAACGATTCAACAGAGTAGTGAACCTTGGAATTAATGCAGAAGACATGGTCGGGATGCTCGACGGGTCTGTCACCATGCGTGATCTAGAACCCTACACCTATCCAAATCTTAAAGATCTTCGCTCAATCAAATATCGTTCAATCTGTCTTGGAACATACGTTCCATGGGATACAAAAAAGCAATCCGAACGTATCCATGAAGAACTCGGATGGAAAGGAGACAACGTAGAAGGGATTCCATACGATCGCTACTGGTATGAAAAAATAGAAGACGGTTTCCAGGGAATTCAGGATTACCTTAAGTGGCTCAAGCGTGGAATGTCCCGCATGACACACCTTGCTTCTATTGATATTCGCAACGGGCGTATGACACGAGAGGAAGGAATGGAAATGGTAGAGAAGTACGAAGGGTTCCGTCCTGCGAGCCTAGATGTATTTCTTAAGGCATTGGATATGACTGATGAGGAGTTCCACGAGATTGCCCTAAAGCACGTTGTAAGCCCGCATGTACCACCAGACTGGAGAACGCTCCCGAGAGGCCCTGAACTTCCCGATCAGAAAGACTGGAGCATCAACTTTGATATAGAATAGACTCATGGTCACCGTTATCGATTACGGCTTGGGGAACATCTTCTCTGTAGTAAAAGCTTTTGAGATGATTGGTGCAGATGTACAGGTTTCAAGTGATGCAAGTGACATTCGCTCTGCAGACCATTTGGTTCTGCCGGGAGTGGGAGCCTTTGCAGATGGTATGCAATTTCTGCATGATAAAGACTTGGACACTGTGCTAACAGAAGAGGTGGTTCAAAATAAAAAACCATTCCTTGGTATTTGCCTTGGATTACAACTGCTTGCAGAGATTGGACAAGAGCACGGTGAACACAAAGGACTCGGATGGATACCAGGGAAGGTACAAGTACTCGACACTGGAGACGAGCCGCTAAAAATTCCTCATGTTGGATGGAACAATCTAGAAATGACACAGGACAATCCATTATTTACTGACATCCACAAAGACAGTGATTTTTATTTCGTGCACAGCTACCAATTACATTGTACAGACCCAAAAGACTGCATTGCTACAACGACCTACGGCGAAACTATCACTGCAGCAATTTGGCATGACAATATTTTTGCAACGCAGTTTCACCCAGAAAAAAGTCAAGACGCAGGTCTTAAACTCTTAGAAAACTTCTTATCGTATTCTCACTAATGCTAAAAGTTCGCCTTATACCAACGCTTCTCCTCCTTGATGGAAGAATGATAAAAACCAAACAGTTTGGAGAATACCGCGATGTCGGTAACCCACGTACAGTTGCTAAAGTGTACGACGCACAGGGTGTCGATGAACTTATTTTCTTAGATATAACAGCAACAGATGAAAACCGTCATTTCATCTTCGATATTATCGCAGCGGTAGCTGAAGAATGCTTTATTCCACTAACAGTCGGCGGAGGAATTCGCACTCTAGAACAAGCACATGAGATACTGACCCACGGTGCAGATAAAGTCGCCATCAATACTGCAGCTTCTGAGCGTCCTGAATTTATTACAGAGATTGCAAAGAAGTTTGGGAACTCCACCGTAGTAGTATCCATCGATTATAAGAAAAATGCAGAAGGGAATAACGAAGTATTTACACATAGAGGAACCAAGCCAACAGGACGTGACCCTGTTGAGTGGGCTAAGGAAGCTGAGAGTCTTGGAGCTGGTGAAATTTTACTAACATGTATAGATCAAGAAGGGATGATGAATGGGTACGATCTTGTTGTCTTAAAAAGTGTGACTTCCGCAGTAAAAATTCCTGTCACCGCCTCTGGAGGAGTGGGTACAATTCAAGACCTTGTCGATGGAATAGTAGAAGGAGGCGCCTCTGCTGTATCGGCCGCTAGCATCTTCCATTTCACTGATCAGAGCATATTTAAGGCTCATTCTCACATGAAAGAGAAAGGGTTATCTGTGAGGAAAAAGATGTAAATGTGTTAAAATGCCCGCATGAGTGGCAAAGGACAAAATCTTTATCGGCAAGCCAAAAAGCTGATTCCAGGAGGAACACAGCTGCTTTCAAAGAGGCCAGAATTTCTGCTACCAGAGTTGTGGCCAAGTTATTACAGTCACGCAAAAGGAATAGAAGTACACGACCTCGATGGGAATACCTATCTTGATATGTCTCACAACGGAGTAGGGACATGTATCTTGGGAGCTGCTGACCCTGACGTAAACAAGGCAGTCCACGAAGCGATTGATAATGGAACAATGTCTACACTCAACTGCCCCGAAGAAGTAGAACTTGCAGAGCTTCTCGTCGAATTACATCCTTGGTCTGATATGGTGCGCTTTGCACGTTGCGGAGGTGAGGCGATGGCTATTGCAACACGTATTGCACGTGCTTCTACGGGCAAAGATATCATTGCTTTCTGCGGATACCACGGCTGGCATGACTGGTATATTTCTGCAAACCTTGCAGATGAAAGCACGCTCGATGGTCATCTGCTTCCAGGCTTAAGTCCTGCCGGTGTTCCCAGAGCCCTTAAGGGAACAGCTCTTCCATTTAAGTACAACAAACTCGAAGAATTAGAAAAAATTGTGCGCGAACAAGATGGAAAACTGGCTGCAATTATTATGGAGCCTATTCGCAGCTCCGAACCAGAGCCTGGGTTCCTAGAAGGAGTACGAAAGATTGCAGACAAAACTGGAGCTGTGCTTATTTTTGATGAGGTCACATCTGGTTTTCGTGTCTGCGCAGGCGGTATTCACCTGCAGCTTGGCGTAAACCCCGATATCGTTGTGTTTGCAAAAAGCATAAGTAATGGTTATCCAATGGCAGCGATTGTCGGTACAGAAAAAGTAATGAACGCTGCGCAAGATTCATTTATTAGTAGCACCTATTGGACAGAACGTGTCGGTACGGTTGCGGCACTTGCAACAATTAAGAAATTCCGAGATCAAAAGGTAAACGAGCATCTCATTCACATTGGAACACGTATCCAAGAAGGTTGGAAGAAAGCAGCAGAAGCTACTGGGCTCGCTATACATGTTGATGGCATCCCACCTCTTAGTCACTTCACTGTCAAAACAGATGATCCACCAGCGGCACATACGTTTTTTGTGCAATCGATGCTCGAACGTGGGTATCTTTCTGGAATGGTATTCTATGGAACCTTCGCTCACACAGATAAGCATGTAGATGATTACCTTGCAGCGGTAACAGAGGTATTTGCTGATCTTACAAAGGCACTTGAAGATGGCACTCTTACAGCAAAGCTAAAAGGTCCTACAATTCACACAGGGTTCCACCGCCTTTCATGAACGTTGACCAAACATACATTATCGCTGAGGCTGGCGTAAATCACGATGGTGACATTGCAAAGGCACATCTCTTAATTGATAAAGCCGTAGAATCCGGTGCAGACGCTGTGAAGTTTCAAATTTATCGCACAGATGAAATCGTCTCTCCAAACTCTCCACTTGCAGATTATCAAAAAGAGGCAGGTGAACGCAGTCAATACGATATGGTAAAGCGACTAGAGCTTCCCAATGAAGATTTCGCTGCACTTCATGCGTATGCCAAAGAAAAAGGAATTGATTTTATTACCACACCGTTCGATGCGAAGTCCGCTGAATTTCTTGCAAGCCTTGGTGTAGAAATAATAAAAATACCGTCAGGAGAAATTACGAACATTCCATTCTTGCAGAGAGTAGCCGCTTTAAAGATTCCAACAATCATCTCTACTGGAATGTCGACACTCGAAGAGATAGCAGAGGCCATCGCACCATTTAAAGCAGCAGGAACTGAGTACGCGCTCTTACATTGTGTAAGCAGCTACCCAGCCCCTGCGGCGCAGATTAACTTGCACGCGATGAAAACAATGAAAGAAGCATTCTCTGTCCCGGTAGGATATTCAGATCACACAGAAGGGATCGCAGTACCTATTGCAGCAGTGGCGCTTGGCGCGCAGATCATCGAAAAGCATTTTACTCTGAACAAAACAGATCCCGGTCCCGACCATGCAGCGTCTCTAGAGCCACAAGAGATTGCAGAGATGGTACAAGGCATTCGGATAGCAGAAGCTGCACTAGGGAGCACTGAGAAGGCTTGTCAGCCATGCGAAAGTAATACACGAGACATCGCACGTCGAAGTGTACAACTTGTGCAAGATGCAAAAGCAGGCGACATCATCACTGAGGAAATGATTGCCATCAAAAGACCAGGAACAGGTATTGCCCCTGCAAGAATAACTGAGATCATAGGAAAAACTCTCTCAGAAGATCTACCTGCAGAGACTCCTCTCGAGGAAAAGCACCTTACGTAAGATCAGAACGAATTGCTGCAAACGTCTGAGTGAAACCTTCGTCGAAACTATACCGCTGCTCCCAGCCAAGTTCTTTTCGGATGCGATCGGTATTTTCACTACACGGATAATCGCCAAAGGGAAAGTCAGACGCATCAGACCCTAGTACTCCAAGGTCTTCTGTACCGGCAATAGCACAAAGACGTGTGACATACTCTTTAAGAGTCATCTGTTCTTTTCCAGCAACATTGAAAACATTATATGTGAGATTCTCTGTAGTCATAGCTAAAAACAGAGCAGTGGCAAGGTCTTCAATATGAAGAAATTGCACAAGAGCAGTGCCATCTCCAGGGATCGCAATAGGCTTGCCTGCAAGTGCATGCCTCCATACAAATCTCTCACGATCTATGTGATTTTCTGGTCCGTATAAATACGGTGGCCGTAATATAACTAGAGGTGGTCCTGACTGACCAAGTACATACGCATCCGCAGCTGCCTTTCCTTTTCCATAGCCTCCCCAGTATGCAGCACTCTCTATACCAGCCTCTTCTGTAGGAAGCGGAGTATCTTCGTATACTGCAATTGTGCTTAAGTATACCCAGCGATCTGCATCCTCAGAGAATGTCTCCCACGCAATCTGTGCTTGCGGTGCGTTGTAACAAGATAAATCAATAACTGCATCGTAATGCGTACCTGCATGCTGCTGCATTGCTGCCTTATCGTTTCGATCTGCAATCAACTGCGTCGTTCCTTCTACCGGTTTAGATCCACGATTAAGTACAGAAACACTATATTTTTTTGATTGTAACAATCGTATGAAGGCAGGACCTACAAACTGTGATCCACCAAGAACAAGAATATTGCCACTCATCTTACAACTGATTAAGAAATGAATCAGGGTCTTCTATGTGACCAGCTTTCAACTTCTCTACTGTTTCGATTGGCGCAAATACTTCATTCCAATATCTAAATACATACGACTCTTTAAATGATAACTGACGCAAGGGTCGATCAAAGAATATCTTCTGAAGTAATGCATTGACCACATTAAATCCGAGCGCACTGCGTGCACCTGTTGTTCCGGAGAACCGGCAGTTAATTTCAAAGATCTTCCACTCCCCGTTATGACGTCGCAATTGAAAATTGCATGGCCCATTTATTTTCATGGTAGAACCTACTTTTGCAATAAACTGTTCGAGCTCTTTATTGTGTTCTGCGACAGCCTTGTAAGTATCGCCACTCCGCAACCAGCGCTTCATTGAGATGACACCGTAACATTCACCATCTAAGAAAAATGCACCACATGTGTACTCTTCATCATCTGAGCTTAAGTATTCCTGAATGATGAGGTCAGGATTCTCTGCAACAAGACTACGTAATGCTTGCTCATCTTCCACTACCTCAAATCCAATTGCACGAGCACCAATTCGTGGCTTTACCACAACAGGGAAACTGGCATCGACAATAAACTTATCAATGTCATCTACTAGCGCAGAAGCTACATAAGGGAATTCTTGTGATCTTAAAAATTCTGTTGTCTTCCATTTATCATCAGCAATTTCAATTGTTTCTGAAGGACTGATAATAACTACTGCTCCAGTAGCGTTCTCTAGTGACTCTTTTTGCGGAGCTACAGTCGCTAGCTCTGTATCAGTTCCAATGCAGATTATCTCTACGTTTTCTTTTTTACAAATATCTTCTATTGCTTTGATGTATCCAGAGTCGCTTGCAGCAGGAATAGTATATGCACTATCGCTACGATACATTCCGGCGGCAACTGCATTCATATCAGCACAAATGATTCTGGTTCGAACTTTTGATGCCTGTAATGCCTTGAGTATACTTTGTCCAATCCCTGCGCCCGCACCTGTAACTAACACTGTGACAGGGGCTGCTAAATCAAATGCAGCATCTCCAATTTCACTCGCCTCTTTGTGAAGGTCTGATCCAAAAGAAAAATTATCGAGATTACCTTTTGTAATTTCTGAAGAGACTAAATCCCTGATAGTTCCAAGTGCATGTTTTTGGTTAAATTCAAATTTAATACCACTCTGTACGCATAAATCATATACGGTCTGTACGTACTCTTTTGGTGGTTCTAAGCCAAAAAACCGATCTGCCATCGAGAAAGGATGACCAAGTATATCCACCTCGGAATGCTGAGTAATCAACTTAGTAAGCTCGTACTCTTTTTCGAGTAGATCCTCTTTATTCATCGACTTAATATTCGTAAAGTGATGAACACTCCCAATAACGACGTCACAAGCATCTAAGATTTCTTGAGTTGTATTTAATGTTCCATCTTCTAAGATTTTTACCTCGCACCCAATGAATATCTCAAACTGAGGATACTTCTTTCTGCTTTCTGTAAGCTCTTGCACATACGCTGGAAACCAATCCGTTTCCATATTTACATGGTCAGAAAATGTAAGGTCCAATTGATCATGTAAAAAGTTATATTCTAATAACTCTTGGACAGTATTGCTTCCATCACTGTAGGTAGAGTGCATGTGAGCCTCTTCAAACCGGGTCTGACGAATAGTGCTCATGATACATTTTTGAGGAACTGCTCAATGTGTTTCACTATATTCTTAGAAACTTCTCCACCGATATAGACTGACTTCTTTTTGGAAAGCATTTTAGCAAATGCGGTCGTCTGTGCCTTGATAATACACTTTGTTATATCAGTCGCTTTGTACTGTGCGTGAAGCACATTCGATCCACACTCTCTATCCAATTGTCTGTTACCAACATTCACAAACGGCACCTTTAGGTATCCCGCTTCTACTAAACCAGAACTCGTATTGCCAATCAGTACTTTACTCTCGCGCATCAAAGCAAGGTAATCATCTCTAGTAATGTGTTTTCTAATATGAAAACGTGATGACTTTTTTAATGTTTTAATAGCTGTAATAAAGGCGGCGCTTCCTTCGTCAGCATTTGGATATAACACAATTTTCTCATCCCACTTATCAAGTTTATTTAGTGCAGTTAGTAGAGACTGAATCTGTTTTGCTATTGGAGTTTTTTCCAAAATCGTTGGATGCAAAGAAGCCAAGTACCATTTTTTATCAGAATCAAGATGATATTTCTTTGCAAGCTGTGCACGACTAGGAAGATCTATAGCCTGTAAATTATTTAATCCTGCAGAACCAACTATGTGTACTGCCTTTGGATCTGCACCAAGCTTGAGAACATTCTTTTTACTTTCCTTAGTCTGCACAAGATGAAGATCAGAAAAGAGGGTAATTGAATTTCGTAAATAATGATCCACTGTTGGTCCACTGACATCACCACCAGATATATGAATCACCGGGATGCCCATATGCAATGCAACTGTTGCAGCTGCAAAAGGTTCATCACGATCTCCTAAAACCATTACTGCATCAATATGGTGCTTTAGAAGATATGTATTGATCCCATTAATTTCTTTACTCAGTGCTGTCAGCTGATCGTCGTTGTTCTTCACAGGAACGATGTGATCAACTTTGACTGCCTTCTTCACCTCTCGAATCGTCTTTCCATATCGTTTTTGCGTATGCATGCCTGTCACAAGAACTTTAAGGTCTAGCTTGGAACTCTTTTTAAGATCCGCAATAGTGGACGCCAAAAGGCCCCACTCCGCTCGAGTACCTGTTACAAACAACACTGTCTTCTTGCGCATGGCCATAGGCTCAAAGGATATGGTTCTAGAACGCTTTCGTCCACATTTCTAGACCGAAAACCGTGTTCAAATACGCAATTGAGGGTATGATCTTGCGGTAATTATGGCATCTATCCCTCTATCACAGCCAGATATCTCAGAAGAAGATATCGAAGCGGTAACAGCAGTTTTACGCACTCCTAGGCTTTCTCTAGGGCCAAAGCTTCCCGAATTCGAAGATGCAATTGCATCATTTGTGGGGGCAAAACACGCCGTTGCGGTAAATAGTGGTACATCCGCCCTTCATCTCTGTATTCGAGCTCTTGGCATTGGAGAAGGAGACGAGGTAATAACAACGCCATTCAGCTTTATTGCATCTGCCAACTGCATTCTCTATGAGAGAGCTACCGTAAAGTTTGTCGATATCGATCCTGAGACTTATTGCATAGACCCTGCTCTGATTGAGGCTGCGATCACCCCAAAAACCAAAGCTATTCTTGCTGTCGATATCTTTGGATACCTTGCAGACTGGAAAGCTCTTAAGGAGATAGCTGATAAACACAATCTCTTACTCATTGAAGATAGCTGTGAAGCACTAGGATCTGTAAGAAGCGGAACCCACGCAGGTATGTTTGCAGACTGTGGCATGTTCGCTTTTTATCCAAACAAGCAAATGACAACAGGAGAAGGAGGAGTAATTGTCACCAATCGTGAAGACATAGCCGCTCAGGCAAGATCTGAACGAAACCAAGGACGTGCTCTCGATTCCAAATGGCTTGAGCACCGAACACTTGGATTTAACTATCGTATCAGTGATATCAACTGTGCGCTTGGAACAAGCCAACTCAAACGCCTCCCAGAATTCATAGAGAAGAAGAAGCAGATTGTAGAGTGGTATGCGCAGGAGCTTGCAGATGTCGCCGATAAGATCTCTGTCCCTCAGGAACAAGAAGGGGTAGATATTAGCTGGTTTGTATATGTGGTGCGCTTGGCAGATCACTTTACAGCGAAAGATCGCGATGCACTGATTGCCCACCTAGAATCTGAAAATATCGGATGCAATGCGTATTTCCCTGCTATCCACTTACAGCCTGTATACACAGCACAAGGATATGGCGAAGGAGACTTCCCTGTAACAGAACACACCGCAGATCGTACCCTTGCACTACCGTTCTTTACAAAACTCTCAAGAGAAGAGGTTGCAAGCGTATGCAGTATCATTAAAGATGGTCTTAATCGCCTTCCACAGCTTTCATCATGAGTTCATTTTTCAAAGACAAGACTATTCTCGTTACAGGAGCTACAGGTTCTATCGGATCTGAAATTGTAAAACAGCTTCTAAAAGAGAACCCAAAGACGGTACGTATTTTTTCTCGTGATGAACACAAGCAATTCCTTATGCGACAGAGAATAGGAGACCCCGATGAAATTCGGTACTTTCTTGGAGATGTACGAGATCAGCCACGACTCGTTCGTGCAATGGAAGATGTAGATTACGTATTTCACTGTGCAGCGTACAAACATGTCCCCCTCTGTGAATACAACTCTTTCGAAGCAGTAAAGACAAACGTTATTGGAACACAGAACGTAATAGAAGCAGCGTATCAACAGAACGTAAAACGCGTTCTCTTCGTCAGTACAGACAAAGCAGCAAGTCCTTCCAATGTCATGGGAGCGACAAAGCTTCTTGCAGAACGCCTTATGACATCTGCGATGTCTTCACGCGGACAACATCCAATTATCTTTAGTAGCGTGCGTTTTGGAAATGTACTGGGCTCTCGAGGGTCTATGGTTCCTACTTTCTGTAACCAGATACAAGCAGGCGGACCTGTGACCGTTACAGATCCTGCAATGACACGATTTATTATGTCTATCCCAGATGCAGTAAGTCTCACTTTTACTGCTATGGAGCAAATGAAGGGAGGAGAACTTTTTATTCTAAAGATGCCCGTTGTAAGATTAAGTGACTTGATAGATGTGCTTATAGAAGAAGTTGCACCAGTATTTGATAAAGATCCAGCCTCTATCGAAAAGAGGAATATCGGTATTCGCCCAGGTGAAAAGATGCAAGAACTTCTTATGACAGCCGAAGAAGCACAGTACGCAACAGATAGTGAAAAGATGTTTATTGTGCGATCTGCACTTGATCCTTTTGTTGGAGAAAACCCTTCTACTCAACTGTCTTCAGAAGCGTATAACAGCGCAACAATTACTCCTATGAGGAGTGAGGATATTCGTGTGATGATAAAGCAATTTCTTAAGAATTCCCCTCTCTCTATCGCTGTACAAGAAGTAGAGTTGAAAATAGATTCTTAATTTAATCTTCTTGCTTTATGAGATAGTATTTTCCCATACCTTCATCTCTCTGTATCCAAGAAACCCTATCTCCAAAATACTCATCTATCGCTTTTTGAGCTCCAGGAAAACGTAACTGATCGCCAGTGCTCATGTATTCATCAAACATAACAACTCCCCCCTTAATCACTTTAGGATAGAGAGCGCTTAAGACATCTATATATGATTGATATAAATCAACATCAACATGAAGAAGTGCAATAGTATCGCCTCTGTACTTCGATAAGCTTTCGTTAAAAAAACCTTGTACAAGAGTAACGTTCTTCCGAAGATCTAATGGGCTAAACCCTGCCTCACGCAACATGCCTAATACGCCAGTCAAACTGGTATCACTCCATTCACCTTTTTTAGGATTGCGGATACTGTCATCTTCCTTTGAAGGCTCTGGAAATCCTTCAAAGGAATCAAATCCCCAAACATGCTTTTTACTTCCAGTTGCCTGAAGCAGGGAAGTGAATATCAATAAGCTCTCACCTTTTCCTACACCGCACTCCACTACATCGCCAGGAATATCTTGCACGTGGGCAAGCATTCTCTGTAAATATAGCGTCTTGATAATGTTGTTATAACTAACACAAGGATGGAGAGAGCAATCGGAGCTATTAGCCTTTAATCCTTTATATACTGCGTTTTTGACAGTTTTTAACATAAATGAATGATACATCGCATTATAAATCATTGCCATGAATTAAAAGAACAAAATTGTAGGAAGAGGGGCAATTTTGAGCAAAAATCATGGGTACATATTTCTTTTATAGAATCGAAATGGTGAATATTATTCTAAAGGCATTCGACGGACCACTTCATAAGAAAATAGTTACAGAAGCTTTTCTCAATCGTAAAATTGGGAAGTGCATTTCCATCACTAATGGAGAAGAGTACACACCCGATATTGATGCGCAAGATATACAATGGATGTCAGCAAAAGATTTGAGAGCTGGGCGTTATCCAGAAATAGATTGGACAAAGTATAAACCGTTAGATGAAAAACTTATAGAAAAAATGCGTCACTGCGAAATAGGGTTTCTCTCTATGATAGAACGTTACGCATTGCACGGTGAAATACCGTATCGAGAGCGAAGGCAACAATACTTAGACCACCTACGCTATTGGAATCACACACTCGAGAATGAAGATATTAATCTATTGCTGTTATTTCATGCACCACACCAATGCTACGATTATGTGATCTACATGCTCTGCAAACTCAAAGGCATTCCAACATATTTTTTGGAGCACTATCTAGTAGTAGATGGGATTTCCCTGCTACAAGATTTTGAAATATCTGGTGAGCAACTACTCCCTGCATTCAAGAAGTTGCAACAAGAATATAGTGACCCATCACTTCCTATTCCTCTATCTCAGTCGTACGAAGATTTTTATAAAGTACAAACTACAAAAGATATTGCTGCACAAAGCACTCCCCTAAGAGAAAAGCATCTCACTAAAAAACATTTTCTTACAAAGTGGTACCGAAAAGGGTTATCGACATTGCGCCACAAACCAAAGCAATTTTTCTCCTCACTATGCTCTGCAAATGTTTGGTCTCGGAAACTTAAAGAGCATCGAATGACACAATTTTATGATGACCACGTCGAAAAACCAGATTTTTCTTCACCATATATTTATGCTCCGCTGCATATGCAACCGGAGGAGTCTGTTTCACCTAGGGGTGGAGCATTTCAAAACCAAGAATTAATTATGCAGATGCTTGCTGCGCACATACCTCCTGGCGTAAATATTTACATTAAAGAGCACCCTGCCCAAGGGGAATTATGCAGAAGCGAAGAGTTTTATCGCACGCTATTACAAATACCTTCAGTGAAATTCATGCCTCGTAATACAGATACTTTTCAGTTGATGCGAAATGCAAAAGCAGTAGCAACAGTGACTGGAACTGTAGGTATAGAAGCAATATTTCGAGAAAAGCCTGTACTGATGTTTGGGCACCGGTTTTATCAATACGCACCAGGTATCTATAGAATTCATACTAATGATGACTGCCGAAATGCAGTACAAAGTATTTTTCAAGACGAAGAAACTCCTTCTCTGCATGATTTACGTCTATTTCTCAAAGCGATGCAAGATGCAAGTACTCCATACATCATGAAGCCTGCTACCGATAAACAGAGAGATCTCCAAAATACGTACCTGATAGACACTGGCAAAATTATACACAAGACACTGACACCGCTATTTACAGAGCTATGACCCACAGCAATACTACAGCAATGAACAACGAAATCTTTCTTCATGTGGGATACCTAAAGACAGGTTCTACCTTTCTACAGAAAGAGGTGTTTCCACATATCAAAGACATGCACTATGTAAATTACAACAGTTGCCCTGATGCATTCTGCGATATCATGTATTCAGATGCATACCACTTCCGTGAAGCACAAACGTCAAAAGAAATAACTGCAGCATGCCACCCAGGGAAAAACATCATCTCCCACGAAGCATTTATTGGTGGTGACGCATCTCTCGATCATTTTGTTAATGGAAAAGTAATTGCCACTCGCCTATCAACAGTATTTCCAAAGGCTAAAGTGTTATTCGTTGTACGTAATCAATATGATCTCGCGATCTCTTTGTACAAACAATACGTTCACCTAGGCGGAAGAAAGCCCCTGCGCAATTTCCTTCGCTACGACGATGGATCTTTTGAAACTCTAACAAAGAGATGGTTATCCGGTATCAGTATTCATCAACTAGATTACAAACCGGCAATAGGCTATTACGCAGAATGTTTTGGTAAAGAGAATGTATTAGTTCTTCCGTTTGAATTACTCAAAAAAGATAATCATGCTTTTGTGCAAAAAATTACGAATTGGATGGGCACAGAAGATATGCAATTTGATGACCGTCACCAAAACAAAGGATACGGCAGCAGGCAAATTGCAACCGCAAGATTCTTAAATCGATTTGTACGTTCTGCATTTAACGAGAGCCCACTTATTCCAAATATTCGTGTACCTGGTATTGGAAAACTGGATGTCTCTCTTGTACGCAACATGTTGCAATCGAAGCTCTCTTTTGCGCTACTAGGAAACAAAAAAGTACATGACGAGCAACTCCGAAAAGATCTCCATGCCTACTTTAAAGAATCTAATACACTGCTAAACAATGAGCACAACCTGCAGCTTGAGACTCTCTGTCCTGGGACCTATTTCTAATCGTTTCCGAGCACATCTACCATATAGTCAATAAACGACTGTGTGCCTTCTTGCTCGTTTAGCGTATCTGTATTTACAGTAAAATCTGGGTTGCTAGGCACATCGTATGGCCTGTCTTCTGATGTGATGCCAGACCGCTCAACATAAATCCACTGAGGTTTGCAGATGGCATCTATCTCTTTTCGTAAAGACTCAAACGGTGCAATAACCGATACGACAACAAGGAATCCTTTTTGCTGCAAAAGCTTTGCAAGACGTGCTGTGCGCAAGTTATGTTTTCTGCGCCCTTCTGCAGAAAGGTCTTCATCAAGTGAGATAGTTTCACGCAACTCGTCACCATCAAGCACGACAAGTTTTCGTGCTGCAGCATTCCAAGAAGGAGCACTTCGATTGACGTGCCTTTCGGCTGCTTGCGCAAGGGTAGATTTTCCAGAACCTGTATTTCCTGTAAGCCAGAGGATAGGAAAATCTGATGTCTGACGTGCAGAGGATTCTTCGCCTTCTAATCCTTCTTCAGTTTTTCTATCTACAATCATTCCAGCGGCGCTGGTTTGATGGGAAACAGGATCAATCAGAACGAAAGAGCCTGTAATGCGGTTACGTTCGTAACTATCAATGGGCAAAGGCTCTGCAATAGTTAGAGCACAACGTCCGATGTCATTTGCTGTAAGTGGTGCCGCTTCACCTCTGCGTAATGTATTAACATCCATGACATACCGCACCGTTCGGATACGCGCAGTCGTCATCTTTGTCGTGTGCTTAATGATGTATTCTTTATCGTCTTGCAAAGACTCTTCGTCCATCCAGACCAAAAATGCATCAAACTGGCGACTTTGTTCTGGAACATTGTGCACCGGAACAATCATATCTCCTCTACTAATATCAATATTATCTTCGAGACGAAGTGTGACAGCAGAAAGTGCGGACGCCTTACTGAGTTCTCCATCAAAGGTATCTATAGACTGTACACGCGTTGTTTTATGACTAGGGAGTACAAGTACCTCATCACCTGGTCGCACAGACCCAGAGGCCACTGTGCCACTGAATGCTCGATAGTCAGGTGACGGACGAGACACATACTGCACAGGAAATCGAAAGTCGATGAGGTTACGATCGGAAACGACATGAATCGTATTAAGCAGGTGCATCAATGTTCCCCCTTTGTACCATGGCATGTTTGTACTTGGGTCCATGACATTATCTCCAGAAAGAGCAGACAACGGCACAAAGTGCAGATCGGTAATCTGCAATCGCTCTGCAAAGACCAAGAAGTCTTTCTTGATCTCCTCAAAAACGTCCTCAGAAAAGTCTACGAGGTCCATCTTATTTACCGCAACTATGGCGTGTTTTATGCCAAGCAATGAGGCAATAAAGGCATGCCGACGAGACTGCTCTAGTACTCCATTACGTGCATCTAGAAGGATAATCACCATGTCTGCATTCGAAGCTGCTGTCACCATATTGCGTGTGTACTGCTCATGTCCTGGAGTATCTGCAACGATAAATGTCCGTTCCTCAGAAGAGAAAAACCGATGTGCAACATCAATCGTAATCTTCTGCTCACGCTCTGCCTTTAATCCATCTATTAAAAGAGCGGGGTCCAACGCACCATCTTGTGTGCCGTATTGCTTCGAATCTTTTTCGAGTGCTGCAAGTGTATCTTTCGGAAGAACACTCGCATCAAGAAGAAGTCTTCCGATCAATGTGCTTTTTCCATCATCGACACTTCCACATGTAAGCACACGCACAAGATCGCACCGCTCATGCCGCTGCAAGAACTTTTGGATTGGGCCGTTAATGACATACGGATTAGTCATAACTAAAAGTATCCTGCCTTCTTTTTTTCTTCCATAGAAGAGGGTTGATCAAAATCGATAAGACGATCGAAACGTTCGGAGTTAGGGCAGCTTAAGAGTTCTTCGATAATTTCTGATACCGTTTGCGCAGTAGACTCGTTCGCTCCAGTTAGCGGATAACAACCAAGTGTACGGAACCGAATCATTTTCTCTTTCGGTGTTTCTCCAGGAAGCAACGGCAGCCGTTCGTCATCAACCATGATGAGTGTCCCATCGCGCTCGACCACTGGTCTCTTAGCAGCAAAGTAGAGTGGAACAATCGGAATTTGCTCTAGGAGAATGTAAAGCCATACATCAACTTCAGTCCAGTTACTTAGTGGGAATACTCGCATACTTTCTCCAGTGCGCACACGCGTGTTATACAAGTGCCATAATTCTGGTCGTTGGGATTTTGGATCCCATCTCTGATCTGCATTGCGAAAAGAAAATACACGTTCTTTACTGCGAGATTTTTCCTCGTCTCTACGCGCCCCACCAATAGCAGCATCAAAACCATGCTTGCTCATCGCCTGTCGTAACCCTTCTGTTTTCATTATGTCGGTGTAAGCAGAACTTCCATGAGAAAACGGCGTGACCTGCTTCTCTACTCCGTCAGCATTTGTATGCACAATAAGATCAAGTCCAAGCTCATCACGTACGTACGAGTCACGAAACGCAGTCATCTCTTTAAACTTAAACGTTGTATCAACGTGCAATAGAGGGAACGGTGGCTTACCAGGATGAAACGCTTTACGAGCAAGGTGCAAAAGCACGGAAGAATCTTTCCCAATCGAATACAGCATTACTGGGTTTTCAAATGACGCAACGACCTCACGAAGAATATGGATGCTCTCCGCTTCAAGCTGCCGAATATGCGACATATTCTTCATGGTACGTCCAATACTAAGCCTCAGACTCTATTTCTGCCAGTTTTTCAAGGATAGATATGCTACAAGCCTTAGCATGCTCTTTGTCGCTTAATTTAGACACTTTGCGATCCCAAGGGTTTACAGTGCCATGCACACGCGTATCCTCCATAGCTTTCAGATAGAGCCTCGCATCTTTAAGCGTCGGTGTCTCCCCTCGCTCAAAGACTGCCTGAATTGCTTCTTGTAAGTCTATGTCCATATGAATGCGGTAGACGCCACTAGCATATTGATAAAACCGATGACCAAACATAAAGACTGGCTTACTGCGAAAGAGAGCCTCGTACCCCACAGAGCCCGTAGCAGTACCCACTGCTGTGCAGTGTTCGCGCAGAGCAAAAGTATCCACCTCACGGGCAACGAGACGCACACGAGGAATCGACACAAGACTTTCGTACTCTTCGATACTCCTACTAAGCCATGAACTCTCCTTCGGATGTTCTTTGACATAAATAAACACACCTTCGGGTAGATGCGCATCAAGCATCTGCACAAGAAGAAGTTGATTAGCAAACACACCACCCATCGGAGTAGTAGATGCTTCTGGCTGAAAGTGAAGTGCAACATATACGTAAGGCTGTGAGAGATCTGGATGCACAGCATATTTAGTGTAATACGCATTACGCTCTCTTATTATACGACGACGTTTCCATGTTCTCTGTAAGCGCGTTACCCCGTAAGGAGTACAAAACAACCCAATGCATTTAACAACGTGCACAGGTTTTTTCAGAAACATCTCCAGTACGTTTCCGAAGTATGTTTTACGTTTTAGGCTTTCGAGGATTGGTTTTTGCGCTTCGAGCGCCGTAAGGTTTTCGTACCGCGCAGCAAACTGTTCGTTTAACTCAATGGCTAGAGGATTTTGTTCTTGTACGTACTCTTTTTGCAACTCTATAAAACGCTTCTGTATCTGTACTGCAGACTCTTCTATGTCGCTCTCAATAAACCCAGTGTCCTGCTCTATCGCCATATGAAAATACACAATCGGCACGTCATAATATTTACAGAGGTGGTAAATCACCACATCAGGAACTTCATGTGGAAGCCACGCAGCAAGATACAAATTAATACTGTGCTTCTGAATGTAATCATTCCAAAATCGCAACTGCTTGAGGTACCACTGCTTTCGCTGTGTATACGTAATTTCATATTTCCATTCTTGCCGACAAACCGTTTCCATAAACAGTGCCTCGCAATGATACATCGCATAGATAAGTTCTTCGTCGAGAGGTAGCAACGTATCCCACTGCACAGTACCGTAATCACACCCACGAATATCACTAGAGTTAAACCACTCTTGGTTCTCCTGAGGTAGGCCACTGAAATGCCGAGGAACCTCTGGAGTAGAGATGATTGCACAATGCTCAAACGAACGTTCCTTCATAACAGCCTCGATAGCTGCATAGGAGAAATCGAACGAGAAGTGTGAAATGATGGCGCGTATAGGCTTAGGCACGCCCCAGTATTGAGGTAAATACCGTAAAGAAGCAAGTATTTACAGGAAAACGCAAAATAGGTGTGATAGGATCTGGCTCATGAAAAAGAATACAGATCTGAAAGCATTCTACGACGGTGTATACAAGAAAGGAGAGAAAGAGCACTACACGTACTTTCGTCTCCAAAAGGGTGATATGCCTGATGAATTTTCTGCTGTATTTGCCCTAATGTCATGGGAAGACAAAGATGTCATGGACGCAGGATGCGGTACCGGAGATATGTGCGCTTTGATCTCCGATGCAGGAGCGAAATCTGTACTCGGAGTAGATTTTGCAGAAAGTGCCATTGAAGAAGCGCAAAAGAAATATGAAGCACCGAACCTCAAGTACGCCTGTATTAATGTTGATGAGATTGAACAAACTTTTGATGTCATTATTTCAAACGGAACTCTTGAACATATGGATGACCCACTAGGAACGTTGAAGGCTTGGAAAGAAAAACTAAACCCAGGAGGTTCACTTATTATGACGAGTCCAAACTGGTTAAACCCAAGAGGATACATACTGCAAACACTGTGGCACTTGTTCCGTGCACCAATCACACTGGCAGACTTGCACTACCTAACACCACTTAACTTTGAAGAATGGGCAAAAGAACTCAGCATGAATTTAGAATGGTCTACAGTAGACCGCGAATGGGGAGGTGGAATGAAGATGGTCGAAGACTTTAAAAGGCGTCTGCCCAATGTTGCACGCGATGCAGGTTGGAAAATCCCGCAAGAGCGCATCGACGAATTACTATCGTGGCTCGAAAACTACAGTGTCCCGTTTATGGGAGACGCAAAGCAAGAAGGCGCAGTCGGTGTATATCACTTCAAGCTTGCTTAACCGTTCCACGGATCGATAAGAGTTTTACGTTCCATCGGATCCATTTTGCTGATGTTCTCATCTTCGTAGTGTGAATCATCACGGTAGTGTGTTGTAGAAATCTCTTCGAAGATTGCACCATTTACAGAAGAAAAACTGTGCCATGTGTTTCGTTTTACTAAGACGCTGTCCCCAGGTTTTAAGAAGAGAACTTCATCGTCCAAATGTACCTCTAGGTCTCCCCATAGAACCTCGAAGGTTTCTTCTTTCTTCTCGTGCTTGTGTGGTGGATGCTTTTGCCCAGCGAATACTACGATAAACTTTTTGCAGTACTCACGGTTGATACTATTAATGATAGTAGCTCCAACTTCTTCGAAACGATCGAGACCATAGTGGTGAGAAAGTTCAATACTACATTCATTACCAATACACACACTCGCTTCATTCAGCATTCCCTTCGCCTTGTGAATCGCATTACGCACAGAGTGAATAGGGTCAGGAGAAGAGGTTTCTACAACTGGCTCGTCAGGAGCGTAGTCACGTGTCGCAGTATAGACACTGCGATAGCTTCCAAAGTCCCCACTACAAAGCTGTCCGTCTTGTAGGGGCATCGCAAAGTACACATCATCAGGAGTTACCACATCGCCTTTTTTAATCGGCTTTGAAGCATACGTACCACGCATCAAGGTAACAAGAGAGGCCTTTTCCTCATCAGAAACCTGCTTTTCGTCATTTCCTGCAATCTCCCATGCACGAAGCCCTGCCTTCACCCATGCATCAGTTTGCTCTTGTGTCATAGAGTACGCGTTCAGCTTGATGTCCTCTGTCTCTACCCCAACATGTCGCTCTATAAGCTGAGCACCTTTAGAGATGGCAACAACAGCTACCTCATTATTTTCTGGCGACTCATGCCCACTGTATCCAACAGGAATAGTTGGGTATCTATTTTTAAATCGACGTACTGTTTCCATGTGCACCAATGTATTTGGTGTTGGGTACACACTTACACAATGCATAAGAGCAAAGTCCACATTCTTGTGCTCTAAGAAGCTTACGATCTTATCAATCTCTGCAAAGACTAGTCCACCAGAAGAGATGATCACTGGCTTACCTGCATTCGCGACTGCTTCAAGTAATGGCCAATCGAGAGCGCTGCAACTTGCAATTTTAATAATGTCGACATTGCAATCAAGACACTGTTGTACAGATGCTTCATCGAAAGGAGTTGCAATAGTTGTTAAGCCTTGTGCAGCTGCGTACTCCACCATCCCGTTAAACTCTTCTGCACTCAGACGTGTACTTAAAAATCGATCGATATGTTTTACGTCTTTGTTGTCCTTAAACTGAGGGTGGATAAAACTATCCAGTTCACGAAACTGAAACTTCAGTCCAATGCGAACATCGTTTTCTTTTGCAACCTTCGCCATTCCATCAATAATCTTACGACCATGATCGACACTACCTTGGTGGTTGTTCGCCACATCACATACAAATAATTTATTGAATAATGGATTGTTCATTTTAGGAGAAGGGAAAGTGCTTCGTTCGCACGCTTAAGGTCTTCTGGTGTATCAATATCAAAGAAATCTTCCATGTGATACCCATAGATTGTATCACCCGACATCGAATCTTTTTCAAGAATTACTGATGAGCGCACTGCATCGATACAAGCGTTCTGTAAATAGGTCTTCGGTAAGGCCTGACGCGGCAGGTTATGTGCATCATCAATGTCATGTTCTATGATCGGCTTTAATGTACCATCCGCATCGGTAAACCACATTTTGTATGGCGTGTGCAATGCAGGAACTACGCTGCGAACACTATCAAGATTCTCCTGATCTTTCAGAAGTGCAACAACAGCATCAACGTCTTCTATTTTTCGTAATGGAAATGTTGGGCGAAGGTTTACACAAATCTCTGGGTGATAGTCTTCATGCTCTTTTAGCCACTCCAATGCATGTTTAAATGTTTCAAGATCAGTAGAGAGGTCTCCTGCAAGTTCCTCTGGTCGCATAAACGGAACTTCAGCACCTGCAGCCCTTGCAAGTTCTGCATACTCTTCGCTGTCGGTACTTACGATCACGCGATCGATTAAACCGCTCTTAAGCCCGTGTTCGATAGAATGCACGATAAGCGGTTTTCCGCCTACGAGCTGAATATTCTTATGCCGAATAGTTTTCGAACCTGCCCTAGCAGGGATAATTGCAAGTACTCCCATAACGGCCGAATACTAGCTCTATTTAGGTCCTACAGCTAGAAAAGACTAGAATTTCTGCTCCTGCCAGAGACCGTAGAATACGCCTTTCTTCTCCAATAGCTCATCTAAAGTGCCTTCTTCGGCCAATTGACCGTCTTTCATCGTAATTATCTTATCTGCATGCTTAATCGTCGATAGGCGGTGGGCTATGACAATAGCGGTACGACCAGAGACTGCCTCATCAATAGCTGCCTGGATCTGCTTCTCAGTCTGGCTATCGAGTGAGCTCGTAGCTTCATCAAGAATAAGGATCTCTGGGCCTTTTAGAAGCGCACGAGCAATGGAGATTCGCTGCTTCTCTCCGCCAGAAAGCTTTACTCCTCTATCGCCAATTATAGTATTCAATCCATCTGGAAGCTTCTCGATAAACCCAGAAAGCTGAGACCGTTTTAGAGCATCTTGAAGTTGATCTTCTGAGACGTCACTCAATCCATATAGAATATTATGACGAAGAGTGTCATGAAGCAGTAACGTTTCCTGACTTACGATACCGACATGTTCAAGATAGGAATCAAGTGTATACGATCGAATATCTTTTCCATCGATAAAGAGTGTCCCAGGAGGGCAATCATAAAACCGCATCAGCAAATTAATGATAGTACTTTTACCTGCTCCGGAAGGTCCTACAATGGCCGTCATTTTTCCCTTTTCAATCTCAAACGACACATGTTCCAATACAGAACGATCGGTGTAAGAAAAGGTAAGATCTTTACATTCAATACCCGTTGTTATTTCTTTAAGCTCTTCAGTACCATCTTTAACGAAAAACTTTCCCTCATCATTAAACACTTCCACCACAGCCTCCAACTGACCTGCTGCATGCGCAATAATACCGCGGTACCCAGACACCGTACCAAACTTACTCGTTGCATTAATCACTGTATAGAAATACACAATGATTGCAGGGGCAGACGCAATTTGATCTCGTCCAAGAACATAAATGGCACCAAAGAAAATTGCCGACGCTACGATGAGCGTAACAATTTCTTGAATAGGCTGAACCACATACAGAAACACGCTACCACGAAAATCTAATTGTGCTTTCTGGTCACTAATCTCTTTAAAGCGCTCCATTTCCTCTCGCTCTGTTCGATTCGCTTTGACTAGTGGTATTGTCGAAAGAATCTCAATCGATTTTCTGTTGAGTTCTGAACCACGCAAAGAAGTTGCGTGCGAGAGCTTGCGCAAACGAACAACCAAAAACTTCACTACAAGGTGCAACATCAAAAAGAGTGGCAGAGCAATAAGAGTGAGTCTCCACGAAATAGTAACCATTACAACAAGGTATGCAACGAGTGCGAACAGTGCATTAAGAAACTTGTCTAAGCTAATGAGCGGCTGAAGAGACTTGCGAGCAAACTCCATAAACACTGCGCTATGATGCCCAACATTTGTCGTATCAAAGAAGAGTTTTCCAAAAGTCAGATATCGCACAAAAAGAGACTTACGTAGATGGTGTACAAGACGCTCGGAAAAATGCGCCATAGAAAACACCGACAAAAATCGCAAGCTACTCCGGAGAATGTACGCCGTCATAAATGCAGAAAACAATATCAGAAATAAGAGACGGTCATTCGTAAGAATAGACTCAGGTAATTTCTTAACGATACTACCAAGTACAGGTGTCTCTAGAAGGAATGTAAAATTCTGATCCAGAAATCCAGTAAGTATAGGAATAAGCAAACCCATACCCACACCCTCAAATGCAGCAGCAAATAGGCCAAAAGTAATAGGAACTGCGATATACCACGGCTTAAAATGGATCTTCCGAAGAAGAAACTTTAACTGACCTATCGATGTTTGAGGTATTTCTTCCATAAGAATAGCCAAATAAGGCTAATGAATGTCCTCCTAAGGAGCAAGGAAAAGGTATACGAAGATACCCAAGTTGCTTGCACACTATTGAGGTGAACCATAGACTGCAGTCCATGATGAAGGTACTTCATACAGTGGCAGATTCAGTTCTCAAGCACATACAGCGTTCTCGGCACTATTACAGAAAATACAATAATACGCTCCCACCACGAATTAATAGAACCTACGTACGCTACGCTGCTGAATGTAAAAAGCACTACAAAGACCTAAATGGGGAACAAAACTTCGATATATCACCTCTCATCGTAGATGGTGGAACACTTGTACAAAATGCATTCCCAGCGCAAAGAGCAAAAGCACATGTGGATAAGATTTCTGCGCTCATTGAACAAAAAGATCCATCCGTAGACTATAAAGATGCAAGTGGTCTTTCTATTGGTATCAAGCAGCCGCTTATTACTTTAGGTGAAGACTTGCTCGACGTACTGCACACACCTGCTGTTAATGCGGCATTGCTGAATTTCTTTCAGAGTAACTATCGTATCGAATGGGCAACGTGTTACCGCTCTGTTCCATCTGAAGCTATTGCCGGCTCATGGTTCTGGCATTCGGATTCTTTTCCACCACACACCTGCAAATTATTTCTGCATCTTACAGAGGCGATGGAAGATACCGGTGCAACACAACTCATGAACCGCGAAGATACAATGGCGTACCGCGATGCAGGATACTTTGGACAGCAACTTGATGAACGCTACGCAGACCTGCAAGACTTTGCAAAAGAACACAAGCTTCCATACCGACCATTCCATAACGACGCTAATGCTGGAGATGCAACAATCTTAGATCAAAACTTCTTCCACCGTGCAGTTGCTCCACGAAAAGCATTCCGTGATATCGTCTCATTCTTCTTTGTTCCAAATATTCTACCGTGGTACGAGCAGCTAGAACGTGACGGCATTGATAGCCTTACTATTAGTGGTGTCCCCAAAGATCCCCATCCTAAATCTTAATCAAACTACTCCATGAAAAAAAACCATTCGTTTCTGTGGAATTTTGCATACGAAACAAAGCAGTTTTTTTACCAACTGCTACGTGTAGATATCGTCCGTCAATTTATTGCTGCTATCCGTTACTTCTGCTTGGTAATTATTCTTAGAAGGCTTAAGACACTCGAGCCTGACACAGGAGACGTTGGTGTAAATACAGTCTTCATGAATTTAAAAGGCCTCAAAACATTTAGTTACATGGGAGTAAATCGTTCAAATCTGATGGTACAACCTCTCACTGCTATCCGTGTAAGTCGCAGTGCACCAGTGCTTAGTATTGGACCACGGTCCGAAGGAGAAATACTCAACCTTCTTGGAGCAGGATTTAGAAATGTACGAGGACTAGACTTGATGACGTACTCTCCATGGATAGACCTCGGAGATATGCACGCTATGCCATATAAAGATAATGCTTTTGAAGTAACGATGCTCGGTTGGGTAATCACTTATAGTGATAACCGAAAAAAAGCAGCAGACGAAATTATCCGTGTAACACGCAATGGAGGAATTGTCGCTGTTGGCGTGGAGTACACATCGATTTCCGGTGAGCAGATAGAGAAAAACCTCGGATATGAAGTATGTGGAAAAGATCGACTTGAAAGTGTACAAGCCATTTTAGATCTCTTTGGAGACCATGTAGATCACATCTACTTCTCTCATGATCTACCAAAAAATCCACCGAAGCAATGGCAGCTCATGGTGCACTTCTCTATTAAGAAGTAGCTTTCTCGTATACTGATTGTAATGCTGTAGCACTCTTCTTAAGTGCGTAGAGCTCTATTACTTTTTGTCGATACTGTTCTCCTTTTTGCTTTCTCTCTTCTTCAGAAAATGCCAAAAACGCCTGCACTCTTTCGATGAGAATATCTGTATCACGTAACGAAACGGTAAATGTAGGATCGATAGGGTCTAATACCTCCTGTACCGCTCCTCCACCAAATGCGAATGTAGGCTTTCCACAGGAAAGTGCTTCGATAAGAGAGAGTCCAAATCCTTCGTAGAGGGATACAGAAATAAGTACTGCAGATCGTTGCAAGACATGAATCAACTCATCGCCAGGGATAGTGCCAAACGTTGTGACACCAGAAATTTTTTCTAATGCGCTGCGTTGTGCATCCGTCCTTCTCCCAATATCGGCAATGTGTTTCCCTGCATCTGATAACGCTTGATACGTTTTTAGGAGATACGGGAATCCTTTACGCGGATGAACAAACGACCCCATCGCAACTACGTCATACTGATTTTGATCTGAGCCAATACAAAACTCTTCGCCATCAACACCATTGGGGACAATCGTTATAGATGATGCATCGCATCCGTAATCAGAAACTAAACGATCACGTACAGTGGAAGACACTGTGATAAGAGTATTGCAATTGTGACACATTGCACGCTGCCACCGTACGAGCAAGAAATACTTGAGCTTCCAATGTAGTGCACTGAGTACGCCTGATTCCTGTACAGCAACTTCACGATCCGCAGTCACAGGATGATGAATGGTGAGAAGAAGAGGGGCTTTGAGCTGACGAAGTTTCCTTAGCGCCGGCCCCATGATTTGATTGCAATGAATAGCATCAAACTGATTCCAAAACTGATCTCCAATTGGATAACGTTTTAATAGCAATGTAGCAAAAAGATAATCGCGGATACCGTAGTAGTATGGTCCAATGCGGCCCGGCACCGTCACCACTGTTACATTTGCTGGAAGCTCTGCATCAGAAATTTTTGATGCATTACAGACAATCGTAAACTGACACTCCTGCATAGCAGCAAAGAGTGGAAGATGATTCGCACCTTTGTATGGATCAAACACGTGCTGGAGAATGCAAATACGCATAGCAAAATCTTACCCTTGATTTTTCTTTTTGCGCACAATAAATCCCCATATATCCCAAATCATGTGACGCACTCCTCTGCGCGCAAAGAAGTATGCAGCCATAAAAGCGGGTAATAACCTTGTTTTATAGAGGATCTCTACAAAGAAGATATAGAGAAGATACAAATACGGGCGCAAATAATGACGACAGACTGGCAGTGTGTTTTTTGAGTCTTTCGTAAAGAATCCTGAGACGAGTTGTGATCCTTTGTAGCGTACAAATCCTGACTGTCTTGCGAGGTCTGTCAGTGTCCCGAGTGAGAAATGATAGAGGTGTGCATTCTGCAAATACTGCATCATGCCTTGTGCCCGCGTATGAAACCGCAACATTCCTGGCACCTCAACATAAAGATGTCCTCCATCACCTAGTAGTCCACGAATATTATTAAACGTTGCCCCAGGGTGCGGCAGGTGTTCCATGACATGACTTAAGAACACAAAGTCTGCAGTGCCAAACTGTTTGAGTGCTGTCTCGTCTCCTTCTACTAGCGTGAGCCCTTCTTTGCGTCCACGTTCGAAGCTACTCACACCAAGGTCACAACCAAAACATTCACAGCCTGCCTCTTTAAAGGCCAGCAATGCAGCACCCGAGTTACATCCAATATCAAATACTTTTGGAGCTCTGTCGGTTGGGAGCTTTGATTTGATTTCTTGATACAGCCACTCTCCTCTCTTCTTTTGCTCTTGATATCTTTGTTCTACTCGAAGCTCCGAATCAAACACTTCTTGATCTGCAGCAAACTCATAGATCGTTCCGTAGAGTTCTTTGTAAAACTTGTTCAGGCTTTCTTCTGTTGGACGAGGATCCGTACGAAGCATTCCACACTTTAGACACAGGTGTGACTCTGTGGAAAGCCCATACCGACATGCAAGCCCAACACAATAGGACTTAGAAGATCCACACAAACAAGGCACACGCTCGAAACTATACTCACCACTCTCGCACTTTTTGTTGTACTCCTCTATACCCTTTAGCTGAGAAGACGACATACCAATACTCGGCGTACCAGGGGTGCGGTAGCGTGAAAGAAACAGCCGAGACAGCAAGGGGTATTGCATAGAGAAACAATAACACAAACCTCGTCTATTCCGTTAACTTCTACAGAATTTTCAAGTAGAGTGCCGATACTATGCTAACGAACATTCGTACCGCATCAGGCAATTGCTGGAAGTATTTCAAGCGCGAAGGCGTTTGGGGCTTTTTGGTACGTTTGGCTAAAGAAGTGCCCTACCGCCTCAGTCGTGGAAAATCATGGTTTCGAAATCAGCTAGTAGGGAGATGTATCGAACTTCTCGGAAACAAGTGGAAGCTTGATGGGCTCACCTACTCTTTTGATGCTCCTGCAATTTCTCGCACTGTAAAGAGTCGATTTTTCTGGGGAACATACGAAGACAAAGAACGACGCCTTGTAGAAGAACATGTTCCTGCAGACCTACCTGTTATAGAAGGAGGAGGATCTATCGGAGTGATCTCGAATGTTATAAACAGAAAACTGACCAAGCCAGAAGACCACATAGTTATAGAGGCGAACCCAGATCTTCTTGGAATACTGGAAACCAATCGCAAGCTAAATAATGCAAACTACGAAGTGATGCACGCAGCACTCGACCAGAACGGTCCAGAAGTGACGTTTTACCTGCACAAACTTTCTGTCGGTGGAAGCGCACAACGTGCAACAGGAACTGCAGTCACTGTGCCTGCAATAACAATTGGTAAACTGATTGAAGAGAGAGGATGGAACAAGGTATCACTGGTGATTGATATCGAAGGAGCAGAGCTCGACCTCATCGAAAAAGAAATTGATATACTGAAACGCCACGTCTCAGTGCTTATTGTCGAGGTGCATCACATGATTTCTGATGCAGAGGATATTAAGAAAGCTATAAAAACAATTGAGGATGCAGGCTTTACCTTTAAAGAAGAGCAGACTGATGTGTATGTGTACTACAATGAAGATCTACTATGAGCACCGACATTTCCGTCATCGTAATCATCCCTGCCCGCGGAGGGTCCGAACGTATCCCTGGGAAAAACTTACTACCACTCGCCGGTATTCCAATTTTGGCACACAGCATATTGCACGCGCGCAGCGCAAAGCTTGTTGATGAAGTGATTGTCTCTACAGAAGATGCAGAGATTACACGCGAAGCAAAAAAGTACGGTGCAGAAGTTATTACGCGAACAGAGGAACTTGCATCAGCTACAGCAACAAGTGAATCTGCTTTGCTGCATGTACTTGATGAACGAAAGAAACAAGGAAAAGAAGACCCAGACCTCGTCGTCTTTTTACAATGCACATCACCCGTGCGCAAAGAAGATGATATCGACAATGCTATTCAACAACTGATTGATGAAGATGTAGATTCTATCTTTTCTGCCTGCAGAAACTACGCACTTATTTGGAACAAAGCATCAGATGGTTTGAAATCGTTAAATTACGATTACGAAACTCGAAAACGTGAGCAAGATATGGAAGAACAGTACAGAGAAAACGGATCACTCTATGTCACTAAAACCTCTCTCCTTAGGGAAAAAGGCAACCGCCTTGGCGGAAAGACCAGTGTATATTTAATGGACGAGTTTCACTCGTTCCAAGTAGATACTGCACAGCAAGTAGACCTCGTACGATGGATTGTACGACAAGACAAAGCCGACTGGCCAAGCGACATCGAACTCGTCGTATTTGATTTTGATGGAGTAATGACCGACAACAAAGTAGAAGTCACAGAAAATGGTGATGAGTTTGTCCGTTGCAACCGCAGTGACGGATTAGGAATAGATCATCTCCGCGATGCAAACATTCCAATGATTGTTCTCTCTACAGAGAAACATCCGATCGTAAAGCTGCGATGCGAAAAGTTACAGCTTCCATGTCATCAAGGCATCGGCAACAAAGCAAAGTATCTTACGGAGTATCTCCAGAAAGAAAATATCGATGCTTCCAAAGTTGCCTACCTCGGTAATGACATGAACGATTTAGAGTGTCTGCACATGGTGGGTTTCCCTGTTGTTGTTGCAGATGCAGACCCATCTGTACTTGGCGCTGCTCGCATAGTGCTATCCACACCAGGCGGCCAAGGTGCTGTTCGCGAATTCAGTGACAAGTTATTAGCCGCCAAGAAATAATGAAACTTGCAGTAATGCATAATCGACTAAGCCCTCAAGAAGATGGACGGTTCCAATCGTTCCCAAGAAATTCGTGGCGAGAGGAATTTGCGTGTGCTGCGCAAGCAGGTGTTCCAAATATAGAATGGATTGATGATACATACGGAGCAGATATCACTCCACTTAGAACAGATGAAGGAGTAGAGGAGATGTTAGCGCTGATGAAGAAGTACGGTGTTGCTATTCCATCTATTTGTGCAGACTCGTTTATGGAAGAGCCGCTTGTTCGTTGCACAGAGCAAGAACGTGAAGAGCGACTACAGCTTTTAGACCTTCTATTTCATCAAGCAAAAAAAGTAGGCGCTGCGCATCTTGGAATTCCATTTCTCGATAACTCTGCCCTCAATACCAAAGAAGAAATCGACCAAGCAGCTCTTGCTCTACAATCGATTCTTCCAGTACTGGAGAAGTTAGATATGGAACTCCACCTAGAGACGTCACTTGATCCAGAAAATTTTGTGTACTTCCTGAAGCAAATCAATCACCCAAGCGTAAAAGTAACGTACGACACCGGTAACAGTGCAGGGATGGGGTATAACCCCAAAGAAGAACTTGCCGCCTACGGGGAACATCTTGGTAGTGTGCACATCAAAGACCGCATACTCAACAGCTCCACCGTAGAACTCGGTACAGGTGATACAGACTTCGCAGCGGTAAAAGAAGAACTCGACCGACTGCAGTTTGACGGACTGTTTACGCTCCAGGGGGCTCGTGGAGAAGAAGGGAAAGAAGTAGAGCAAATACGCAAATATCACACTTTTTCAACGCAGACATTTGGCGTAGCGTGATACAATTCGCCCGATGAATACGCTATTTGACCTCACAGGACGCGTCGCTGTCGTAACAGGCGGTGGAGGACTTTTGGGAAGACGGCACTGCGAGGCCATTAAAGCAGCTGGTGGTATCCCTGTTATTCTGGAACATAACGCAGAAAGTGGTCAGAAGATCGCTGATGAACTTGATGCGCTATTTATAGAAACCAACATCGCAGACCAAGACTCTGTACAACAAGCATTTGAAACCGTAATGGGAAAATATGGGAAGGTAGATATCCTCGTCAATAACGCAGCAAATAACCCGAAAGTAGAAGCAGGCGCAAAGGTAAACTTCTCTCGCGTAAGCAACTTCCCTCTCGAGCAGTGGGTAGATGATTTGAATGTTGGTCTTCTCGGTGCGTTCCTCTGTGTTCAAGCATTTGGTGAACAGATGATGAAACAAAAGTCTGGTGTGATCTTAAATATTGCGTCAGAGCTTTCTGTGTCAGCCCCCGACCAAAGACTCTATAGAAAAGAAGGTGTGCCCGAAGATGAGCAAGCTGTAAAACCTGTAACATACAGTGTGGCAAAAGCAGGGCTTGTCGGTCTTACAAAATACTTCTCCACCTATTACTGCCCACACGTTCGCGTAAACGCACTTTCTCCTGGTGGCGTATACACAAGTCAGCCTCCAGAATTTGTTAAAGATATTTCTTCACGCATTCCACTTGGTCGCATGGCACAAGAGACAGAGTACCAAGGTGCAGTGCTATTTCTTTGCAGTGATGCTTCATCGTATATGACCGGACAAAATCTTGTTGTCGATGGTGGCCGTACTTGCTGGTAATCTTCCCCGTACTCTTATGAAAGCTTCAGATCTCTTTTCTCTTCAAGGTAAAACTGTTCTCCTCACAGGAGCATCTGGTTTTCTAGGCTCCGAAATGGCACGTTCACTTGTAGAAAATGATGCGAAGGTTATTCTATTTGGAAGATCAGAAAAACTGGAGGCTTTAAAAACAGAACTCGCAAATGAATTTGGAGAGGCACAAGTCGATGGATACACCGTCGACATGTACGACACAGACGTTCTTAAAAACACTCTCGGTGAAGCAGTAGCAAAAACAGGTACTGTCGATGTGCTCGTCAATAACGCACACGAGATGGGACCAGGTTGTGGGTTTAACCAACCGGGTGCGGCACTCGAAACTGCACCACTTGAACACTTTAACAATAATCTTTCTGGGGGAATGACAGGACCTGTCCTTGCAATGCAAGCAGTGTTCCCTGGAATGAAAGAGAAGGGTAACGGAAGTATAATAAATACATGCACGATGTACTCGATTGTTGCTCCAGACCCTGCACTCTATAGAGGAACTGATAAGATGAACCCTGCAGGATATGGCTCTGCAAAAGCAGCTCTTATGCAGCTCACCAGATATGCGGCATCCTTCTGGGGAGAGCATGGCATTCGTGTAAATGCCATCCACCCAGGACCCTTCGCAAATACTGAAGGAACTGGAGCAAATGCCGTTGATCCAAATGCCCCCTTCCTAAAAGTCTTGAACGACAAAACCTGTCTCGGTCGCACAGGAGTGCCCAGAGAGCTAATTGGAGCCCTTTTACTGCTTTCTTCTGATGCTGGAAGCTATATAACAGGCCAAGGAATTTCTGTAGATGGTGGGTGGACTGTCCGATAATACATAGGCACACTACTCCTGCATGAAAATTGGAAATCACACCATAGGCCCAAACGAAGCATGCTTGGTTATCGCAGAAATTGGTATCAACCACAATGGTGATATGAAAATTGCAAAGCAGCTTATTGATGCATCAGCAGAAGCTGGATGCAACGCTGTAAAATTCCAAAAACGCACAGTAGAAGTAGTCTACACAGAAGAAGAGCTTGCACGACCACGAGAGAATCCTTTTGGTGATACTAACGGAGATCTAAAACGTGGCTTAGAGTTTGGCGAAGCAGAATATGGAGAGATTGATAGTTACTGCAAAGAAAAAGGTATCATGTGGCTTGCCTCATGTTGGGACGAAGGAGCTGTCGATTTCATCGATGCATTCGACCCACCATGTTACAAGATTGCCTCTGCATCTCTTACCGATGATGAGCTTCTAAAACACCACCGCTCAAAAAATAAACCAATGATCATCTCTACAGGAATGAGTACACAGGAACAGATCGACCACGCAGTAGAGGTACTGGGTAAAGAAGACCTTATTATTCTTCACGCAACAAGTACGTACCCTGCTCAACTAGAAGAACTCAACCTTTCAATGATTCCAGTACTTGCACAGAAATACGGAGTACCTGTTGGATACTCAGGACACGAAGTAGGGCTCTCTACAAGCTTTGCTGCTGCAGTACTTGGCTCTTCAGTTGTGGAACGTCACATCACTTTAGATAGAGCTATGTGGGGAAGTGACCAACCAGCATCCATCGAGCCACAAGGATTTGCACGACTTGTTCGTGATATTCGCGCTTGGGAAGAAGCAAGAGGAGATGGAGTAAAACATGTCTACGATAGTGAGCTGCCAATCATAGAAAAGCTTCGCAGAAAATAATCATGACAGATCCACGCACCGCCACCATCCAGAGTCATCTGGAACGTAGTACGAAAACCTTGGAAGCTGTAGCTACTGAGTGTATTCCAAGTATTCTAGAGGCAGCAGATCTCATCAGCACTGCCTTTAAAAATGGTAACAAGTTATTGATTTGCGGAAACGGTGGGAGCGCTGCAGATTCACAACATATGGCTGCAGAGTTTACTAGCAGACTTCGTAAAGACCGACCAAGGGATGCACTGCCTGCAATAGCTCTTACAACAGATACATCGTTTCTTACGGCCTTTGCAAACGACATCAACTTCGAAGGAATATTTGCGCGTCAGGTAGAAGCACTCGGAAAAGAAGGTGATGTGCTCCTCGGGATTACTACCAGTGGATCATCAAAAAATGTAGTACTCGCTTGTGAAGAAGCTGCAAAACGTGGTCTCGTAACCATTGGATTAACAGGAAGTGCAGGGCTTTCCTGTGACTCTACACACACCGTTGCAGTGCCAGGAGAAGACACCCAATGCACACAAGAGAGTCATATCGTCATAGAACACCTCATCTGTGAACTCGTCGAAGATCATCTCTTCCCTGCCTAAGGCATGGTTGTCCTCTTTCTTCCGCTATCTAAGGGGAATCTTTTGGAAATGCTTCCAATTGCTACATCAATTCCAAATGCAGTATTCTGCCTCGATAAAAAGGTAGCACCACTGCAAACACTGATCGGAGATATTCCCGCTATTGCTTCAGATGGATCTCCTCTGGAGATAAATCAAACCCCGAAAGTCGAAAGTCGAAACTCAGCCACTCCCAAGAGCACACTTCATCGATTTCTCCCCTCTCTTGCAAAAGGATTCTTGCAGATGCGATCTGAGTGCCGACGTGCCAAAAAACTCTTGGAGAAACACAAAGATATTAGTCTTATAGTTGTTTCTGGAGATCGCAGTATCGGGATAGAAACCGCAGTCATTGCACAGGCAAATAAGAATAATATTCCTAGTTTGATCGTCCCATTTGCAATGAGTTTTCGTGAAGCTGCTGCAGAACCAAGGCTGCGCTCTGGCAAGCGTGGTGGACAGTATGCAGTCTCAAACCCACTGCGATACTTATTACGATTCATCTTTCCTTCGTGGATATTCGTCTACAAAAATACTCCGCTCTTTTTCCAGCCTCCGTACACAGCACTTGCAGCAAAGCTTCTCGGCATCATGCCGAAGGCGCCGTGGATCATTGGTGGTGGTGCGGCAACCAAGATGGCCGTAGAAAGTGAAGCACTACGCAATCAACTACTGGAACAAGGAATGTCTGCGGACAAAATGATAGTGACAGGAAAACCTTCACTGGATGACATTGCTGCACAGCTCACTACTGAAAATACACACACTGAGAAAGTTATTCTCTGTTCTGTGCCAAACTTCGGAGAGCACGACTTGCTTCCATGGGACAAACACAAAGAAGAGATGCAGTTCCTGTTTAAGACTCTCGCAGCCACTAAAGCAAAGGTAATTCTAAACCTGCATCCACGTAGCGATCGTTCATGGTACCAGCCACTCGCAGATGAGGCAGGGCTGCAGATTTCTGATGAAAGAATCTATGCACTGCTGCCAAAAGCCGACATCGTGATTTCCAGTTACTCAAGCGTAATAGCTCAAGCTGTCGCCATGGCAAAACCAAGTGTAGTCATCGATTTCTATGGATTTGATTATCCCGTCTACGACGGCGCACCCGGAACGGAAATAGTAAAAGATAAAAAGAAACTCCTCCCGCACTTCGAGCTCCTATTGCACGACGACACCTATTACAGCTCCTGTGTGAGTGAGCAAAAGCAACGAGGGTCTGAGTGGGCACTACTCGATGGAAAGAGTACAGAACGCATCGTATCACTTATTACGGAGCTCACAGCATGATTGCCTACCGCATGCAGCGTCGGGTTCAAAAAACGACAAAGTGGCTAGCTGGCATGTTGCACTGGCACATCACACTTCGGCTCTATCGTCTGACTGGAAAACAGATCTCCAATCTCAATCTTTTCGAACGAAGAGTCACATCCCAGAACTGGGAAGACGGAATGATTCATGCACTGTTTGGAGTGATCGGCACTACAGATGCATACTACGTAGAATTTGGAACTGAAGACGGAACAGAGTGCAATACAAAGCAGCTAACACGAAAAGGCTGGACAGGACTTCTTATGGATGGAAGAGAAAACACGCCAGAGAGCGGCATCAAACAAGAGTTTATTACTGCAGAGAACATCAACAATCTTTTTGCAAAATATAACGTTCCGACAGAGTTTGATCTGCTCAGTATTGATATTGATGGCAACGACTACTGGGTCTGGAAGGCAATAGAAGGATACTCACCGCGCGTAGTAATAATGGAATACAACGCCTGCATTCCCTATGAGCCAGCAGTGACTGTTCCATATAAGGCAGACTTTTCGTGGGATAAGACAGACTACTACGGGGCAAGTCTCAGCGCACTGGTTCAACTTGGAAAAGAAAAAGGATATACACTCATCGCAACGGATTGCAGAGGAGTAAACGCATTCTTTGTCCGCGAAGACATAGCGCAAAAACATTTTGTACTTAATGCACCCGAAAATATCTTTAGACCTGCAATGTTTAAAGGAAAGCTAGGAGGTCACCCGAAAGACCTTAAGCAGCGACCGTGGACGGAAGTGTAAGACCCATCTTTGCAAAGTCAGACTCCAACATGATGTCCGCCAATCCTTCCATGTGCACTGTAGCTTCCCAGCCAAGTTTTTCCTTAGCCTTAGAAGGATCTCCACACAAAAGATCTACTTCTGCTGGGCGATAGTATCTCTCATCAATTTCAACAATAGTCTTACCAGTATCGACGTCTACGTACTTTTCATTTATACCTTCACCCTGCCGTGCAAATGTGTAACCACAGCGACGAAGACAGAGCTCTAAGAAATCTCGTACCGATGCCATCTTCCCAGTAGCAAGTACGTAATCTTCTGGTGTGTCTTGCTGCAACATGCGCCACATTCCTTCGACGTATTCTTTTGTGTATCCCCAGTCACGCGTTGCATCGAGATTACCGAGGTATAGCTTCTCTTGTTTCCCAGCAACGATAGCTGCAAGTGTGTAGGTAATTTTTCGTGTAACGAAGTTCTTTCCTCTGCGTGGAGATTCATGGTTAAACAAGATTCCATTTACGGCATACATTCCGTAACTCTCTCTGTAGTTTTGCATCATGTAAAACGCGTACGCTTTTGCACATCCATACGGACTGCGTGGATGGAACGGTGTGTCTTCTGTCTGCGGAGTTTCGCGTACTTGTCCATACAACTCAGAAGAACTTGCTTGGTAAATTTTAGAATCAAGATCCAAACTCCGAACAGCTTCGAGAAGTCGTGCAGCTCCTATACCCGTTACATCTCCAGTGTATTCTGGAATATCAAAACTAATCGCAACGTGACTTTGAGCAGCTAAGTTATAAATCTCATCAGGCTTTACCGCAGAAAGAATACGAATGAGAGAGTTCCCATCTCCAAGGTCTCCGTAATGAAGCTCTGTGTGAATTCCTGAACCTTGTTCATCAGAGAAAAGATGATCGATACGACCACGATTAAATGTAGAGCTACGACGAACTATCCCATGTACCTCATACCCCTTCTCTATAAGCAACTCGGCAAGATACGAACCATCTTGTCCTGTTATTCCTGTGATAAGGGCTTTCTTGCTCATTAAGCCTAATATTAGCCGTATTTAGACATATACGACAAACTTATACACAAAGAAATTCCAGAGAACTACAGGGGCAAGAGCAACGAATTTAGCTGGCATTGGGTCCATACTCCACAAATCTACCAAAACATACAAGAGGCCAGTCACGATACTCAGATTGATCATATCCACCACAAAGTACCTTCCAAGGTGTCGCATAAACGCCTCTTTCTTCTGAAATACAATGTATTTATGCAGCAAAAACGCGGTTATAAAGCCAATAACTCCACTGATAATAGAGGCGTATATGTACCAGACATTGATATTAATCATCAGCATATAACTGCCGATATCGGCCACAGCCGCACTACAGCCACTGAAAATATACAGCGCAAAGCGTGTGAGATGAGGGAGAAATCTCTTCATTGAGATTTATCTTACAAGATTTGGCCTCTGCCCCCTAGCCACCTCTATACTTATTACATGTCTCAACAAACTATCGAACATAACGGAGAGATTTACGCACACGTTTTTACTGCTGATACACCAGTAGAGAACGGTGTGAAATTTTTTACAAAAGATGAAGACCCATTGCAGGTAGGGCTTTTTGATAGAGAGGAAGGATACGAAGTAGTACCGCACAGACATAATCCACTGAGTGTCGAACTCTCCCCTCCTGGAGAATTTATCTGGATTCAAAGTGGTAGCGTTGCAGTGAAAATATTTGATGACGATTGGAATGTTATCGAAGAAGTAACCGTGAATGGCAGCGAATGCATTGTCATTCTAAAGGGCGGACATGCGCTCACCATGTTAGAGCCAACACGCATTCTCGAAGTAAAGCAGGGTCCATACCCAGGACGAGAAAAAGAGAAAACATTCCGCGATGCATCATGAAGGTCCCCGTAAACGAACCACTGATTACCGATGCTGCAAAGTTGTATGTAGCAGACGCAATGGATACCGGTTGGATTTCTTCTGCAGGTCCATGTGTAGAAAAATTTGAAGAAGCTTTTGCAAAGTTTATTGGAGTAAAGCATGCCATCTTTACAAACAGTGGAACATCCGCACTACACACTGCAGCTCGCACATTAAATATCGGACCAGGTGACGAAGTGATCATTCCAAACTTTACGATGATCGCCTCACCGTTCTCGGTGATGTACACAGGAGCTACTCCGGTCTTTGTCGATATTGATCCAGAAACTTTGAATATAGATGCAGCGCTAATTGAAGCGAAAATCACAGACCGCACAAAAGCAATAATGCCCGTGCACATCTACGGACTTCCGTGTGATATGGATCCAATTCTCGAAATTGCCGCCAAGCATAATCTCGCAATCATCGAAGATGCAGCCGAAGTACATGGAGCCGAGTACAAAGGAAAAAAATGTGGCTCCATTGGAACCATCAACGCCTTTAGTTTTTACGGAAATAAAATTATCACTACAGGAGAAGGGGGAATGATCACGACAGATGATGATGCGCTTGCGAAGCGTGCGCGGTGGCTCAAAGATCTTGCACACTCACCGACCAAGAGGTTTCGCCATGAAGAACTTGGGTTTAACTATCGCCCTACTAACCTGCAAGCTGCAGTAGGACTTGGACAACTCGAAGCAATCGATGACTTACTCGAACGAAAACGTTCGATGGCAGCGCTCTACAAAGAAGGCTTGAGTGGAATAGAAGGTTTACGCCTCCCGCAAGAGAAAGACTACGCAACACATGTCTACTGGATGTATGCCGTCATGGTAGAAAGTGGTAGAGATGAGCTGTGTGCCCGCCTAAAAGAAAAAGGAGTAGATACACGCGAGTTCTTCCTCCCGTGCCACAGCCAGCCTGCAATTGCCGTACAGACAGATGACAGCTTCCCGGTAACCGAAGATGCATCTGCACGTGGTTTCTATCTTCCTTCTGGTCTTGCAATTACAGACGAGCAAATAGCATACGTCTGTGAGACCATGCGTTCAGTATGCAACTAAAAGAGAAGTACTCATGGGCTGTGGTAATACTGGGCTCTATCCTCGCTGTCTTTGTTCCGTTTCTCTTTTATAAACTAACATTTGGCAGCTGGATTCCTGCAATTATTCCCCAACTTGAAACGGATACGATCTACTACCTGACACACATTCAACAGGTCCTCTCAGGGCACGCTACACTCGGAAACCCCTACTTTCTTGAATACAGAGACAGCGCATTCCCCGGCCTTCTATTGCCCATCTATTTAGCGTCTATTCCAGGGCTTCTTGGGTTTGATATACATGTAGTTTATGCGATAAACGCAGTATTGTACGCAGCAATTACTGGAGGCATTATCTTTGTACTGAATAGGAAAATATTACAAGGAAGACTCGTAGTCTCTGCGCTCATAACCATCGTGGGAATAGCCTCTCTTGCGAACTTGATTTCTCGGCCAGGAATAATGCAAACCATCTATCCCGTCTTTGGATTATTTATGATTGCACTACTCATGGTGCTACGTAGTCCACATGAAGCTAAGAGATACGTGCCACTAGGAATTATCAGTGCCATTGCCTTCTACTTGTATCCGCACTTGTGGATGCAAAACTTCACCTCCATCGGACTCTTCTTTTTATATGCTCTCTTTAGTCGCGATACCAAGACAATCAAGCTTCTGATGATGATGGGTGTAGGAATTATCGTTGCATGCATTCCGCAAATCCTCACAACAATCTCTTTGTTTACCGATCCTGTCGCCTCGGCAATCAATACACGCTCTGGTTTGATAGATACACACATTGTTTTGCCTCTGACTATTTATAATAATAAATACAGCATTGTACTGATTGGCACTCTAGTGCTTCTAAGATTTCGTCGTCACTTCTCATCCGAAGAAGCGCTCCTGCTTTTACTCACATCTGCAGTGGTGATAGCTGCTACAAGCAATGTGATTACCGGTAAGGTTATGGATTTTGTGACGCACCCATGGCGACTAGCACTGTTGGTAAATATTGTTGCAATCCCAATACTCATACAAAGCTTGTCTAAGCGAAAAACACAGTGTGAGAAGATGGTCATAATTCTGTGTGTTGCAGCGATGATTTTTACAACAGTGAACCGAGCATTCATCAGAAAAAACTCCTACTCGTACACACTCTCGCCCTACAAAGAGCGCGTTGTAGAAGCACATGAAAATATCAGTGGATTTGCAGATGTGTTTGCAGCCCTTGAACAAGAAGGTGTTCATGACGCCGTCTTGCATGGAGGGCCAATGCTTAGTTTTTACATTCCTCTCTATTCACCGAATGGCATACTCTTTACACCAAGAGCCGCTCTGCATGTTGCACCGGACGAAGAGTTGCTTGAGCGATTCCTCGTCGCCTACTCAGGCCATATCGACGAAGCATTCTTACGAGAGTCAGTATCGAATTACGCAGGGCTTAACCCTACATACTCACTGAGGTATCTCAGTGCCTATCCAGATACAACTCCACTAGGAGTCGCAAAGACATTCCTCTTTGGGCTTGATGGATCCGTAAATGAAAAGATTACCGTAGACCCAATGGATCTGATTGGCGGAGATGCGTACATTCAAAATGCCCTGAAGCTAAGCGCTGAAATTGATAGTAATTACGAAGAATATCTTAAGAAGTACAACGTACGATATCTTGTGGCAGATACGAAGGACGAGAGAGCTATTCAAATACCAAAATCTGCCTCTATTCTTTACAAGAATGGTAGATTTATAGTCTACGAGGTTAATTGACATTAAGTATAAATATTGTATTATTTTATAAGTATCAGATACGTAATCTGGTCAAGATAAGCCGCTCATTAACAAAAGGAATTGGAGGTGCTTTATGACTCATCGCATTTGGGATTTGTACTCAGAACTTGCAGCCCGAGTTCGCAAATCACATGAAGAGGCTGGCCTCGTTGGCCACCACGATTGGATCCATGCGTTCAGGGTCGGCGAACAGGCGATGCAAATCGTCATGGCAGAATGGGGCAGTGTACGCAATGCAAACCTCGCAGGTATTGCAGGTCTGTGCCACAACGCTGACCGCATTTGCCAGAAAACAGGTAGCGAAGACCCTAGTGATCTAGTGCGCGAATGGATTGGAGCTTCATTGGACTATCCTTCGACAAACATCATCGTAGACGCTGTCTCGAAGCACAGCGATGTGAACGATGATGATGAATTGGAAGTTGCCATCGCGCTGAAGGACGCAGACCGTGTGGTCAACTTGGACGTCGACTTGTTCATCCGCTCGGGTCAACACTACGCAAACTTGCCCGCTGTGGATTACAGAAACATGCTCGACGATCCAGAGGCGTCGTACCGCGAACCGAAGTCCGTCCTGCGAGACATCGCGTACTCACTCGACTGGGTGAACCCAGACAGCGATGTCTGCATTCGCACCAAAGAAGGAATGGCACGCGGCAGAAGACGCGCCGAAGTGTTCCAAACATTCTTTGAACATCTGACTGCTCAGCTTGAAGAAGAAGGTGTCCATCCGTACCACTTTTCCTAAAATGAGCAACGGCTCATCAAAACGTCCCCGACCACTTCGGTCGGGTTTTTTTATACAATCAGTTTTCCCTCCTCCTTTAGATCGTGCTCCAACATAATCTTGATAAGATCTGCATACTTTACCTTTGGCTCGTAGCCGAATGTCTTATTTGCCTTAGAGTAATCTGCGATGAGCGTACTTGTTTTTCCTGGTCGCATAAACCGTTCGTCTGTTCCTACACAACTTTTTGGGTCGAGCCCTGCCTGAGCAAACGTCTCATCCAAAAATTGCTGAACAGATACTGCTTCTCCTGTCCCGATACAAAAGTCATCAGGGCTATCGAGCTGCATAATGTTATGTGCAGCTTCCATATACTCCCCTGCAAAACCAAAATCGAGCTTAGCGGTTAAGTCTCCAAGCAAGAGTTGATCCTGTAATCCTAATTTGATTCTTGCAGCTGACTTTGTGATCTTACGTGTTACGTAACTATCGGTGCGACGTGGAGATTCGTGGTTAAAAAAGATCGCTGTAGAAGCAAATATTCCATGCACCTGACGATAGTACTTTGTCAGCGACCACGCATACGCTTTTGCGCAAGCGTAAGGGCTTTGTGGGTTTAGCGGTGTGGTTTCGTTTTGCGTTTCACTCTCGCTCATTCCAAACATGTTAGACGTCAGTGGCTGGAAGTATTTGATCTTCGGATTAAGTTGCTTAATGATCTCCAAAATTCGACCAGGTGCAGCACCTGTTATGTCTGACGCATAGTCGACAAGGCTATAACTCCATCCTGCATGGTCTTGATCTGCTTCGTTATAAATCTCATCTGGATTACTCGCACTTATCGCAGCATAGAGTGAAGGCACATCAGCCAAGTCTCCTCTGTGCAATGTAATGTCATCTTCTAGGTGATCGATATTACTCGTATTTCCTGTGGCAGATCTGCGAATCAAACCGTGTACTTCGTATCCCTTGCTAAGCAAAAGCTCTGCAAGATACGAACCATCTTGGCCACCGATACCGAGGATGAGGGCTTTCTTGCTCATGACACAACGCGGAATTCAGGTAAAGGAACTATGAACTTTCCACCTCCGTTTCTCCACTCCTCTTCGCGCTTATAAAACTCATCAAAGAATGCATACGGCAGTACTAAGAAGTAGTCTGGGTTTGCTTTACGTGCTTCGTCTTCAGAAACAATTGGAATGCCTGTTCCGACTGTTACTTTTCCCCACTTTTCTGGGCTGCGCTCAGATGCCGCTTCGATATCGCGGTGGTCCAGTCCGTAATACTGCAAGATGGTGTTTCCTTTTGTAGAAGCGCCATACACCCACACCTTCTTTCCCTTAGCGACCTCTGCGCGAATAAATTCGACACACTGTCTTTTGTTTTCTTCCATGCGAGCAAAAAATTCTTTGTGTACTTCTTCGGTGTCTATTCCTTCTTCTTCTTTACGAAACTTTGCGATGCGTTCTTCAGACCCTTCGACCTTAGGAGGATTGCCTCCTTTAAGTCCACAATACACACGGTAACTTCCACCGTTTACGAGGTTGTGTTCTAAGTCGATAATCTCGAACCCGTTGGCATTCAACATGTACTCGAGTGAATGTAATGAATAAAACTCCAAGTGCTCGTGGCAAATGTTTCCAACGTCATTGGTATCAAGTTGATTTTTAAGACACATCAACTGTGTTACAAACATACCGTCATTTGTTAGTGCCTTTGCGGCATCTGCGACAAACTTTCCTGGGTCTTCCATGTCATAAAACATTCCGATCGCTGTTATGACTTTTGCCTTCTTCCCTACCTCTGCAAAGTAGCTGTCATACTCCCAGAAATCATTAATAAAATGATCGAGCTCTTTTTCTCCTTCCTCTGCAAGATTAGAAGCAGGCTCTACTCCAACTTTAATGATGCCTGGTGCTTCGTAGGTGCGCAGCATTGTCCCGTCGTTACTTCCAATATCAAGCACCACGTCACCTTCTTGTAAGTCCATACGCTGTTCGATACTTTCTGTAATATTACGCAGCGCTTTTTTCATCGTGTCTGTCACTCCAGAGCGATACCAATAAAACCGACTGTAGAGAAGTTCTTGCGGAGCACTGTGACGTAATTGCACCAACTTACACTTGTTACACATCACCATTTCTAGAGGTGCCTTGATTCCGTCATCTGCCTTGTCTGGAAAGTTAGAGATGTATAAATCTCCTACAGAATACAAATCCGTAAATTGATCGGACTGGCATACCCTGCACTTTGTAATACAGGTCGTTTCTGGAATAGCGGGCAAAGAGCTCATGATTTCTTTCGGGAACCGTGTTTCATCCTAATGGCTAGTACTCGCCATGCATAGTTAATTGCCAACTTTAGAAATACCCGGATATCACTGTCTGTCTTGGATTCTCCAGCTTTACGGAGTCCATAGCGATATGGCACCTCAACCATCTTAAAATCTCTGAGCGTACACATGTAGACCCACTCAATAAAGTACTCACCGAACCCTTCTTCTGTGAGAGGGCACTTTCGCATCACATCTTTCTTTGCTGCGGCAAAACCAGAAGTCCAATCCCAAAAGTGACGACCAAGAATCGCTCGTGTGTAAACATTAAAAACCGTACTCAACCAACCACGAAACCAATGCCTCGTATCCATACCTCCAGGGAGATACCTCGATCCGATAGCGATGTCGTATTCTGGAATCTTTGCGACCAACTTTGTGATGTCTTCTGGTGGAATACCAAGATCACAATCAAGCCACACAATAATCTCACCCTCTGCTGCATTCGTTCCATCAGCAAGTGCCGAAGCCAGTCCTCTCTTTTCTATGCGACGTATTACTTTAACCCGCGGATCTTCTTTGTGCATCTCCTCTACAAGCTCCCATGTTTTATCTGGACTGTTGTCATCAACAATAAGTATTTCAAAAAGACTATCACCCAAAGTCTCTACAATTCTCTCAACTGCTTCAGGAATATTACCCCTCTCATTATAAGAAGGCATAACAACGGAGATGCTCGCGGTTTTTAGCGACATAATCAGATTGTAGATTGAAAATAATGCATTATCCACTATCCTCTAATTAATGTTAAGTCTTGTCATCCCAATCTATAACGAAGCAGGTGCTGTAGAAGATATCATTAGAAGAAGTGATGCAGCCCTTAAAGGAGTAGAAGGAGGATACGAAATTATCGCCGTCGATGACGGGAGTACGGATGCAACGCCTGGGATACTTAAGAAGATCGATCTCCCCTCTTTACGAATAGTTCGCCATATTAAAAATACAGGGAATGGCGCTGCCATTGTCACAGGAATAGAGCACGCCAAAGGGGAATGGATCGCCACGATTGATGCAGACAACACCTACCGTCCAGAAGATATCCCTCGCCTATATGAGAATGTACAAATACAGGAGGCCGATATGATCGTAGGATTTAGGAGAGAGCTTACAAAAGGGCCGTTCTTGCATAGAAATGCACGTGGCCTTCTAAGGCGCTTTGCGGAAGTTTGCTCTGGCCAAAAGATTGATGACATCAACTCTGGTCTTCGCATCTGTAAGAAAGAACTGATAGAGAGATATAAAGAGCTCTATCCCAATTGGTTCTCTCTCCATATCGTACTTATGGTCTGTGCCGGAAAAGAGCGAGCGACAATTTTGTATGAGCCCATCTCCTATGATCATAGAATCGGTGTATCCAAGCTTTCTCCAGGCCTAAGAGGCCCTTGGAACTTTATAAAGTTCTTTTGCCTGATTCCATGGGCAGCGGTTAAATCCAAGAGAATACGAATGCTTTCTGGGCAGAATATAAGCCAAAAGCAGGAAATACCTACAAATTCCTAGTATTCCCAACATTACCTTTTAATGGTATAATACTAGTAGGTCTTTGCTATCACCGTTTCTGTATGTAACAGGAACGACCGTTTGTCCACTGCTTGAGGAGCTTGACTTATGTCACTGTTCACCCACATGTCTGTCGATTCAATGGTTCGTTTTGGTCTTGGTATCGCAATCGTCGCTTTGTTTGTCGCCGCAACTTGTTGCTGTGCGATCATTCTAAAGCGTCAGATCGTCGCCAGGCTAAAGAGTTCAGAATACTCGTTCTGCGGAGCGAAACAGTTCCACGTGCCCTATTGGGTTCTTGGCTTCTGCACTCTGACTGCACCTGCCCTCGTCGTCTACTTTCACTGTTTGTTCGTATACGAAGAAACGCTGAAACAGGCTGGACTCCTCTAGAGCCCAGCCACCGCAAATTCCAGAAAGACGCTGTCCCCGTGACGGCGTCTTTTCTTGAAAGCTCAAAAATAAGTCGGTTTTACGTTAAAATTCCTTGACGTAACGTTTCTTGAAGGTAAAATTCCCCAGCTCCCTCCCAACTGGTCCATTTAGTGGGCAAAGGGGAGGCAGATACTTTACCCCCGTATGCTGCTTAACTGGCTTTTGCCTCTTATGCATCTGTGCGTGGGCAAGAGCTCCTTCACAGCATCGTAGAGTAGAAAATATTATATCCATCTCTTAAGCTTTCGAGCTTTCGAGCATGGACTCCACTAAATTAAAATTTATTATACTAACTTCGTTAGTATTCCTTTGAACCGCCACTGAACTACAGTGGCACAACTCAAAACACTTCTTTTTGAAGAGTTTGATCCTGGCTCAGAGTGAACGCTAGCGGTGCGCCTAACACATGCAAGTCGAGCGACTCTTCGAGAGGAGCGGCGAACGGCTGCGTAACACGTTGGTACCTGCCTCGTACTCAGGGATAACACACCGAAAGGTGTGCTAATACCGGATAGTCCCGAAAGGGTAAAGCTTTCGCGGTACGAGAGGGGCCTGCGGCCTATCAGTTTGTTGGTGAGGTAAAAGCTCACCAAGACTATGACGGGTAGCTGATCTGAGAGGATGATCAGCCAGAATGGGACTGAGACACGGCCCATACTCCTACGGGAGGCAGCAGTGAGGAATCTTCCGCAATGGGGGCAACCCTGACGGAGCGACACCGCGTGAAGGATGACGACCTTTTGGTTGTAAACTTCTGTTCTGAGGGACGAAATTTTTGACGGTACCTCAGGAGAAAGCACCGGCTAAATCCGTGCCAGCAGCCGCGGTAATACGGATGGTGCAAGCGTTACTCGGAATTACTGGGCGTAAAGCGTCCGCAGGCGTCTTGAAAAGTCTGACATTAAAGTTCGGAGCTCAACTCCGTGATGTGTCGGAAACTCTCGAGATAGAGTCATACAGAGGCAACTGGAATTACGTGTGTAGGGGTAAAATCCGTTGATCCACGTAGGAACGCCAAAAGTGAAAACAGGTTGCTGGGTATGTACTGACGCTCATGGACGAAAGCGTGGGGAGCGAAGGGGATTAGATACCCCCGTAGTCCACGCCGTAAACGATGTGTGCTCGATGTCGGATGTTCAATCATATTCGGTGTCCAAGCTAACGCGGTAAGCACACCGCCTGAGTAGTACGATCGCAAGATTAAAACTTAAAGGAATAGACGGGGACCCACACAAGCGGTGGAGCATGGGGTTTAATTCGATGATAAGCGGAGCACCTCACCTAGGTTTGACATCCTCCAAATTGACTAGAAATAGTTAAGTGCCGCAAGGAATGGAGTGACAGGTGATGCACGGTCGTCGTCAGCTCGTGTCTTGAGATGTACTGTTAAGTCAGCAAACGAGCGCAACCCTCATCCTATGTTGTTTTTTCATAGGAGACTGCCGCCTCCAAGGCGGAGGAAGGTGAGGATGACGTCAGATCTGCGTGTCCCTTATACCTAGGGCAACACCCGTGCTACAATGGCTGGTACAAAGAGCAGCGAACTCGCGAGGGTAAGCGAATCTCAAAAAACCAGTCTCAGTTCGGATTGAAGTCTGCAACTCGACTTCATGAAGTTGGAATCGCTAGTAACCGTAAATCAGCTACGTTACGGTGAATATGTTCCTGGGTCTTGTACTCACCGCCCGTCAAGTCATGAAAGGCAGGGGCACCCGAAGCACTCTTACCCGCAAGGGGGGGTACCACGGTGAAACTGCTGATTGGGACTAAGTCGTAACAAGGTATCCGTAGGAGAACCTGCGGATGGAACACTTCCTTACCAGGGAATAATCTTTGGTAGCGTGCTCTGGACAGTGTCTAAAGCCAACACGCATTTTGATTGCTCGAGAGACACTCTTTCGTATTCTGATTCTTTCCTCGAAGGAATTGGGATACGGAAGCTCGAGATCATTTCTACTTCTACGGTGCTTTGAAGGCGCTTTTTAGTAATCGAAATCTAAAGAAAAGCGTGGTTCAATAGGCCAAAATTGCTACAATGCAATTCATGTTTCGAAAGCAATCCACCAACATCGTCCTTATCGGTATCATTCTAGCGGTAGCGAGCTCAGGACTAATATTCATCTCTGCGCGCAATGCAAATGAGGGGTGGCGTAACATACGTGATGACGTGGTATTACAACTGATGCCCGCCACACATAAAGAAAATATTGATGTTCTCCACAGACCATTTATCTCTGAGGTAGATGTAGGAGTGGTGATAGATGCAGGAACAAAATATCAATTTGTTAATAGTGTCATGCTTGAAGAATGGAACATCGATGAAGATACGCTCTACGCACAAGCAAGCAACAACCTCGATGCTATCTCTCGCAATATCAAAGTAGAAGTAGCGCAAGCCTCAGAAGAAGATGAAACAGCAAAGTACGTAATCGTCGAACTCGATGATGGATACGCAGCGGCGCGCTTACTCAGCGATGGAGTACGCAAAGCAATTACAAGAGAGCTTGGAGAAAGCTACATTGCTGCAATCCCTACTCGCGATTTCCTCATCTTCTGGCACAAAGACTTCTCATTGTTTGATGCATTTGCATCTCAAGTACAAAACGAATTCGACCAAGAAGAAGACTATCCCCTCACACCAACTCTTCTCTTTGTAGATAGCAGTGGTATTCAGGAGATGATTAATAACGAGCTATAATCTTTTCCAGAACACTTTCTCGCAACGCTGTATGTTCTATGCGCTTTGTTAAGTCTCCCAAAAATCCCTGCACATACATTCGCCGTGCTTCTTTCTCTGCGATTCCACGTGAAGCAAAATAAAACAAATCCTCAGGGGTTACCTTAGATATTGTTGCTGAGTGCGACGCTTTTACATCATTCGTTTTAATTTCGAGCCCAGGAATTGCATCTACTTTCGCGGTGTCATCAAGCATGAGAACATCTTCGGACAAATACGTATCTGTTCCGCCTCCTTGTAATCCAATATCAATCAGTCCATCACAACGCACATACGCATTCTGTTCTGCGATACCCTTCATCGTAATCTCTCCCCCACCTTCTGCTGCCTCAAACATATTACGCGCAGTAAGGTCTTGGGTGTCTTTGTCTTTTGCATAGAAGATCCAGTCGATGTCACTCGTTGCTCCACGACCCGTAAGATGTGACTGCACATGATGCTCAACTTCTGATGCCAACGTAACATTTTGAAATTTGATAGATGCACCTGCACCAATAGAACTTCGTTGCCTGATACTCCCCGATGTTTGCTGCACACAAATAACAGTAACCGACGCATTTTCCTCTGCGATAATTTCCATAGAACATGTACTTCGTACTGTCACTTCCACAGTGACCTGTGCATCTTCTCCTACTACAATCAACAGATGTGTAGGCGAATCAATAATAAGAGAGACAGGTTCTCTATGCTGAGACCCTGCTGCAAAACGCTGCACAGAAACCTCTGATTCTGAGTCCACATCGAGTAGTGATCCTAGTTCTGGTGCGTCCATAGAGCCACACTGTAGCCTAATTTAGGCGATCGACAAAATATTAGCTCTGATGTATAATATACATATGCGTGAAGACTCACTACGAGCACAGGGAGGAGATGATCGGGAATTCGAGATTCATGATCCTATATTAAGAGATAAAGTTATAAGATTTCTTGATTATATACCTGCAAACCAAGCTGCAAGTGTAGCCATAGAAGCAAACAATACACTAGAGCCTGCCTTGCAATACTTAATTGATAATAACCTCTTAACAAGAAGACAATACAACATAATGGCTGAGAGCCTAGCAGGTAGAGGTGAGAATTATCCAAAACAAGGTTTACTCAAAACAATTGTTGACCGAGTTTCATCAGATCGAGTAAAGATTTACGAGGCTTTAGGATGGAACAAATATCCTACGGACGATGATCCTACTATGGATGTAATCGCATAAGAAAAATTCTTACTTCGCCTTACGAGGTTTTCTTTGCCATAAAATAACTGCTGCAGCCTGACTAGCTACATCATCTACTCCACTCATAATCCCTTTTAATTGTGTATCTGAAAGTGAAGAGAGCCGATCTATCTTATCACCCAATTCAGCATTTTCAGGCAAATCATGCATGAGAGATTCAACATCCACAGCGGAGCCGCCTTCATTTAATGTGCTTACCATACTGTTATTATACGTATATATAATATAAATGCAACTATCCCACAGAACCCTCCATTTCTAGCTCTATAAGGCGATTCATCTCTACTGCGTACTCGAGAGGAAGCTGCCTGACTATCGGCTCAATAAAGCCATTTACGATCATAGCCTTCGCCTCTTCTTCAGCGATACCACGAGAGGTTAAGTAGAAAACATCTTCTTCACTTAGTTTCCCGACGGTCGCTTCGTGGGCAACGGTCACATCGTTATTACGAATTTGAATATCAGGAATTGTATCAGTACGACTCTCTTCATCGAGAAGTAGTGCATCGCATTCCACACTCGCTATACAATCGTGTGCCTTCGGTGCAATTTTCAAAAGACCGCGATACACAGACACTCCCCCTTCTTTGCTGATGCTTTTGGAAACTACATTCGATGACGTGTGTGGTGCTTGGTGAATGACTTTTGCACCCGTGTCTTGCCACTGATCTTTATTGGCGAAAGCTAAGGCGAGATGATCACACCGAGCACCTTCTCCAACAAGAACACTGCACGGATAGAGCATCGTCACACCAGACCCCATGTTCCCTCCTATCCATTCCATCGTTGCATCTTTCTGCACAATCGCACGCTTAGTGTTTAAGTTATACGTATCACGACTCCAGTTTTCTACAGATGAGTACCGCGCCTTCGCGCCTTCCTTTACAAAGATCTCTACGCACCCTGCGTGTAATGCTTGTGATCCATATTTCGGAGCACTGCACCCTTCGATGTAATGCACATTGGAACCTGCTTCTGCGATGATGAGCGTGTGTTCAAACTGTCCCATGTTCTTTGCGTTCATACGAAAGTACGCCTGCAGCGGCTCTTCTACTGTTACTCCTTCTGGTACATACAAAAATGTTCCCCCACTCCACACGGCTCCATGCAGTGCTGCAAACTTGTGGTCTGTATTCGGGACACACTTCATAAAATATTCCTGCACAAGTTTCGGATGTTCTTGCACCGCTTTATCCATATCTAAAAAGATAACACCAAGGTCCTCCCACTTCGCCTTGAGCGAGTGGTACACCATGTCACTTTCGTATTGTGCTCCAACTCCTGCGAGCATCTTGCGTTCTGCCTCAGGGATTCCAAGTCGGTCATACACACGCCGAATATCTTCTGGCACTTCGTCCCAGTTATCGGTTTCTTCAGCTCCTGCCGAGGCGTAATAAATAATGTCATCCAAATCGAGACTAGAGATATCTGCTCCCCACTTTGGCAGTGGCTTTTCTAAGAAGATCTTTAGTGACTCTAGGCGATGCTCAAGTAGCCACTCAGGCTCCTCCTTATCTGCACTGATCTTGCGGACCAGCTCTTCGGATACTCCACGCGTCGCTCCATCTGCATACGGAGCGGGATTAGCCGTATCAAACGTATCGCGATTGAGGCCGGCAAATATCTTAGGATCAGTCATGAAGCCAAATCATAGCACTATTTCGGATGTATACCCCATAAATGACACTATGTTTGACATTAATAATATATATTGCTTAAATACATTTATGACAGAAAAGACCCTCCTATACATTGATGACCGTGAAATGAATCGAAAAAGTTTTAAATGGAGCTTAGATAGCTTCGCAGATGATCAAAAACTAGGAGAAATCGTATTAGCACCAACAGGAGAAGAAGGCTTGCGTCTCATTACCAATGATACACATATTGTTGTTTCAGACTTCGATCTTGGCACAGGTATGGATGGAATTGCAGTCTTAAAATGGGTACAAGAGAACCGACCTGATATTTACCGTGTGCTCCACTCAGCCCATTTAAGCTCTTCTGAGTTTAGCGAAAAAGCACAGAGTGAATGCTCACCTCATATACTGCTACCTAAACCGTTCAGTTCAGATAAATTTGTACAAGAAATGCATGAGTTGCTCGCCCATGGTGACGCAACCCAACTACCACAATAAGGCTATAGATAAACAAAGTATAGAATACTTCCTTGTCAAAACACCTTCGGGTATATAACAATGGAGTTGTAATTTTTCCCACCTAATTTTATGGATTACAGTTCACTATTTGACGACGGCGACGGATGCGGATGCGGAAGCGCTCACGGAGACGACTCTGCTGCACCTGCTGCTGAAGAAGCAACAGAAGAAGCATCTGAGTAAGTTCTACTCACACCAACATCAAAAGACCTTCCGAGGTCTTTTTGATTATGTGTATACTTGTGCACATGACACATGACCTCACCGAAGAAGAGATGAAAGAAGTACTAGCAACACAGGTACTAGGACACTTGGCGTGTTGTATAGATGACAGGCCGTACCTTGTGCCCATGGCATTCGCATACAAGTCCGGTATTTTATATGGCCAAACGGTCGACGGACGAAAGACACAAGTGCTGCGCAGCAATCCTCACTGTTGCTTCCACGTAGGAGATACCAAAGGGCGTGTCTGGAGAAGCGTGTTGTGTGAAGGAGAATTTGAAGAGCTAGACTTTAGAAGTCTCGACAAAAAGGAATCGATTGATGCCGTTAAATATTTAAGCGATCGCCTCGCAACTGTCCAAGATGTTGTCGGCGTCGATGTGCCAATCGACATAGAAGGAATGCCCGTGCCTCTTACTATAGATGGTAAAAAGGCCACACTGTTTCGCATAGTAATCACACAAATGACTGGAAAAGGTACTAAATCTAAATAAATACAATTCTTCACATTAGTTTCTTTGACAATAGATTGTACTAGATGTACATTTCAGTACTTAGTAATATCTACCACCAAAACCCATGGGAATGAACTCCTCTCTTAACCGTCTTCTAGCAGACCCAGATTACCGCGAACGAGCAGTTTTAGAAGCAGATATTGACACCACAGAAGACGAGGTAGAAGGAAACGCAACACCATCATTCCTCAATACTCTTGCAGGAGATTTAGATACCCGTGTTATTGGTATTCACAAGAATACAAACCAGAGACTCATTATTGTTACACAAGACAAAACACTTCTGACACTCAAACGTAATATTGCACAGCTTGGTAAGCGTGAATGGATTGCACCACTCTCTACACTAACTACAATTTTTATTGCTCTTATTACCTCAAACTTTAAACGTGCTCTCGGTCTTGGTCCTGCAGAATGGCGCGCGATCTTTATCGTGTGTGGTTTTATAACACTCGGATGGTTAGCAGCAACACTCAAACGCTCAATCGGGTCTAAGAACTTCCACGAAGTAATTACAGATATTTGCTTCGAGCTTGGAGCAAGAACCAAGCCAACAGCAGCAAAACGTCGCTCTCCAAAGAAGAACACCATGTCTGCCAGTGCTGTAGTTGCTGCCTGTAAGGCAAAAACTATGCACCGGAAGAAGAAGAGCAAAAAGTAAGGGGCGAGACATGGTATATAGTAGACGGGCTTCGGTTCGTCTTTTTTTATGAGTAACACCTTTCACGATCCAGATTATCAAGAAGAAATGACCCCTGAAGAGGCCAAGGCATGGGTAAAGGTATATCACCCAAACATGAGTCATAAAGCACAAGAATTACTTGTAGCAAAATTAAGTGAAAAAGAACGTTATCGTGAAAATCATGTGCTTGCCCTTGAAGCGTGCTTGTTAAGCTTTGAAGGTTGTATTGATCAACTAAGAAAAATAGAAACTGCCATAGAAAAAATGCGATTAAAAACACGTAAGAAAGTAGGAAAGAAATTTACAGTTCGAAAAAAGGCAATAGCAAGAAAGGGTAAAAACCACAGAGAGGTGTATTGGAATGTGAATGCAAAACCTATAATACAGAAAATGGAAGTACGGCTCGATACTCTGCAATCTCAACTTCATGAAACCAATAGGTTATTTTCAGATTTAGCCCAAGAGGCAAATACGCAAATGATGCTTATCATGAATAAACGTGCACCAACAAAAGCTGTTTCCTACGGAGCAAAAGTACATCCTATAGCCGAAACATGGAATGCACTTACGACAAAATTACAAGATCTTCTACATCAAGGGGGAGATGTATTGCCTGCAATTCAAAATGAAATAGATGGACTGCGTTTTCAGCTCAATGATTCCATAGCCATTACAATGTAAAAAAGGCGCCCGTAGACGCCCTTTAACTACACTGCTTTACGTACTACTTTATCTTGTACGTGATGTTTACGTTTACCATTACTTCTTGTTCTCCTGCTGGGATTGGCGGTGCCTTCATGCCACCTCCTCCGTATCCACCAGAAGCATCCATAGACTCTGAACGCATCATCATAGGCTGAGGTCCACCGTATCCTTGGTCTTCCCAGAACCCTTGCATAGCGCCAAGAGTTACCCCGAGGTCTTTTGCAAGCTTCATAGCTTTTATCTGGGCGTCTTCTATAGCCTCAGCTCTAGCCTGCTCTCGCAATTCATCTGGGTCATCGATCGTAAATCCAACAGATCCTGCTTGGTTAGCACCTGCCTTAACAGCTGCATCGAGTACCGCAGAGATCTTATCGAGATCGCGCACCTTAACAACCAACGACTGTGTCGCTTCAAACCCTCTGTCCACCCTCTTTCCCTCATTCCAGTCGTATGCAGGATTAAGGTTTAGGTACTGTGTACGAATATCTTTTTCTTCTACTCCAGATTCTTTAATAGCTTCTACAACTGCTGTCATGTTATCTGTCAGCATATTCATTGCTCCAGCTGCCGTTTTTTGACGGCCAGTCTGCACACCAAAGTTTAGTGATGCGATATCTGGAACTGCGCTTACTTTTCCGCTTCCTTGAATAGAAATAGTAAACTGATCCATGTGCCGAGTTTCGACGTACTTACCAGTAACATAAAGTCCACCGGCTATGAGTGCGACGAGAACAGGGAGCCACACTGGGGGCTTGAGGTAAATTGCTTTTTCTTCCATAAGAGTAAGGGGGAATATTCAAAACAATTATACTCTATTTTTTCAGAAAAACTGAAAATCTACTGCCAGATTTTTCCATCTGATACTCCACCAGAATACATTTCTGCAGTATCATCAAAAACATGACCGAATTGTGGTGTAGTTGGAGTTCTTCTTGCTGGCTTTTCTACATTGGGATCATCTAACACCATAAATACCTCTTGTCCGTTGTGAAGTTGTTGCACAAGAAGTTCATTCACCTGTGTTAATAGATCTGCTAATTTTCCATCTTCATCAAGTGCAGTAATACCTTGAGAGACACCAAGGACTTGTTTAACCATAAAGCTATTGGGGAATGGAAATAAGTATCCCCTTCTTGTTTTAGCTTTGCAAATATTTCTCATATCCCCCCTCTTCCAGTTGCTGTGCAAACTCTTTACCGCCACTCTCTACGATTTTTCCGTCGACCATAACATGAACATGGTCTGGATGAATGTGATCTAAGATACGTGCGTAGTGTGTCACAACAAGTGCGCTAAAGTCTGATCGCTCTTTTAACGCATTTACACCGTCAGCAACAATTTTTAATGCATCGACATCGAGTCCAGAATCGGTTTCGTCCATCAAGGCAAGTGACGGCTGCAAGATATGCATCTGCAACACCTCAGCTTTTTTCTTTTCTCCACCAGAGAATCCTTGGTTTACAAAGCGCTCTGCAAACGCCGTATCCATCTTGAGGCTTTTCATTGCGCCTTCGAGTAATGCTTTAAATTTGATAGGTGATGATACTTTCATCTCTGGATTTCTTACTTTCATCTGTGCTTTATATGCTGCAAATAAGAAGCTTCGTAGTGTCACCCCTGCAATCTCTTTAGGATACTGAAACGCCAAGAAGAGGCCTGCCTGTGCCCTCTCATGCGGAGCCTGAGCAAGAAGATCTTTGCCCATAAATTCCACAGATCCTGCCGTAACGGTGTATCCAGGATGTCCCATCAAAGTACTAACCAGCGTAGATTTACCACTCCCATTTGGGCCCATAATGGCGTGAATTTGCCCCTCTTCGATGTTTAGATCGATGCCCTTAACGATTTCCTTATCGTCTACCGATATATGAAGATTGTGTGCATTAAGCATTAAAAGGAGTATGAATTAGTCACTGAGATTTACGAAGAATTTCCTCTTCATTATTCATCTATCTTGATCCATACTCTCTGCAGATGCCAAAGGTAACATTTGTCATCAACGGCCAAAAAACAGAAGTAGAAGATACGGCAGGAAAAACTGTTCTACAAATAGCGCTCGATAACGGAGTGCCTATAGAACACGCCTGTGGCGGAAATGGATTCTGCACAACATGTCTCTGCAAAGTAAAAGCCGGTGGAGAAAACTTGGGTGAGAGAAACGACAAAGAAGAGAACATGGGTATCACCGATGAAGACGAGCGCCTCGGATGTCAGGCAGTAGTTAACGGAGACACCGAACTAGAGCTTGTCGAAGGTTAAACTCCTGCAAGTGCATTGAGTTTTTGCTTCACTGCTTCGTCGTACGGTTGTAAACGATGAATACGCATGTAGGCATCTTCTGCAGAACGTAAGTCACCAAGCTGCTCATAACACTCTCCAATCATATGCAAAATTTCTGTATCCCGAGAAAGTCGCTCGGATGCTTTTTCCAGTAAGTCTGCAGCCTCTAAAAATCTTTTTGCAGCCATACAACAACGACCGAGAGCTGCTGCTCTCTCTGGGCTCTTAGGATCTCTATTAAGCGCTTCTTGATACGACACGCACGCATGTTCAAATTTTCCCTGCTTATAACAAGCAAGACCAAGGTTCGCATGAAAGCTCACTTCGTCTGCATCAAGAAGAAGCTCTCTGTACAGTGCTTCTGCCTTAGGGTCTCTCTCCATTGTCAGATACAACTTTGCAAGTTCTGCACGCACTTCAACAGACTCAGGACTGAGGGTAAGTGCTTGAATCAATAGTTTTTCTGTCTCATCATACTTTCTACGCGCAGTAGATTTTTCTGCTTCGCGAAGAAGTGTGCGCACCTTCTGCATTTCAATTGCAGAAACACGCGGGTTCTTATGTGGCTTGTCTATTCGTGTTTCTTTCATGGTAAGACCACGCTCTTTTGCTTTTTCTGAACGCTTAGAAATACCACGCACAAACTTGCGAACATTACGATTTTTAAACGCAACTCGTGCACCGAGTATCGCGCAGATTCCAAAGAAAGAGCCGAAAAGGACAAGGATGTAAATCAACGGAGAAAAAGGCTACACCCTAGTAAAATCCTCCGCAAGGGTGATTGGATTAAACTATTGCCAGCGCAAATTTTTGTGACAACAGTTGTCGATGGGTATTTGTCTGAAAATCCGCAGCAAGTTGGCTATATACCGCTGCATTTTTGCATACAGTTGATACTGGTTGTTCGCGTAACGTTAGCCCTAAATGAAGCATTAGATCATCAGATTCTTTTCCACGCTTATGTAACGGAGACAAAATCTGCAACCGCTCTCTTAGCGACTGAGTCCTCCAAAAGGACTGTGCTGTCGTATGGAGTGTACGATGCATTCGCAACAAATCTGGGTCATCACGTAGCCGTACCGCAAGTCCCGGTGCACCAGAGGTAATATGTAATATAAATTTCCTATCATCCTCTGCTACTCCATCCAATAAGCCATGCATGTCTTGCATTGAAACACATCGAAATGGAATAACACGTGTGCGGGAAATAATGGTTGGAAGCAAAGAGGTTTGATGCTGTGTCGTAAGAATAAAGACCAGTCCTTTCGGTGGCTCTTCAAGTATCTTTAAGAATGCATTAGCAGCTGCATCTTTCATGCGTTCTACGCTTCGAATTATGCAACAGCGATACGTACCAGAACCCGTATCCATTAGTCTCTCATGAAGCGCACGAACATCATCTATGCTGATAATATCTGTCTTAGATTTTGGCGCTTTCGACCGATGTATCTGTGGCACATTAGAAGTCTTCGCGATAACGTCCCAATCATTACATACCTCCTCCATCCATAGCTGATCAAGAATAAGAAGATCTGGATGCGTCAATTTTTCAAACTGTGATTGCATCTGCTCTTTTTCGTCATCGGGAACGTCTGTAGACAAAAGCTCATACGCAAACTGCAAAGCCATAGGCATTTTTCCGAGGTGCGCAGGGCCCGAAAAGAGATATGCATGTGCAACGTTGCCCTTTTCTAAATCGCTGCGCAACTGATCTTGCTGGGATGCATGTCCGATGATTGGGTGCAACTTTGGCATGGCAGCTCAGTATAGAGCAAACCACTACCCATGGCACTTCTTATATTTCTTTCCGCTACCACAAGGGCATGGGTCATTTCGACCAATCTTGTCTACAGAAAGTGGAGCAGTACCTGCAGCGGCGTGATCATCAGCATTCATAACTATTGGATTCTGTGATTGCTTCGCAGCTCCTCCTACTCCCTGTCCAAGCCCTTCTTCTATTACATCTTCATTTGTCTGCAGCCCATCAAGGGCATCTTGTGCATCTTGCAAGAACGCGCGCGGTGCAAACTGTGCAAAGTCCGCCTGTAGAAGCATTCTGATAATACTGTTCTCAACAGTCGCAAGAAGTTGCTGGAACCTTTGGAATCCTTGATCCTTGTACTCAATAAGTGGATCTCTCTGTGCAAACCCTGCAAAAGCCACTTGTTCTCGCAAATGAGACATATCATCAATGTGATCCATCCATCGTGTATCAATCGATTGTAGTGTAATAACACGCTCTGCCCTCGCGACCATTGCAGCATCTTCCTCTTCACACTTGGCTTCGTAGAAGTGTACCAAGAATTCTCCAAGTTCTTGCTGTGCAGTTTCTTTGTCTGGGAATGCAGCGAAAACTTGCTCAGTAAACTTTTGACCAAGCACAGGATGCAGTGTGGCTACTGTCTCACTCATTTCTTTGTTATCCCAACGCTCTGCATCATCTCCCCTAGCATGACTCTCAACAATTGCAGATCCTTCGTTGCGTAGTGACTCTAAGATATTTTCGTGGAGTGGCTGCTCTCCTTGCACCTCTTCTTGTTCTACTTCTGCAAGACGATCCAAAATTTTCTGCCTACGTACATAGATGATTTCTCGGTGCTTGTTCATCACGTCATCGTACTGAACTGTGTGACGACGAATATCAAAGTTCTTTCCTTCGACACGCTTCTGCGCACCTTCGATGCTTCGTGAAACAATAGTGTTTTCTAGAGGAACATCATCTGGAACTTTTAGCTTCTCCATCATGTCTTTTAAGCGATCTCCACCAAACAGACGCATTAAGTCATCTTCCATAGAGACAAAGAACCTGCTTTCTCCTGGGTCACCCTGCCTTCCAGAACGACCACGCAACTGGTTATCGATACGACGAGATTCGTGACGTTCAGTACCAAGGATTGCAAGGCCTCCTATTTCTTTTACACCGTCACCAAGCTTGATATCTGTTCCTCGTCCTGCCATGTTCGTCGCGATAGTAATAGCACTTTGCTGATCAGCCCCTGCGACAATCTCCGCTTCTTTTTCATGTTGTTTGGCGTTAAGTACATTGTGTTCAATCTTCTCACTTGTAAGAAGTGAACTCAGCGCTTCAGACTTTTCGATTGATGTCGTACCAATAAGCACAGGCTGTCCTTTTGCATTCATCTCTCGTGCCATCTTAGCTACAGCCATAAACTTAGCCTCAACTGTTCGGTAGATTGCATCTGCGTGATCTGCCCTAACTACAGGCTTGTTTGTAGGGATAACTATTGTGCCAAGTTTATAGATAGATTCGAATTCCTCTTCTTCTGTTTTTGCAGTACCCGTCATTCCTGCAAGCTTGTCGTAAAGCCTAAAGTAGTTCTGGAACGTAATCGTTGCGAGAGTTTTGCTTTCACGCTGCACTTCTACACCTTCTTTAGCTTCGATAGCTTGGTGCAGCCCGTGGCTGTAACGACGTCCTGGCATCAAACGTCCTGTGAATTCATCAACAATAATCACCTCACCATCACGAACAACGTAATCGGTATCCAGTTCGTACATAGCGCTCGCACGGAGTGCTTGTTCTATGTGGTGCACTTCTTCGAATCCTTTTTCGGTATAAATGTTTTCGAGCCCGAGTAGCTCCTCCATTTTTTTAATACCTTCTTCAGAGAGTACTGCTGCTTTTTGCTTCTCGTCTTTGTTGTAGTGCACATTCTCTTGTAGCTCTTTTACGTAGATAGAGTACTGCTGATACTTTGTAGTCGATTCCCCCGCAGGCTGCGAGATAATTAGTGGTGTCCTCGCTTCATCAATCAAAATAGAGTCCACCTCATCCACAATGGCGTAGTGCAATCCACGCTGTACTTGGCGGTCTTTACTTACTGCCATGTTGTCACGCAGGTAATCGAACCCAAACTCGTTGTTGGTACCGTATGTCACGTCACACCCATAAGCCTCTTGGCGTTCTTCGTGATTTTTCTCATGCAAGATCACACCAACAGTTAAGCCAAGTGCTTCGTATAACACTTTCATCCATGCAGCATCTCGACGTGCGAGGTAATCGTTAACGGTAACAACGTGCACACCTTTTCCAAGGAGTGCATTCAGGTAAATCGGCATGGTACATACAAATGTTTTTCCTTCACCCGTACGCATTTCTGCAACGTTTCCTTGGTGCAGCGCTACTCCTCCAATGATCTGTACATCAAAAGGGTTTTGAATCTCCCAGACAAAGTCTATGCCTTCTTCTTTATACTTTGTACCTGTAAGCAGTTCACATGCACGAGCAACCAAAGCGAACGCCTCTGGAACAAGGGCGTCAACGGTCTCTCCTTTTTCAAGTCTTGCACGAAAGGCATCAGACTGCTTTGGTAAATCCTCTAGCGTGAGCTTCTTGTACTCATCTTTCTCCTGCTCAGCTCTCACCTTAGCAATATAGGGACGGAGCTTCTTAAGCTCCTTCTCGTTTGGGTCTCCGAGTAGCCGGTTGAGGGAATCCATTAAAGACATCGCACAGAGGATAGCAGATCACCACCCCCTCCCATACCAAGGAGTCACTATTTCCTGATCATATTTTTGGCTGTGCAGTAGGGCAGGAAGAACTTCTTCAATAGGCTGAAGAGTGACTGGATCTGATTTGATAACTTCTCGGTGTTCATCAATAAGCTCCCCCATCCAAGACACAGTTGGGAGCTCATCCAAAGAAATAAGAGTCGGCTCTTCCCACTGCCCTCCTCGAATAAATAGCTGATCTTTCTTTGTAGAGTGTACCCAGTACACCTCTGAGTCTTGCGATCGAGCCTGATAAAGATCTGATAGATGAATCCCTACAGAAGGAATCTGCAACTGATCTGCAAGTACATTGGCAAATGTCACCGCAACGCGCAGAGAAGTGAACCCTCCAGGTCCGACTATGCATGCGATACGCTCAAGGTCTTCAAACTTCCATCCTGCCTCTGCCAATACCTTCTCAATCATGGGGATCACTTCGTGATCTCCAATACGCGCATGAACTGACTGCGAAGCGACCGTATGCTGCTCATCGCAGCAGGCAATAAGTGCGTCGTGAGAAGCGAGATCTAGAAAGAGTGTATGCATATCTAAAATGATTGAGTCTTTGATCTTGATTGTAGCGTACTTAACTCTCGCATTTTTCTTTCGGCCCTACTTTGTATTTGGCGAATACGCTCCTTCGTTACACCAAGAGCTTCGCCAACAGTCTTAAGTGTTTCCGGCTCCTCAATACCAAAGCCGTATCGCCTGCAAATGATCTCTACTTCTCGATCGTCCAGACAACTCATGAGCTCCCTGGCTTGTTCTTCATTCCTTCCCTGCTCTATTAATAGAGCCGTCTCATCCGAGCGTGTGTCTGCGGTCTCGTCGAGCATTTCTCCTTTTCCATTTGCAAAGTGCCTCTTGCGTGCGTTTTCCTTATCGAACTCACGAGAAGCATTATTTTTTATTGCATACGTAGCATACGTACTAAACTTAAATCCACGAGAATAATCAAACATTCTAACTGCTTTCATTAGCGACATATTATAGTCACTCACTAAATCAAACATCTCCTCTCCTCTTGCAAATTTTTTAGCAATGCTCACAGGCAGGCGAAGATTGGACTTAATAATAAACTGTTCGTCTTCGGTAGCGATCTGCATATATTTCTGTGCCTGTTCCAATTCTTCCTGTGTCACCTGACTAAGATCTTCAGGCAAGATTTGTGACACACGAAATAGTGCAAAATGTAACCGTCGAAATACATGCTGCTCCTGCTCACGAGACATCAGTGGAGTCTCGTACAACGAGGCAAGGTACGGAGGAAGTCCTGCAGGCGGCTTCGTCCTTCTTGCCTTTTCGTTCTCGGGAGTAGGAGTAAAAATACGTTTTTCTGCATCTGGCTCAAGAAACTCCTCTGTAGGAATATGTTTCAAATTCCACTGAGATGCTTCTTGTGTCCTCGCGCATTGTTCTCTCTCCTTAAGGCTCATTACATTAATGCCCTTTAGTAAATACCGTATTGCTTCTCGTGACCGCCCACTCTCTTGCGCAAGAGTTCTGATAACCTCTATGCGAGTCTTCCCAGACTCCAGCAATGCTTCTCCTCGAGATAAATACCCCCTGCGCTCTTCGTCACTCATCAAACTAAATGAACCTGCACGCTCCACAACCTCCTGATACTTTTCGCTAAATTGCCGCAATCCTGCAAGAACATATCTCTTTTGCCGACATCCGTTCGCACCCATCGGCGCTACAGGTAACTCGTATTTTTGCCCCCATCTATCGATCGTTTTTTCTGATACATTAAACATTTCTGCTGCCTCTTTCTTGGTCAAGGATGCCGCTTCCGTCTCTGTAGAAGCACTGCTCCCGTTGCCGTTTACCTGATTTTCAGCATTCATTTTTAGAACAATCTAGCACTCTTATACGCAAAGGAAAGCCAAAAAAGTGCATTTTCAGGAAAAAGCCCATAATACTTAGTTCTTTGTAGTTATTACGGGATAATACCGATGATATGCCTCTTCTTTCCGTCATCATTCCTACCCATAATAGGGCGAATATCCTCGAAAAATGCCTGACGCATTTGGAGTCACAGACCATCGCAGAGGATATCGAGGTCATCGTGATCAATGATGTCCAAAATGACAAGGAGTACGAACGTATAGCCAACTCTGCTTGGCAAATACCTGTATCTTTTGAAACAATTTCGCCATGTCATCAAGGGGTCGCAAGGAACAAAGGAGTGCAAAAAGCACGCTCGTCCACCTTGCTATTTATCGGTGATGATATTCTTTTGGCACCCGACGCTTGTGCGCTTCATGTCGAAGCTCACGAGCACGCCAGTACACCCATTGCCGTGCTTGGTTCTATCGAGTGGGCACACGACATCGAGGTGACAGCTGTTATGAAATGGCTCATGCAAAGCGGATGGCAATTTGGCTATCCAAAGATACAGAAGTACGCAGGAGGCATTTTGCCAAAAAACATGCAGCATCAATATTCGTACACAGCAAACATTAGTCTGCCGACAGAGGTGGCCGAGCGTATTTCCTTTCGTGACGATATCGCATTATATGGTTGGGAAGATGTTGAGTGGGGAAACAGGCTAAAAAACGCTGGTGTACGTGTGTACTTTGAGTCGAAGTCTCTCGGCTTTCATCATCATGTCATTACAATGGAAGACTCCCTGAGGCGAATGGAAACAATTGGAAAAGCTGCAGTCGTTCTTGCGAAGGCAGTACCAGAGTTCGATCGTCTGCCACGAGGATGGAAGAAGATGGCGTACTCTGTAGCCGCACTACTTCCTACAATGGCAGGAAGACACCGCAAAGCTTTTTTGCGCGGCATCAATAAGCTTTAAGCTACAATGGATCTATGTTTAGAAGAATGGATCTCCTGCTCTTCGGCCTTGCAGCGGTGCTCGTACTCTTTGGACTTGCGATGATTGCGAGTGTATCGGTGTTTGAAAGTTATCAAATTACCACGCGTCTTGTAGCCCAGGGACTCCGTGAAGAAACCAGTAATTCATTTTATCTATTGAGAAGCTTCTTCCACGTGCTTGTAGGATTCTGTGCGATGTTTTGCACGATGATCATTCCCTATCGCGTATGGGAACGTCTCGCGATGCCCCTATTCCTCGTAACACTCGTACTACTACTAATGGTATTCCTTCCGGGAATTAGTGCGGACTACGGAACGGCATACAGTTGGTTGCGACTCGGGCCGTTCTCTTTGCAACCATCTGAGTTCCTGAAGATGACGATGATTTTTTATCTGGCACTGTGGCTTCAAAAACGTGAGCAGCTTATCGGGACATGGAAAGACGGATTTATTCCCTTTGCTATTCTTCTTTCTTTATCAACTGTACTCGTTGCACTGCAACCAGACCTTGGTTCGTTCCTCGTACTCTCCTCTATCGCAGTCGTGATGTTCTTTGTTGCAGGAGGAAATATTTTCCACGTGATCTTGGGAGGTTCTATGGCAGCAACAATTGGTCTGCCAATTATTTTACAGAAGCAATACATCCAAAACCGATTTAAAGCGTTTCTCACGCCCGATGATCCTTCTATCAGTGAGACGATCGGATTTCAGATAAAACAAGCTCTCATCGCCATAGGATCTGGAGGATTCTTTGGTCTCGGGTACGGAAAGTCTATTCAGAAATTCGGATACCTCCCCGAGGTACAAAGCGACACCATCTTTGCTGCGATGGCAGAAGAACTTGGATTCATGCGCCTGATGATTATCCTCAGCATGTATGCCATCTTCGTACACCGCGGATATAGGACTGCCATGGAAGCCCCTGACCGCTTTGGCTTCTTAGTAGCTACCGGTATTACCACCTGGGTTGCGGCACAAACATTGCTGAATATGGCGGTAAACTTGTCTCTATTCCCTCTTACGGGTATCACCATGCCCTTTATTAGCTATGGAGGGTCTTCGCTTGTTTCCTTGCTCCTTGCGACGGGTATTCTCATCAATATTTCGATGCATTCAACCCAAGCAATGGCCGTAGAGCGAAAAACACAACAAAGGAAGCGAAATCCTAGGGCAAGCAGAGCGTATTAGTAGATACTACTCACTCATGACGAATATCCTCTTTGTTGGTGGCGGCTCCGTTGGACACATCGCACCCGCGGTTGCTGTGTGGCAAGAATGTAATACGTTGATCCCAGATGCGAAGGCACATTTTGTCTGCAGTCCAAGAAGAGACGATGCACAATTTTTGGAAGACAATCAGCTTTCGTATTCCGTGCTCAAGGCACCACGAACATCGGTGCTTTTTCCGTTCGCATTTTTAATAGCGGTGATGCATGCGAAAAAAATTCTCGACATACAAAAACCTGACATCATATTTTCAAAGGGCAGCTACGTTAGTCTTCCACTATGTTTTGCTGCAAAGAAAAAAAGAATTCCTATCGTGATGCACGAATCAGATTCCGTAAGCGGACACGCAAATAGAATTGTTGCTCGATGGGCGAAGCAAATCTGTACAGGGTTTCCCTCTAGACATAACCACACAGGTAACCCACTACGTACAGGAGTGACAGATGGATCTAAAGAGGAAGGACTGCGCATTACAGGATTCGATGGAACAAAGCCTGTGCTACTTGTAATGGGTGGAAGCCAAGGAGCCAAAGCTATTAATGAAATTGTTTTCGAGCAACTCGACGACCTCCTGCTTCGATGTGACATCATCCACGTAACAGGCCGCGGAAAATATAACGCGCAACTCCCCAACACAAATCATTACTATCAAACAGAATTTGTGAACGAAGAACTCGCACACTTTTACGCAGCGACAGATCTTGCAATCAGTAGAGCAGGGGCTGGTTCCCTTGCAGAACTTTCTGCCAATGCTATTGCAAGCATTGTCATTCCACTGCGGGGAGTTGGTCATGATCATCAATATAACAATGCAAAAATTGCAGCGCAGTATGGATGTACTCATCTTGAACAATCAGACCTCTCTAAAAAATTATTACCCACAGTGCATGCACTTATTGCTGATGCAAAATTGCGAGGGGAGATGGGACAGAAATTTGCCACACTCAACAAGTCAGACGCCGCTTTACAGATAGCAAAAATCATTGCCCAAACTCTTGATTCCTGCGGTGGAGATCAGTAGCCTATTGCGGCTATGAAACAACTCCACATTCTGATAATTCCCCTCTTCGCACTCGCTCTTCTCGCAGGTTGCGGAGAATCAACCGACACTCCTATGGACGACTCAAATAACCCACCTAGTGATACTGCTTTTGACGGCAAGCTTCTCAAAGGAGACTACGAAGTAATCTTGCACACGTCAGAAGGAGATATTACGTTAGAGCTCGATGCAGATGCTGCCCCTAAAACAGTAACAAACTTCGTGGTGCTCGCCAAAATGGGCTACTACGACGGGCTAACATTCCACCGCGTTATTACAGACTTCATGATTCAAGGAGGTGACCCAAACGGAAACGGAACAGGAGGAGAGAGTGTATTTGGCTCTTCATTTGAAGATGAGATCAACGCCGATAGTTATGGTCTCCACAAAAAGAAGCTTAAAAACGAAGTAGACGGTGCACTTCCACCAGAGCTCAAGGATGCAACCGTAAAAGACTACCTACAATTGCAGGGATACAGCTTTAACGACAATCTCAAGTCTCTTTCCATGAAGAAAGGTGCTATCGCTATGGCGAACAGCGGGCCAAACACCAATGGTTCACAGTTCTTCATTATCCAGAAGAAAGGCGGCACAGCGTGGCTAGAAGGCAAGCACACTGTATTTGGAGAAGTTACAGACGGTATGGATATTGTTGATGCCATCGCTAACGCCGAGAAACACCCAAATGATATGCCAGTAAAGGCAATCACCTACACGGTGGAAGTGGTAGAATAATCACATGCGTACTCGTTTCGCCCCTTCTCCGACTGGAATGCTTCATATTGGAGGCCTGCGTACTGCCCTGTTTGCCTATTTAGCTGCAGTACAAGAAGGCGGGAAGTTTTTGCTACGTATTGAAGATACCGACCAAGCGCGTAGTGTAGACGGAGCAGTAGAAAACATTCTCACAGCACTACATTGGGCAGGGATAGACCCTGACGAAGGAGTGATGATGCGTGATGGTGCAATTGTCGAAGAAGGAACGCACGGACCGTACACACAATCCAAAAGATTTGATCTGTACCGAAAGTACGCCGAAGAACTCATCGAAAAAAAGTTCGCCTACTACGCATTCGATACCAAAGAAGATCTCGACCACATGCGAGAGCGTGAATCCGTCGCTGGAAACCCTGCGCCAAAATATGATGCCTCTGTGCGCGCCACTATGAAAAACTCTCTCACGCTTCCAGAAGAAGAGTGGAAGAAGAAGCTAGAAGATGGAGACCCGTACGTAATACGCATGCTTATCCCTGAAGGAAATGTAATTCGGTTTACCGATGATATTCGTGGCAAAGTGGAATTTAAAGGAATGGAAATTGATGACCAGATTTTGATTAAGAGTGATGGGTTTCCAACGTATCATCTTGCAAACGTTGTTGATGATCATTTGATGGATATCAATCTTGTAGTAAGAGGAGAAGAATGGCTTAGCTCTACACCAAAACACTTACTGTTATTTGAATACCTCGGATGGCAATCACCGCGCTACGCACACGTGCCACTACTACTTAACCAAGGTGGAGGAAAGCTCAGCAAAAGACAAAACGACGTTGCTGTCGGTGACTACATTGATAAAGGATACCTCCCAGAAGCAGTCGTAAACTTTATTGCATTGCTCGGATGGAACCCCGGAACAACACAAGAGATGTTTACGATGAAAGAACTTGTCGATACTTTCTCACTCGATCGTATTCAAAAGGGTGGAGCAGTGTTTGATGTAACCAGGCTCGACTGGTTCCAAGGGCAATGGATGCGTAGTATTCCAGCTGCAGAATTTGCCGCTCGCATTCAACCAATCGTTGCCGAAAAGTATCCAGAAGCAGCTAAAGATGAAAAGTTTGTAGAGCGTGCAACGCTGATTCAAGAACGTATTACCTTTGATCACGAAGCACCCGAGATGCTCAGCTACTACTACGAAGATCCAGCAGTAGATATCGAAATGATTGCGAGCAAAAAACAAAAGCTAGACGAGAAACTCGCCAAAGAAATGATCGACCTACTAATCGCAACACTAGAACCCCTCGATGACTTCTCTGAAACTTCTCTGCACGATGTCTTATTTGCCGTGTGCGATGAGAAAGAGTTAAAGAAAGGCCAACTCCTCTGGCCACTGCGTGCAGTCCTCACAGGACTTCCCTTCTCTCCAGGTGCTTTTGAAGTTGCAGCTGCACTAGGTAAAGAAAAAACTCTCTCGAGGTTAAAAAAGGCTCAAGGTTCTTTATAGCCTGGGCAGGACCCGCCACCGCGCGGGGGTGTTGCGGCAGGTGGAGGGGGCTCGGCTGGCGGTGGGTTTTTCTTTGCTACTTTCTTTTGTGCGGTAGACAAAAGAAAGTAGGCATAGATGATCATCTCCATTACAATAGGAATATGGACGCAAAACTTAAAACAGATCACGGTAAAGCAATTGTCGAAGGCAAGACCGCTGTGCCGTTTAAAACATTCGTAGGACTTGTACTGCAACGCAAAGTCTTAAGCCTCTTTAAGCAATGGGGAAAAGAGCCTGTGATTATTGATTCCGAACTTCTTACAGACCTCGCCTCTGCACAGCAAGACAGCCAAGAGAACAAAGAACAGCTCGTCACCGTAACACTTGGAGTCGGTGTACTTGCAGGTGTATTTGTCTTAGCTATCGCCCAGATCGCTCTTGCTCCTTGGGGAATCTACCTCAAAGAACGTGAATTTCTGATTATTGCTGGAGGTATCCTCGGGCTCGGAGTGTTGGCATTTGCCCTAGGACGTGCAAAGAAGAAGGGAAAGAGCCAAAAACTCACGGATACAATGGAGAAGATCACGAGTATCGTGTCAAAATAGGGCTATATGGACATTCAGGAGAACGTATCCCTCAAGGGCAAAACAACAATGCGTATTGGTGGTACTGCTAAGTACTACGCAGACCTTTCTGCAAAAGAAGACGTAGAAGCGGCAATCAAATTTGCGAAAGAGAATTCTATCCCACTTATCATGCTGGGAGGAGGAAGTAATACGATCTTTGCTGATGGGGAAATCAATGCACTTGTTGTCCGTATTGCAGCATCAGAAGTTTCCATTGATGGATCTCTGGTCACTGTAGAAGCTGCCAAAAATCTCCCTATGCTTATTAATGAATTAGCAGCTGATGGTTTTGATCTTTCCCCTTTTACCGGAATCCTTGGAACAGTTGGAGGTGCAGTATTTGGAAATGCCGGACAAGGACCAAAGGGAATTTGGATTGATAGTTTTATTGAATCCGTTGAATGTTTTGTGGATGGAAGCTGGAAGACAATGGAAAAGCAAGAGTGTGCATTTGAATACCGTGAAAGTGTATTTAAAAAATTAAACTCTCCTATCATCTGGTCTGTGAACCTGACGATCCCGAAGAAAGATCCCGAAGAAATTACAGCAGAAATAGGTCGCTTGTTACAACAAAGACTCGATACACAACCACACGTTAAAACTGCAGGCTCATGCTTTAAAGCTGTAGGCGACACTCCTGCATGGCAACTGATAGACACTGCGGGCTTGCGAGAAACAAAAAGTAACGGCGTGCACATCAGCGAAAAACATGCGAACTTTTTGATTAACGATGGAGACGCAACGTTCGAAGATGCAGTGAATGTTGTTAAAACAATCGACGAAGGAATCTCCGAAGGACTCGAAGTGGAAATGCGATTTGTAAAAGAGGATGGAACATTGGAGTTCTAGTGTATCTCTTTCTCTTTGTTCATTTTTGCCTTAATGCAAAAACGAACCAAAAAAATCAAGACGAGCGCAGACTCGTGCGAAGTAATACAAGAAGTATTGTTCTGTGCGCACGTTCAACCAAGTTCCCTTCGGGACTTGGCATTCACGCGCTATATGAGAATAATGAGTCTATTCTTCGCTCTCAAACAAATGCGCTCGCCGTTACGAATTATGTCACTCGTCATGCCACTGTAGTGTGGACGAAGATTACCCCGCTATAGGATCTACTTAGCGACGCAGTGCGAAGCTGCGCAGCAGGCTTCGTCCAGGAGCGCTCAGGTACATTCTGTCTTTATTGCTTCGTTCACATCAGTGGCTAAGATTTTTGGTTACTTTTCATCGGAAAAGTGACAAGAAGAATAGATAACAAAAAGGCCAGCGTAAGCCGGCCCTTCGTAAACAATGTCAGTCCCTTTTAAAACGGGAGATCTTCTGCTTTAACTTCTGATGTATAGCTAATTTCTGGAACAGCAGCAGCTGTCTCACCTCCTCCAGCAACTGGAGCAGGGGCAGGAGCACCTTGATCAGATGAAGCACGTGCAGGTGCACCCTGTGCACTGCGGCTTACTGCATCGTTTGCTTCTGCACTTGAGATACCAAGTAGGCATACGCTGTCTGCGATAATCTCTGTTGTTGTTCGCTTAGAACCTGTCTGCGTCTCCCAACTTCGTGTTTGCACACGACCAGAAGCGTAGACACGGTTTCCTTTTTTAATAGTACGAGAAACTTCTTCTGCAAGCTCGCCCCAAATCACAACATTGTGGAACTCTGTGCGATCTTTGGTTTCTCCAGAAGACTTATCTTTCCAGCTCTCGTTTGTTGCAACACCGATGGTAAGCACTTGCTGACCGTTTGTTGTGGTGCGCATTTCAGGGTCTCTTGTGACATTACCAACAACCTCTGCTTTGTTTACTACATTACAGACGTTTGGTGCGTTGTCCGGTGCTTGCATCTGACCATCTTTCGGATCAAGCATAATAAGGTCCTGACCAACAACTTTGGTCTTAGAGCGCTTTTCAGCACTCTTTTCGTCTTCCCAGCTATCAGTCTGCAGGCGACCTGCAATAAAGAGCTGAGAGCCAGCTTTAACATACTGACCTGCAACGTCAGCCATGGCACCCCAAAGGGTAACCGTGTGAAAACCTTTTCCTTTTAGTGTCTCTCCAGCTTCAGACTTGAAGGTGTAGGGAACAACTAAATTTAAATCCGTAACGGAAGTTCCGCCAGGAGTCTGACGTACCTCTACGGGCTGTGTCTGGTAACCGATGATGTGGACGCGATTTAATGAAAACATATCTCAAAGGGGGAATGGAATTAGAGGAGGTCTCTAGTTGAGATGTGCACAAACGTACACCTAGCTTTTGCGTGTCGCAATCATTTCTCATTGCGTGCAAATCTTTCTCGTTGCGTAGATATACTTCTGCGCACTATGCGCCAAGCACAGTTCTTCGCTTCTTGATAAGATATCACGCACTATACCTTCCTTGAAACCCCACCACCGCTCGAACATTGCATATCTCATTGTCATGAGTGTGCTCGTACTCTGCGTCACACCCGTACTTGCAGCGAATGATCATCAGCCATATTCCATTCCAGATAAAAACCCTGGTGACTACGACGAAATTAAAAAAGTGATTATAGAAGGCGAGAGTAATGACCCCGATGAAAACATTCACTCAAACTTACAAGAAGCATTTTCTGGAGGATGGAACTGGCTCCTCGAAGTAAACGGTGTATTCGACCAAGAAGAACCCGTATGCCCACCAACGGTAGATGAACCATTTGGGGCACGTTGCCAAGATAGCGGGAATGCATTTTGGAAAAAGACGAACATAAATGAATGGACAAAAGAAGGATCCACCGACACACAGGGAGACGCAGCAATGGAAGCAAATGCGAAGAAAACTGATCCTCAACAAGGGCAAATTCCAAAAGTAGAAGGAGTCCCCGGTCGTGATACCGAACGCGCCTACGGAAACATTCGGTCAGGACTTGGACAGAGAAGAGAGACAGGGGGAACGGCAAAAGATATTGAGTTTAATCCAGGGCAAGGTAGACGTGCATACATTCAGCCAGAGCAACGCACAGGATTTGACTATCCAACGAACAGAGCAACAACCTGTGGGCTCACTACTGTATGCAGACCCTCAGGACACCCTGATATCAGGCAAATTCCACCATCGGGATACCAGAATGCTCCACGAAGAGACACCGCACAATTCTTCTGTGAGCAGCCCTGCCAAAGACCTCTCGATGACCCAGGAAAACCTGATAACTGGGACGAAGAAGACTCTACACAAGTGCAATGTGGCAGACAGGAACCGTACGAACCCAAAGAAGACCTCGTAAAATATTCTTGTGGAGGAAAAGAAACCAAAGGACCAGACGATGGCTTTTGCCAAGAGTTAGATGAAAATGGTCAACTCGCAGGGGTATGCCAAGATCTTAATAGTTGGGTATATATTCGGTGGAATAAGCTCGTGCACATTTGCATAGACTTTATAACGGTTCTTGATGTCTCTATTCCGATTCCTATTCCCATCTATCTTTATGAAAAAGGGGTATGCGGTTTCCCTGCAGAAGTAGACACCAGTGAACATAGCGAAAAAAAACGCGAAGATAACTGGAATGAGGGCAATGTGTATGAGTGTTGTAGTGATGACCCCTATTCTGGGGGCAAAACATACGACCAAGATCACAAAGGGGAAAGTTGTAAGCCTTGCTTTGGTGAGGACTGTCGACTCTTCCCGGATACCAATGAGGTTATTGTTAATGATGTTTGGTTAGAGCCTTTCCCAGCGGATCTACCAGAAAAATGTTTAATTGGGATCCCTCAAGATTCGACCGAACTAGTTAATCAGTTGATTACATTAGGATTTGACCCAAGTAACCTCGGCGTAAACATAGGAGCGTGGACAGATCCAGATGAAAACTTACGAAAGATAGTACAAAACCGTGAATATATTTCATTCTTCCGTGAGTACGCAGATGCCAGCTACGAACGATCTCAAACGTTGTTGCAGCAAGTACCGCAAGACGACCACAAGAAAGAGAACATCCCCGTAGCGTGTTACGGCATGTACGATCTTGCTCCTGAGGATGCAAAACTTGAAAAGATTGAAAACAAAGATAAACGTTGCACCATTGCGGCGTACTACGAAGCAGATGACGGAGATGGAGACCAAGTAAACTTCTGGAAGATGAAAGAAACACAACGAGGAAAGGGAGCATTCAAAGACTTCCTCAACGACAATCCGTTCGGCAATCCCACTAGGCCGTTTGCTCAAGACAAAGATCTCTGGTGGCCAAACTTGCGGGGAGGAAATATAAATTTAGGAGCATTCTCTATGATTAACGATGAAGTCTTTGGGAACACATTCCATGGAGACTTCTCCTTCACGCTACTGACAACAGACAGTGCCAAACAGCGTGCAAGTGTTCAGCTCGATACAAAGCGGCTACTCAGCAGTGGAGCACTTATTCGTACACCAGATGATACGATCACCATAGAAAAAGACTTTACCAAAGAGCGCCGCACTATGGTGGAATGGTGGCACATGGTAGAGACACAGATGCACAAGAACTTCACACTCCCAACTGTGCGTCTCATGCTTCCAACAACATGGACCATAGACTTAAACCCATTAGATCCTCTCTACACACCGCCAGAAGATCCAGAGCCTGGGGAGCTGTCTCCAGATATTCGATCTGAATCTATAGAAGTGCAAGTACAAGCGAGGGAAGATCTACTAGGAGATGTCGTGAGCTTTATGGAACGAGCCCTACTGCTTCGCATCGAAGGAGAGCCTGTGCCTATTGTTGTACCCATAGTAAACCCTACAGAGCTACGTGCCATCGCTCAGGGTTGGGAAATTTGGGCACGCAAACAGCGGAACAAAGGACTCCCTGGAGAAGCTCCTGCCAGAGCAGTTTCTGTACAACTACAACTCTATGCAGACCAAGCAGACAAAGTACGCAAACTTCGAGCAGAGCTACCACGCTATGCAGGGGCAATGCTTAAAGAACAAAGAGTGGTCAGCAAAAAACTAGCAGACTGGCTGGATGAAAACATTCAAAGCTACCGAACGTATCTACTTGTAGAAGCAGGGATTCAATACTTCCAAGCGGTCTGGCAATTTATACAATCGGAATATTGGGATCTCCATGACGAAAAAGCATTCCCGTGGCCGCGCAATGAGCGATTTACTTCTCCGGTATATTCTCTCCTCGACCCTTGGCTACCAGGAAGAGAGAATTTTGGAGACACCACAGGAGGCATGCGGCAGTACACACAATGCTTCCAAGCCATTCAAAATACAGACCTCGTCAGCCTATGTACCATCGCAGATCAAACACTCCAAGAATGTGTCCAAGGCTTTATACCAAGTTGTGGAGCACTGGACCTAAGTCTGTTTGCGGAATACTTCGACTGCGCTGAATTCGTTATTCGAACTCGAATAGAGAATGGTCCTAAAGTATTCCCAGACCCTGCTGTTTGCGATCGCTTCTTCCCTCTTCCTCCGCTACTACCACAATTACCGAATACTATTCGAGATCCAGATATCGTGTTGGACTTCACAGCATTCAGAGAGCCACAACGCACAATAAAGCTACCGATCTTAAAACCCATTCAAATCCGTATTGCATTTGATGACATCGAACCACCACCGCTAGAGCAGGACAAAGAACCAGACGAATACCCCGTATTGGCACCGCTCCCTGCATTCCCTGATACTCTTTCGGATGAAATTATCGCTGGCCTCCCTAGGGTCATTACTCCTGCAGGGCACCCAGATCTTCCCTCATTTAAAGAGGCTGCAGTGTTTAGCACAACAACGCAATCAAGAGTTGGAGACCCATTCCCAAAAATTAAAATGCCAACCGTAGACTTCCTAAGTCTTACGGTATTCCTCTTCCAAACCTACTACCTCATAGATGGAATGAGTAGAGAATATGAACTCTTCTGGAAGAGTCTCACGCTCGAAAAATGCGAAGCAGGTGAAACAAGTGGGTGTGTACGAGAGGGCACAGAACAAGATTGCATTCGACCGCATAATGACCCTAAAGAAAAATGCGTGCACTTCGAAGCAGACCTCGACGAACGCTTCCAACGCATAGGCGCTAGACCTGCTATCTTCCTCAAGGATGATATGCGTTCTGTAGGAAAGTTCCGTGATCCAATCGTCCACGGACAAACATACTGTCAACGCGAAGACTGGGCGTGTCAGCTGTATAACTTCTACGAGCGTAAACCACGTGATGGATGGATGTTGGATGTTACAAGCGACTACGATCCCGATGCGCTTATGCTAGATGTACGGGAACGTGTACGTGACGAAAGTAGTAACATCATAACAAATCCAGATGATCGATTCCGCTACGACATGCCACAGGAAGAAATGTTTGAAAACTTCCGTGTACCAGAAGCGGAACGTATCGAAAGATACATCGAACGGTTTGAACCAAAGCCTCTGCTGCCAGGAGAAGTCTGCACGGATAACTTCTGCACCCCTCCTACTAACCCATAATGCAACGCCTGCTCTCCATAACTCTGGCCCTCATATTCCTTAGCTCACCTGCTCTCGTAGGTGCTGCAGATCCCATTGCATCTACAGATGCATGTCGCCTACGTACCAACCGCGAACTTGCACGTGAGCAGCGTCTATACAGAGTCTATTTGTTTGGAAAGAAAAAAGCTGAAGATGCAGAAATAGGAAATGTACGATACGACCGAGATGGCTGGGCATGGATCAAAAAAGATGATTCAGGAACACCATGGCGAAACTCACACCCCGACCATCAGTCACTGAAGTGGTCCGATGGTGTCATGGATGCCAATGATGAACACAGCGAAATTATTCCGATTATAGGAATTTTTGAAACCAAACGTGTCATGACCTCCGAGCTCATCCCCTATCTCCTCCAAAGCATTCGCGCATTGGAATGTCGAACAGCAGCGCTCTGCGAAGCGTCACGCTTCAGTGAAATCCAAGGCGGCAACGACCCTGTAGACGTAGGAGAAGTGCAACCAGTGGGCTGTATAGAATTTAAAGATCTACAAACATGGCCTGAGTGTCACTTTGCACAACCAGAACCAGGAATAAAGAGTCAAGCAGACAGTAGAAGTTACTGTGACGATATCTCCAATCAACTATTAAGGCGAGAAACAGAGCAGCTCAAACTTGCAGTGGAATATGATGCGGGTTTTAGAACCTTGCTTCAATTTGCAGGTAACTTCGACATCTTCCTGCGAGAGCTGCGTTGGCCACTAACAGGAACTTTGCGACAAGCAGTACAACTGATTGGACAACTCGAACGCATTCCGTGCTTCCTCTCTTCTTGTGACTCTGCCCCTCCTATTCAACAATAATGAAAAGCGTACTGCTCCTCATAGGCTTAGGACTGATAGGACAAACCTATGCAGCAGACGTTACTGTGCCAGATTTCTCTGGCAGACCATACGATGAGCACCCTATTCTTGCCCCCTGTACACGTTTTGATGACCGCTACCAAAATCTCCTGTTCAGAGATACGTACATCGAAGAATGGCCAGAGATCTACCACGACCAAGTCGACAGAGTAGTGCAAGAATATCTACAACCACGAGAATTAAAGTGTGATGCCGAGGACTATGAAACCTTCTTGCCTCCAGGAGGAGAGCTCTTAAGTCTTGCGGCAGGTTTACCAACATGGAACGATCCAGATGTCCCCTTAAGTGAGTACGACATCAGCAGAGTGTTACTAGAATACCTGCGCGTCTATGAATGCGCTCTTATGGAGTTTGATGAGTACCTTGTTTATGACACAGCAGTAGAACAATTTTCCAAACCAGGCATAACAAAGATGTTCTTCTCGGGTCTCATGGAACAATTCTTAGATCGCTCTGCAATCATCAACGAAGAACGCGTAGTCGCACGCGTAACACTGCATCGTGTTCTCACGCTTATTGGAAACTTTGGAAGGCTGCGTCCGCTTGAGGCAGAACTGGAATGCACCCAGCGACTATCTCTTGATATCCGAAATATCTCCGCGCTAACAGCAGAGACCAGCTCATGCTTACCGCGTATTTGGAACGCCAAAGATGTTCTTAGAGACTACAAAGAAGAATGAACACCCTTCTCCTCCTCATAGGCTTGCTCATGCCTGTAGCATTCGCTGCAGACGATGACACGCTCTACAAACGCATTAAAAATATTGTTGAGCTTGAGTCACGAGCAGAAGAAACCACGCTACCTATTCAACGAATTTCTATAGGAGTCTTTCATGACTTTGATCTAGATACTCATGATATAGATGACAGTACAATTCCCTTCGAAATACGCGACGAGGAATATCCCGATGACTCTCTACAAACCAATTACGCAAAGATGTGTGGTGATCCAGATATAAAAAATCGATACATCGCCTGTCTCATGGCACAAAACAGATTGCGAACAATAATCGAGCGAAACACCTGGCTACGCAAACTTGGAAGAGATTTGCAGGCGATAGTCTCTGGATATGAAATGGGTATAGATGGATACCCAGCAAAACCTGTAGATGTTATTACGCGCTTTTCAAGCATCAACCACTTGTGGCGCACAGCAAATGACCCATTCATTGAACCGATTCTCGAAACACTCACGCGCGCACGACCTTGGCCCAGTGGAACGGAAGACACCATCAAGGCAGATGCACAGAAAGTAGTAGACCGCCTACAGGACATGATTCGAACATGGAAAGCGGAAAATGACGACGCCACAGAGAAAAAGGACAAAGACGACATGGTTGGAGCAATGTGGCGCTATCGCCATGGTGTGCAATACGTCATAGATCACGAAGGCCCTTGTGCAGATGCGCCCGAATTTCCAACCATATCCGAAAACCTTTGGCTCGAAAGAAGGTGGTGCGAACTTGAAGATGATCTGCTCAAAATTCTAACAAGCATACAAACAGACCGAGGAGATCTGGGGAACGACGAGCACATCCTCTATCCAAGCTTTATTGATAAAGATAAAAACGTATACATCTGGATGCGCTACGACGATGTAGGATTGCAATGGTACGTCCCATTAGAACCTATACAGGCAGCACTCTATCACCCCGATTTTGGTGACTGTCTCGATGGCGATAGTGCTAGAAATTGCTACGACACGTATTCAGGCTTCTTAGTGCGCGGAGGAAACTACCCAAATAAACAGGGGGACGATCAGCTATTTGACCAGCCACTTGTTGGTATAAAAAACCCAGCAGCCTCTAGCTCTTCTAGTAGTTCTTCGACGACGAGTTCTGCAGACCCTACTGACCACGCAGTTGTTCCAGAGCCTCTCGAAACAGACGGTGTGTGCTCTCATCCATTTGGTAAACGTGGATACCTCTGTAGGCGCATAGAATACGAAGCTTGTGACCTCACCACAGAACAAGAGGATGAGCTTATCGCAGCAGGAACAGGAGGTATAGTTCTTTCGCGTTGTCAGCCAGAACGATTTAAAGATGATGTTGCGCGCAAAACTGCTGCAATGAATATCTGCGGTATTGGAGGATGGAAAGAAACCGTACAAGAAAACCTCGTAGAAGATACTCCAGAGAAGCAACCAGATATGCTGCCAAACAAATGCACAGCCTGTGCCGTAGATGTTATATGCGCAGACACATGTAATGGAAGCGACACCTCTGCAGTCACCTCTGTTTTTCGCGAAAACGGTAGAATAGAAATCTGTGTACCGGAGAATCCTCCTGTACAGGGACTTGCATACTATCTCCTTGCACACGAGATAATCCATGCACAACAAAACTGTAATGACAGCACCTTACAATTACTTGAGCGTGTAGGAATGCGTGATCAAAATAATAAAGACCCTGGAGCGTGTTGTGCTGCTGAGCGCGAATCCTATTTCGTGCAATGCAAACTCCTCGCAATAGATGGTGTGCTTGATAAAGCTGGTGTCACCATAGATCAATGCGCCAGTGCGTATGCAAACTTTAGTTGCAGTAGTCATGATGATGATAAAACAGATGAAGATTATGTCTGCACCAACGACGGGATCGACCCACAACTTGTTTCCAAAGCCATTAATACGGCCATAGAAGACCTCGCCCCTCAGCTAAAATCACCGACTACCTGCTCTGCAGCATTACAGCACCCTCGCATCAAAGCACTCTACAACTCCTTCCCTCTTTCTTGCAGGCCTGGTTGCCAATCGCAATATCAAAATACCATCGGGAACAACTTGTGTTACACCGGGCAGTGCCTAGAAGAGACACGAGAATGGGCACGAGATATCCCTGGGCGCGCCGCACTGACAACAGTAGACGAAGGATTCCCTTGGGATAGCTGCGAACTACCGGACCCAAACCTCGGTAGCTTCGAGGCACCTCCTGCACTCACCGCTCCAAGGCTCCCTCTCTATCAGCCTGCACGTATCCTCCAAGAACTCGATATAGCTCTCTGCCAAATCAATGGGCTCCCTGCACGTACACCACCGATCTTGTGTGGCTTCGATACACTTAAGCGTATTGGACTCCCTCCTCTTACACTTATACAAAGCGTCGATGATCTTGCATTGCAGCCAGAACAATACGATGCAACTGGTCTTGGTATTCAATACGCTGCCTCCGCTATTGGATCCAGAATTGCCACAGACATGTTTACGCAATACTTAAGAACAGGATCGAGACAATTTACGGATCTCCTCAACACGATGTACCACGTACTCGATAATGTAGGAGAGTTAAAATTCCCAACCATGATGTGTCCGCGTTATGTAGACGAAGACTTTAGCTGCAGAGAATTCCAACGCAATAGATGAAGCAGAAACTTTCTTTCTCCATAGGCCTTTACGCTCTGCTGCTCCCGGCAGTAGTCGCTGCACAGTGCCCAGTATCTCCCGTTGCGCGTGACCTGCTCAACCAAGACCCAACAGGACACTACACAGAAACAGTACTGGAGCGTGTAAGTGAGGGAATAAATAATGCGAAAGCATCACCACGTGGGTCATCAGTAATTGACCTGATGGATTTGCACTATCTCTCAACGATGGAATCTATTTTCTACATGCTTGTCGATACTGATCTGAGGGCTGTGGAATACTCACGAGACCTTACAAGTATTACTCCGTGTCTCCACTTAGATCTTGCGATGATGGAAGCCAAAATGGAAGAAGTACGCTGTGAAGTAAACGCAGCATACGATGCAAAATCCCCAGGAGCACTGCGACAACTAAAGACAATCGCAAGCTTTTTAAATCAGCGCTACAAGCACTTAGTCAAAGGAGCACTAGAGCCTGTACATACCGATAGTGATTGGGTGTTTTACAATGAATTTGATGATCCATTTAGAGGATGGTGTTGCGTGCTCGATCAACTAGAATGCCAAATTAAAGAATCTGATGAATGCACAGAGGTAAAAGATGGCAGTGGAGGATATGAATTTTTTGACACAGAAGATGCATGCTTAACCGATGGCATTTGTGTATTTGCAGAATCTGGAACAACAGACCCGAAGTACGAACCCATCTGTCCATTTGATTCAAACTATCTCGCAGATAACTCAACAGGATACGGCTGCCAATTAGAACTCATTAAACAGTTTGCCGGCAGCAACTTCGAAGCCGTTGCCGCAGAAGCTGAAGCTCTAGAAAAACTTGAAGATATACGAAATGAATTCCTCGAAGACATTGATCACATCAAAGACTCCACACTCAGTATCGATAATCTCGTAGATCAAACAATGCTTAATGATAACGAACGCCAGCACTTACAAAGATTTGGAGAAGTAGAAGACGTCGACCACCGCAGGGTATTTGGCTGTAATGCAGACACTGCTCCTGAGGATCGCACCAATAACGACGGTGTCGAGGGGACGCTCACACCTAAGATAAAACCCTCAGAAGAATGGGGATCAATAGCTGTACGAGGACCGTTCTTCTTTAGAAAAGATCACCTCACCATTTGGAAGAAGTTCTTTAGACTGCAGCATGAATGGGCAGAACAACGAGAATATCCCGACTACCTAAAAAAGGCAGATGAACACGAGGACGAAACTGACCGAAGGGAAACTGCAGAATTTGAAAGAGATACACTCGGACTAATACGTATTCCGCGTAGTATGTTCCGCAGTATTTGGAAAGCATTTTCACACAAGCAAGCAACACAAGAATCCAGCATTCTCCCCAAAGCTCAAGATGCAGAACTCGAAGTACTCGAAGCACTAAAACCTGTTCGACCTGCTATAAAGCGCAACATCGAACTGGTAATCAACTCTAATACAGGACTCCGTAAATTTGCGAGAAACTATGCATACTTCCTCCGAAGAAGCTGCATCTACAGACCATGCAATGAGAAACTCGAGACAATAATAAAGACGCTCTACTCTGATGAATGCTTCCCGTATGCAAACGGATCATTCCAAGTAAAGCCAGGGGCAGAAGCACCTGATAAAACCACATGGGAAAAATGCCAAGAAGCCGTAGACAAGCTCTGATACAATGTAACTCATGAAACGTAGTGGATTTACATTAATGGAACTCCTGCTCGTGCTCGGGATACTCGCAATTCTCTCCACAATTATTTTGGTTGCCATCAATCCAACAAAGCAACTCAATGACGCCAGGGGTGTAAACCGCAATGTATCAACGAGAGAACTTGAGAATGCTATTTCGCAGTATATTATCGATAGTAATATCGTCTCTGGAGTCCCAACGATTAAGGCAAATGCCCTCGATATCTGCAGAGATACCGTTACAGGAACCGATTGCACCGATGCACCAGTAAGCGGATATGATCTTTCTGTTTTAACGACAAATGGAAAATATCTCACCTCTCTCCCTATAGATCCAAACGAAACAGACCTCAATATCACCGGATACAAGGTGTATAAGCTCGGAAGCTTCATAAAAGTATGTAGCCCCGCCTTAGAAGAAGACTGCGGGTCGTAAATAGTGCTACAATATCTTTCCTATGAAACCCGAGGATTTTGTCCACTTGCACTGCCACTCTACGTACTCACTTCTTGAGGCCTTACCTCGCCCCGAAGAGATTGTTCTACGTGCAAAAGAATTAGGACAAACAGCCGTAGGACTCGCAGACAAAGGGTTTACATATGGGCTTATAGAACTCTACAAAGCAGCACACAAGCACGATATAAAACCTATACTTGGACTCGAAGCCTACTGTGCTGTGCGCACACGTCATGACAAAGAAAGTGGAATCGATTCAAAGCGATATCCACTCGTACTTCTTGCAGAAAACCAAGAGGGATACGAAAACCTTCTGCAGCTTGCTACCAAGGCAGCGCTCGAAGGTATGTACTACAAACCACGTGTCGACGATGAACTCCTTAAAGAGCACGGAAAAGGGCTTATCGCTCTTACGGGTCCCATTAGTGGAATGATCCCGCAGGCAGCACTTGCAGAAGACGAAGAGCGCATCAAAGAATTTGTCGAAAAATACCAAAGCTTCTTTGGAAAAGAAAACTTCTACTTTGAATTGATGGAACTGCCAAATGTTACAGGGCAGATAGAAGTAAACCAGCAACTAATTCACTGGGGGAAAGAATTAAATGTTCCAGTAGTTGCAACGTGCAATAGTCACTACTGCAATCCAGACGATGCAGAAGCGCACGACGTACTACTCTGCATTCAAAAGAACGCACACGTGGATGACCCATCACGATTCTCTATGCGTGATAGTGACTTTTCCATGCGACCATTCGAAGAGATGGAGAAAATGTTCTCCCACGCACCCGAAGCACTTGAGAACACACGTGTAATCGCAGATCGATGTGAGGTCGCATTCGATTTTGATACCTATCACATTCCAAAGTTTCCAACTCCCAAAAAAGAATCCGAAACAGATTACCTTCGTTCGCTCTGCAAAAAAGGGTTTGATGTTCGGTATCCAGATCCAACAGATGAACATCATGAACGCATGGATTATGAACTAGGAATTATCGACAAAATGGGATTCTCTGGATACTTCTTAATCGTTGCGGACTTTGTAAACGAAGCCAAAAACCGCGGGATCATTGTGGGTCCTGGTCGAGGGTCCGCTGCGGGATCTTTAGTAAGTTACTGTCTCGGAATCACAGCGCTAGACCCCATAGAACATGGGCTACTCTTCGAACGATTTTTAAATCCAGAACGTGTATCCATGCCGGATGTGGATATCGACTTCGCGGATAACCGCCGTGACGAAGTATTGGAATACACACGCGAAAAATATGGGAACGATCGCGTCGTACAAATCTGCACTTTCGGAACATTGGCAGCGAGAGCTGCGGTAAAAGATGTGGGCCGTGCATACGGAGTGCCATTCCTCGAAATGAACTCTCTTGCAAAACTCATTCCCGAGAGACCTGGAACAACACTGGACGAAGCGCTCGAAACCCCTGAGCTCAAAAGTGCCTACGACACGAACGAAATCTATCACAAGATTATTGATACCGCGCTCAAGCTCGAAGGAAAGGCGCGTCACGTCTCTGTGCACGCCTGTGGAGTTATTATTACCGAAGAGCCCACTGTGCACTACACCAGCCTTCAGCGCGCGCCTAAGGACGACGAAACAATCATCACGCAGTCATCAGCCAAGCCACTCGAATCTCTCGGTCTCCTCAAGATGGATTTCTTGGGACTCATGAACCTTACGGTTATTCAAACAACACTCGAAATCATCGAACGTACCAAAGAAGAAGGTATCGATATTACAAAGATCCCCATGGATGATGCAGACACATTCGCACTTCTCCAAAAGGGAGACACTACCGGAGTCTTCCAGCTGGAATCCGGTGGAATGCGCAGATACCTAAAGCAACTAAAACCTACACAGTTCAGTGATATCGTCGCGATGGTGTCTCTCTACCGACCAGGTCCAATGGATTGGATCCCGAGTTATATCAAACGTAAACACGGACGAGAGAAGATTCAGTACATTCACGATGATCTTAAGCCAATCCTGGAGCCTACGTACGGTATTGGTGTGTATCAGGAGCAGATCTTATTGATTGCACAGGTGTTTGCAGGATTCTCCTTGGGACAGGCGGATATTCTGCGCAAAGCGATTGGAAAAAAGATTATGTCTGAGCTCGAAGCACAACGAGAGAAGTTTATTAATGGGGCACTCGAAAAGAAGTACCCAAAAAAGCTCGCAGAGAAAATTTTTGATGATGTTATCACGCCATTCGCCGGATATGGATTCAACAAATCTCACGCTGCAGGATACGCACGTATTGCGTATGAAACTGCATACCTTAAAACGAAATATCCAACAGAGTTTATGGCAGCGCTTCTGTCTGCAGATGCACAGCGCACCGATCGAGTCATGATTGAGATCGAAGAATGTCGATCGATGGGCATCGAAGTACTACCTCCAGATATCAATCAGTCTTTGAGGCACTTCACCGCTCTCCCCGAACAAAACGCTATTCGATTTGGTCTCACAGCAATTAAAGGAATAGGAGATAGCTCTGTACTACAGGTAATAGAAGCCAGAGAACAAGGAGGAAAGTTTGAAGGGATAGAAGACTTCGCCGCGCGGTTGCCTGTAAAAGTGCTGAACAAAAAAACACTGGAAGCACTCTCGAAGTCTGGCGCGCTCGATTCATTGGCAGATAGAAGCAAAGTTGTAACGCACTACGATAAAATTGTGGAATTCGCCAAATCTCTTGGTGATGTCAGCAGTCAACAAACAGATCTGTTTGCGCAAATGGAAGACTCCGAAGCCGCAAAGATAGAATTCCCCGAAACCATAGAAGCATCTTCACTAGAAAAGTTGCAGTGGGAAAAAGAAACACTGGGAATGTATGTTTCGAGTCATCCACTAGCAGGTCTTGGAAAATACATTGGCAAAAAAGCTAACCTCACCAACTCACTTACGAATAAAGAGGTTGGTAAAAAAATTACACTTGCAGGAATCGTAGAGGGCGTCAAAAAAATCACCACAAAGAAAGGAGACACCATGGCAATAGTCTTCCTAGAAGATCCCACAGGAAAAATTGAAATCACGCTCTTCCCGCGTACTTACGCATTAGCAGCTGAGTATCTCGAAAAGCCTGACACGGTAATTATCGTGGGAGGAACATTAGATAACCGCTCCGGACAGCTGCAGTTGCGTGCCGACGCCATCAAGAAAGCATCACTCACCCGCATGATCGAACGCGCTAAAGAGAATAACTTCTTCGACGAAGAAGAGGCTGAACGTGGCCTTACGCTTACCAAAGCTACGATCGAAGAAGAGCAGATAGAAGTGCTCGACGAAGAAGGGAACGTGATTGCCGGAGAAACAATAAAAATAAAAGAGACAGAGGCAATATCAGAAGAATTCCTCGGACCACTCGGTAAGTGGATACTCAACGGAATGAAAATAGAAGAAGCACTCGACGCAACAGTAAAAACACTAACCGAAAAACCAAAGCTCAAGAAAAAAGATACCGAAGAGAAAAAACCTGAAGGCGACAGTCGCATTTCTATTCACACAATAGATCTCCCCGACCGCGCTCCTAAAAAGATGCTGCTCGATATAAAATCAGTTCTCGAAACATACCCCGGAAAAGAAAAGGTACAATTAAAGATAGGCGAACAAACGATTCCTCTACCGATGACCGTTAACATGTCTGTAGTGCTCGAAAAGAAACTACAAGAGATACAGGATAAATACGAAGTAGCCGCCTAATACGTACTATGGACATCCTCCCTTCATCAGAAGAAGGCATACTGAAAGCTCTCGAAACTCTGCGCACAGGTGGAGTGGTCGCTCATGCAACCGAGACATGTTATGGATTTGCGTGTGACCTACAAAACCCAGCCGCAGTAGATCGACTATTTGCAATTAAGCAACGCAGCGCAGACCAACCAGTCAGCGCACTCTTTGCAACAGTAGAACAAGCACGTGCTTTTCTTGAATGGAATGAAGAGGCATCGCAACTCGCCTCCGAGCATCTACCGGGGCCACTCACCGTCATCCTAAAATTAAGACACGACGCTCCTCATATACTAAGCGTCACCCCAGTCACTAATAACCAATCACTAATAACTATTGGCACAAGAATCAGCTCACATCCAACAGCCCAAGAGCTCGTGACACGCTTCGGCTCTCCACTTTCCACAACCTCTGCAAATATCCACGGACACCCGAATACATTTAGCAAAGAAGATATCGAGAAGCAGTTTGCCGACGCAGGACATAAGCCCGATCTCATTTTGGATGACGGCCCACTCCTAGAAAACGACGCTTCCACTGTTATCGATGTATCCGAAGGAGTGCTCCATGTCCTAAGAAAGGGAAATATTGACCTGTAATCATTTTCCGTTTTCCGCTTTCCACCTTACACTTCGTTTATGCACTGTCCCCGCTGCAAATCAGAAGATACCTCGGTTGTAGACTCACGTCTGGCAGAAGACGGTCGTGCAGTACGTAGACGCCGAGAGTGCACAAAGTGCCAACACCGATTTACAAGCTTTGAGAGACAAGAAATGAGTAATCTCATTGTTATTAAGCGTGATGGAACCCGCGAACCGTACAGTAGATCTAAGCTAGAAAGCGGTATATGGGTAGCATGTACCAAACGGCCTGTTTCTCAGGAGCAGATCGATAAAATGCTCACAAAACTGGAGGAAAAATGGGGTGGGAACAAGAAAGAAGTCAGCTCTTCAACCATAGGAAACGACGTTATGAAGGAGATAAAGCGCATCGATAAGGTAGCCTACATTCGATTTGCCTCTGTGCACCGAGAATTTAAGGATGTGGAGGAGTTTAAGGATGCGATGAATAAGCTTCTATGATCAAAGATCGCCGATATCATCTTCCCTAGCACAGAATACTCTATGCGGATTTTCCTCTGTTTTTAAACAATGTCGAATCTCGGCTATCGCAGCCTCATCACTTGGCTCAAAACTCATGCGATCGATTGAAAAAGTAATACCTGGAAAAGCTCCTTTAACCCAGTCAATTGCCTGTTGACTAATACTAGAAACCGCCGTGCCAGTGCTTAATGCACTTGCACCTATTTCGTCTATACTACCAACTTGGGGAGTATATAGCAGACTTGCACCGTTCTCTTCTAAGCGGAAATGGTATTTTTCATAATCAATCATAGACTATGTATAAAGACTACTGTCAAACTTTTCAAGAAAATCCTTAAGAAACAGTAAATTATCTAGCTACAAGCAGCCGAATACTCCTATACTGCCCGCATGCTAAGAACTCACACCTGCGGCGAACTCCGTGCAGATCATGACGGATCTGAAACAACCCTTTGTGGTTGGGTCCACAGACGCAGAGACCATGGTGGTCTTATCTTTATCGATCTTCGAGACCGATACGGGTTTACCCAAGTCGTGTTCGACCCAGAAAACAAAGAGCAATTTGCGATGGCCGAAAAGGTTCGACCAGAGTGGGTGCTCAAAATAGAAGGAAAAGTTCGTGGACGTATCGACGGTGCCGTACGTGATGATAACCCGACAGGAGCAATCGAAGTAGTAGTCGGTACTGCAACAGTATTAAATGAATCCAAGACTCCCCCGTTTGAGATCGACCAAGACAAAGATATCGGAGAAGACGTTCGACTCGAATACCGGTTCCTCGACTTGCGCCGCACTCGCATGCAGAAGAATTTAAAACTGCGTAACGATATCGTGCAAGCAGTCCGTGAGTACTTCCACAAAAACGACTTCTTAGAGATTGAAACACCGATCATGGTAAAAGGTACACCGGAAGGATCTCGCGAGTACCTCGTGCCATCCAGGCTCCACCACGGCAACTTCTACGTACTCCCCCAGAGTCCACAACAACTAAAACAACTTCTGATGGTGGCCGGTGTCGACAAATACTTCCAAGTGCCACGATGTTTCCGTGACGAAGATCAACGTGGAGACCGTCAGCCAGAATTTACACAGTTCGAAATCGAAATGAGTTTCGTAGAACAAGAAGATATTCTTACGCAACTTGAAGAATGTTTCGTCGAACTCACTGCAAAAATTCGCCCTGACAAAAAAATTCAATCAACTCCATTTCCTCGCATGACGTATAAAGATGCGATGGAAACCTACGGTTCTGATAAGCCGGACTTACGGTTTGAATTGAAGTTTACTGATGTCACAGACATCGCTAAAGAGTGTGACTTCAAAGTGTTTTCCGCAGCCGAAACGGTAAAGGCAATGAACGTACCAGGTGGCGGAAAGATGAGCCGCAAAGACATCGATGACCTTACAGATCTCGCACAGCGACACGGCGCCAAAGGGCTTGCCTGGGTACGTGTTGGTGAAGACAGTGGTCCTGTAGTAAAAAACGCAGGTGAAACATTCTTAAAAACACTCAACGAAAAGACAGGTGCCAAAGACGGTGACATTATCTTCTTTGCAGCAGGAGAGTATCCACATGCACTTGAACCACTCGGTGAAGTGCGCAAAGCCGCCGCTAAGATGCTGGATATGATCGACACGTCTATCTGGAGTTACGTATGGATCCTCGACTTCCCAATGTTTGAAAAGAGTAAAGAGACAGGAGCTGTCGGAGCTGTGCACCATCCGTTTACACGGCCACATGCAGACGATGAAGAGCTTTTCGAAACAGATCCCTTAGCAGCTCGTGCGACGGCTTACGACCTTGCATTAGATGGTAATGAAATCGGAGGAGGATCTATGCGAATCCACGAACGCGCACTACAAAAGAAGATCTTCGATGTTCTCGGTATTACCGACGAAGACGCAGACCAGCGCTTTGGTCACATGCTCCGCGCATTTGAATACGGCGCACCACCACATGGAGGTATCGCCTTTGGACTCGATAGAGTGTGCATGATCTTTGCCGATGAACCGAACATTCGTGAAGTCATCGCCTTCCCTAAAGACCAAAAAGCAAAAGACCTTATGCTCGGTTCTCCGTCTCCAATGCCACAGGAGCAGCTTGAGGAGCTCGGTATTGCGATACTAGAAGACTAGTTCTTGTGGTATAATAAGGGCAATGGCCGATAAAAAAACCAACAAGAAAGAAGCGTTAAAGAATTTTGAAGAAAAGAACCGCACAAGACGTGAGGGTCTTGCGGCAAACCAAGCTGCGAAGAAAGAGGCAGGCAAACAAAATGAAGCCATCGCTGATGCCTGGGCAAAGAAAGAAGTAAAAGAAGGTGAGAAAAAGCAGGCACAAGCAAAAGATCGCCAGAAGGATTACAAGAAGCGCCAAAAGAAAGAGAGCAAAGAGTACGAAGAGTTTCGTAAGAAGAAAGATGCTGAACTCAAAAAGCTCACCGAGACAAAAGAAAAGCGTGCAAAAGATCGCAAGGCGCAACTTCAGTATCTCAAAGAGATGAGCAACCGAAACCGCTGGCAAATACAACGAGATAAACAAGAAGACCAGGCAGAGATCACCAAAAAGAAATCTAAACTCGAAGCAGACCGCGGGGTAAAACGCACCAAGTTAACTGCCGACTCTGAGGAAAAACGTGCAAAGAAAAACGTCGAAAAAGTAGCACGCAAAGATCGAGGAACTGCTGATATCTTTGAGAAAGAACGTACAAATCAAATTCGTAAAGAGGCACTCTATCAACAGCAAAAGCTCAAGATAAAAGAACGCACAGAAGAAGATAAGCTCGATGGAAAAATTCAACGAGAGACCGCCAAGGCCGAGCGCTACCAAAACCCTTCACAAAAACGAATGGAGCTGAGAAAAGTGTCAGCAATGGAAGTACGCGAACGCAAAAAGCTCCGTATGAAATACATTAAGCTCGAACAAGACACGGAGGTAACCGCAAACAAAGATATTCAGATTATCAAAAAAGAGGCTACCAAGATGCGCTCAAAAGCCTCTACATCTGAGCGTAAAGCGAAGCTCCAGCTAGAAGAGACGACAAGACACAAAAAACGCCGTGCCGATAAGGACGGGGCTCAGAAGAAGAGAGATGCAGATGATACAGAAAAGCAAATGCTAGCCGAATTGCCTGTTATGCCCACAGGAGACGAAGAGGAAAAATAGGGATATATTGGTTTATATACACCCAAAATCTAGTATCCTAGGCTCGTTGCCGGGATGGCGGAATTGGTAGACGCGCTGGTCTTAGGAACCAGTGGGGCACCCCCCCGTGGAGGTTCGAGTCCTCTTCCCGGCACCACATCGAACAAGGCTCTTATACAAATCCTTATGTCGTCTCATCTGCGGCAATTTTTATTGCATACGCATTAACTTTGGCTAAAAATCTCATGAACTTACTTGGATCAGACACATGTCCAGTGGCATCAATAACATTGACAACCCCTGCACCTTTAACTTCTTCTGGAAGATCGTTTATTTCTGTGTGGAAGGTGTCTCCACTCACAGTTGCTGGCCGAATATCAAATCCACTCCCTGAAGTTAGAACGTTAGTTGTACCCTTTATTTGAATTCCAAGATTCTCAATATCCTGGTTTTTTGAACCAGAGAACACATTACCTACCTCTGTTAATGCAGATTCAAATCGCTTACGCGCATTTTCGCCCTCTTCCTTCATGCCCTTGATCATGTCGATGTCCTTTTGAAGTTCTGCCTTCTCTTTAGTAAGATCTGTAACTTTTTTCTCTGCATCTACTACTAGTTGTTTTTTTGAAGCTATCAAACCTACTTTCCCTTGTATTTGTGTTTTTTCAGCTGCAGTCATTGGATCTGTAACTCCAGACTTAAGAGTAGCCAAAGCAGTCTCCTCAGTTGTAACTGTAGCTTTAGCCGTAGTCACTGCCGTTTTTGCGGCAGATATACTCTTTGGATTACCTGCAGGTTTATCATCGTATTCCTCCACCTTTTCATCTTTTGACAGTTTCAAGTCATCAATATCCTTATCGCCATCACCATCTTCATCCGCTGTGCTACCTATCTTACCTAAGAGCCTAGTGTGCCTATCGGACATATCTTTTTTCTCGGCTACGTCTGCTGACTCATATGCATTATTAAGCGTTTTACCAAACAGGCCAGCCTTAAACTCTAGGAATGCGCCAATAACTTCTCCGATTGCAATAGCTGCCTCAACCATATTCCCACTATCCATCGCTTCTTTTGCCCTATTAATCGCGCTCTTAAAATTCTGTGTAATACGCTCTTTTTCTGTTGTTGGTGCATTTCGCACCAACTCCAATGTCACTCCATCATCGGCTAGTTCAAAGTGTCCATTTAGAGGACCAAGCACAGAATCAAACTGCGCATTAAGTGCATCAAGTTCTTTATTTTCACCAGGAATTCCATCGTAGTCTTCTGCAAATGCAAGCTTTGCCGCATCAAGAATAACTTCATCAGCACGCTTGGCTACACCGCCTATGCCATCTTCTGCATCAGCAATGTGAGCATCTACAATCTCTTTCCCCTCTCCTGCCTTAAGCTTAGTAACCAGATTTTTAAATTCATCAATAAGCTCAGGTTGCTGCGGCTCTGCATCAGCACCTTCAGGTGAAGCTGGGCTACCACCGCTAAAGTAAATAAGTCTATTTTCCATAATTAAGAGGATGAAGAAAATTGAGATTCAAGATCGTCAAGGATTGAAGCTTCTTTGTTAGTACTATCTGTTTCTATGGATTGATTAAGCCCACGACCAAATGACTTCACTTCTGCCTTTTTGTCATTCATGTATGCCTCAAACTGTTTTTGATATTCAATAAACGCAGCAGCATATTTTTTCATACGCTCCACCTTCTCCTCTTCTGTTTCCCCTGCGTACTTCTCGTCTAGGGTATCGATCATGTCACTCGTAAGATCTGGTTCGATCTTCCCCATAATCATGTTATACACCTCCGCACCACCTTGAAGTTGAGGTGGGATAGGCAAGCCACTGGAAGAACTTTGAGAAGACATGTGTGTATTTGTGTATTTCTAATTATTATAGCAGAAATAGCCGTTTCAGACAATTATAGAGAGTCTGCTATCCAATACTTTATGCAGTTTGGCAATAGCCTATTTGGGCTAGCCTAAGCCATCCCTTCGAACTGCCCCATATCATTAAGGTCTGCTGTGTGCGCACTAGGAGCATTTGGACGACTGGTATACACCTCGGCATCGGTCAATTGGCCTGATTTTGCATCTCTATCTGCACGAACGTGTGCCTCTCCATACGTCATCTTATTCCCCGGCCTTCCTCCAGTTCCTTGTGCCAGATACTTCGCCAGTGAGGCATTGTATACTGTCACATACTTAGTGCTTGTATTGGCATAGTTCACAGTTTCCCCCTTTGTTTGTGTAAATACTGTAACGCGATCTTTCGCATTACCTTTAGTGTCTTGATATTGTTCCATGTGCTCTGCCAATCCACCACCGTAACAAGAAATCGAGTTCACTGTTACCTTCATATCAGGGAACTCATCAATAATGCCCGTAAGTTGTGCAGGGGTAATTTTATTATTACCAAAGTGCATTGCCCCTTCAGATCCATGGGCGTAAATACTGAGATAGATATTTGTGACACCATTCTCATTGAGTTGTGCGAAGTGGGTGCGCAGTAGCTGCTCGGGGTTTGCTCCAGGTTGTGACGCATTAATATCTCCACCAGGTGCGCGCACAACGTTATATCTCTGCGCTAGAAGATCAGGGAACCCCTCACTATCTTTCGCTATTCCTCCAGTAAGGCCATCTGCCATATCCGAAAGTGTGACGTACGCCATGGGTTCATTGCCTGCAACTTCAAACCCATCTCCCATTCCTGCCTCATCTGCAACTTCACTCTTGTGATACTCAATAGCTTTCTTTGCATACGAATCAAAAGTGGCCTGCGTAAGAGGGGCATCCATCGGGATCATTGCGGAGATACTTGAATTGCCGACCATCGAAATACCAATATTGCTTCCAAATTTTCCAATTCTCCACATGTTATTTCCTTCGGTAGGCTTGATGACTAACTTATCTCCACTTTTGCCCACGACATTAAGATTACTCACCACTGCTGCTTTTTGATCACGAGAAAGTGAGGACATTCCATCGACATTATCTGCGGAGCTCTCCTGATCATCCACCCATGAATTTACAGAATTACTTTCTCCCCCTTCAACGTTCCAACTTGCAGGAGGAGTTTTGGGTGACGCATCTGACCCTTCAGAAGAATCTTCCGTCCCCTCATCGGACTCATCAGGCTCCTCTGCTTTTGGCTTAAGTGTCGGGGCTTTTTTATTAGGAGTTTCAGGTTCTGGCTTAGGTTTAGATTTAGGTTTTGGTTTTACCTGAGGAGGTGTCTTTGAGAAGTCTACAAGGCTTGGATTCACCTTTGTGCTTCCGCCACTCGTTGTAGCAATGTCATTGTAGTATGCAAGTGCCTTCTCGATGTTACCCTTTGTAGTCTGCAAACTTTCCAGTGCCTTCTCTTTTGTTTTTAGATTTTCATCAGCAGTTTTTTGTGCCTTTTTAAGATCTTTGATCTGCCCTTCAAGCTTTGACCATTCCTCTACTTCTGAGGGGTCTAGACTCGCTTGTTGCTTCTCGGCTTCTTTTACTTTTTCACCCGCTTTTTCAGAAGACTCTTTAGCTCCAGTTATTTCACCTTCTACAGCAGTGATGTTTTTATTCACCTGCTCTTTTTGGTCTGTAAGCTTCTTTTGTACTTCGCTCACTGGTAACTCTTTATTTTTGTTCACGACACCTTCGTATGCATCTTTCGATGAATCTGCTCGCTCATCGCCAGTTCCTTCAGTGGTACTTTCGATGCCCAATTCTTTTCTCCACCCCTTAAAGAACTCTTTAAACATTTTAATAAACTCTTTAATAGCTTCGGCAAATGTCTGTTTTTTAGGCTTCTCTTTACCATCTTCACCGTCTTCTTTTTTATCAAGAACTGCTGCTAGCTTATCAAGCTGCTCCTGTACTGCTGGTGGAAGATTTTCGATTTTTTCTGCAATGTACTTCTCAACTTCTTCTGGTGTTTTTGGTCCATCTTCTGCATCGAGCCCATCAATAAGTTCTGTGAAAAACTTCTGCGCGTCAGGATTTTTTAATACATCTGCAACATCCTTTGCATTCTCTGGTGGAATGTTATGAGTCTTACAAAACTGTTCACCGACCTTTTTTGCTATTTTATCTTTGTGTATTTCATTAAAAGTTTCCTCTGGACCTTTGCCGGGATCCAGCTTTGCATCATCATCAAGCTGATCGATGGCATCATCAATCGTTGTGGTCTTCTTCTCAGGATTCGCATCCTTGTCAGATTCTGTCTTTCCTTCTTTCGGATCATCAAGTGATTTCTGGCCAGCGTTCTGCGCAGCTTCTACAGAGGCTGCACTCTTTCGAAGAAGCGCGGCATCTGCCTCTAAATTAGAGGCCTTCTGCTCATCTCCTTTTTCTCTCGCATCAGCTGCCATTTTATCAAAATTATCCGCCTGATCTCTAAGGCGTTTTCCGACGTTCTTCTTGCTCTTGTCTACCTCTTTTTCAGCTTTCTGTAGCTCATCTGCTATGAGTTGCTCAGGGTCTTCTACATTGTCGTTTTCTTTTTCCTTTGCCTCTGGAGTCTTGTCTTGCGTCTCTGCAGATTCAGATCCATCTCCTCCCATCTCCAGTCCTCCAAAACCAAAGTGTAGTAGCCGACGTTCTTTAATAAATCTCATTATGCATCGGTGGAAAACATATCTTCAAGTTCCTGTAGTCGTGTTTGCTCCATTTCCGTTACACGTCCTTCTGCAGATTCCTTAAGGGCTTTTTCAAACTGTCGCACTTGGTCCGCCATAGACTCAAAATAATGATCGCGCTTTTCTCTATAGGTCGCGATCGCATTGCGATAGCGCTCCATGCGAACCTCATGTTCCTCCGATGTTTCATCTGCATACTTTTCCTTTAGAGATTCAACAGCATCCGACACAAGATCGGGTTCTATCTCTCCCATCAGCACATCAAAAAATTCTTTCCCATCAACGGGGAGTTTTGGTAGTGCAGGAATTTGTATTGTAGTGTCGTTTGTCATGAAAATGTTTGTGTTTGATATTTCTCCTTATTATAGCAAAATATGACTATCCCAACAATCCACTAGGACGAACATCGCTTAGTGTAAAACAAAACAAGCTGTTGTTAATTCTTACAACAGTTTTATAATACTATTTCTTCTTAGCAGGCTTTGTCTTCTCTAGCCCCTCAACATGCTTCGCCAACTCTTCGACCCACTCAATATCGTTTTTCGCCTTCGGAAGAAGTTGATCAAATGTAATCTTAAGTGCCGATCCAGAGATGCGCCACTGCGGACTTACTTTAAGGATTCCCATAATTTCTTTTGCAGTAACAGATGGGTGCAACGTCAAAACAATTTCTTTTTTATCAGCACTCTCTTCCATCTTCACACGCACAACTCCACCACGACGACATGCAATTTTTAGACGCAAAACTGCAAACAAATTATTTACATTATCAGGCAGTGTTCCGAATTCTGCTTTGAGATCATCTTCAAACTCTTTAAGAATTTTCTCATCTTCACTTCCCGCAAGTTTTTGATACACCGAGATACGTTCTTGTTCATCGGGGATGTAATAACTCGGAATCATCGCCTGCACCGGAAGTAAAATCTCAACATTGATCTCTTCTTCTATGTCCCCCTTGCGTCCAGACTTCAAGTCTTCGACAGCTGCCTTAAGCATGCGCAAGTAGTGACTAACACCAACGGTGTGCATTGTTCCAGATTGTGACGCTCCCAAAATTTCACCCGCTCCACGAATCTCTAAGTCACGCATGGCAACTTGGAAACCACTACCCAATTCACATGCCTCCACAATGGCCCGCAAACGCTTGCGAGCGTCGTCTTTAAGCTTCGCACCATGGTAGAGGAAGTACGCGTGTGCCTGCGTCTTAGAACGCCCTACACGACCTCGAAGTTGATACAGTTGCGAAAGACCAAAACACTCAGCGGCATTTACCACCAATGTATTTGCACGCGGAAGGTCGATTCCGTTTTCAATAATCGTCGAGCTCACAAGCACATTGTGCTCACCTTCTTTGAACGACTTAATACGCTTTTCAAGTTCATCAGGTTTTAATTGTCCGTGACCAACAACAAATTTTCCTTTGGGAATAAGTTCGCGCAATTTGTCAGCAAACGCATCGATAGTTTCCACGCGGTTGTGCAACACATACACCTGACCATCACGCTTAAGCTCATACTCAATTGCTTGCTTCATTAGCGCATCAGAATATTTTCGCACCTCAGTAATAATCGGCAAACGCCCTGGGGGTGGAGTAGTAATCGTAGAAATATCACGCAACTTATGCAGCCCCAAGTTCAGTGTTCTCGGGATTGGTGTTGCAGTGAGCGTAAGGATGTCTACATTGGCACGCATCTCCTTGAAGCGCTCTTTTTGCTGCACCCCAAAGCGCTGTTCTTCGTCGACAATCACTAGTCCAAGGTTTAAAAATTCGATGTCAGGCTGTAGTAATCGGTGAGTACCAATAACAATGTCCACATCACCCTTTCGTAATTTTTCAATCGTTTCCTTTTGTTGAGCTGGCGTACGAAATCTACTCATCACTTCTATACGAACACTAAAGCCCTCCATGCGTTTTTTAAAGTTCTCGAGGTGCTGGGCAGCCAAGATGGTAATCGGCGCAACTACGGCTACCTGCTTGCCATCTCGTACCGCCTTAAAAGCAGCTCGCATAGCAACTTCTGTTTTTCCAAACCCCACATCTCCACACACCAGCCGATCCATCGGGTGGTCGTTTTCCATATCAGACTTAATGTCTTCTATCGCCTTTAGCTGACCTGGAGTTTCTGTGTACGGAAATGCCTCATCAAACCGTTTCATTTCTTTATCATCTTCACCATAAGAATATCCACGCGCCTTCGCACGCTTTGCGTAGAGGTCCAAAAGTTCTGCAGCAATTTTCTGCGTCTCTTCGTGCATCTTCTGCGTCACCTTCTTCCATTCATTAGTCCCTAGTCTTGTGAGCACTGGCTCGTTTCCCTCCTCATGAACGAACTTACTAAGCTTGTCTGCCTGGTCTACAGGAACAAAGAGTTTGTCACCCTCTGCGTAGGTAAGCTCTAGGTATTCACGTTCGGTTCCATCAATATCTTTTTGAGTCATCCCTTCAAAGTGCCCAATACCGTGTTCCATGTGTACCACGAAATCACCAGGGACTAGTGAGGTAATAAAGTCGAGTGCAAGCTTTTGTACGCTACGGTTTTTTCCAGCCTTCTTGAGAGAGAAAATTTCTCGATCGGTAAGCAGTGCACATTGTAGGTCTGGGTTTTGTAAACTATGTGGCAACAGGTCATCACGCTCTGCCCCCACTAATGTTATCGCCCCTTTTCGTTGTTCATTTTTTACGGTGAAGGGAATGTGCTCCTCTTCACAAATAGCACGCAGTTCATCAATACGTTTTGTCACTACAACAAGCGACCAGTCTTGCTGCAACTTATCACGCACATCATTTAAGAAATCTGTGAGTGTGTAGAATTTTAAAACTGAAAGATATCGCAAGTGTATGTGGTTTTCTTGGCTTTCTGGAAACGAAGTAAACCGTAGAACCATCGAAGAAAGTGACGGCTCTATATCATCTTGGTCATCTAAAATAAGTAAGTGATCTTTAGGGATTTGATCTTTTAGACTCGCAGTGTGTTCGTAAAGCACGGGGAATATTTCTAAGGGTCCATCCCATTGCGTGGTTATTGAAAGATCGTCCGCATCAACAGAAAGAATATTTTCTACTGCATCAAACTCAAGAGAAATACGAAAAGAATTATCTGATTGGATTGGATAAATATCAAAAATGTCACCAGTGCGTCTGTATTCACCTGGGTTTAAATATATATCTTCACCATGGCTATACCCAAGGTCGATAAGCGTCTCTACAACTTCGGTGAAGTTTATTTTCTGTTTCTCTTTAAGGATTAATTTTCGTTTTTGTAAGTCTTCATATTTTGGAAATGGTGCATCCCACGTATCCCTATCACAAATAAAGGATTGGGTATGATCTCCCTGCATAAAGCGTAAAAACGCCTGTAGAGATTCTGGAACTATTTCCTCATTCTCGTTTTCAATCGGATGTAATCTCTCCACTTCTACTCCAAAAAAATGGAACCAATGAGAGAGTGATTCTGTATTGTTATTATTTTCTGTCACCGTAAGTGAAGCTCTTGGGGTAAATGAATACACACTTCCCACTAAGAGTGCTTTTGCAGTTTCATTAGAAGTTCCAGATATTATAAGACGCCGCTTGTCGCCAAGTAGTTGGTCTAATTCCCTATGAGTTTTGGTCCCTACTAGGAGAGAGGGTTGCATTTTAAAAATAGGACTAATTTCTAAACCGTTTAAGCTTCCACCTTTCTTACTCTTGAATGCGAAGCGGCATAATTAAATGCAATAGGTTCTCATTACTCGGCACATGAAAGACGGCTGGATGCATACTATCTGTTAAGTGCATCTGTATAACATCATCATCTACGTGCCCAAGGAAATCAAGTAAATATGATGAGCTTAGGGCGATTTTATTATCCTCTCCAGTGAGCTCAATATCGAGTGTAGCCTCGTCTCGACCTGCTTGAGTGTGAGGAGTGGCTATATGAATAGTGTTATCACTCTTACGCACGGTAAATGTTAGATTGTTATTAGTTTCCTTGGCGAAGTAGTGCATTCGTTTTGCCATTGTGGCGAGATCTTTAGTTTTAACACTTGCTTTTGTGGTTTTATTATCAGGAATAATTTGTTTGTAATCAGGGAATTTTCCATCAATAAGACGTGAAAGAAGTTGAGTGTTACCAACTTTAATTTCAATTTGCTGAGCACTTAATGCAATAGTAATTGTTGGAGTATTACCTTTAGGAGCGCTGTCTCCATCTTCATTTTTTTCTTTTTTATCACCTTTGTATGAACTAAGAATACTTTTTAATTCCTCTAAAACTTTCGCAGGGATAATACAAGAAACATCACCACCAATCGTATCTGTTTTAATGGTGTACTCAGAAAGTCGGTAACTATCTGTTGCCACTAAAATTAAATTATCTTTCTCTGTATGAACATACACTCCAGCGAGCACAGGTCTTAAAGTGGTTTTTGCAGATGCAAATGTCACCATATGTAATGCTTCTAGTAGGGGTTTTGCTTCTAATGAAAAATTAATTTCCCTATCTATAGGGGAAATAGTTGGATATTCACTAGCAGCCTCACCAGCAATCACTGTTTTTGCATGTGCTGATGTACATTTCAATTGTGTTCCTTCAGATGTTTCAAGGAGTACTTCATCATCATTGTTATATTGTGCGAAGTTTACAATTGCTTTCGCGGGAATTGTAATCGATCCTTCGTTCTCAATATTCGCTTCAAAACTTGTGATAATACTTAACTCTAAATCTGTCGCACTTATCTGGCATCTTTTTCCTTCAACTTTAATTAATACATTTCCAAGTATTGGTAATGCTTGTTGATTTGATATCGCCCGACTTACAAGATTGAGAGCTTGTAGAAGATTTGAAGTTTTACACAGAAATTTCATATGTCTATAAGAATAGGAGATAGATAGTAATTAAAAATAGTAGTAATAGTAAGGGGTTTTTCAAAGAGAATTTTTATAGTGCAATCCTGTGGATAGATTCAGCAAACCTAAGCAATTATAGTTTACAGATGGCTATGCAGAGCGATCTGCCCTGTGGAAACTCCTGTGGAGACACTGTGGATAACTCGTGGACAACTAAGGGGTAGGGTTAGGACCCTATAAGAAACACCTTTAGAGCCCTAAGGTAAGCCAAATAATTAAAACGTATGTGGAAAAGTATTTTCAGGTGTGTACAAAGGGGTATCCACAATATCCACACTCTTATGTGGATAACTTTTTTATACTAAAAAGAGGTTCAAGTGCCGTAATCTACTCTGAATAACCTCTATCAATTTAAATTTATAACTTCTTTCTAAAGACTTCGCGGTCTGCGGGTGTGGAAGACTTTGTGCGATTTTCTCGGATGTGTAATTCACCATTTTTTGTTGTGACAAATTTCTCATCTTCAATATCTTCGCTGATTAAAGTCTTACTACTTACAAAAGTTCCTGCACCAATTTTTACACCAGGATTCGTACTGACATGAATACCAATGCGCGCATTGTTTCCAATCACTGTTCCAAATTTTGTGCGACCCGTTCCAATCTTTTCATTCTTTACTATAGAAATTACTTCACCCTCATCAAGTCGTAAGTTTCCTGTAATAGTTCCACCACCAATACTGACATTGCTACCGATAACACTCTCACCAACGTAGTTCATATGTGTCCACACATTGCTGTGCAATACTGATGCCTTCACCTCGGTGTTGTATCCCACGACTGAGTCATCACCCACACTGGAGTTACGCACTAAGGCATTGTTCGCAACAATCGTATTCTTTCCAATGTATGCAGGTCCACGCACTACTGCGTTATGCATGATGCGTGCGCCTGCATCAATAATCACATTTCCAACAATCTCAGCTGTCGGATGAATCTCTGCAGTCGGGTCAGTGCGTCCTTCGGTTATTTCTTCGAGCAACACTTCACACAGATCGATGAGGTGCCATGGATATTTTACTGCTTGCCACATACCATCGTAGGAAACAGCTTTGTATTCCTTTGTTGTAAAAAGTTTTGCGAGCGCTTGCTCGTATCCATCATCGGTAGATTCGTCGACGTCTCCCAGTGCTTCACTTAACGCTGCTGGGTCTCGGTGAACATGCGCAACAATGTTGATGGCGTCTGATGGTTCGTTTCCTTCACCTGGCTTCTCGACTATCCCTGTGACGCGGTCACCATCAATAGAAAGATATCCTCCAGGGAAGTACTGCGTTACTTTGTAGGCAAGTATCGCCCCGTCACCCTCTGAAGCGATCAGCTCTTTGTATGCCCTTGGTTCGATAACATCATTCCCACCAACGATCATAAGAGGGTCAGATCCATACTCCTTAAGAATACTGAGCACTGCTCCGCGCATGCCAAGTTCTAGATTCTCTTGTTCTACAGTCGGAAGATCCGGGAAAGCCTGCCGAGCCTCATCAAGGTTATGTGCTCCTCCAACAAGAATAATATTCTCACAGCCCCCTGCTCGTAAGCGATCTACTTGGTGCTCAAGGAGCGTCTTCCCGCATATCGGGAAAAGCGTCTTTTCAGTGAGTGGCCAAAAACGTGTACTGCGGCCGGCGAGGAGAAGGAAGGTATTCATCTGAGTGGGTATTCTACAGTATATTCTGACTCATATTTCAAATATGTCAACTCTACATTTATAGAGAAATAGTCCTTTAGTGCCTATGCAACAGCTGCTTTCTTTTGTACATTCATACACTAATTCCACTCTTACTTATGAAAAACGCTGTTTTCGCCCTCGTGGCACTCGCCCTACTTCTCGGATCTGTTCCTGCTGCCCCTGCAGTAGAAGCTGCTCCATACCGATACACCGATAGAGATGCTAACGGTTGGCCTCGCTGGATTGGCCGTGTCGATAGCCTTTATGAGACGTACAAGCTTCGCCCTACAATGCAGGCAAAGTACCTTCCTCTTAGCCTTATTAAGACTGGTGGATTTGCAGAGCTCATCAAAGAAGTAGAGGCAACGCCAAACGTTGATACAACAGATTGGCCAAGCTGGATCGGAGAAGTAAAATAAGCGCTTAAAATTTCATAGAGATCACCCCTTCTCGGGCAGTGGTCTTTATGGGTATGGAGAAATGTATGAAGCGACTACTCACATCTTCATGCGGATGACCAAAGCGGTTATCGCGTCCAGCAGAGATCAATCCAAGATCAGGATCCACCGCGAGTAAAAATCCTGTAGACGATGACGTGCGGCTTCCGTGATGCGCCACTTTCAAAATATCAGATTCTATATTTGCTCCACTAGCCAGTATCGCATTCTCGGCATCTTCTTCTATGTCACCTGTTAGCAAAATACTATGTTCTTTGTAGAGTACTCGCAGGACAATCGATTGGTCGTTCGAAGAGCCGGTGTACAACGGGGTAGGCCACACGATGTCCAGCACGACACTCCCTATAACAATGTCTATTGCAGGGTCAGGGTGGATAACAGGAATTGAACTGTCAGCAATCTCTGCTCGCAGTGCATCGTACCTTCCAGACGAGTGCTCTGCCCCTGTCATCAGTACCTGCGCGACGTCATACCGCCTTAGTACATCAGGCAGCGCACTGATGTGGTCGGCATCGGGGTGAGTGATAACGAGGAGATCTATTGTGCGATCCAAAAATGGCATAAGCGCATCAAGATGAGAAAGAGTAGAAAGGTCAGGTCCACCATCTATTAAAATCTGTGCACCCGAAGGAGCCACAAGGAGGACTGCATCACCCTGCCCAACATCAAGAAGATGTAGGTGAAGTTTTCCATCGGGCAACAGCGCAATCTCGCGCACGAGCACCATCACCATCGCCATCAAACCAACCGTTATTACAAATGTTTTTCCCATAGCGTTTCATACTAATCAAGAATCACAAATTACCAATCACGAATCACGAATCACTAAAAAGCAATCATGCATTCTGTGCATACCTAAGAGCAATCTTCAGTTCTACACCCCTACAGAACTATTTGTTTTTGATGTGAGGGCTATGTATCCAACAATCAAAATTACCAGTACAGCAACGGCGCTTGCGATGAGGAAAATTAACCTCCAATTGAATGACAAGTTCGATTCATCAAATGCTGCAGAGTGATCTACTCCTTCGAGAGGCTGCGTAACAGTTTCATCAGAAATAGCGCTTAGCGTAGCGATGTCTTCCTGTGGACCTGTTGCCTCTTCGGTCTCTTCAAAGTTCACGTCATCACCAGCATTCATGCTGCCGAATGTCAGGTCACCATAAAATCCGTAACCAGGAATGTACTGTGGCAGATTGACGTATTGGAATACACCAGGGGAAACGTATCCGTATGAATTTACCGTCTGAAGATAGATACCAAAGAATCCAGGGGTAACATCCGCAAGTTGCACGCCTCCTACGTCAATAGGAAGGAGATTTGGCTGGCCAAAGTTTTGTCCGTCACGTGTCTGGTAGGCGACGATACCGTAGAGGTCGCCAGGTGTGTTATCGACAGTCCACTGGAGTGTCACACTGTAAGCACCATTCGCTTGAAGTTCTGGCACAATTGTAATGTCTTGCAAATCGGGTGGCGCTAACGGGTCGCTCACTCTTGAGGGTGGAGCAGCTGGTGTTGGGTCTTTACCATCTGCATGTCCGGTGAGTAGTACGCTGCGATCTTCTGTATCAAGCAGCTGACCTGCACGTCCTTCAAAAGGCTCGCTAAACTGAACGTTGTATACCACTCCGCGTTCTTGTGCTTCTGTGGTGATCGTAATGGATTTTGCTTCAATCGTAATGTTTTTAATTTGTAACGTTGTTCCCCCAGGACCTTCAATCTTTAGTCCTTCTGGAGCACGAGATGCTTCTACAGTCATCGATGCGGAGAATTCAATCAGTAGTGAAGTAGGAGACGCTACGGTTCCTTTTAAGAGTCTCGCAGTCGCTCCTCCAACCTGCTGTACAGGCGGGGTGTCTGTAGGCTGTTGCTCCTCTGGAGCTTTGTCTTCATCGTAATCCTTAAACACTCCAGTAGGGAGCGCCTCAACTGCATCAAGTTCGATGCGAGCCTCAGCAGTAAAGAAATCACTTTCCAATCCATTCTGTGCGACGGCGATAACAGCGATATACAAATCACCAGTACTTTGTGGTGGCAAGAATGTCAGTGTCGTTTCGTCTCCTTCGGTTACTTCAAAGTCATCGTAGAGTCCTGCGTTATCCAAAATAGATTCACCACTGTAATACACACGGTAGTAATCGATAGGGTCCGATGTTACTGCGTCCCACTGAACAGACACTTCACCATTGCTTGCAGTAGCCTCGACGCCTTCCACAGCTGATGGTGCACTTTGCGCAAATACGTTCCCCGTTAGGGCAAGCGCTGTCAGTGTGCAGATGAGTTTTAGTTTTGTTTTCATAAATCTATATATTGTAACAGATTTAGCGATTTAAGCCAATCCTACGAATATATCGAGAAACTACAATAGTGATTTATGCAACCGCAATGTCCACCCCAATGTTCCCATCAATATAGTCATTGCTACGAGTCCGATGACCGTACTCAGCTCATTGACCAAAACTGGCTTAAATAAGGCAAGTCCTAGCCCTAGCCCCATGCCAAATATCGCCCATTTTCGTATCAAATCTCTATCCAATTGCATGGGCATTTCCTTAAGAGCTTGAGGTAGGAGGGCTGCCGCGAGAAGTACGTGGACCACAATGGAGGTGTAGGCAGCGCCAACGAATCCATGGAGAGGGATCAGTATAAAGTTAAGCGTTAGAGAGATGATAGCTGCCCCAAAGAGTGTCAGCGTGAGACGTTTCCACACATGACGATTGAGCAGTACGTAGAAGGAGTACAAGATCACCCCGTTTAGAAGGAATGGAATGGAGACCAATCGCAGCGCAGTATCAGACCCAGGTGTTAGCTCAGTGCTTAAGTATTGCTGCGTGGTGAGGAGTGCAATAAGTGGTCTGCTCCACAGTGCTGCAAACAAAAATGCCGTTACGCCAATCAGCATGATCGACATAAAGGTTTTTCCAAGAAGTGCGCGCGTGTCTTCGCCATTATTATCACGTTCACTGAGCACTGGCAGTGTGGAGTTCAGCAAAAATGTTGGGAGTAAAAATGCCATGTCTGCCATACGCACGACGAATCCGTAGTAGGCATTTTGGATTTCAAAGTCGGGGCGTAGCATCGCAATCATCGTGATATCAAACTGTCGGTAAAACGCGAGACACAAATATGCGAGGCCAAATGGTGCTGCTTTTTTTGCAAGATCTTTGATCAATGTTTTGTCTACGGTTAAACGAATCTTCATCAATCGATTTCCATAAAATAGCGAGATAACAAACAGGATAAACGCACCGACGCCACCAAAAAATAGCATCATGTGTAAGTGTTGTAGGTCTGTACTTTGTCTTACGCCTAGTACGATAAACGATCCGATAAGTCCTGTAGTAATAATGCGTTGTGTCACCTCTGCAAGAAATACATATTGCAGTTTGTAGTTCACCTGAAACACCGTGCGAATAATTCCTGCGAGCAATGTGAAAAAGGGAACGAGTGAAGCGATCATCACACTCATAGGAAGTGGTGTCCCTCTCCACTGTGGCATTGCCCATACAAGAAGCAATGCAGCCCCCAGTGACACGATTAAAATCATCGTCCGCAAAACAATCAATGCTCCCAGCACTTTGGATTTATCTTTCGCCTTACTCACCTCACGAACACTCACGGCATAGAGTCCAAAGTCTGCAAGAATCCCAAAGAGTTGTAAGTATCCGTAGGCCGAGTTGTAGTTACCAGCGAGCTCTTTAGTCAGTCCAATCGCAACAAACTTCACGGTTAAAATAGACAGAGCAGCCATGGTGATTTGGCTACCCATCTGCCAGAGGGTGGATGTGGCGATTTGCTTTGAGGGCATGGACAGAGTGTACAGGAACTCAAAGCTGGACAAATGCCTTTTTTGCACTACAATAAGCCGCAGAAGATGCCACTCTCCTTCCAACATCTAACGTCCACTAAGCAACTCACCCGAGAAGATATGGACGGCATTTTAAAGGTGGCATTAGAAATGGAGAAGGTACGAGACAACGGTGGAAGCGATCTGCTGAAAGGAAAAGTACTCGCCTCTCTCTTTTACGAACCAAGTACGCGCACCAGAATGAGTTTTGAATCAGCTATGCACCGCCTCGGAGGAAGTGTAATTACAGCAGAAGGTATTCAGTTTAGTTCGCTCTATAAAGGTGAAACGATTCAAGACACCATCTCTATGGCATCGCAGTACGCAGACATTATTGTGATGCGACACCCAGAACAAGGAAGTGCAGACTTAGCGGTAGAGACCGCCAGTGTTCCGTTTATCAACGCAGGAGATGGCCCAGGACAACATCCAACACAGGGAATCTTGGACATGGTAACCATCTACAAAGAGCGCGGCACACTCGACGGAATTAATGTCACCATGGTGGGAGATTTGCTCTACGGACGCACGGTGCACTCGCTCAGCTTTCTTCTAGGATTGTATAACGACATCACCTTCACGTTTGTCGCTCCAGATGCATTACAAATGCCAGAAAAAGTAACGTCGTATCTTGATGAAAAAGGAATGAAGTACTCAACAACGTCAAATCTAGAAGATGGATTAGACTCCGATGTGCTCTACATGACACGCATTCAAAAAGAGCGCTTCGCAGACAGTTCTCAATACGAAAAACTTAAAGATAGTTACATCCTTCAGGGTAGTCATGTTAAGGACAAAGACATTACCGTGATGCACCCACTACCGCGCGTAAATGAAATCAGTACAGATGTTGATGCGTTGCCAAACGCCGCATACTTTAGACAGGCAAGCAACGGAGTGATTGCACGCATGGCATTACTTGCTATGCTGCTAAAACAAGCATGACCTCCACCCTTATCAAAGGCGGCTCCATCGTTACTGCAACCGGACTTGTTCGAGCGGACATATTAAAAGTGGACGGAGTGATTACAAAAGTAGGAGTCGTAGAAGATACAGCAGACGAAATAATAAACGCTGTAGGGCATCTTATTTTTCCAGGGCTTATCGATTGTCATGTGCATTTTCGCGAGCCAGGTTTTGAGCATAAGGCAACGATGAAATCGGAATCAGTATCAGCCAGAGCAGGTGGTGTGACATGTGTATGCGACATGCCGAATACCAATCCTCCAACGGTGACCGTTGCAGCACTCAGTGATTGTATACGACGTGCAAAAAATATTACCGATTGTGATATTCGATTTTTCTTCGGAGTAACGTCGGGCATTCACCTCGCAACACTTAAAGATTTATGGACATCGAATTCCGAAGAGCTTCAGTCATTTAAAAAGCGATGTTGTGGAGTAAAGCTCTATCTTGACCATTCCACAGGAAACCAAAAAATTGAGGAAGACCTTATCGAAGAAGTGTTTGCCGCGTGTGCCGAATGTAATATTCCAATTATTGCCCACTGTGAAGATCCAGAAATAAATAGACTAGCAAAGGCTGCCAGCATGTCAGAAGACATCGCAGAGCATTCTGTAATGCGACCAGTAAAATCCGAAGCCAAGTCGATTCAAAAGGCGATCGCACTCGTCAAAAAATATAACACTGCGTTTCACGTAGCTCACCTCACTTCCAAGCGAGGTCTAGAGTTTGTAACCAAGGCAAAGGCAGAGGGGCTACCCGTTACGTGTGAGGTTGCACCGCACCATCTCCTACTTTCCACGAACGACTACAAGGAGCTTGGAACGCTCTGTAAGATGAATCCACCTGTGCGAGGCGTAGCAGACAACGAAGCGCTCTGGCAGGCCTTAGAAGAGGGCGCTGTAGATTGTGTGGCCAGTGACCATGCACCACATACGTTGGCAGAAAAACAGGAGGGTCGTCCCCTAGATGCCCCTAGCGGCGTACCAGGAGTAGAGACATCGTTGCCTATCTTGCTCAATCGCCTAAAGCCTGAGCGCATCTACAAGTTGATGTTCGAAAACCCCAATAGAATATTCGGTCTCGGTAAAGAAGATATCGTCGAAGGATCAAAAGCAGACATAGTCATTGTCGACGCTACAGTCAAAAAAGAAATTCATGCTGCGGACTTACACGGGATGTGTCGATGGACTCCTTTTGAGGGGCGAGAAGTACGTGGTGAGGTAACTAGAGTAGTTTAAACTCCCTCATCAGGGCACTCACCTGGACAGAACTTCACCATGAATGCATCGACAAGGTCTTCGAAGAGCGACTTAAACTCCGCAACTTTTTCTGGAATCTTCTGATCATCCTTACGGACATATAGCCCTTGGTTGAGTTCGATCTGAATACCCGGAACCAAGAATGGTGGAATACGTCGACGGTGACAGTGGTGACCCAAAATATATTTACCCGTGTACGGAAAGTTAATCGCTACTTTGTATCCTCTCTCTTCAAAGAAATCACGGAAGAACACAGTGTGTTCACGTGTACATGAAGAGAAGTTCATATTTCCCAAGTTAATATCTGGTCGCTCCTTACCGCTATCTTTTTTAAGCTTTGGACCAAAAGGGAGAAACGAGTGGCAGTCGATAAGAAACTGAACCTTAGGAATGTGCTGTTCGAGTGCTTCGTGATACGGGTCGTGATAGTTCTTGATCAGTGTGTCCACAACCTCTTGATCTGGCTCTACTTTGTACACGCTCTTTCCGTCCCATGTGGTGTGCACTGTTACCCCTTCTGCAGCGAGCTCGTATTCTTTTGAGATATCATCAGGGGCTCGGTTTGGGTCTACGATGACACGAGAGAAATTACTCTGCACCTTGTAGACATTATCAATATTAAAAATCTCTTCGGTAAACAGATCTGTATATCCCAAAAGCTCTTCGGCAGTGAGTGCGATTTTGTCCGCTACCTCTTCGGGGACGGCTGAACTTGCGTGAGGTATGGAGACGAGAATTGGTCGTGGCGATATGGCCATTAACGTTTACTGTATGTGTGTGTGAGCAAATGAGAGGCAGGAAGAATCTTCATGCCATCTTCTGTGTCTAGTACGACATTGGTCATCGTAAATTCTTTTACGGTTCCGCTATCTCCATTAAGTGCGATGGTATCGCCAACAGAAAGCTGACGCTTAAGCTGTTGGCAAGATGTTGCATTATCAATCACGGTACGTGCACCAAATGCAGAACCAAGACCAATCATCAGAAGTCCAACAGAGACTATCGTGACAACACCGTTAAGGATGTAATGTAGGTTGAATCCTAGCTGGTCGATCGCTGCGACAAACACGAATACCAACACGACGAGTTGCACAGTCTTACCCACAAACTTCTTGTAGGTAATATCCATCTTGTTCAGTGTTTGTAGTGTGAGCATCTGTAAGAACTTCGCAAGAAGCATTCCGAAGACGATCATCAATAGAGAAGCGATAATCTGTGGAATGTAGTTCGTCATAATCGCAAGCACATCACTTACCTGTTGGAGGTGCAACGTATCAGCTGCAACCACAAGCGTGAGCAAAATTACCATCCAAAATACGAGCCATCCTAAGATGTCACTCACACTTTTGTGGATACCAATACTTTTGAGTACGCGTTGTAGCGGCGTTTTTGCAGCCAACTTATCAACAGCAAAGAAACCGAGTATCCAGAGCACCGTGTGGTGCACCAGTACGGCTGCCACCCATCCGACAAAGACGACGACAATAGCGAATAAAATCTCTGGAAGGATTTCCCACACCTTATCGGATGCAGAAATCGCGGATTCAGAGAGCATTAATTGGAAACGTTGGAATATTGCATTCATGAGCTAAATTATAGCAGAATTACCTCTCTTGCGCGATAGGCAATAATAACTCTGACAAGCATGATTGACATTTCACGAAAAATTCGTAGAATGCTCGCACTATGACACCTAATAACCCCTACAAAAAGCAGCACGAAAGGCTTTTCGCACTAGAAGCAGAACTCGCTCAGAGTAATGGGACAGCTACAGTAGGCAACCTCGGAGATCACGGAGGAGAGGGAGATGTTGCCGATTTAGCCCTACAAGAAAGTGCATTGGAGATGATTGGTAGAGATCATGAGGCAAGAGAAGAGCAGCGTGCAGCAGTTGCAGTGGCAATCGAAAAAATTGCAGATAATACGTACGGCCTGTGTGAGGGTTGTCTCGCAGAGGGAAAATCAAAGGGAAAATCAAAGATTCCAAAAGCACGCCTAAACGCACTTCCTTACGCAAGAAACTGTGCTCCATGTCAGACAAAAGAAGAGCTGCGTAGTAAACAGGCTGGCAATGATAACGATGACTGGTACCCACAAGTTGCTGCAGACAATAGTCATACCATGTCCACAGAAGAGCTGCGGGCTCATGTCATCTAAAAGATTATGGATACACCGCGAATGCTTCGCTTGTGATGCTTTGCTGTATAACTTTCGCTACAGCTGCGCCGATAATATTGTTTCCAAACTGGTTAATGTGGCAGCAGTCATCTTTGTAAACCGTCTCTGTCACATTCGCAAACACGTGCGTAAAGTCTTCCATTAGCACGCCTTTTGATGCGAGGCGTCTTCCTGCTTCACGTAAAATCGGATACCCCTTTACGACCCATCTTTCGTAAGGATTGTCTTTACCAAGGGCAATAGACTGCTCATCGGAAGAAAGCCGCTTACTTCCTGCTACATATTGGTTCGGTTGAATAAGATGCACATACGCGATGTCGTGTGCGCTTGCGAGCTCGTGCATCAGTAAACTACTGCGCTCCCACTGTCCCACTAGATCCCCGAGAAGTTCTTCTTCGTTATCAAAACTATATTCAAGTCCTAAGAGTTCTTGGTTGTGCTCATCTGTGGCAGGAATTTGTTTAAGTGCAAGTTGAGATGCGGCGATTTCTGTTACCGCGCGACCGTCTAGTCCTTTCCATAAAAACTGCGCAACGCTACTGCGAGAAAGTACGGGGGAGCTAAGCATCCACTGTGAAAGCTTTTTGCGTTGCTGTTTCTTGTACGCCACTTCTCCAATACCAGAGAGCACCTGCATATTTGGGAGGCGATCTGCAAGGTGGTACCACCCTGTTGGATAGTCAGGATTCACATTGCGTGGAATGTTTTCGATGGCAGGTCCTGCTACCTCATTAAATCCGTCGATGTTTACAATCATATCAAAGTGCTGCCCCATGGAGAGTAAGTAGTTAAGCGACAGCAGTTGTTGTGGTTGTTTGTATCCCGCTACTGCTGCGGTAAAAATTTCGACGTTCTTTCCTGCAAACTGTGGCTGCTCTGTGAGGAGTGCCTTGAGTATCGCACTGCCTTGATCTGAAAACTGTTCGGCAAACGATCCTCCAAAAATTCCGACAACAAGTGTGTCCTCAGAGGGCTCAGTGATCAGAGGTTTTTTCCCAAGTAGATAATCTTGTCCAGGTACGGCATTGGGGTCTCCTTGTGGGCGAATGTAACCGAGGTACGGATGTACCAACATGTTCGTCATCTCTCCAGTTCCCTTCCCTGAGAGTCCATTCATATCCACGAGCTGTGCGTTCTTCGTAATCATCTCTTGCTCAGTGGTAGAGACGGCATACGACATCGGATGTCCTGTAAGAATCCAATACGAAACCCACGCAGTGGACTCCGCGGTAAACAGGCAAAGAAAGAGCAGTGCGAAAACCGAAAGAGCCCCTTTTGGGGCCTTAAGCTTCAACCTTTTGCGCGGTGCTTTGTGCGCGATAGGGGTTGGCTGCGGTGTAGTTTTTGGCAGCGAAAGATCTATCATAGTTTTCTCTGGGCCATTCGAATGCAGATCTTTCATCGCCCGCACTATACCTCAACAATAATCGGAACCACCATAGGTTCACGATTGAGCTTGCGATCGAAGTACCGGTAGAGCGCACTGTTTACGCTTCGCTTGAGTTCTTTTCTATCATTATTCCCCTTATCGAGAGCTTCGACGTACGCTTTTTTTGCACGTTCGACGACCTCTTTGGTAATCACTTCTTGTTCCGATCCATAGATCAGCCCACGCGTGAGTATGTCAGGGTCTCCAACAAGGCGCTTACTGTCTTTGTAGACCTTAAGGACCACAACAACACTGCCACCTTTACTCATAATTTGACGGTCGCGAATGACACGCTGGCCTTCACCAGCAGCACCTCCTTTTCCGTCGATAATAATATCTTGAACCTCAACCTTACTTTTACTTCTGCGAGCACCACCGTTTGCATCAAACTCGAGGATTTCTCCGTTACTCAGCAAGTGAATTTGGTTATCCGCGTATCCGATTTTTCTTGCAAGGTCCGCGTGTGCGCTTCGCATAGAAGGTTCTCCGTGTTCGGGGATAATGTGCTTCGGTTTTACTAGTCGGTGCATCAGCAAAATATCTTCTGCGTTTCCATGACCGGTAACGTGCAGTGCAAGTTCTGCATTGGTTTTAACAATGGCACCCTGCGTGCTTAAGTTGTTGATTACTTTGGCAACGGCACGTTCGTTTCCGATAATCGGATTCGAACTAAGAATAATCGTATCACCTTTCTTCACACCGATTTGTCGGTGGGTTCCAAGACCGATACGAGCGAGTCCTGCCATTTCCTCTCCTTGGCTTCCAGTAGTCAAAATGATTACTTCGTTGTCAGGGAGTTTATCCATGCCTGGGCCTACTTTGCGGATCATTCCGCGAGGCGCTTTTATGTAACCGAGGTTCTGTGCAATCTCAATGTTTGTCACCATAGAGCGACCAGAGACGAACACTTTTCGGTTATATTTTTTGGCATGTTCTGTAACCTGTTGAATACGATTGAGCAGTGAGCTGAATGTCGAAACAATCACGCGCCCTTCTGCATCGCGAATAAGTTTGTGGAGTGTCTCCGAAATATCGGATTCACTTTTACTGTGTCCAGGCTTCGATGCATTAGTAGAGTCGGCAATAATAGCCAACACTCCTTCTTCACCAAGCTTTGCAAGGCGTTGAAAGTCTGCAGGCTCTTCGTTAATTGGTGTCAGGTCGAACTTAAAGTCTCCTGTGTGCACCAATGTTCCATATGGAGTGTGCAGTGCAATCGCTGCGGAGTCTGGAATAGAGTGTGTAACTTTGAGAAACTCTACATCGACTTTTCCGATGCGAGTCTTCTTTCCATATTCGACACTGTTGAGTCGACACTTGCTTGTGAGCTTTTCTTCGTCCAAACGCTTTCGCACAAATGCCATAGTAAGCTTTGTTCCGAAGCATGGTGGGAAGTGCAACCCAGGCATTAAGTGCTGTACAGCACCAATGTGGTCCAAGTGACCATGGGTAAAGAGTACCGCCTTAATGCGATTTTCTTTTCCGCGAAGTGAAGAACAGTCGGGTATCAAATAGTCGATACCGAGCATATCTTCATCCGGAAACTGCAATCCTAGATCGATAATATAAATGTCTTGGTCCACTTCTACGACAAAGCAGTTGCGACCAACTTGTTCAAATCCACCAAGTGGATACACACGAAGTTTGCCGTTTGCAAAATTACCACCCGGCTTTTGTGCTGGACGATTATTTGGCTTGTGGGCCGGACGCGTATTAGGCCTATTGTTCGACTTAGCATTGTTGCTATTACGAAAGGGAGGCTTATTCCCCTGATGCGGCTTTTTCTGCCCGCTGTGTGGCGTTGATTTCTGTCCACCCTGATTATTGTTGCCCTTCGGGGCTGGTTTCTTCCGCTCATCTCCTTTATTGGAACCGAGCCATTCTCCTACTGTCTTCATTAGTTATGAATTGTGTATGAATTAATATGCACTTATCATAGTCCTAACGTGACAAGATTACAAGCAACCAATTGCAGAGGCATCAAGTTTTTGGCTTCAGATAAACAAATTTTTAATTGAGATTTTTGTTTTACTATCAAATAGATCCAGGGTTTATCAGTAATAAATAACAGAAGTTGTCCAAGGTACTACACAAAATGAGAAGGTATCGAACATCATCTGTGTTCGCTCCAGCTTGCTGAAATGCGCTTCGATCGGTAGCCTATAGCACTGTATGGAGATAACTGTGCAAACAGGCCACACAAGACCGAAACGTGGTACCACGTTAATATCGGATAGTTTTGTGAGTAGCAAAGGCGAGGATGTGGCTCTACTTATACAAGTAGGAGGTTCTCCGGCTGATGCAAAGACACTTGAAAAAGAATGTAAAACCGTTATAAAACATGCACTACTTGAGACAGAAGGAGACGCAGCGCAGCGACTAGATGGGTCACTCAAAGAACTAAACGGTCTCTTTAAAGGTCTTACTTTCTCTCAATCTGTTGATGAGGTGCACGCTATTTTGGGAATTATTGATAAATCAGGAGTACTACACGTCTCTCACGCAGGTCGCGCTGAGGCGTATGTCGTACGTGGAAGTGGAGCGAGCCAAATCACAGAGTACACACGCGGAAAGCCAACACCGGCTTTTGTGCATATTGCGAGTGGTGCATTAGAGCAGCGCGATGCAATTATTCTCTCAACTCAAAGACTCCTTCGCACAGTAACCCCTGCACAGCTTGCACAGCTCGCACAACGTGGAGATCATCTCCTCGAAGAGCTTATTGTGGAACTTGAATCCGAAAAAGAACAAGCGGCAATCGGCCTCTTCCATGTTTCAGGTAGAGGAAAAGCATCCACAGGAAAGTCTCTTAAAGCAACTCCCTCTCGCGGCAGGCGTCGTCGTAAAAGTGGTGCACTCTCTGCAGTACTTTCTTCTGCGGCAGATGTCACAGCTCGTGTAAGTGATTATGTTCCGTCTGGAATTCCAGGACGTATTCAGGAGTTTGTATCAGGATTTATTTCTGATCTTACCGATCCAAAGAGAAAGCGCAGAGCACACTTGCTACTTCTTGCAGGAACAGTTGCTGCATTCCTCGTAGTGTGGGCAACCGTAAACCTCTCAACAGGAAGCCAAAGTCGCGCGTCTCGCGTCGAGCTTGAAGAGCGTCTCGAAGAAGTAAACCAACTCATTCGCACCGCAGAAAACCGCAGACTGTCCGGAGAAACAGATAGCGCCAATGCAATATTGGAGCAGGCAGAGCAGCGTGCAAAACAAGTAATGGATAACGAGAGCAATCTCTTCCGTGCAGAAGCTCTAGATCTTCTCGAGCGTATTCGCACAAAAAGAGAAGAGATCAATAACATCGTTCGCCTCTCTCCAAGAGTTGTGGTGAGCCTTGCTACAAAGAATAAAGATATCGATGCCTTAGGATTTATTGGTCTTCCTGATGGTGAGTTTATCGCTTACGACAGACAAGATCTGTACCGTGTACTTCTCAACGCAGTTGAAGATGGAGATCGCCTTGTCGAAGACGAACTCATTTTAGATGCGGATGATTTCCCACGGTATCAGACAACAGTATTCCAAACGACAGACAACAGTATTATCGAACTCGTCAACGGACAGCCAACAGCAATGAAGACAGAAGACCCAGCGGGGTGGATCAAAGGAACAGACATCGAAACGTATCTACGATTCCTCTATGTTCTCTCTCCAGAGAACAATCAGATCTATAAGTATGAGCGACTGGCAAACCGATACACATCACCTGCTGAATACAATGTAAACGGAGACTTAGAAGGCGCTGTCGACATGGCTATTGATGGAAACATCTTCCTTCTCAAAGAAGGAGGAGAAGTGATGAGGCTGCTCCGAGGTGAGGTAAAACCATTCACGATTCGCCATCTTCCTGAAGAGGCACTTAAGAATGCTACCAAGATTTACAAGGTATTCGACGGACACTTGTACTTCTTAGACCCTGTATCCGGTCGCGTTATTGTCGCTACGCCTGGCGGAGGAGGAGGTGAAGGATCCTATGTTCAGCAGTACATTCTTGAAGGAGATCAGATTGGTGAACTCAAAGATATCTTCGTCGACGAAGAGGAGACAAAGATGTACCTCATTGATGACAAGAGAATCCACGTAGTTGACCTTCGATAGCTCATGAAAGTCCTTACGTTCGGAACGTTCGATCATCTGCATCCAGGACACGAGGCATATTTAAACGAAGCTTCATCTAAAGGCGATCTCTTCATCATCATCGCACGTGATGCGCACGTAGAAGAGATCAAAGGCATCGCTCCAGATCAGTCAGAATCAGAGCGACTCTCAGCGCTAAAAGCCGCATTCCCTGATGCCTATATTCAACTGGGAGACGCAGACGATTACCTCAAGCCTGTACGAGATATCAGTCCAGATATTATTGTTATGGGGTACGATCAAAAGCTTCCTCCAGGTATATCAGAAAGCGATCTCGAGTGCTCTATAGAGGTGGCAAAGCCGTATAAACCCGAAGAACACAAATCCAGCCTTCGACGAGAAAACGGCTAAGATTAGGGCTTTAGCTTCAACCACCTTTCTCAAAAGGCCTTTTTCTGCTATACTTACGTGATTACTTCAAAAACTTATGGAAGACCAAACACAAACACCTATCGTACCAACTCAGCCAGAGGATGATCGCCCACCTCTATGGAAGCAGATCCTAGGCGCCGTTATCGGTGGTGGTTTGGCATTGGCACTCTACTACGGATACGAATATGCAAAGCCACAAGTAACGGCATACCTTACACTTCCCGTTGCAGAAGGTGGTCGCACATTTGATTTGGGTGCGTCGAACATTGCAGACAAAACAATGGATAAAGGAAACCGAAAGCGCATCCTCAGTCGCGGACTTCGTGCTGCAGGAATGTTACAAGACAACGCACAGAACGATCCTTCACTTCTTAGTTCTGTAGACAACCACTCACTCGATATTGCATGGCCAGGTCACAACCAAGACGACCCTAAGTACGCAGAGGCTATTGAAAATGACAGAGAGCCAGGAGGTGTATCTGTCGCGATCGATGAAAAGATCGATGCATGGGATAAGGCGCCAAGCGAAGAGACAATCGACCGTGTAATGGATGAGCAGATGGCGACTAAAGAAATGGAATCAGAAGATGCATGGGAAGATCTATGGGGTGATATTCGTGACGATGAATCAGACCACAATGTAGAGCGTTCTAATGCAGCTGCCCTCCCAGATACAGGAGTGGGTATCGGTATCATCGCAGCAGGTGCTGCAGGTGGTGCATGGGGTACACGCAAGAAGAAGCGCAAGCTCGCCTAGTAAGGTATTATAAGAACCAATGACATTTACGATATGGTTATTTGGCATAGCGGGTTTATGTTTTGGAAGCTTTGGGTCGGTCCTTGCCGAGCGTATTCCACAGGGTATGTCTATTGGAGGTCGCTCGCAGTGCAGTGCATGTAAGCGCACATTGCATCCGCTAGAACTTATTCCACTTCTGAGTTTTTGTTGTCTGCGCGGTCGGTGTCGTTCGTGTAAAGATTGCATTGGATTTCGTTATCCGTTTTTAGAAATTATTAGTGCAGCCCTATTTATAGCGGCGCTCTTTTATCGTCCAGTGCTCCCTCAGGCAATAGTGTTGAGCTTGATTCTGTGGCTAATGCTTATTATCAGTGTTATTGATATTCGTACGCAGACAATCTCCGATCTTCTCAACATCCCTCTGCTCGCACTCGCAGTTGGGTACAGTATTATGCTGGGACAGTTTGAGATCGATGGTATCGTCCTCGGAGTGGCATTCTTTGGGGCTCAGTGGGCTGTCAGTCGTGGAAAGTGCCTTGGGAGCGGTGACATCATTCTCGCGGCTGGTATAGGGGCTCTAATGGGAAGCTGGGAACGTATGGCAGTGTGCCTCTTTTTGACGTATGTCTTAGGTGGCGCTATTGCTAGCGCATTGCTGATTTCTGGGAAGGTAAAACGTGGGCAGTACGTAGCGTTCGCTCCGTTTCTTGTCCTTGGTGCTATTGTCTCGATCTTCGCCCATTCACGCATCGATCAGTTTATCGATCTATATTTCGGTATTTGAAATAGGCTCTCAGCCACAATAGATTTGGGCTGAAAGCCGTAATTACATCGAATGTTGTCGGCACTAGCCGTGCCCGCAGATACGAATACCTGAAGCGTCCATTTCGACATAAAGAAGTTTACCTTATATTAAAGTTTTGTCAAGGCAGCAAAGGTCCCTTATTCCTGTCTAAATACCCTATTTGAGCCTATAATTCGCCACAAATGAAAACTATAGCCCACAATCGGCGAGCAAAATACGACTATGACATCGTAGACACCCTAGAAGCAGGAATTACGCTAACAGGCCAAGAGGTCAAATCTTGCCGTATGGGGAACATCAATTTAGCTGGTGCATACGTTTCTCTAGTCTCAGGCTCCCCTGTTATTAAGGGTATGAAGATCGCACGCTATAGTCATGCCTCAAATCTTGAAAGTTACGAACCAGGACGCGATCGCACACTACTTCTCAACAAGAAAGAAATAGTAAAACTTACTACTAAGCTCGCAGAACAAGGGGTATCACTAGTGCCACTAGAGGTAAAAGCGGGGAAGTACATCAAAGTAATTTTGGGTCTAGGAAAAGGAAAGAAGCGATACGATAAGAGGCAAAGCAAGAAAGAGCAGGACATTGGAAGGCGGTTAAAAGAGGGTCGAGATATTTAGTTATCCTCTTGATACAGCCATATTCAAGGAGTAGCGTTCTTGTATGGGCTCCCCAACACACGAGCGGCTTCATACAGAATTTAGAGAATTGTGTTCTTCGAATCAGGATGTGGCAGCCTTTGCAGATCGTGCGAGTGACCTTGTAGTCATAACAAGAGACGATCTATTACAAGTTCTGTTGCGTGTGCGAAGTCATGAGGGTCAGCGCATTGCGTACGACGAAGCTCTGCCCAAGGGTAGTGCAACACTTAACGATAAAACTCTTACACTCGAAGGTGCAAAAGAAGGAGAGTGGCGATGGAAAATGGTACCTCTTGGAAAAACACATAATGAGTGGAGTGGAGTAATGGAAAGTGGAACATGCGATGTGTCGGGAACACGTGCACCAGGAGATTTTATTCTTGAAGTAAGAAAGCACATAGGCATTGCAGGCTTGAGGAGAAGAGCAAAACCTGAGCAGCAGTAAAAAAGATGGTGTATCATCACCTCCCATGTCACTACTTCCGCCACAAATTCAAAAAACCATCGAAGAGTTTTCTAAGCTTCCCGGTATTGGACCGAAGTCTGCAGAGCGCTTAACGTTCCATCTTTTGCGCAGCTCTAAGGCATCTCCAGAAGGCCTTGGTGGTTCGCTGATCACTCTTAAAAACGAACTGAAGTATTGCAAAGATTGTCAGATGGTCACACTGCAAGAGCAGTGTAGTTTGTGTGCAGACCCAACACGTGACCAGACTTCAATTCTTGTTGTCGAAAACCCACTCGACGTTGTCGCATTCGAAAAGACATCGTTCAAAGGTGTGTACCACGTACTGCACGGAGTGCTCTCACCTATCGATGGAATGGGACCCGAGCAACTCAAGATGAAAGAGTTGGTCGATAGATGTACCGATGGAAACATTACAGAAATTATCGTCGCTACAAATCCCGATGTCGAAGGAGAAGCCACCGCGAGTTATATTCAAAAGCAGTTGGGCGGTGCTGTAGAAAAAGTGACGCGACTTGCTCACGGCCTTCCGATGGGAGCTGATATCGAATTCGCCGATCAGGTAACGTTAAGAGAGGCACTTGCTGGGAGGAGGGATTTGTAACCAAACGATTGACAAAAATAAATAAAGTGATATAAGGGATCTCTATGGGTAGAATTACACTCAATGATAAGCAATTTGAAACAAGAGATCTTGATCCTTTTGGGGCAGAATGGACGCCAACAAATGGAGCTCTGCATACTCAAGCTTGGGCTACGAAAGCGCCTGAAGAAGTTCGCAAAGCCGTAAAAGACAACGCACTGCTTCTTATTCGTAATACAGAAACCCGAGAGACAGATAGCTGGTCTGAAATTCCAAACTCATCATCAAAAGGCTCTACACAAATTCTTCACGTAGACGACATCGGCAGGCCAAAGGTATTGCTTTGGAAGTTTGATGGAAAAGAAAGAAGTCCCATAGCCTTTGCTAAAGGCGATAAAGTTGCAGAGGCGATTCACAATAATGCACCTCTTCTTTCGCATGAGTTTGAGCAGGATTTGGCTGAAGATCCATTTGCAACAACACTCAATACGATGGCAGAAAATGCTAGCACAGAACCAATTAATATTGATGTACGTGCAATACATTTTCAAATGGTGCGCTTACTTAATGATCGCATCATGGAACAGAGCTTAGCTGTTATTAATAGTAAGTACTCAGGTCCGTCTTTGATGGGCTTCATAAAACATGTATTACATAGACCGCCTCCAGAACCCAAGAGAGATATTTCTGCAGAGGCACGAGAGATCTGCATACAACATATAGAGCGGTTGATCGATGCAATACATGCGCAGGTAAATGGGGATACATTCATACATGATTGGACAGAGCGACCTGACACATCTGTACTTGTGCACAATCATTATCAAGAAAACGATCCAGATCGAAATGAAAAAGTGGCAATGCACTGGGGAGTTGTTGATGACGCACTTGAAAACCAAGACCCAATAAAAAGAGTTCTTTTGAGAGGTGATAAGTTTTCACAGTCTTAGTATTAGTGCTTAAATGCCCTTACTCCTGTTGTCACCATCACAATGCCAAGCTCGTTTGCTTTAGCGATCACCTCTTCATCACGGATAGATCCACCTGGTTGAATAATTGCGACGATCCCATTTTTTGCCGCGGTCTCAATGCTATCGGCAAACGGAAAGAACGCATCCGATGCCATTACACTTCCTTTCGCGCGGTCACCTGCACGGCGGGCTGCAATGATTGTACTGTCGACACGACTCGTCTGGCCGCATCCAATTCCCGTGGTGATTTTATCTTTCGCAAATACGATCGCATTGCTCTTTGCGTGCTTAACAACCAGCCATGTAAACAGCAGGTCTTCGATTTGGTTCTCAGTTGGCTTGGCGTCTGTTACCACTGTCAGATCATCTTTAGTAATTACTTTGGTGTCTTGTTCCTGTATCAAGATTCCTCCCAACATACTGCGAGCAGTCATTCGATCTTTTCCCTCTGGACAGCTCATTTCAATAGCGCGAAGCTTCGGCCTCTTCTTCAAAAGTTCTAGGGCCTCCGGTTCGTATCCCGGTGCAATAATCACTTCAGCAAAAATTTTCTGATCAATAATTTTCTGAATTACTTCAGCAGGACATGGTGTGTTGAGTGCAACGATCACACCAAATGCACTTAGGCGATCTGCGTCGTAACATCTTTGGAAAGCTTCCGAGATATCACTGTGACTCGCAACACCAGATGGGTTTGCATGCTTGATACATGCCGCAGTTGGTTCGCTATATTCGCACACCAAATTCCATGCACCGTCGGCGTCTAAAATATTTAAGTAGCTCATCTGTTTTTCTTCCTGAATCACTTTCCACGCGCGGTCGGTTCCATAAAGGTCACAGTATGTTCCTGTCTGGTGTGGGTTTTCTCCGTAGCGAAGCGCGGTACCATTTGTCAGTATCAGTCCTCTGTTTTTCCCTTCGGATAGGGCTGTAGTGATAGCGGTGTCGTAGGCGGCTGTGCGTAAAAATACTTTGGTTGCTAGTTCCGAACGCAGCTCCTGTGACGTATCACCGTTGCTTTCAATCTCAGAAATAACACGTTCGTAATCTGCAATGTCACACACCACAGTTACGTGGTTGTTATTTTTTGCAGCACTGCGAAGTAGTGTTGGTCCACCAATATCAATTTGTTCGATAAGGTCATCACCAGTAATCCCCTTTGCGACAGTTTCTTCAAACGGATACAAATTTACAACGACCATATCGATCGATGTAATTTCTAAATCTTTTGCCTGCGCTTCATGTTCGGCGTCACCTCTTCGATACAGTACCCCTCCCATAATCTTCGGGTGCATAGTTTTTACACGACCAGAAAAACACTCTGGAAATCCTGTGACATCATCCACCGCAATCACATCAAGGCCCGCATCGGAAATGACCTTTAAAGTACCTCCAGTAGAGATAATTTCGTATCCCGCTGCCATAAGACGTTTGGCAAATTCTTCAACTCCAGTCTTGTCGGAAACGGAAATGAGGGCTCTTTTTGGCATTAGAAAGCAGATTAGAAGACGAATTCGATTATAGAGATTCTTACTCATATTGCCAGTAGATTCCTACATTGCTCAAATCGGCTTATTCTGCTAAAATATAATGATTATTCGCTAAATCAGCATGGCCGAAAAAGACACAAAAAAAACGCCGGCAAAGAAAGGGAAAAAGATCCTGATTGTTGAGGATGAGCGACCACTAGCTCATGCATTGGAATTGAAGTTCTCGCATGAGGGATACGACGTCACCATCGCAACAGACGGCGCCGAAGGTTTGAAAATGGCAAACGCAGAAAAGTTCAATATGATCCTTCTCGATCTCATCATGCCGGAAATGGATGGATTTACGTTTATGGAACAGCTCAAAAAGAAAACTCCCATCATTATTCTCAGTAACTTGGGGCAAGAAGAAGACAAAGAGCGCGCAAAGAAACTGGGGGCAGTGGACTACTTTGTAAAGTCCAATACGCCAATCGTAGAGATTATCAAAAAGGTAAAAGCATCCATCAAATAATATGGCTCTTAAAGATTCAGAACTCGGCGAAATACTCCTAGCACAAAGCTATGTCTCCGAAGAGGAGCTCAAAATTGCCAAGAAGGCTGCGAAAGATCGCAAGATGGAACTGTTTTCTATTCTCATGGAAAAAGGGCTTCTTACACAGTCACTCTATGAACAGGCGTTAGCCGAACACTACAAGTTGCCGTTTTACGACATCGCTGAAACGCCACCGTCTCCAGAGCTGATTGCTAAATTGCCTGAGGAAGTTGCACGTGAGTACCACGCGATTGTAGTAAAGCACGCAGGAAACTCGCTCACTGTTGCAACATCAGACCCAGGTGAACCGACACTCGAAGAGGCAGTGCGACTCAACTTCGAACAAGATGAAGTCACTATGCCCAAAAAAGACGGCAAAGAAACAAAGGCCAAAAAAACAAAGAAGACCAAAGCAAAACCAAAAAAGTCTGGCGGGCTGTTCTCCTCAAAAAAAGCAGAAGCCTCAAAGCAATTTGGCGGAAAGATCACGTTTGTATTCACCGCTCAAGAAAACATCGAGTCCTCTCTTCATCACTTTAGAAAGCCTCTTGCGACAAGGTTCCAACAGATCATTGAGCAGCAAGGAAAAGTAGCTCCAGAGATTCTAGGAGAGATCTTGGACGATGCAATCGAGTTGCGAGCATCGGATATTCACTTCGAACCACAGGAAGATATTGTTGTTGTGCGCTTTCGTGTAGACGGTGTACTTCATGAGGCAGGACGTATCCCTCGTGAGCACTACGAAGGGGTGGTAAACCGTGTAAAGATCGAATCAAACATGCGTATCGACGAACACTTCGCAGCGCAAGATGGTGCCATTCGCCACAAGAACGAAGCAGGTACGATGGATATACGTGTAAACATTGTTCCGGTTGTCGATGGTGAAAAAATCGTAATGCGACTGCTCGCTGCCTACGTACGCACACTGTCTCTCGCAGACCTCGGGTTTACAGAAGAGGCACAGGCAGTACTCGAAAAAGCTGCACAAAAACCATTTGGAATGATCCTCACCACAGGGCCAACGGGTAGCGGTAAATCCACAACACTGTCAGCTCTTATGAAGATGCGTAACCAGCCAGATATCAACATCTCTACGATTGAAGATCCTGTGGAATACAAGATCCGTGGAGTGAACCACATTCAGGTAAATGCAAAGGCAAACCTCACGTTTGCGTCAGGGCTTCGTGCTCTTGTGCGTCAGGACCCTGATGTGATTTTGGTAGGTGAGATTCGTGACGGAGAGACTGCAGATATTTCGATTAATGCAGCGCTCACCGGTCACCTCTTGTTCTCGACACTGCACGCCAATGATGCGGCTACCGCAGTACCGCGTTTGCTGGATATGAATGTCGAACCGTTCCTTATGGCTTCTACACTTGAGGTTATTATCGGACAGCGACTGGTGCGACGCATCTGTCCAGATTGCCGATACAGTTACTCGGTCTCTGCAAGCTCTGCTAAGTCGATGTTTGCAGGGGCTGCTAAGTTTTTCAAAGGATCAAAAAAAGTAACACTCTACAAAGGAAAAGGTTGTGAGTCGTGTGGAGGAACAGGATACAAAGGACGAGTAGGAATCTACGAACTTCTCGAGATTACTCCAGAGATCGAAAACCTCATTATCAACCGAGCAACGAGTGCGGATATCAACGCGCACGCACGGAAAAAGGGAATGAAACTGATGTTTGAAGATGGCTTTACTAAGGCTCTTTCGGGACTTACTACTCTCGAAGAACTTCTTCGTGTAGCTGCGCCTCCAGCAATCATTTTCTCCAAGAAACGTGCCAAAAAGTAAGAAGAAGCCAGCGGCAAAAAAGAAACCGGTTCGCAAAGCGAAGCGAGCTACAAAAAAGAAGGTAAAGAAGATCGAAGAAGAAGTCGTAGAAGAAGTGGTGGAGGAAGAAGAGCCTCAAGAAGAAGTTGAGGAAGAAGAACCAGTGGAGGAGCAAAAGCCTACTAGACTCAAAAAGAAATTCTTTTCGTTTTCTATTGGTAAAAAGAAAGAGCCAGAAGAATTCGTTGCAGAAGCTAAGCCGAAGACAGGGCTTTCAAAATTCTTTGCCTCGGTGAATAACATGGGAATGGGAAAGCAGCGTGTCGCCATGATTCAAAGTTTGGCGATGATGATGAACGCAGGACTTCCTCTCATCGATGCACTCGCGACACTCGAAAAAGAAATACGACACAAAGCAACAAAGAAGATCGTTCGCAAAATTACCGCGGCTGTAGAAAGTGGAATTCCGCTATGGAGAGCCATGGAACAGCAGTACCTGTTTTCTCCTTACGAGCTGGCGCTCGTGCGTATTGGTGAAGAAGCAGGAAACCTTGCGCGCAATATGGAGCTGCTTTCTGTGCAGCAAGAAAAAGATCGCGCACTCCGTGCAAAAGTAAAAATGGCGATGATCTATCCGGCAATTGTTATGGTGCTTATGTTCATCATCGTGATGGGTCTTGGAATGTTTGTGCTGCCAAACCTTATTCAGGTTTTGCTTTCACTGAATGCAGAGTTACCTATTACAACACGCGCAGTTATTTACATCACTGGTCTATTTACTGAGTACGGTGCTATTGGAATTCCAATGATGCTCGTTGGATTTGTCGTGCTGATATTACTAGCGAAGTTTACAAGATTTCGTGTGGTTACTCAGTGGCTTGCCTTTCGTGTTCCAGGGATTGGATCACTCGCTCGCTCTGCAACTATTGCACGTTTTGGTGTTATTCTTGGTGGACTCTTGCAAGCAGGTGTTCCACTTACAGAGGCACTGCGATCTCTAGAAGACGTAACGTACATGGTTGCCTACAAGAAGTTTTACAAGAAACTCTTAGAGCATATTATGCTTGGAGATAGCTTTAGTAAGAGCTTTGCAGCCATTCCAAATACCAGCAAGCTACTGCCAATTTCTGTGCAACAGTTGGTTATTACTGGAGAGAAGTCTGGAACGCTAAGCGATACCCTTATTAAGATTTCTGAAATTTACGAAAAGAAAGCAGAGGAAACAGCAGAGAAATTACCGGTAATCCTAGAACCGATGCTACTACTATTTATTGGTGGTCTAGTAGGAACGATTGCCTTTGCAATCATCACGCCAATTTACAGTGTAGTCGGAAATGTAGGCCGATAAGTGCTATGCTAATCACATGCACAGATCAGGTTTTTCTTTTGTCGAACTACTTATTACTATCAGCATTCTTGCAGTTGTGGGTGTTGCAATAATTCCTAGTTATCGAAATTACCAAATCAAAAGCGATCTGAATTTAGCAGCGGAGCAGGCAGAGCAAATTCTTAGGAGAGCTCAGTTTATCGCTCAATCTGGAGAAGAGGCCTCGGCATGGGGGTACAGAGCAGACAGTGGAACGCTATTTATTGGAACAGATTTTGCATCGCGTGATGCAGGTTTTGATGAAGTTATAGCCGTCCCTCCATCGGTGACCGTATCGGGCTTACTCGAAGTACACTTTACACCCGTGTTTGGACTGCCAAGTGCAGTAGGCGATATTGTCTTTACAGCATTAAATGGCGAGCAGCGCATTGTAAAAGTACGCGGCAATACGCTCTCTGGCCCACCAGTTCCACCGGTGCAATTCAAGGTACGATTTGATCGTATAAAAAATAGTGGAAACGGTGCCGCGCTTAATAAGGTTTACGTAGGAGAAGCAGCGCAACTCTTCGAAGAAGGGGTTTGGATCCCACTAACCAACAATGCACTTCCTATTATCGATGACGGCTTGGTATTAGCTGTTAATGGTCTTTCTATACAGCGACAAAATGGCTTCGTACGGATCGTTGCGTACGGTGGACTAGAGTCTGGTGGTAAAGAAGTGATCGACTCTACTATTCAATTTGATAGAGGGTATATTGATCACATAGAAAACGAGCCGGGAGATCACGAAGGAGAACAGCCCTTTGACGGAAATACGAACGAAGGTGTTGGTGGTGATGAGTACACACTTGCTGTTGATCAAGAATCAGTGGAATTTAAGACGCGTGTTACAAATGCAGGAGATACTATTTTAATCTTCTGGCAAGCCGGCACACCTTGATTAAACGGGACATATGATAGGATAGGACCCATGTCTCGCCGAGGTTTTACTGCTGTTGAAGTCCTGCTAACCATTGGGGTTATTGGAGTTACAGCAGGAGTATCGGTGCCGATGTATCGAAATTATCAAGTACGAAGTGACTTAGATCTTGCTGTCGTGCAGACATTGGGAGGGCTTTCGCGTGCGCAGCTTTTGTCTCAAACTGGACAAGAAGATGACATGTGGGGGTTCCGTGTTCCTGAGGGGACAATTTTTCAAGGAGCGAGTTTTGCTATTCGTGATCCAGATTTTGATGAAATACTCACACTTCCTGCAAGTGTCAGTGTGTATGGAATTGAGGAGGTCGTCTTTTCTCGTATTGATGGAATCCCTTCTCCAACAGGAGACATTATTCTCGAAGCGCTTAACGGAGAGCAAAGAACGATTACCGTAAGCGAAGACGGCATGCTCAGTCCTTCTGATATTCAGGAGCCTGACATGGGAGAAACTGGTGACACAGGAAGTGATTCAGGAGACACAGGAGCTGAAACGGGAGGCGACAGCGGAGACTCAGGTGATACAGGCGACTCAGGAGATAGCGGAGACTCAGGAGATACAGGTGACAGCGGTTCAGATAGTGGCGGAGGCGATGATGACGATGGAGGAGGAGGCAGTAGTGGAGGTGGTGGCGATGACGACGACGATGGGCCAGTAACCTGTGAAGATCGGTTTTCTGTAAGTAACGATGGAACAATTCAAACAACAGGAACAGTAAGTATGACGGCAAAAGCATTGGGAGCAGAGATTACCTACGGAGCGGGAGGACCAGAAATACAAGTGCGTGCACATGTGAGCACCGACGGAGGAAGCACATGGAATATGCTCTTTAGCGGATCTGAAATTGATGGTGGAGAAGAGCAAACACTGCATAACATCACTTCAGATCAGCAACTCATTGTAAAAATAAACGGTCGCTACGGATGGCTCTTTAATAAGACGTACTTGAGTAACGACGGCTCTGGGCACATAGAAGTTCTACGCAACGGAGACACCCCACCAGACTACGATGTCTTCGATAACCAAGAGAGTCTCTCTACATTCCTCGCGGATGTTATCGACGAAGACGGAAATATTAGCATCGGAGAATATGATGTCATTTTGCTTGGAGAGCTCGGCTCTCTAGGGACAAGTACATCGGATTTCCAAGATGCTGTACTGCTTCTTTCGTTTAATCAGGAGACAGGAAGTTGTGCAGATTCAACCGATCCACGATTCAAAGTTGAATGGGAACGACTAGAAAACTCTGGACAAGGAAATGCAAAAAAGAAAGTGTATGTCGGGCCAAATGCTTGGGCGTACGGGGAAGGTCAGTGGATTCCACTCCTCGGAACAGATAATCAAATCGCTACAGATGGAGGGCTAGTAGAAGAGGTAGAAGGCTTGTCTATCCAGCGCAAGAACGGAAATATTCGCGTACTTGCACACGGTTCTCATAGCGGAGGAAGCAAAGAAATTGTGGATGCACGTATCATATTTGAAGGGGCAAAAATTACAGCTCTCGTCAACGATACGGGAAACAATAAAACAGAAAACCCGTTCGATAACGTGCTCAACGATGGCGCAGGAGGAGACGAAGTTGTTCTCGCGTACGACTCGGGTTCTGTGCTCTTCCAGACGCGTGTAACAGGTCTTGATGACGCATTGTTTGTGCACTGGACTCCATACTCAGGAGGCACCAGTGACGACGATGATAGCGGTGACTCTGGAAGTTCCGATGACGATGACGACTCTAGTTCCGATGACGACGATTCAGGAACTACAAACGACGAAGACGACGGAGACGGAGACAACGATGATGGTGTTGCCAACAATGACGATGACGACGATGGCGACGGAGATGACGACGATGGCATCGCTAATAATAGCGAGGGTGATATCGATCCTTGCGCTGCAGCGTTTACCGTTAATAACGGTCGTATTGTACTCGGAGAAGCGGCCGACATTTCGTTTAGAGCACTCGGATCACATGTGACGTACGGAAAGGGTGGACCAGAAATAGAAGTCCGCCTGAATGTGAGTACCGATGGAGGAAGTACGTGGCGGTCGCTATTTGGATTTAAGGATATTGATGGTGGAGAAGATGACTACCTCACAGATATTCCTTCTGGTAGTACAATTATTCTTAAGGCAGAAGGACGTCGTTCATGGCTCTTCCGCCAGCAAACACAAGCGGGAGATGGCAGTGGTCGTATCAAGATTTTCCGTCGCAAACAGTCCGATCCAAATACCACAATCTTTGCAACACCAAGCAAGCTCAAGTCATTTGTTCGCACACGCATCTCTAGCCGCAAGGTAATGGTTGGCGCAAAAGAAGCACTGGCTCTTGTAGAGTTGCAGGACTTAGGCTCAGGAGCAGATTTCCAAGATGCAGCGATATTGCTCACAATAGAAAAGCCAGCCAGCCAAGGTATTTGCGGTGGCTTTGATGACGACGACGATTCAAGTAGTAGTTCTGATGACGATGACGACTCTAGTTCAGATGACGATGACTCAGGCAGCAGCGGAGGATCAGATGACGACGATGAAACATCCGAAGAAGAATCCAATCCAGATATTGCGATCTGTCACTTCCCACCAGGAAACCCAAGAAACCACACGACACTGACAATTCCTCGGTCATCATGGGCTGCACATGGTGCACACGGAGATCGCCAAGGAGAGTGTGAAGGTGACGAAGATGGTGATGGAATTTTAAACTCATTGGACCTTTGTCCAGACACATACATGCCAGAGCCAGTGCCGACGGAACACATGTTGTTTAAGAGGTATGCACTGACGAACGATAGTCACATCTTCCGTATTGGACCACGAAAGAAAATTTCCGACTTTACGTTAAACGACACGAAGGGATGTAGTTGCGAACAATTAATTGATGTCTCAGAAGGAAAGAAGAGCTACCGCTTCTCGCAGTACCCAAGGCTCAAACGTCAGATGCGCAGCCTGTTCCCATTCTATACACGCGGTGCTCGCCAGTTTGGTTGTGGTAAAGCAATTCTGCGGATGATCCAGCGCAATGCGAATTAAGACCTACCAACGATCGGGTGTACTCTTTCTCGATGCACTCATAGGTGTTGCAGTGTTTTCCATCGTCGTGTCTGGAGTGATTTATGCGATGCTCTTTTCGCAGCAAGGAATGCTAAAAAGCGGTGACCGTATTCGCGCAGTTTTCCTCAATCAAAAAGCAATTGCTGCAGTGCGCGCTGTACGTGACAGTGATTTTTCTAATCTGACAGAGGGGACATTTGGAGCACGTCTAAACCCTTCTGGTGCATGGGAACTTTCTGGAACTGGAGTGACAACAGAGGACGGGTACACAACATTTGTCACGATCACTTCCCTCTCGTCAGAGCGAATGAGTGCAACGGCTTTGAGTGTGTGGGACTTTGGCATAGGCGCAAGTGGCAGCACAGTTCTGAGTACCGAAATTACTGACTGGCACCGTGTTCAGGAGGTGGGAAACTGGGCACTTGCTTCACTGGATGGTGCGTACATAGATGACGATACGCCACTGTTTAATTCTGCTGCAGCAACATTGACACACGCTTTTGCAACATCAGAAACTTCCGATGGAGGAGCGGGTCTTTATGTATTTGATATCACGGATACTAGCGATCCACTGCGCATCGCCGAGGGGTTTAATCTAGGGGCTGCAGGACATGACATTCTCATCGTCGGTACCAACCTGTTTATTATCACGGAAGACTCAGGGCAGGAGGTACGCATCTACGATATCGAAACACCATCATCATTTAATACCGGCAACTTTGTTGCATCCATCAATGTGCCCGGCAACGCAAAGGCACGCGCTTTTGCCTATTACGACGACACGCTCTATGTCACAGCAGCAGAGGACACAGGAGAGAGCGAAATCTATTCGTACGATGTCTCGGATCTCGGTTCCATCTCTCAGCTCGATGACCTCAATGATCCAGGGTCTTCATTCCTCGATATTCGCCTGCTCAACGGGTATGCATATCTTGGAAGTTCTATGGATACGATGGAGCTAAGAGTAGTAGATGTATTTGATCCATCAGACTTAGAATTTGCAGCAGGAGGTGGGTACAACTTAACCGATACTACAGACGCAACGTCTATTGCCGCACTGGGAGACTACATTCTCGTCGGAAGAAATCAGGGAGATATTACAGAAGAGCTCCACCTCTTTGATGTCAGCGAAAGTCCAGTGCCACCCGATGCTCCATGGAACGCAGAGACTGGAGAAAGTGTAAATGCGCTCGATGCAGACCCTACCGCAACGTACGCTTTTGCTGCGACCAATCACGACTCACAAGAGCTCGTAGTGTTGAATATCGCAACGTTTGCAGCGGGAGGAAATCCCATTACAGAAACCTATAACACGACAACAGGAGATGGCCGAGGTGTGACGTACGACATTTTGCACGACCGTGTTTTCTTACTGACCAATACGGCATTTATTATCCTCCAACCATCATGATGAATATCCAGTCATCATCGAACGCGCGAGGTGGATACGTCTTCCTCATCTCCGTGCTATTCGTTTCGGCAGTTGCTGTCTCTGTATTGGGGTCGTACTTAATGCTTTCGATTGCAGCCATGGAAAACGGAGTAACGTTCCAATCGTCCACACAGGCATTAGAAAATGCACAGACATGTGCAGAGCGCGGCCTTATGAGTTTGTTCCTCGATAATGGATACACAGGGGCGGAAACATTAGCTCTCTCCGAAGGAAGTTGTGAAATCTTGCAGCCGGGAGGGTTTGGTAACGATAACAGAACGCTTTGCCTTGAAGGCATAAGTGGATCACATACCAGACGTATAGAAATTGTTCTCGAAAGATTACTACCAAGTATTCAAGTATATTCATGGCAAGAAGTCGCAACTATTACCTCCTGTTCATACTAATGAAACGTTCCGGAACTACCCTCATTGAGCTTTTACTCTTCCTCGCCTTCTTTGGGCTCTCGAGCGGTGTACTCTTAGCGTTCTTCTTTATGACATCAGAGCAACGTGTCAGACAGCAAACAATCGCCACTGTAGAACAGTCTGGTGTGCAGCTGATCCAAACACTTACCAACCGTATCAGAAGCTCAGAGCGCATTCTAGACCCAGCTATAGGGACTGCAGGAGATATCCTCGCACTACAACTAGCAGATGACACACTCTATCCGACAATTATCGGAGTATCGGGGTCGGTGTTATATGTTGGAGAGGCAAATACACTCAGAGCGATGAGCTCAAGCAATGTTACTGTCTCAAACTTTATCATTCGCAACACATCCAGTGCGGAGGATTTGGCATCTGTTCTTGTAGAATTTGATGTTACGCGAACAGTTCCTCTTACCATTCCCTTGGAGTACACGCGAAAATTTGAGGCATTAGTTCCGCTATTTCCCGATGACCAACCGTCTGCACCCTGCAGCTGTGCGAGCCCTAGTTGTAGCGACGGAATCTATTCTTGGTCGTACTGCATTGATACGGTGTGCACAGACGCAACAGTTGATCTGCCATGTTTGTAGGGGGCGTCAACACACAATGCTTCTTGTATAAAAATTGTGTACTACAATATGGGTAATCGATTTCCCCCAATATTTATGAAACGTTCAGGTTTCACCCTCATTGAGCTTCTGCTCGTGATCGGTATCATCGCCATTCTGGCTTCTATTGTTATTGTTGCTATCAACCCAACTAAGCAGTTGGCAGATGCACGTGACGCTCAGCGCCGCTCAGACGTT